>NZ_JASJUJ010000038.1:0-338 GCF_047467975.1 Citrobacter sp. C348 | reverse complement strand
GTTCACGGGCAGGATGATACCGGCAGGCCGGATAAGGTGTTTACACCGCCATCCGGTTGCGAATAGTGTGGGCTTTTGTAGGCCGGATAAGGCGGCACGCCGCATCCGGCAGTTTTCACTTTGCACAGACGCAAAAAAGCCCATCCGTCAGGATGGGCTTCTTCACTTGTTTGATGCCTGGCAGTTTATGGCGGGCGTCCTGCCCGCCACCCTGCGGGCCGTTGCTTCGCAACGTTCAAATCCGCTCCCGGCGGATTTGTCCTACTCAGGAGAGCACTCACCGACAGACAACAGATAAAACAAAAGGCCCAGTCTTTCGACTGAGCCTTTTGTTTCTA
>NZ_JASJUJ010000037.1:0-366 GCF_047467975.1 Citrobacter sp. C348 | reverse complement strand
CACACAGATTGTCTGATGAAAAATTAGCAGTAAAAATCTCTGCAGGCTTGTAGCTCAGGTGGTTAGAGCGCACCCCTGATAAGGGTGAGGTCGGTGGTTCAAGTCCACTCAGGCCTACCAAATTTGCCCTGATACTGTGTTGTGAAACGACTCGCATACTTCAGTATGCTTCGTCATTCCACGCCTTGTCTCAGGACAAATTATCGGTACAGAGATGAAGTATTACGATGGGGTTATAGCTCAGCTGGGAGAGCGCCTGCCTTGCACGCAGGAGGTCTGCGGTTCGATCCCGCATAGCTCCACCATCCTTTACTGCAGAAACACAAGAAAACTTCAGAGTGTACCTGAAAAGGTTCACTGCGAAGT
>NZ_JASJUJ010000036.1:0-372 GCF_047467975.1 Citrobacter sp. C348 | reverse complement strand
TATCAGTATAGCTGTTGGCGGTGTCAATAGCGTCCTGCTTAGCGGTATCAGTATAGCTGTTGGCAGTGTCAATAGCGTCCTGCTTAGCGGTATCAGTATAGCTGTTGGCAGTGTCAATAGCGTCCTGCTTAGCGGTATCAGTATAACTGTTAGCTGTATCGATTGCTGTTTGTGTCGCTGCATCAGTATATGATTTACTGTCAGCTGTGCTGTTTGCGATATCCTGAGATAAACCAGTTGCAACATCGTCTACGTGATTGCTCAAATCGTTAATAGAACTGGTGTTAGCGGCGATATCTGTGGTGTTGGCCGTGGTACGGGTGTCAAGGTCTGCGATGTCCGAGGCGTTATCGGCAATAGCGCTGGTGTTGT
>NZ_JASJUJ010000035.1:0-394 GCF_047467975.1 Citrobacter sp. C348 | reverse complement strand
GATTCAGCCCTCTGCCTGTTCGTGGTCTTTTGCGGTCAGTTCAGCGGCAAGCTTCATCCGTCTGGCCGGGCTTCTTAACAGCGCCATATCAACCCCGGTTATGACCGGGCGATTCATGCCCGTTACGGACAGGACCGGCTCCTGCTCCATATCGAAATGATACAGGGCTGACTGCAGATTCAGGGCATCACCCAGCTCGCGGGTCACGGTCGCACGCGGCGAGGTTTCTCCGCTCATTTCCAGCGACCGTATACGCAACAGAAAGGCACGTAACAGTGCGGGGCTGATACCGGTCAGCGCCTTCTTCCACTCGCTGTTGGCGTAGGTAGTGAACGCTTTTTCATGGGCGCTGATGTAAGCCGTACCGGAGGAGCATGCGCCAAGCATGGCGAGA
>NZ_JASJUJ010000034.1:0-394 GCF_047467975.1 Citrobacter sp. C348 | reverse complement strand
CCACGCCATGCTTGGAGCATGCTCCTCCGGTACTGCTTATATCAGCGCCCATGAAAAAGCGTTCACCACTTACGCCAACAGCGAGTGGAAGAAGGCGCTGGCCGGTATCAGCCCCGCACTGTTACGTGCCTTTCTGTTGCGTATACGGTCGCTGGAAATGAGCGGAGAAACCTCGCCGCGTGCGACCGTGACCCGTGAGCTGGGTGATGCCCTGAATCTGCAGTCAGCCCTGTATCATTTTGATATGGAGCAGGAGCCGGTCCTGTCCGTAACCGGCATGAATCGCCCGGTAATAACCGGGGTTGATATGGCGCTGTTAAGAAGCCCAGCCAGACGGATGAAGCTTGCCGCTGAACTGGCCGCAAAAGACCACGAACAGGCAGAGGGCTGAATT
>NZ_JASJUJ010000033.1:0-441 GCF_047467975.1 Citrobacter sp. C348 | reverse complement strand
AATTTTAAAAAAAGAGAGAAAAAAAACAAATCCAATAAATGATATTAAAAAAGTGATTATATCCATCCCGGAAATAAAAGGGCAAATTAGAAAAAAAAGTATAAATGGCACTGAAAAAAAAGCAAAAATATCGCCGCCGCCCCATGAGATCTGATTCTCATAACGGGGGATTTCCAGCCAGATATCATTCTTTTCATTCAGCCAGATAGCATTAGCTTCAACATCCTGCTCCAGCCACTGAACCGGCAGATCCTCCTGCCATCTTTTCGCCTGCGGGATCAGTACGGAACGGCGATAAAAAGGGTTTTTGGGGCGTTGCGTTTCAACGTTTGCTGTATGCTGTTCCTTTTTTTTATTCTCAGAGGCGGTCAGTGATACGCGGCGTTTTACTTTATTGCCTGGCTTTTTAGCCATAATATTCATTTATCCTTTTACATTAAG
>NZ_JASJUJ010000032.1:0-673 GCF_047467975.1 Citrobacter sp. C348 | reverse complement strand
TGGTTGGTTCCCGGCTGGCACACCGCGCCGTGCAGCTGGTAACCCTGGTGAGAACGCCCGGCTTCATAGGTGATTTCTCCACGCACTTCATCCCAGTTAAACACCCGGACCTCCACCGGCCAGTCTATCCACGGATTCCAGCTGCTGCGGTGATGTTCGTAAATATAGACTTTCTGCCGCTTACGGTTTAGACGTACGGGCGTACCGCGAGGAGAATGATAGGTCATTCTGACCATAAGCTTAAATAGAGAGAGAAAAAAAAGAAATGCTATAATCGCCACGAGAGTAGCACCGTCCATACCATAGAATATAAATGGTACTAGCAAAAAATAAATCATAAAAAGAACAGAAATAAAGGAAAAAATATTACCCCAACCCCATGAGATCTGATTCTCATAACGGGGGATTTCCAGCCAGATATCATTCTTTTCATTCAGCCAGACGGCATTGGGCTCAACATCCTGCTCCAGCCACTGAACCGGCAGATCCTCCTGCCATCTTTCCGCCTGCGGGATCAGTACGGAACGGCGATAAAAAGGATTTTTGGGGCGTTGCGTTTCAACGTTTTCTGTATGCTGTTTCTTTTTTTCATTCTCAGAGGCGGACAGTGATGTACGACGCTTTACTTTATTCCCTGTTTTTTTAACCATATTATTCATTCCGTTACATTAAT
>NZ_JASJUJ010000031.1:0-821 GCF_047467975.1 Citrobacter sp. C348 | reverse complement strand
TCTCACGTTGAATATGACACCCCGTCTCGCCACTACGCACACGTAGACTGCCCGGGCCACGCCGACTATGTTAAAAACATGATCACCGGTGCTGCGCAGATGGACGGCGCGATCCTGGTTGTTGCTGCGACTGACGGCCCGATGCCGCAGACTCGTGAGCACATCCTGCTGGGTCGTCAGGTTGGCGTTCCGTACATCATCGTGTTCCTGAACAAATGCGACATGGTTGATGACGAAGAGCTGCTGGAACTGGTAGAAATGGAAGTTCGTGAACTTCTGTCTCAGTACGATTTCCCGGGCGACGACACGCCGATCGTTCGTGGTTCTGCTCTGAAAGCGCTGGAAGGCGAAGCAGAGTGGGAAGCGAAAATCATCGAACTGGCTGGCTACCTGGATTCTTACATCCCGGAACCAGAGCGTGCGATTGACAAGCCGTTCCTGCTGCCTATCGAAGACGTATTCTCCATCTCCGGCCGTGGTACCGTTGTTACCGGTCGTGTAGAGCGCGGTATCGTTAAAGTTGGCGAAGAAGTTGAAATCGTTGGTATCAAAGAGACTGCTAAGTCTACCTGTACTGGCGTTGAAATGTTCCGCAAACTGCTGGACGAAGGTCGTGCTGGTGAGAACGTTGGTGTTCTGCTGCGTGGTATCAAACGTGAAGAAATCGAACGTGGTCAGGTACTGGCTAAGCCGGGCTCTATCAAGCCGCACACCAAGTTCGAATCTGAAGTTTATATCCTGTCCAAAGACGAAGGCGGCCGTCATACTCCGTTCTTCAAAGGCTACCGTCCGCAGTTCTACTTCCGTACTACTGACGTGAC
>NZ_JASJUJ010000030.1:0-1256 GCF_047467975.1 Citrobacter sp. C348 | reverse complement strand
TGTAGTGGTCAACAAAAACTGGCCACAGCTTTAGAGTTTTTCCAGAACAATCGTTCTGATTCATTCGGCGTCAAACCACCATTATATTGATGAGGTCTGAGCTGGCTGTAATATCCTGTGATGTAATTCGTTATTGCCGTGCTGGCTTGGCTAAAATTCGCGTAGCCATTATCCGGTACCCACTCTGTTTTCAGGCTTCTGAAGAACCGTTCCATTGGGCTGTTATCCCAGCAATTTCCCCGGCGACTCAGGCTTTGCTTTATCTGATATCTCCACAGTAACTGTCTGAAATTCCTGCTGGTATAGTGACTGCCTTGATCCGAGTGATACAGTAAATTAGCCGGTTTTCCCCGTGCTTCCCAGGCCATCGACAGGGCTTTACCTGTCAGTGCGGAATCAGGGAAAAATGACATCGCCCAGCCAACCGGTTTACGGGAAAACAAATCGAGTACAACAGCCAGATAAGCCCAGCGTTTTCCCGTCCAGATATAAGTCACATCACCACACCAGGCCTGATTAGGCTCGGTAACAGCAAACTGGCGATCCAGATAATTAGGGATCTCAATGTGTTCCTTAGACGCCTTCTTATAACGATGGCCAGGTTGCTGACAGCTGATAATATTGAGCGCTTTCATCAGCTTTGTTGCCCGCCAGCGGCTCAGTTTTATACCTTTGGTGGTGACCATTGCGGCAATGCTTCGCGCTCCTGCTGAACCGTTACTTTCGCGATAAACTTCACGCACAAGGCTCAGTAATGCCACTCTCGTGGCGTCAGGCTTCCTGGGCTGCCGCCAGTATTTATAACTGCTGCGATGAACCCCAAACACGTTGCACACAACGGCAACAGGAAACCGCGCCCTGAGTTTCTCAACTAATGAGAATTGTTCAGGGAGTCTGACATCAAGAGCGCGGTAGCCTTTTTTAATATATCCCGTTCCATTTCAACGCGTTGAAGTCTTTTCTTCAACTCACGTATCTCAATCTGCTCAGGTGTCATGGGTGAAGCTATGGGTGATTTTCCCGCTCGCTCTTCTTTCAGTTGTCGAACCCATTTATCCATCGTAGATTTGCCGACATTCATCGCAGTGGCAGCGGCGGCAACGGTGTAATGCTGATCGAGTACAAGCTGGGCAGCCTCGAGGCGAAACTCGGGGCTAAAATTGCGTCTGTTACGTCCGGTCATAATGTCACCTGTTTTGACTATGAGGTGATGATATCACCTCTATTCAGGTGGCCAAATTCACTATGCCACTACA
>NZ_JASJUJ010000029.1:0-1309 GCF_047467975.1 Citrobacter sp. C348 | reverse complement strand
GAAGCGAACCGGGGGAACTGAAACATCTAAGTACCCCGAGGAAAAGAAATCAACCGAGATTCCCCCAGTAGCGGCGAGCGAACGGGGAGCAGCCCAGAGTCTGAATCAGCATGTGTGGTAGTGGAACGGTCTGGAAAGTCCGACGGTACAGGGTGATAGTCCCGTACACAAAATCGCATGTGTTGTGAACTCGAAGAGTAGGGCGGGACACGTGGTATCCTGTCTGAATATGGGGGGACCATCCTCCAAGGCTAAATACTCCTGACTGACCGATAGTGAACCAGTACCGTGAGGGAAAGGCGAAAAGAACCCCGGCGAGGGGAGTGAAAAAGAACCTGAAACCGTGTACGTACAAGCAGTGGGAGCCTTGATTTATCAGGGTGACTGCGTACCTTTTGTATAATGGGTCAGCGACTTATATTCTGTAGCAAGGTTAACCGTATAGGGGAGCCGAAGGGAAACCGAGTCTTAACTGGGCGTTAAGTTGCAGGGTATAGACCCGAAACCCGGTGATCTAGCCATGGGCAGGTTGAAGGTTGGGTAACACTAACTGGAGGACCGAACCGACTAATGTTGAAAAATTAGCGGATGACTTGTGGCTGGGGGTGAAAGGCCAATCAAACCGGGAGATAGCTGGTTCTCCCCGAAAGCTATTTAGGTAGCGCCTCGTGAACTCATCTTCGGGGGTAGAGCACTGTTTCGGCTAGGGGGTCATCCCGACTTACCAACCCGATGCAAACTACGAATACCGAAGAATGTTATCACGGGAGACACACGGCGGGTGCTAACGTCCGTCGTGAAGAGGGAAACAACCCAGACCGCCAGCTAAGGTCCCAAAGTCACAGTTAAGTGGGAAACGATGTGGGAAGGCACAGACAGCCAGGATGTTGGCTTAGAAGCAGCCATCATTTAAAGAAAGCGTAATAGCTCACTGGTCGAGTCGGCCTGCGCGGAAGATGTAACGGGGCTAAACTGTGCACCGAAGCTGCGGCAGCGACACTATGTGTTGTTGGGTAGGGGAGCGTTCTGTAAGCCGTTGAAGGTGGCCTGTGAGGGTTGCTGGAGGTATCAGAAGTGCGAATGCTGACATAAGTAACGATAATGCGGGTGAAAAACCCGCACGCCGGAAGACCAAGGGTTCCTGTCCAACGTTAATCGGGGCAGGGTGAGTCGACCCCTAAGGCGAGGCCGAAAGGCGTAGTCGATGGGAAACAGGTTAATATTCCTGTACTTGGTGTTACTGCGAAGGGGGGACGGAGAAGGCTATGTTAGCCGGGCGACGGTTGTCCCGGTTTAAGCATGTAGGCGG
>NZ_JASJUJ010000028.1:0-1349 GCF_047467975.1 Citrobacter sp. C348 | reverse complement strand
CCCAGACGCGTCTGAAGATTACCTTCACCTTCCGCACTGACCCGCGTACCGTTGCTTTCCCGGTGGTCGTCCGCCCTCACCCCCATCCAGACAGCCTGCGCCTGCGGCTGGATATACCACTCGTTCAGCGAGCCCTTACTGCCGGCAAACTCGCCGAGCTTGTGCGTGTACCCGGCTTCCAGTGAGGCGGTGATACCACTTGAGTCATACGATTCACCCTGAATATTCTGACCCTTCACGTCATTGTTAAACCAGCCATACTGCGCCCAGCTGTCCAGATACAGTCCCTGTCGGGTTTCATCATTCTGGTACCAGGTCGCGTAAAGTCCCGCACTGTAACCGCTCACCGAGCCATCTGCACGGTAACCGGTCACATGTGAGCGGCTGTTGCTGTCATCATTGCCGTAACCGGCCATCACTCCCAGGTGTAGGCGCTGCAGGCCATCCGTGCTCCACTGTGCAATATCGCCGCCCAGCTGGATAACATAACGGTTGCTCTGTGTGCTCATCTGCCCGCTGCTGTCCTTCCAGCGATTATGCCCGCCCACCTGGCGCAGCCACATACTGGTAACCTTCTTCTCACCGGTCAGCGCATCGGTGTACTGCGGTTCACCCAGACGGTCATGCAGCCGGGTGATGAACATCGTGTTGGCCGCCGCCAGGTTGGCGGTATAGCTGGCCGACTCCGGGCGCACCACCCGGATACCCGGTTCATCAGGTGTGCGTGGTGTAACAGGAACTGCGGGCGTTTCCGGCCCCACCGGCGGCGGAACATACAGGCTGGTCAGGAACCAGTCCGTGCCTTTTTTCACCAGGCTGTAGTCATACGCCCCGGCCACGATGCGCCCGGATTTGGTAAAGGTGCCATCCGATGCCCCATGAACCTCCACCACACGGATACCTTCCACCGTCTGCGCGCCACCGCCGCCGGCATTGTTCACCTTCATAAAGGTGTTGCCGCTGGTATCGCCATTGACCACAATCTTGTCGGTCGTCGAGGTGTCGTCACCCAGCACGGTATTCAGCACCACCGTACCATCCTGCCCGTGCCAGCTGGCCGCCGTCAGGGTCCGTCCGGCGTTCATCGGCAGCGAGGACGGGGCCGCGAAATTAATGATCCCGGCAAGGTTAACTTCATCGACCAGCGAGTCCGCAGTCATATTCCAGCTGCTGGTGGTGTCAATGCTGACGTCCGTCGGGTCAATCCAGCCGGTCAGGGTGGCACCGTTACGCAGGGATAACGCGGTGTTATCCTGACCGATGACGTTGCTGACCAGCTGCGCGCCGCCGTTGCTGCCATCCAGCACCAGTTCACCGCCGTCGATATGGGTGTCCCCGGTCCAGAGGGT
>NZ_JASJUJ010000027.1:0-1465 GCF_047467975.1 Citrobacter sp. C348 | reverse complement strand
TGGCTGGGATGATGGTCGCAATATTGATTCCGGGAGGGCAATACTTACGGCGCAGGATGGGACTCTTGTCGGCTATGACCCTATACGCTCTGATGCCGGACTTGTTGGGGTTCCGGGTGTGAATTCAGCAAGTAATTATGCGGATATGCGCGGGGACAGGCTCAACAATACTATTGATTCGGTATCTCATATTTTTGTGAATATGACGATGGATGTCATGCAACGCCGTTCACTAGGGGCAGATACGGCAGTCATTGCCCGCCCGAGAAATATCGCATTTAACTACATAGTAAGGGCTGTGTAAAAACGTTCCTTCCGCAGCGAGAGCTATTGGGACACGTCGTGTTGCATCAGGTAATTTTGGTATAGAAACTCGCCCACGCAACCTGTCATTTAATTACGTTGTGCGGGCTATGTAACAACATCAATATCAAGAATAACTGAGGACGACCAGTATAGTAGAATCCTGCCCCAGCACGAAGGATGAAAGAATGAGTAAAGCAATTTTGAATACATATGGGATCGCATCATCGGCAGGTGAAATCACCGTTTATAACTATGATGCCAACACCCGTGAGTACCTGTTATCAACCATTGAATATCTTGCAGAAGGAGTGGGTATACCTGCCCATTCCTGTACTGATAAACCCGGCAAATTCAAGACCGGCTTTGCTATTTGTCGTAATGAAGGTCTGAACGGCTGGGAGTATGTTGAAGACCACCGTGATGCAGAAGTTTATAAAACTGATACAGGGGAAAAAATCACTGTTCGGTATTTAGGACAGCTTCCTGAAGATACCACCACAATCGCGCCAGAAACTAAATTTGATGTCTGGAATGGTACTGAGTGGATAACGGATATCGATGCAAAAAGAGCTGCTGACGTTCAGGCATTTGAAATGAAAATTCAGACTCTGATTGATGAGGCTAATGTGGTCATTAATAAAAATAACTGGCCTTCAAAGCTACAACTCAATCGAATGAGCGAAGCAGAAACCAGCAAGTTTAATCTATGGCTTGATTATATTGATGCTCTGAATGCCATCAAGCCCTCAGATTTCCTAACTGCGATACTACCTGAACCGCCCACAATTTGATAAAGATGATTAAGCCGTCATTCAGACGGCTTTTCATTTAAGCTGCACGAACAATGTAGTTGAAAGCCACATTACGTGGGCGAGATTCGTTCCCACCACTGGTCTGATTTCGAACGCCGGTATTGTTAATTCCTTCCCAGCCTGAACCAGCCCCACTAATTTGCGCTCTCAATACCTGTACGAATATATTATTTGGGGTATGTGACACTGAATTTCCTGAATTAAAATCAATGTACGGATTTGCATTCCCCCATGTCGTTCCGCCATCCATACTTGATTCAAACAAATGCCTGTGAGACTGGTTCATATCAGCTTCAGTTGATAGCAATGCCCTGCCAGCATTAACCCCCCGCCCATCATCCCAGCCG
>NZ_JASJUJ010000026.1:0-1525 GCF_047467975.1 Citrobacter sp. C348 | reverse complement strand
AAATCGTACCCCAAACCGACACAGGTGGTCAGGTAGAGAATACCAAGGCGCTTGAGAGAACTCGGGTGAAGGAACTAGGCAAAATGGTGCCGTAACTTCGGGAGAAGGCACGCTGATGGTAGGTGAAGCGACTTGCTCGTGGAGCTGAAATCAGTCGAAGATACCAGCTGGCTGCAACTGTTTATTAAAAACACAGCACTGTGCAAACACGAAAGTGGACGTATACGGTGTGACGCCTGCCCGGTGCCGGAAGGTTAATTGATGGGGTTATCCGTAAGGAGAAGCTCTTGATCGAAGCCCCGGTAAACGGCGGCCGTAACTATAACGGTCCTAAGGTAGCGAAATTCCTTGTCGGGTAAGTTCCGACCTGCACGAATGGCGTAATGATGGCCAGGCTGTCTCCACCCGAGACTCAGTGAAATTGAACTCGCTGTGAAGATGCAGTGTACCCGCGGCAAGACGGAAAGACCCCGTGAACCTTTACTATAGCTTGACACTGAACACTGGTCCTTGATGTGTAGGATAGGTGGGAGGCTTTGAAGTGTGGACGCCAGTCTGCATGGAGCCAACCTTGAAATACCACCCTTTAATGGCTGGTGTTCTAACGTAGACCCGTGATCCGGGTTGCGGACAGTGTCTGGTGGGTAGTTTGACTGGGGCGGTCTCCTCCTAAAGAGTAACGGAGGAGCACGAAGGTTAGCTAATCCTGGTCGGACATCAGGAGGTTAGTGCAAAGGCATAAGCTAGCTTGACTGCGAGAGTGACGGCTCGAGCAGGTGCGAAAGCAGGTCTTAGTGATCCGGTGGTTCTGAATGGAAGGGCCATCGCTCAACGGATAAAAGGTACTCCGGGGATAACAGGCTGATACCGCCCAAGAGTTCATATCGACGGCGGTGTTTGGCACCTCGATGTCGGCTCATCACATCCTGGGGCTGAAGTAGGTCCCAAGGGTATGGCTGTTCGCCATTTAAAGTGGTACGCGAGCTGGGTTTAGAACGTCGTGAGACAGTTCGGTCCCTATCTGCCGTGGGCGCTGGAGAATTGAGGGGGGCTGCTCCTAGTACGAGAGGACCGGAGTGGACGCATCACTGGTGTTCGGGTTGTCATGCCAATGGCATTGCCCGGTAGCTAAATGCGGAAGAGATAAGTGCTGAAAGCATCTAAGCACGAAACTTGCCCCGAGATGAGTTCTCCCTGACTCCTTGAGAGTCCTGAAGGAACGTTGAAGACTACGACGTTGATAGGTCGGGTGTGTAAGTGTAGCGATACATTGAGCTAACCGATACTAATGAACCGTGAGGCTTAACCTTACAACGCCAAAGATGTTTTGGCGAAAGAGACATCAAATTCAGCTTGATACAGATAAAATCAGAACGCAAAAGCGGTCTGATAAACAGAATTTGCCTGGCGGCTGTAGCGCGGTGGTCCCACCTGACCCCATGCCGAACTCAGAAGTGAAACGCCGTAGCGCCGATGGTAGTGTGGGGTCTCCCCATGCGAGAGTAGGGAACTGCCAGGCATCAAA
>NZ_JASJUJ010000024.1:0-4202 GCF_047467975.1 Citrobacter sp. C348 | reverse complement strand
ATAATTACGCGGGATGATGCTGGCATTCCCCATAAACATCCCGTTGGTCTGCGGGAGCATTTCCAGATAGCCGCAAAAATCAAACGTCGGGTCAGCATCGCGCTTGATGTTGAGCGCCTCGTCGGAATTCTGCTGCGACTGGAGCAGTGCGCGTGCAGTCATCGGGTCGCTGAATTTCTGCATAAGCTGGCGCACAATGACGGCCAGCTCGCGGGCGATTTTATCCCTGAGCTGCGGGTCGCGTTCCTCCGGGGCAATCTGCTCCGGGAAATGAATAATCACCCGGCGACGGGAGACGCCGCCGCTGCGGTCGGTGAAGCGCATCGGGTTATTGTTCACGGCCAGAATCACCGCCGGAATATGTGTTGAGTACGGGTTCTGATATTTCGGGTCAACCGAGACCGCATCGCCGCCGGTAATGGCCTTGAGTCCTGCGCCGTCACCGCTCCATTTTTCCTGGTCAGGCAGACGAATAAGCGAGAAGCCAATCAGGGAGGCACGCTTGCGCGGGTCTTCCAGTGTGTCGATATCGGCTGACGTGGCGTTATCCTCCCCGGCGAGCAGGGTCGCGATTTCAGCCAGAATACTTTTGCCACTCCCGCCGGGACCGGTCACTTCGAGAAAGAGCTGCCAGTCGTAACGGTTCGCCAGCACCATAAACAGCGCGGCCAGAATCACGTCGCGTTTTTGTGGATTTTTACCGGCTGCACGGTCGAGCCAGCGCCAGAAGTTCGGCGCGTGCGTCTCCAGCGTTTCCCCTTCCACCGGCGGGGTGAAATCCACATCGCACAACGTGCGCAGCCAGTGCGATTTGTGGTGCGGGCTGAATACGCCGCTTTGAGTATCGAGTACCCCGTTGCGAAAGCCAATCAGACGGCGCGCCGGTGTATCCTGCTGCGGAATAATCAATTTCAGGGTCTCCACCACCGAGGCAATTTTCCCGGACGAGAACGGGGCGCGTAAGCGCTGGAATAAATCAGCCACATTCCGTGAAAAAGTGGCGGCAGGGATATTTTTCCAGATGCCGTTTTCATAGCGGGACAGGAGCTGGCCGTTCGCATCCACCGCCAGCGCTTCGCCGTAGTGCTCATGCACCCGCAGAGCCTTGTCGCTGGCGCTCATGGCGGTAAATTCCGCCTCGCTCATGGTATCAAACGGGCTTTGCGCCGGTGGCCGGATGGCGTCATAAATAGTCTTGCGCGTGGCCTCTTCACCTTTCTGCATAAACGCATCATTCCAGTCACCGAACACCGGCGGCAGGGCAACAATGCCCTCACAGGCATCTGCGGCCGCAGCGGCTTTGCTCTGGCCGTCGCCGTTCAGGTCACGGTCAGCGGCCAGCACAATCTGACAGGCCGGATATTTCTGACGGGCAAGGCTTGCCAGAGAAAGGAGGTTCACGGAGGACAGCGCCACCATGACGGTTTCCCTGGTCAGGTGATGCACGGTGAGCGCGGTCGCATAACCCTCCGCAATCCACAGGCGTTTTCCGGCCTGTTTCTGTCCTTCGATGATATGACATGCCCCTTTTACCGCTCCGCCTTTCAGGGTGCGTTTGAGACCATCAGCATTGATAAGCTGAAGGTTAACCAGTGCGCCGGTATCGTCATGCAGCGGCACCACCACATCACCGGCGCGGAACGTCACGCCGCCGGTTTTATGCATGGCGGTGAGCGTCAGACATTCCAGAGCGGGGAAACCCTTGCAGGTGAGGTAGGCATTGCCGGTGGCTGGTCGGGTTTTCTCCATGAGCCTGACGGCCAGCGCAGCCGCCGCTTTGCGGTCGGCCACAGTTTCGGCCTCTGCGGCCGCAATCAATTCCGGGGCAACCGGCGACAGATTGCCGGTCACGGCATTCACCTTCCCGGCGGCCTCTGAGGGAGTCACGCCAAACACTTTCTCTACCAGCTTAAGCCCGTCACCCGCGCCGCACTGGTTACAGAACCACGTGCCGCGCCCCTCTTTATCGTCAAAGCGGAAACGGTCAGAGCCACCGCACACCGGGCAGGACTGATGGCGGTTTTTAATCACCTTCACACCCAGCGCAGGGAGAATGCGCGGCCAGTGGCCGCACGCCTGTTTTACGGTTTCTGTTACGTTCATTTTCATGGTTATTTTCTCCCTCAGTGCAGTACCGGTGCGGTGATATGACGGGCGCAAAGCTCATCCATCACGGCCAGCCCGAGAAAGGACAGCGACGGGGCGGCTTTCAGTGGTCCGGCTTCCATTAAATCTTCCAGCAGTGCACAGGCAATCTGACGGCCTTTTTCCTCGCCGTGCTGGCGCAGGTAGAAGCCCTCCAGCTCGGCGGCAATGGCGCTTTCCAGCGCGTCGAGGGTGAGGTGCGGGTAGCGGTGCTGGCGTTCGCACAGGGTCAGCCATGCACAGGCCACTGCGCGACGATACAGCGCGGCGCGTAATACGGGCGGTAATGGCTTTTTCATACGTTACCCTCCCCGGTAAGCCACTGCTGATTGCAGCGTTCGACCACGCCGTCGAGCTGGGCGGTCATGAGGTAAATCACGGAGGTGAGCTGTAACTGCTGCGCCGGGTCACGACGAACGGTGGCGCAGTCCTGCACCTGCATCAGGTCGCCGACGAGCTGGCCGACGTTGCGCATATGCTCCAGACATTCGAGGTCACGGGCGGTAATGGTGGTGTGTCTCATGCGCGCACCTCCGCAACCGGCAGACGGCCAGCGAACGAGAGAACGTAATCGCGAACGAGAGAAAGACGTGCGGCGTGCTCATCACCGGCAACGGTGCGGAGCATACAGATACGGGGTTTACGGTCTGCGCGACGAACGGCGGCAAACACAAAGACAAACTGCGGGTGTGACGGGGTGAGGGTAGTAGCCATGATGGCAGCCTCCTTGAAGTAGTTTGAAAAACTACCACCGGAAACGCCAATTTCACTGGTGGCAGCCCGAACGGGGTTGGCGTAACCGGCCTTCAAGGAAACCGGCCAGCCCGAAGGCTGCCCCGCCCGGACTACCATTATCAGAAAAGGGCTCGGGTGCACGAATAAACACCACAGCCCTGAAAATGGGTGTGCCTGAGCAACGACATAAAAAAACACGCATGGCGCGTGTCGTGTCGCCTTGAAGTTATTCGGAACGCCAATTCCGGCTGCCGATTTTGCGACAGCGGGAAAACTATACCTGGAAACGGCGAAAAGAAGCAAGCCAGAAAAAGGGGCTGTTTGCTGAACGATCATCATCATGCGTCATAGCCCCGGTTACGTTCGGCAATGCGATCCGCCATCCATGCAGTGATTTCAGACTGCGCCCACGCCACATTTTTTCCGCCGAGGGAGATTTGTTTCGGGAAGGCTTCCCGGCTGATGAGGTCGTAAATGGTCGAGCGGGACAGGCCGCACAGATGCATCACTTCGGGCAGACGGATAAAGCGCTCGTGAACGGTATCAGAAACCGGCATCAGCGGTGCGGCAGGGGCAGAAGACGGGGAAGAAAAAGCGGTGTGCATCGGGCTACCTCACAAAGTCCATACAGTGCCGGTCGTGTCCGTCCGGCTTCGGGTAGCTCCTTATTATGTCTATATTTTTCCTCAGGTCATGTGAGATTTTCGGGGAAACAAACATTGACTTTTCGCTCTGGCAAACAAAGGCAAACGCTGGCAAACATATGCAAATCACTGCATTACAATGCAGCAATTTTTATTGCTTTTAGTTATATATTTTTTATTTTTAATCGAAATAAAGTCTAAATGCTATAGCCAGAGCAAAACAGGAGGGTGAACAGTGGTGAACAGACGGTGAACAGTCAGACCCTCAACTGTTCACCATTTAACTTACTGTATTACTTATATTTTTATTTGAGGTGAACAGTGGTGAATAGTTATAAGTAAAAAAATAAACGGTGAGTAAGGTTTTCCTGCGACCTTTCTCTGGCCAGCCGGTTTTTAAGGTCTGTTTGTGCCAGCATTCTGACAACGGCAATGAATCGTGTTGTTGTGCAGGAGGCGTCAGAATCATTTCAGGTTGAACACACGGAGAACCTGAACATGAAACCCGAACTCATTATCAAAGCCATGCAGACCGTTATCAGTAAACAGGATGAAGGCGCGGAACAACGCATTGCCGGTGCGCTGGCCGCACTTAACGAAGCAAAAGATGCACACACGGCCAGCATGGGTAAACTCAGCGACATTGAGGCTTCCATTCAGCGTTGTGAGCAGGAACGA
>NZ_JASJUJ010000023.1:0-4208 GCF_047467975.1 Citrobacter sp. C348 | reverse complement strand
GTAATTACGCGGGATGATGCTGGCATTCCCCATAAACATCCCGTTGGTCTGCGGGAGCATTTCCAGATAGCCGCAAAAATCAAACGTCGGGTCAGCATCGCGCTTGATGCTGAGTGCCTCGTCGGAGTTCTGCTGCGACTGGAGCAGTGCGCGGGCGGTCATCGGGTCGCTGAATTTCTGCATAAGCTGGCGCACAATGACGGCCAGCTCGCGTGCAATTTTATCCCTGAGCTGCGGGTCGCGTTCCTCCGGGGCAATCTGTTCCGGGAAGTGAATAATCACCCGGCGACGTGACACCCCGCCGCTGCGGTCGGTGAAGCGCATGGGATTATTGTTCACGGCCAGAATCACCGCCGGAATATGTGTTGAGTACGGGTTCTGATATTTCGGGTCAACCGAGACCGCATCGCCGCCGGTGATGGCCTTAAGCCCTGCGCCGTCACCGCTCCATTTTTCCTGGTCAGGCAGACGAATAAGCGAGAATCCAATCAGGGAGGCACGCTTGCGCGGGTCTTCCAGTGTGTCGATATCGGCTGACGTGGCGTTATCCTCTCCGGCGAGCAGGGTCGCGATTTCAGCCAGAATACTTTTGCCACTCCCGCCGGGACCGGTCACTTCGAGAAAGAGCTGCCAGTCGTAACGGTTCGCCAGTACCATAAACAGCGCGGCCAGAATCACGTCGCGCTTTTGTGGATTTTTACCGGCCGCCCGGTCGAGCCAGCGCCAGAAGTTCGGCGCGTGGGTTTCCAGTATTTCGCCTTCCACCGGCGGGGTAAAATCCACGTCACACAGCGTGCGCAGCCAGTGCGATTTGTGGTGCGGGCTGAACAGGCCGCTTTGGGTATCGAGTACCCCGTTGCGAAAGCCAATCAGACGACGCGCCGGTGTATCCTGCTGCGGAATAATCAGTTTCAGGGTCTCCACCACCGAGGCAATTTTCCCGGATGAGAACGGGGCGCGTAAGCGCTGGAATAAATCGGCCACATTCCGTGAAAAAGTGGCGGCAGGAATATTTTTCCAGATGCCGTTTTCATAGCGGGACAGGAGCTGGCCGTTGGCATCCACCGCCAGCGCTTCACCGTAATGCTCAAGCACCCGCAAAGCCTTGTCGCTGGCGCTCATGGCGGTAAATTCCGCCTCGCTCATGGTGTCGAACGGGCTTTGCGCCGGTGGCCGGATGGCGTCATAAATAGTTTTGCGCGTGGCTTCCTCGCCGTACTGTATAAACGCATCATTCCAGTCACCGAACACCGGCGGCAGGGCAACAACGCCCTCACAGGCGTCTGCGGCCGCAGCGGCTTTACTCTGGCCGTCGCCGTTAAGGTCACGGTCGGCGGCGAGGACAATCTGACAGGCCGGGTACTTCTGACGGGCTAGGCTCGCCAGAGAAAGGAGGTTCACGGAGGACAGCGCCACCATGACGGTTTCCCCGGTCAGATGATGCACGGTGAGCGCGGTCGCATAACCCTCCGCAATCCACAGGCGTTTTCCGGCCTGTTTTTTCCCTTCGATGACATGACATGCCCCTTTGACCTGACCGCCTTTCAGGGTGCGTTTGAGACCGTCAGCATTGATAAGCTGAAGGTTAACCAGTGCGCCGGTATCCTCATACAGCGGGACAACCACATCCCCGGCGCGGAACGTCACGCCGCCGGTTTTATGCATGACGGTGAGCGTCAGACATTCCAGAACGGGGAAACCCTTGCGGGTGAGGTAGGCATTGCCGGTGGCCGGTCGGGTTTTCTCCATGAGCCTGACGGCCAGTGCAGCCGCCGCTTTGCGGTCGGCATCGGTTGCAGCCTCTGCGGCCGCAATCACTTCCGGGGCAACCGGCGGCAGGTTGCCGGTCACGGCATTCACCTTCCGGGCGGCCTCAGACGGATTTACACCGAACACCTTTTCGACAAGCCTGAGTCCGTCACCCGAACCACACCGGTTGCAGTACCACGTGCCGCGCCCCTCCAGGTCATCAAAGCGAAAGCGATCGCTACAGGCATCACCGCCACAAATCGGGCAGGCCTGATGGCGGTTTTTAATCACCTTCACACCCAGCGCAGGGAGAATGCGCGGCCAGTGGCCGCACGCCTGTTTTACCGTTTCTGTTACGTTCATTTTCATCGTTGTTTTCTCCCTCAGTGCAGTACCGGTGCGGTGATATGACGGGCGCAAAGCTCATCCATCACGGCCAGCCCGAGAAAGGACAGCGACGGCGAGGCTTTGAGTGGTCCGGCTTCCATTAAATCCTCCAGTAACGCACAGGCAATCTGGCGACCTTTTTCCTCGCCGTGCTGGCGCAGGTAGAAGCCCTCCAGCTCGGCGGCAATGGCGCTTTCCAGCGCGTCGAGGGTGAGGTGCGGGTATCGGTGCTGGCGTTCGCACAGGTTAAGCCAGGCACAGGCCACGGCGCGACGATACAGCGCGGCGCGTAATACGGGCGGTAATGGCTTTTTCATACGTTACCCTCCCCGGTCAGCCACTGCTGATTGCAGCGTTCGACCACGCCGTCGAGCTGGGCGGTCATAAGGTAAATCACGGAGGTGAGCTGTAAGTGCTGCGCAGGGGCACGACGAACGGTGGCGCAGTCCTGCACCTGCATCAGGTCGCCGACGAGCTGGCCGACATTGCGCATATGCTCCAGACATTCGAGGTCACGGGCGGTAATGGTGGTGTGTTTCATGCGCGCACCTCCGCAACCGGCAGACGGCCAGCAAACGAGAGAACGTAATCGCGAACAAGAGAAAGGCGCGCGGCGTGCTCATCACCGGCAACGGTGCGAAGCATACAAATACGGGGGGTACGGTCTGCGCGACGAACGGCAGCAAACACAAAGACAAACTGCGGATGTGACGGGGTGAGGGTCGTGGCCATAGTGGCAACCTCCAATAAGTAGCGGTTATCGCCACCACCAGAGCTGCAAATCTCATGGGTGGTAGCCCGGATGGGGTTTGCAGTACCGGCCTTATTGGAAACCGGCCAGCCCGAAGGCTGCCCCACCCGGACCACCATTATCTGACAGGAGCCACGGTGTAAGCACCACAGCCCGAAAAATAGGTGTGTCTGAGCAACGACATAAAAAAACACGCTCGGCGCGTGTTGTGTCGCCAATAAGTTACACGGGCTGCAAATCCCGGCTGCCGATTTTGCGACAGCGGGAAAACTATACCTGGAAACGGCGAACGGAAGCAAGCCAGAAAAAGGGGCTTTTTGCTGAGCGGCCATCATCATGCGTCATAGCCCCGGTTGCGTTCGGCAATGCGATCCGCCATCCATGCAGTAATTTCAGACTGCGCCCACGCCACGTTTTTTCCGCCGAGGGAGATTTGTTTCGGGAAGGCTTCCCGGCTGATGAGGTCGTAAATGGTCGAGCGGGACAGGCCGCACAGATGCATCACTTCGGGCAGACGGATAAAGCGTTCATGAACGGTATCAGAAACCGGCATCAGCGGCGCGGCAGGGGCAGAAGACGGGGAAGAAAAAGCAGTGTGCATCGGGCTACCTCACAAAGTCCATACAGTGCCGGTCGTGTCCGTCCGGCTTCGGGTAGCTCTCTATTTTGTGAATATTTTCCCTCAGGGCAACAAGTCATTTTGTACTGCTCCACCACACAACAGAGCGTTTTTTATACAGTGGCAAACGTTGGCCGTTTTTTGGTAAATGTTGGCAAACCGGTGGCCCATTCATGATTACTTTTGTTTATATATTTCTATTTTTTAATCGCTAAAAAGTCTAAGTGGCTGACTGGCTGAACAAACTGAAAGGTGAACAGTGGTGAACAGACGGTGAACAGTCAGACCCTCAACTATTCACCCTTTAACTTCCTGTATTACTTATCTTTTTATTTAAGGTGAACAGTGGTGAATAGTTATAAGTAAAAAAACAAACGGTGAGTAAGGTTTTCCTGCGACCTTTCTCTGGCCAGCCGGTTTTTAAGGTCTGTTTGTGCCAGCACTCTGACAACGGCAATGAATCGTGTTGTTGTGCAGGAGGCGTCAGAATCATTTCAGGTTGAACACACGGAGAGCCTGAACATGAAACCCGAACTCATTATCAAAGCCATGCAGACCGTTATCAGTAAACAGGATGAAGGAGCGGAACAACGCATTGCCGGTGCGCTGGCCGCACTTAACGAAGCAAAAGACGCACACACGGCCAGCATGGGTAAACTCAGTGACATTGAGGCTTCCATTCAGCGTTGTGAGCAGGAACGG
>NZ_JASJUJ010000022.1:0-4213 GCF_047467975.1 Citrobacter sp. C348 | reverse complement strand
CGTGTTGATGGTGATACCACGTGCTTTTTCTTCCGGCGCGTTATCGATCTGATCGAATGCGCGAGCAGCACCGCCGTAGGTTTTAGCCAGTACGGTAGTGATTGCAGCAGTCAGCGTTGTTTTACCATGGTCAACGTGGCCGATAGTACCGACGTTAACGTGCGGTTTAGTACGTTCAAATTTTTCTTTAGACATCGATTGTCCCTCTAAGACACGGATAAATCGGTGATATCACCACATCAACCAGGCAATATACCTGAACTGTTGAATGCTTTTAAAAGTAAACAGAGAGAAACGGGAAGGAGAAGTGAAGTGGTGCTGATACCCAGAGTCGAACTGGGGACCTCACCCTTACCAAGGGTGCGCTCTACCAACTGAGCCATATCAGCACGTCTGGAGCGGGCAGCGGGAATCGAACCCGCATCATCAGCTTGGAAGGCTGAGGTAATAGCCATTATACGATGCCCGCATCCTGAAACTCGGCTACCCAGTTCTTTCTGTAACAAAAAAGAGATTTCTCTCTTTTCTGTTTGAGCTGGTTAATTTTTCTAACCAACCCAGGCGGCGATAACGCTGCCAGAAAGTGGTGGTGGGGGAAGGATTCGAACCTTCGAAGTCTGTGACGGCAGATTTACAGTCTGCTCCCTTTGGCCGCTCGGGAACCCCACCGGACTTGATGGTGCCGACTACCGGAATCGAACTGGTGACCTACTGATTACAAGTCAGTTGCTCTACCTACTGAGCTAAGTCGGCATCAAGTAGCGCGCATTTTATGGAGACCTGCGCCTTCATGCAACTAAAAAATCGCATAAAACGTTCTATCGCTCACATTTTACACTATACGACCGATAAATAATCTATTCCCGCGCCTGACTGTACAAATTTACAACGTTTCACGACCGTCCAGGAGGTGTTTAACTCCATCATATGTATACCAACTGATGCAAAGTGCCTCTTTTTACATCTGGAATACCCGTCACATTGCTTTTCAGGGGATGATTTTTTCTTATTATTCCCTCCCATCTGGTGTTACCCTCCTGCCCATTGTCCAAATTAACTGAAATGTGACGTGCCATTGCGTGCCAGGGATGAATTCATTTTTTATTACTGACCTGATATCGCAATGACAGCCAGACCATGCGTATGAGTATAAAAGAGCAAGCGTTAATGACGCCTTACCTACAGTTTGATCGCAACCAGTGGGCTGCGCTTCGTGATTCCGTGCCGATGACCCTGACCGAGGAAGAGATTGCTCGTCTGAAAGGCATTAATGAAGACTTATCGCTGGAAGAAGTTGCCGAGATTTATTTGCCCTTATCGCGTTTGCTAAACTTTTACATCAGTTCAAACCTGCGCCGTCAGGCTGTTCTGGAGCAATTTTTAGGCACCAACGGCGAGCGTATCCCTTATATCATCAGTATTGCTGGCAGCGTCGCGGTAGGAAAAAGTACCACTGCACGCGTCCTGCAAGCATTGTTGAGTCGCTGGCCTGAGCATCGCAAGGTTGAGTTGATTACCACCGATGGCTTTCTTCACCCTAATCAGGTGTTGAAAGACCGTGGACTTATGAAGAAGAAAGGCTTCCCTCAGTCCTACGATATGCACCGTCTGGTAAAATTCGTTTCTGACCTCAAGTCAGGTGTCCCTAACGTCACGGCGCCGGTTTATTCACATCTTATCTATGATGTGATCCCTGATGGAGACAAGACCGTCGCACAACCCGATATTTTAATTCTCGAAGGATTAAACGTATTACAAAGTGGGATGGATTACCCTCACGATCCACATCATGTATTTGTTTCTGATTTTGTCGACTTCTCTATTTACGTTGACGCGCCAGAAGAATTACTCCAGACGTGGTATATCAATCGTTTCCTGAAATTCCGTGAAGGGGCATTTACCAACCCCGACTCTTATTTCCATAACTACGCCAAACTGTCTGAAGATGAGGCTATCAATACCGCCACAACACTTTGGAAAGAAATTAACTGGCTGAATTTAAAACAAAATATCTTACCAACGCGTGAGCGGGCCAGCTTAATAATGACTAAAAGCGCCAACCATGCTGTTGAACAAGTCAGATTACGGAAATAAACATAAAGGGGAGCAATCGCTCCCCTTTTTATTACCCTGCGCTTCTGAGCGATATTTCTCCACCCATCCACGGTTTGATCACGCCATCCTGTTCAAGTAATAGCGCACCTTGCGCATCTATTCCCCGGGATACACCAAATATTTCTTTATCGCCGATAATCAATTTAACGGGACGATTGATAAAATTATCCAGCGTCTTCCAACGTAGTAAATAAGGCGTTAGCCCTTCTTGCTCAAACAGTACGAGTGCCGCACGCAGCTCACGGATCAACCGAGCGGCAAGGGTGTTACGATCAATGTTAATTCCCGCTTCCTGCAGGTTAATCCAGCCCTGATTAACCACACTCTCTTCCACCCGACGCATTGCCATATTAATACCCGCGCCAATAACAATTTGCGCAGCGTCACCCGTTTTACCGGTAAGCTCCACCAGAATGCCGGCGAGTTTACGATCGAGCAGATAGAGGTCGTTGGGCCATTTCACGCGCACCTTATCGGCACCCAGATCGCGTAATACTTCTGCCATGACGATACCAATGACCAGGCTCAGGCCAATCGCAGCCGCCGGTCCCTGCTCCAGACGCCAGAACATTGAGAGGTAAAGGTTTGCTCCAAACGGAGAAAACCATTTACGCCCACGACGGCCACGTCCAGCCTGCTGATATTCAGCGACGCAGGCATCACCTGATTCCAGTTGCCCAATACGATCCAAAAGGTATTGGTTGGTCGAATCAATGACCGGCAGGACGGTAATATTTCCACCATCCAGTTGAGAATGAATAACTGATGAATCCAGGAGCTGAATAGGTTCCGGTAAGCTGTATCCTTTACCGGGAACGGTAAAGACATCAACACCCCAGTCACGTAACGTCTGGATGTGTTTATTGATAGCCGCACGACTCATGCCAAGCTTTTCACCCAGCTGTTCACCCGAATGAAATTCACCATCAGCCAGCAATGAAATAAGCGTCAGAGGTACAGTATGATCCTTCATGCTATGATCTCCACGGCGTTCATTTCCCCTTTCGGTCCAATAAATCGGACCTCAGGCTCAAGCCAGACATTAAATTTCGCACCCACTTTCTGGCGAACGTGATGGGCAAGCTGCACCACATCCTGGCTTGTTGCATCTTTGGCGTTAATGAGTACCAGCGCCTGTTGCTGATGTACCGCAGCACCACCTATACTCGCCCCTTTTAGCTGACATTGATCGATAAGCCAGCCAGCAGCCAGTTTCACAGAGCCATCTTTTTGAGGGTAATGAGGCGCTGTCGGGAATTGTGACAGCAGCACCTGAGCAACTTCTGCGGTAACGACGGGATTTTTAAAGAAGCTCCCCGCGTTACCCTGTATTTTAGGGTCGGGTAGTTTGGTTGTACGCATATGACAGACGGCATCAAACACTTGCTGCGGCGTCACCGTCGAGGGATCCAGGCGAGTTAAGTCGCCGTAGGTCAGCACCGGCTGCCATTGTTTTAGTAGTTTCAGCCCAACTGCAACGATCGCAAAGCGATCCTGGTATTCATGTTTGAAGATACTATCACGATAGCCAAAACGGCATTCCGCTGCTACGACGCGTAAATGTTTACCCGTCGACAGTTCAACGCAATCAACATATTCACAGACACGCTGTAGTTCTACGCCGTAAGCACCGATATTCTGGATCGGCGATGAACCGACACAACCGGGGATGAGCGCAAGGTTTTCCAGCCCTGGCATGCCCAGTTGCAGAGTATGCTGTACCAGATGATGCCAGTTTTCCCCCGCACCTACGTGCAAATGCCAGGCATCAGGTTGTTCTGTGACCTGAATGCCCTTAATACGGTTAACAATCACCGTTCCATAGAAGGCATCAAGAAACAGGACGTTACTCCCTTCACCCAGGATCAGCACTGGATGTTGTAATGCATTGGCTGATTGCCAGGCATTCAGTAATTGTTGCTCATTTTCGGCGCAGACAAGTTCATTAGCATACTGATCAATACCGAAGGTGTTCCAGACTTTAAGGGAGTGATTCATAGACGCTTTCCTGATGCAAAATCGTGCTTAGTTTACCGCATATGCCTCAGGATGGCTTGTGTTATGGAAGAGCGGGATATTGAGCGCTCACCGACAAACT
>NZ_JASJUJ010000021.1:0-26163 GCF_047467975.1 Citrobacter sp. C348 | reverse complement strand
TGGTACCATCGAACTGCCGGAAGGCGTAGAGATGGTAATGCCGGGCGACAACATCAAAATGGTTGTTACCCTGATCCACCCGATCGCGATGGACGACGGTCTGCGTTTCGCAATCCGTGAAGGCGGCCGTACCGTTGGTGCGGGCGTTGTTGCTAAAGTTCTGAGCTAATTACTCGTTAATTAGTTTTGAATTGAAAAGGGCGCTTAGGCGCCCTTTTTGCTGCCTGATATTTGACACCTGTAATATTTATTCGCATTTTTCGCAAGCCGCGTCGGCATACAAACAGTATTGTGCTATTGTAATCATAACTATTCTCATTTACACTTTGCGCATAAATTGAACGGGAGCGATCATGTACGTTTGTTTGTGTAATGCGATAAGTGATAAAAAAATTCGTCAGGCTGTTCGCCAGTTTCATCCGCAATCTTTTCAACAATTACGAAAATTTATTCCTGTTGGAAATCAATGTGGTAAATGCATTCGCGCTGCGCGTGAAGTGATGCAAGATGAATTAACACAAATGCCAGAATTTAAAGAGATCGCCTAAGTCACACTCTTTTTTTTGACATCCCTGTAGCCCCATCTACGCTCTAAGAGTGGAAGCGGAGGGACTATAAAATGAAAGGTGATGTTAAAATCATAAGTTATCTCAATAAACTATTGGGAAATGAGCTTGTCGCGATCAACCAGTATTTTCTTCATGCCCGAATGTTTAAAAACTGGGGGCTGACTCGGCTCAATGATGTTGAGTACCATGAATCTATTGATGAGATGAAACACGCCGATAAATACATCGAGCGTATTTTGTTTTTAGAAGGGCTCCCAAATTTACAGGACTTGGGTAAGTTGGGGATTGGCGAAGACGTTGAGGAGATGCTTCAGTCAGATCTTCGACTTGAGCTAGATGGCGCAAAAGATTTACGTGAAGCCATAGCCTATGCTGATAGTGTTCATGACTATGTCAGTCGGGACATGATGATAGAGATCCTCACCGACGAAGAAGGGCATATCGACTGGCTCGAAACGGAGCTGGATCTGATTGGAAAACTGGGATTGCAAAATTACCTGCAGTCGCAAATTAAAGTCAGTGACTAAACGCCCCGTATCAGATCTACCCCGCCAATAATAAAACCCGCAGCCGCCAGATATGGCCCAAAAGGCAGCGGGTTTTTTAGTCTTTTTTTTCCGTGCCTTACATATTCTGCTCCCATCATGCAGCACGCTAAACACGACGCGAGAAAGACCAATAGCGGTAATGATTCCCACCGATGCCAGGCCCCCAATGCGGCGAGGAATTTTACGTCACCATAGCCTAATCCCTCATACCGCCGCACCAGGCGATAGCTCCAGTAGATCAGAGAAAATGCGCTATAGCCTGCTATGGCTCCCCAAAGTGCGTCGGATAACAGTGCCGGTTTACAGCACTGGTAGTAAATAAGACCGCACCAGAGCAGAGGGCAGGTCAACTTGTCGGGTAATAACCCGGTACGTAAATCCTGGGCCCAAAGTAGCCCGCATAATGAAATGTAGAAAAACAGAAAGGGGAGGCCGGCGTACATGCGCGAATCCTTTGTAGAAATAGGTGCCACCTTCAAGAAATCGAGCTGACCATACAAGGCTTGATTGCTCATTCTGTTGGCTTCCTTCCGGAGAAATTACGATGAACAAAAACTTCTGCATTCAGAGCGGAATCGGGCTCGCATTACTGGTTGAGTGATTAATATCTACACGGCACTTGCGTAAGGCTGAGATTTACGTATAATGCGCGGGCTTGTCTAATATTGACAGCGGTTCGATATGAGCCACCGGTACTGCGAAAGCGATACCAGACAATGTTCCCAATCGGGGAACTCTGTAAGAACGGTTACACTCTCCCATCAATCGTAATGGGTTTGAGGAGTAACTATTTCGTCTATAAAATAATTGGAGCTCTGGTCTCATGCAGAACCAAAGAATCCGTATCCGTTTGAAAGCGTTTGATCATCGTCTGATCGATCAATCAACCGCGGAAATCGTCGAGACTGCCAAGCGCACTGGTGCGCAGGTTCGTGGTCCGATCCCGCTGCCGACCCGCAAAGAGCGCTTTACCGTTCTGATCTCTCCGCACGTTAACAAAGACGCGCGTGATCAGTACGAAATTCGCACTCACAAGCGTCTGGTTGACATCGTTGAGCCAACTGAAAAAACCGTTGATGCTCTGATGCGTCTGGACCTGGCTGCCGGTGTAGACGTGCAGATCAGCCTGGGTTAATCAGGTCATCGAGCGATTGAGAGGTTGATACAATGATTGGTTTAGTCGGTAAAAAAGTGGGTATGACCCGCATCTTCACTGAAGATGGCGTATCTATCCCAGTAACCGTTATCGAAGTTGAAGCAAACCGCGTTACTCAGATCAAAGATCTGGCTAACGATGGCTATCGCGCTGTTCAGGTTACCACTGGTGCTAAAAAAGCTAACCGTGTAACCAAGCCGGAAGCTGGTCACTTTGCTAAAGCTGGCGTAGAAGCTGGCCGCGGCCTGTGGGAGTTCCGTCTGGCAGATGGTGAAGAATACACCGTTGGTCAGAACATTAGCGTTGAACTGTTTGCTGACGTTAAAAAAGTTGACGTAACCGGTACCTCTAAAGGTAAAGGTTTCGCTGGTACCGTTAAGCGCTGGAACTTCCGTACCCAGGACGCGACTCACGGTAACTCCTTGTCTCACCGCGTTCCGGGTTCTATCGGTCAGAACCAGACTCCGGGCAAAGTGTTCAAAGGCAAGAAAATGGCAGGTCAGATGGGTAACGAGCGTGTCACCGTTCAGAGCCTTGACGTAGTACGCGTTGACGCTGAGCGCAACCTGCTGCTGGTTAAAGGTGGTGTTCCGGGTGCGACCGGTTGCGACCTGATCGTTAAACCAGCTGTGAAGGCGTAAGGGGATAGCAATGGAATTAGTATTGAAAGACGCGCAGAGCGCGCTGACTGTTTCCGAAACTACCTTCGGTCGTGATTTCAACGAAGCGCTGGTTCACCAGGTTGTTGTTGCTTATGCAGCTGGTGCTCGTCAGGGTACTCGTGCTCAGAAGACTCGTGCTGAAGTAACTGGTTCAGGCAAAAAGCCGTGGCGCCAGAAAGGTACCGGCCGTGCGCGTTCAGGTTCTATCAAGAGCCCGATCTGGCGTTCCGGTGGCGTAACCTTCGCTGCTCGCCCGCAGGACCACAGTCAAAAAGTTAACAAAAAGATGTACCGCGGCGCGCTGAAAAGCATTCTGTCCGAACTGGTACGTCAGGATCGTCTGATCGTTGTCGAATCATTCTCTGTAGAAGCGCCTAAAACTAAGCTGCTGGCACAGAAACTGAAAGACATGGCTCTGGAAGATGTGCTGATCATCACCGGTGAGCTGGACGAAAACCTGTTCCTGGCTGCGCGCAACCTGCACAAGGTTGACGTACGCGATGCAACTGGTATCGACCCGGTTAGCCTGATCGCCTTCGACAAAGTCGTAATGACTGCTGATGCTGTTAAGCAAGTTGAGGAGATGCTGGCATGATTCGTGAAGAACGTTTGCTGAAGGTGCTGCGCGCACCGCACGTTTCTGAAAAAGCGTCTGCTGCGATGGAAAAAACCAATACCATCGTTCTCAAAGTTGCTAAAGACGCGACCAAAGCAGAAATCAAAGCTGCTGTGCAGAAACTGTTTGAAGTCGAAGTCGAAGTCGTTAACACCCTGGTTGTTAAAGGGAAAGTTAAACGTCACGGACAGCGTATCGGTCGTCGTAGCGACTGGAAAAAAGCTTACGTCACCCTGAAGGAAGGCCAGAATCTGGACTTCGTCGGCGGCGCTGAGTAAGTCGGAGGAGTAATACAATGGCAGTTGTTAAATGTAAACCGACATCTCCGGGTCGTCGCCACGTTGTTAAAGTGGTCAACCCAGAGCTGCACAAGGGCAAACCTTTTGCTCCGCTGGTTGAAAAAAACAGCAAATCCGGTGGTCGTAACAACAATGGCCGTATCACCACTCGTCACATCGGTGGTGGTCACAAGCAGGCTTATCGTATCGTTGACTTCAAACGCAACAAAGACGGTATCCCGGCAATTGTTGAACGTCTTGAGTACGATCCGAACCGTTCCGCGAACATCGCGCTGGTTCTGTACAAAGACGGCGAACGTCGTTACATCCTGGCCCCTAAAGGCCTGAAAGCTGGCGACCAGGTTCAATCTGGCGTTGATGCTGCAATCAAAGCAGGTAACACCCTGCCGATGCGCAATATCCCGGTTGGTTCTACCGTTCATAACGTAGAAATGAAACCAGGTAAAGGCGGTCAGCTGGCACGTTCCGCTGGTACTTACGTTCAGATCGTTGCTCGTGATGGTGCTTATGTCACCCTGCGTCTGCGTTCTGGTGAAATGCGTAAAGTCGAAGCAGACTGCCGTGCAACTCTGGGCGAAGTTGGCAATGCTGAGCATATGCTGCGCGTTCTGGGTAAAGCAGGTGCTGCACGCTGGCGTGGTGTTCGTCCTACCGTTCGCGGTACTGCGATGAACCCAGTCGATCACCCACATGGTGGTGGTGAAGGTCGTAACTTTGGTAAGCACCCGGTAACTCCGTGGGGCGTTCAGACCAAAGGTAAGAAGACCCGCAGCAACAAGCGTACTGATAAATTCATCGTACGTCGCCGTAGCAAATAATTTTAGAGGATAAGCCATGCCACGTTCTCTCAAGAAAGGTCCTTTTATTGACCTGCACTTGCTGAAGAAGGTAGAGAAAGCGGTGGAAAGCGGAGACAAGAAGCCCCTGCGCACTTGGTCCCGTCGTTCAACGATCTTTCCTAACATGATCGGTTTGACCATCGCTGTCCATAATGGTCGTCAGCACGTTCCGGTATTTGTTTCCGACGAAATGGTCGGTCACAAACTGGGTGAATTCGCACCGACTCGTACTTATCGCGGCCATGCTGCTGATAAAAAAGCGAAGAAGAAATAAGGTAGGAGGAAGAGATGGAAACTTTAGCTCAACATCGCCATGCTCGTTCTTCTGCTCAGAAGGTTCGCCTTGTTGCAGACCTGATTCGCGGTAAGAAAGTGTCGCAGGCTCTGGATATTCTGACCTACACCAATAAGAAAGCGGCTGTACTGGTTAAGAAAGTCCTGGAATCTGCCATTGCTAACGCTGAACACAACGATGGCGCTGACATTGACGATCTGAAAGTTACGAAAATTTTCGTAGACGAAGGCCCTAGCATGAAGCGCATTATGCCGCGTGCAAAAGGTCGTGCAGATCGCATCCTGAAGCGCACCAGCCACATTACTGTGGTTGTGTCCGATCGCTGAGACTCTGGAGACTAGCAATGGGTCAGAAAGTACATCCTAATGGTATTCGCCTGGGTATTGTAAAACCATGGAACTCAACCTGGTTTGCGAACACCAAAGAATTCGCTGACAACCTGGACAGCGATTTTAAAGTACGTCAGTACCTGACTAAGGAACTGGCTAAAGCGTCTGTATCTCGTATCGTTATCGAGCGTCCGGCTAAGAGCATCCGTGTGACCATTCACACCGCTCGCCCGGGTATCGTTATCGGTAAGAAAGGCGAAGACGTAGAAAAACTGCGCAAAGTCGTAGCTGATATTGCTGGCGTTCCTGCCCAGATCAATATCGCCGAAGTGCGTAAGCCTGAACTGGACGCAAAATTGGTTGCTGACAGCATCACTTCACAGCTGGAACGTCGTGTTATGTTCCGTCGTGCTATGAAGCGTGCTGTACAGAACGCAATGCGTCTGGGCGCTAAAGGTATTAAAGTTGAAGTTAGCGGCCGTCTGGGCGGCGCGGAAATCGCACGTACCGAATGGTACCGCGAAGGTCGCGTACCGCTGCACACTCTGCGTGCTGACATCGACTACAACACCTCTGAAGCGCACACCACTTATGGTGTAATCGGCGTTAAGGTATGGATCTTCAAAGGCGAGATCCTGGGTGGTATGGCTGCTGTTGAACAACCGGAACCGGCTGCTCAACCTAAAAAGCAGCAGCGTAAAGGCCGTAAATAAGGAGCGTCGCTGATGTTACAACCAAAGCGTACAAAATTCCGTAAAATGCACAAAGGCCGTAACCGCGGTCTGGCGCAGGGTACGGATGTTAGCTTCGGCAGCTTCGGTCTGAAAGCTGTTGGCCGTGGTCGTCTGACTGCCCGTCAGATCGAAGCAGCACGTCGTGCTATGACCCGTGCAGTTAAGCGTCAAGGTAAGATCTGGATCCGTGTATTCCCGGACAAACCGATCACTGAAAAGCCGCTGGCAGTGCGTATGGGTAAAGGTAAAGGTAACGTGGAGTATTGGGTTGCCTTGATTCAGCCGGGTAAAGTCCTGTATGAAATGGACGGTGTACCGGAAGAGCTGGCCCGTGAAGCATTCAAGCTGGCAGCAGCGAAACTGCCGATTAAAACCACCTTTGTAACTAAGACGGTGATGTAATGAAAGCAAAAGAGCTGCGTGAGAAGAGTGTTGAAGAGCTGAACACCGAGCTGCTGAATCTGCTGCGTGAGCAGTTCAACCTGCGTATGCAGGCTGCAAGTGGCCAGCTGCAACAGTCTCACCTGTTGAAGCAAGTGCGTCGTGATGTCGCACGCGTTAAGACTTTACTGACTGAGAAGGCGGGTGCGTAATGACCGATAAAATCCGTACTCTGCAAGGTCGCGTTGTTAGCGACAAAATGGAGAAATCCATTGTTGTTGCTATCGAACGTTTTGTGAAACACCCGATCTACGGTAAATTCATCAAGCGTACGACCAAACTGCACGTACATGACGAGAACAACGAATGCGGTACTGGTGACGTGGTTGAAATCCGCGAATGCCGTCCGCTGTCCAAGACTAAGTCCTGGACGCTGGTTCGCGTTGTAGAGAAAGCTATTCTGTAATAGAGTATGCATTCTCAACGAATAAACGGCTCAGCGATGAGCCGTTTATTTTTTCTACCCATATCGTTGAAGCGGTGTTATAATGCCGCGCCCCCGATATGGGGCTTTTTAACGACCTGATTTTCGGGTCTCAGTAGTAGTTGACATTAGCGGAGCACTAAAATGATCCAAGAACAGACTATGCTGAACGTCGCCGACAACTCCGGTGCACGTCGCGTAATGTGTATCAAGGTTCTGGGTGGCTCGCACCGTCGCTACGCAGGCGTAGGCGACATCATCAAGATCACCATCAAGGAAGCAATTCCGCGTGGTAAGGTCAAAAAAGGTGATGTGCTGAAGGCGGTAGTGGTGCGCACCAAGAAGGGTGTTCGTCGCCCGGACGGTTCTGTCATTCGCTTCGATGGTAATGCATGCGTTATTTTAAACAATAACAGTGAGCAACCTATCGGTACGCGTATTTTTGGGCCGGTAACTCGTGAACTTCGTAACGAGAAGTTCATGAAAATTATCTCTCTGGCACCAGAAGTACTCTAAGGAGCGAATCATGGCAGCGAAGATCCGTCGTGATGACGAAGTTATCGTGTTAACCGGTAAAGATAAAGGTAAACGCGGTAAAGTAAAAAATGTCCTGTCTTCCGGCAAGGTCATTGTTGAAGGTATCAACCTGGTTAAGAAACATCAGAAGCCGGTTCCGGCCCTGAACCAACCAGGCGGCATTGTAGAGAAAGAAGCAGCTATTCAGATCTCTAACCTTGCTATCTTCAACGCGGCAACCGGCAAGGCTGACCGTGTAGGCTTTAGATTCGAAGACGGCAAAAAAGTCCGTTTCTTCAAGTCTAACAGCGAAACTATCAAGTAATTTGGAGTAGTACGATGGCGAAACTGCATGATTACTACAAAGACGAAGTAGTCGCTAAACTCATGACTGAGTTTAACTACAATTCTGTCATGCAAGTCCCTCGGGTCGAGAAGATCACCCTGAACATGGGTGTTGGTGAAGCGATCGCTGACAAGAAACTGCTGGATAACGCAGCAGCTGATCTGACAGCAATCTCCGGTCAAAAGCCGTTGATCACCAAAGCACGCAAATCTGTTGCAGGCTTCAAAATCCGTCAGGGCTATCCGATCGGCTGTAAAGTAACCCTGCGTGGCGAACGCATGTGGGAGTTCTTTGAGCGCCTGATCACTATTGCTGTTCCACGTATCCGTGACTTCCGTGGCTTGTCCGCTAAGTCTTTCGACGGTCGTGGTAACTACAGCATGGGTGTCCGTGAGCAGATCATCTTCCCAGAAATCGACTACGATAAAGTCGACCGCGTGCGTGGTTTGGATATTACCATTACCACTACTGCGAAATCTGATGAAGAAGGCCGTGCTCTGCTGGCTGCCTTTGACTTCCCGTTCCGCAAGTAAGGTAGGGTTACTGAATGGCTAAGCAATCAATGAAAGCACGCGAAGTAAAGCGCGTAGCTTTAGCTGATAAGTACTTCGCAAAACGCGCTGAACTGAAAGCTATCATCTCTGATGTGAACGCGACCGACGAAGATCGTTGGAACGCAGTTCTGAAGCTGCAGTCTCTGCCGCGTGATTCCAGCCCGTCTCGTCAGCGTAACCGCTGCCGTCAAACAGGTCGTCCGCATGGCTATGTGGGCAAGTTCGGGTTGAGCCGTATTAAGCTTCGTGAAGCCGCTATGCGCGGTGAAGTACCGGGCTTGAAAAAGGCTAGCTGGTAATTACCAATTGAATCACGGGAGTAAAGACAGATGAGCATGCAAGATCCGATCGCGGATATGCTGACCCGTATCCGTAACGGTCAGGCCGCGAATAAAGCTGCGGTCACCATGCCTTCCTCCAAGCTGAAAGTGGCAATTGCCAACGTGCTGAAGGAAGAAGGTTTTATTGAAGATTTTAAAGTTGAAGGCGACACCAAGCCGGAACTGGAACTTACTCTTAAGTATTTCCAGGGTAAAGCTGTTGTAGAAAGCATTCAGCGTGTCAGTCGCCCAGGTCTGCGCATTTATAAGCGTAAAGACGAGCTGCCAAAAGTTATGGCTGGCATGGGTATCGCAGTTGTTTCTACCTCTAAAGGTGTTATGACTGATCGTGCAGCGCGCCAAGCTGGTCTTGGTGGCGAAATTATCTGCTACGTAGCCTAATCGGAGGAAAAAATGTCTCGTGTTGCTAAAGCACCGGTCGTTATTCCTGCCGGCGTTGATGTAAAAATCAGCGGTCAGGTTATTACGATCAAAGGTAAGAACGGCGAGCTGACTCGTACTCTCAACGATGCTGTTGAAGTTAATCATGCAGATAATGCACTGACCTTCGGTCCGCGTGATGGTTACGTAGATGGTTGGGCTCAGGCTGGTACCGCGCGTGCCCTGCTGAACTCAATGGTTGTCGGTGTTACCGAAGGCTTCACTAAGAAGCTGCAGCTGGTTGGTGTAGGTTACCGCGCAGCGGTCAAAGGGAATGTAGTAAACCTGGCTTTAGGTTTCTCTCATCCCGTTGATCATGAGCTGCCGGCAGGTATTACTGCAGAATGTCCGACTCAGACTGAAATCGTGCTGAAAGGCGCTGATAAGCAGATGATCGGTCAGGTTGCAGCAGATCTGCGCGCCTACCGTCGTCCTGAGCCTTATAAAGGCAAGGGTGTTCGTTACGCCGACGAAGTCGTGCGTACCAAAGAGGCTAAGAAGAAGTAAGGTAACACTATGGATAAGAAATCTGCTCGTATCCGTCGTGCGACCCGCGCACGCCGCAAGCTCCAGGAGCTGGGTGCAACTCGCCTGGTGGTACATCGTACCCCGCGTCATATTTACGCACAGGTAATTGCACCGAACGGTTCTGAAGTTCTGGTAGCTGCTTCTACTGTAGAAAAAGCTATCGCTGAACAATTGAAGTACACCGGTAACAAAGACGCTGCTGCAGCTGTAGGTAAAGCTGTTGCTGAACGCGCTCTGGAAAAAGGCATCAAAGATGTATCCTTTGACCGTTCCGGGTTCCAATATCATGGTCGTGTCCAGGCACTGGCAGATGCTGCCCGTGAAGCTGGCCTTCAGTTCTAAGGTAGAGGTGTAAGATGGCTCACATCGAAAAACAAGCTGGCGAACTGCAGGAAAAGCTGATCGCGGTTAACCGCGTATCTAAAACCGTTAAAGGTGGTCGTATTTTCTCCTTCACAGCTCTGACTGTAGTTGGCGATGGTAACGGTCGCGTAGGTTTTGGTTACGGTAAAGCGCGTGAAGTTCCAGCAGCGATCCAGAAAGCGATGGAAAAAGCCCGTCGCAATATGATTAACGTCGCGCTGAATCACGGCACCCTGCAGCACCCGGTTAAGGGTACTCACACGGGTTCTCGTGTCTTCATGCAGCCGGCTTCCGAAGGTACCGGTATTATCGCCGGTGGTGCAATGCGCGCCGTTCTGGAAGTCGCTGGAGTTCGTAACGTTCTGGCTAAAGCGTATGGTTCCACCAACCCGATTAACGTGGTTCGTGCAACTATCGATGGTTTGGAAAATATGAAATCTCCGGAAATGGTCGCTGCCAAGCGTGGTAAATCCGTTGAAGAAATTCTGGGGAAATAAACCATGGCAAAGACTATTAAAATTACTCAAACCCGCAGTGCAATCGGTCGTCTGCCGAAACACAAGGCAACGCTGCTTGGCCTGGGTCTGCGTCGTATTGGTCACACCGTAGAACGCGAGGATACTCCTGCTGTTCGTGGTATGGTCAACGCGGTTTCCTTCATGGTTAAAGTTGAGGAGTAAGAGATGCGTTTAAATACTCTGTCTCCGGCCGAAGGCTCTAAAAAAGCGGCTCGCCGCCTGGGTCGTGGTATCGGTTCTGGCCTCGGTAAAACCGGTGGTCGTGGTCACAAAGGTCAGAAGTCTCGTTCTGGCGGTGGCGTACGTCGCGGGTTCGAAGGTGGTCAGATGCCTCTGTACCGTCGTCTGCCGAAATTCGGCTTCACTTCACGTAAATCAGCGATCACAGCCGAAGTTCGTCTGTCTGACCTGGCTAAAGTTGAAGGCGGTGTTGTAGACCTGAATACGCTGAAAGCAGCAAACATTATCGGTATCCAGATCGAGTTCGCGAAAGTGATCCTGGCTGGTGAAGTCACTACTCCGGTAACTGTTCGTGGCCTGCGTGTTACTAAAGGCGCTCGTGCTGCTATCGAAGCTGCTGGCGGTAAAATCGAGGAATAAGTAGCAGATGGCTAAACAACCGGGATTAGATTTTCAAAGTGCCAAAGGTGGCTTAGGCGAGCTGAAACGCAGACTGCTGTTTGTTATCGGCGCGCTGATTGTGTTCCGTATTGGCTCTTTCATTCCGATCCCTGGTATTGATGCCGCTGTACTTGCCAAACTGCTTGAGCAACAGCGAGGCACCATCATTGAAATGTTCAACATGTTCTCTGGTGGTGCTCTCAGCCGTGCTTCTATCTTTGCTCTGGGGATCATGCCGTATATTTCGGCGTCGATCATTATCCAGCTGCTGACGGTGGTTCATCCAACGTTGGCGGAAATTAAGAAAGAAGGGGAGTCTGGTCGTCGTAAGATCAGCCAGTACACCCGCTACGGTACTCTGGTGCTGGCGATATTCCAGTCGATCGGTATTGCTACCGGTCTGCCGAATATGCCTGGTATGCAAGGCCTGGTGATGAATCCAGGTTTTGCATTCTATTTCACCGCTGTTGTAAGTCTGGTTACAGGGACAATGTTCCTGATGTGGTTGGGTGAACAGATTACTGAACGTGGTATCGGCAACGGTATCTCAATCATTATCTTCGCCGGTATCGTCGCGGGACTCCCGCCAGCCATTGCCCATACTATCGAGCAAGCGCGTCAAGGCGACCTGCACTTCCTCGTGTTGCTGTTGGTTGCAGTATTAGTATTTGCAGTGACGTTCTTTGTTGTATTTGTTGAACGTGGTCAACGCCGCATTGTGGTAAACTACGCGAAACGTCAGCAAGGTCGTCGTGTCTATGCTGCACAGAGCACACATTTACCGCTGAAAGTGAATATGGCCGGGGTTATCCCAGCAATCTTCGCTTCCAGTATTATTCTGTTCCCGGCGACCATCGCGTCATGGTTCGGGGGCGGTACTGGTTGGAACTGGCTGACAACAATTTCGCTGTATTTGCAGCCTGGGCAACCGCTTTATGTGTTACTCTATGCGTCTGCAATCATCTTCTTCTGTTTCTTTTACACGGCGTTGGTTTTCAACCCGCGTGAAACAGCAGATAACCTGAAGAAGTCCGGTGCATTTGTACCAGGAATTCGTCCGGGAGAGCAAACGGCGAAGTATATCGATAAAGTAATGACCCGCCTGACCTTGGTTGGTGCGCTTTACATTACCTTTATCTGCCTGATCCCGGAGTTCATGCGTGATGCAATGAAAGTACCGTTCTACTTCGGTGGAACCTCACTGCTTATCGTTGTTGTCGTGATTATGGACTTTATGGCTCAAGTGCAAACTCTGATGATGTCAAGTCAGTATGAGTCTGCATTGAAGAAGGCGAATCTGAAAGGCTACGGCCGTTAACAGTCGCCCGAGAAGTTACGGAGAGTAAAAATGAAAGTTCGTGCTTCCGTCAAGAAATTATGCCGTAACTGCAAAATCGTTAAGCGTGATGGTGTCATCCGTGTGATTTGCAGTGCCGAGCCAAAGCATAAACAGCGCCAAGGCTGATTTATTCGCATATTTTTCTTGCAAAGTTGGGTTGAGCTGGCTAGATTAGCCAGCCAATCTTTTGTATGTCTGTGCGTTTCCATTTGAGTATCCTGAAAACGGGCTTTTCAGCATGGTGCGTACATATTAAATAGTAGGAGTGCATAGTGGCCCGTATAGCAGGCATTAACATTCCTGATCAGAAACATGCTGTGATCGCATTAACTTCGATCTACGGCGTCGGCAAGACCCGTTCTAAGGCCATTCTGGCTGCAGCGGGTATCGCTGAAGATGTTAAGATCAGTGAGCTGTCTGAAGAACAAATCGACACGCTGCGTGACGAAGTTGCCAAATTTGTCGTTGAAGGTGATCTGCGCCGTGAAGTTAGCATGAGCATCAAGCGCCTTATGGACCTTGGTTGCTATCGCGGTTTGCGTCATCGTCGTGGTCTCCCGGTTCGCGGTCAGCGTACCAAGACCAACGCACGTACCCGTAAGGGTCCGCGCAAACCGATCAAGAAATAATCGGGGTGATTGAATAATGGCAAAGGCACCAATTCGTGCACGTAAACGTGTAAGAAAACAAGTCTCTGACGGCGTGGCTCATATCCATGCTTCTTTTAACAACACCATCGTTACCATTACTGATCGTCAGGGTAACGCGCTGGGTTGGGCAACAGCCGGTGGTTCCGGTTTCCGTGGTTCTCGCAAATCCACTCCGTTTGCAGCTCAGGTTGCAGCAGAGCGTTGCGCTGAAGCCGTAAAAGAATACGGTATCAAGAATCTGGAAGTTATGGTCAAAGGACCGGGTCCAGGTCGCGAATCTACTGTTCGTGCTCTGAACGCCGCTGGTTTCCGCATCACTAATATTACTGATGTGACTCCGATCCCTCATAACGGTTGTCGTCCGCCGAAAAAACGTCGCGTATAACGCCTCGTTTCTAGGATTGTTGGAGAAAGAAAATGGCAAGATATTTGGGTCCTAAGCTCAAGCTGAGCCGTCGTGAGGGCACTGACTTATTCCTTAAGTCTGGCGTTCGCGCGATCGATACCAAGTGTAAAATTGAACAAGCTCCTGGCCAGCACGGTGCGCGTAAACCGCGTCTGTCTGACTATGGTGTGCAGTTGCGTGAAAAGCAAAAAGTTCGCCGTATCTACGGTGTGCTGGAGCGTCAGTTCCGTAACTACTACAAAGAAGCAGCACGTCTGAAAGGCAACACCGGTGAAAACCTGTTGGGTCTGCTGGAAGGTCGTCTGGACAACGTTGTATACCGTATGGGCTTCGGTGCCACTCGTGCAGAAGCACGTCAGCTGGTCAGCCATAAAGCAATTATGGTAAACGGTCGTGTTGTTAACATCGCTTCTTATCAGGTTAGTCCGAATGACGTTGTTAGCATTCGTGAGAAAGCGAAGAAGCAGTCTCGCGTGAAAGCCGCTCTGGAGCTGGCTGAGCAGCGTGAAAAGCCAACCTGGCTGGAAGTTGATGCTGGCAAGATGGAAGGTACGTTCAAGCGTAAGCCGGAGCGTTCTGATCTGTCTGCGGACATTAACGAACACCTGATCGTCGAGCTTTACTCCAAGTAAAGCTTAGTACCAAAGAGAGGACACAATGCAGGGTTCTGTGACAGAGTTTCTAAAACCGCGCCTGGTAGATATCGAGCAACTGAGTTCGACGCACGCCAAGGTGACCCTTGAGCCTTTAGAGCGTGGCTTTGGCCATACTTTGGGTAACGCACTGCGCCGTATTCTGCTCTCATCGATGCCGGGTTGTGCGGTGACCGAGGTTGAGATTGATGGTGTACTACATGAGTACAGCACCAAAGAAGGCGTTCAGGAAGATATCCTGGAAATCCTGCTCAACCTGAAAGGGCTGGCGGTGAGAGTTCAGGGTAAAGATGACGTTATTCTTACCTTGAATAAATCTGGCATTGGCCCTGTGACTGCAGCCGATATCACCCATGATGGTGATGTCGAAATCGTCAAGCCACAGCACGTGATCTGCCACCTGACCGATGAGAACGCATCTATTAGCATGCGCATCAAAGTTCAGCGCGGTCGTGGTTATGTGCCGGCTTCTACCCGAATTCATTCGGAAGAAGATGAGCGCCCAATCGGCCGTCTGCTGGTCGACGCCTGCTACAGCCCTGTAGAGCGTATTGCCTACAATGTTGAAGCTGCGCGTGTAGAACAGCGTACCGACCTGGACAAGCTGGTCATCGAAATGGAAACCAACGGCACAATCGATCCTGAAGAGGCGATTCGTCGTGCGGCGACCATTCTGGCAGAACAACTTGAAGCTTTCGTTGATTTACGTGATGTACGTCAGCCGGAAGTTAAAGAAGAGAAACCAGAGTTCGATCCGATCCTGCTGCGCCCTGTTGACGATCTGGAATTGACTGTCCGCTCTGCTAACTGCCTCAAAGCAGAAGCTATCCACTATATCGGTGATCTGGTACAGCGTACTGAGGTTGAGCTTCTTAAGACGCCTAACCTTGGTAAAAAATCTCTTACTGAGATTAAAGACGTGCTGGCTTCCCGTGGACTGTCTCTGGGCATGCGCCTGGAAAACTGGCCACCGGCAAGCATCGCTGACGAGTAACCGGATCACAGGTTAAGGTTTTACTGAGAAGGATAAGGTCATGCGCCATCGTAAGAGTGGTCGTCAACTGAACCGCAACAGCAGCCATCGCCAGGCTATGTTCCGCAATATGGCAGGTTCACTGGTTCGTCATGAGATCATCAAGACGACCCTGCCTAAAGCGAAAGAGCTGCGCCGCGTAGTTGAGCCGCTGATTACTCTTGCCAAGACTGATAGCGTAGCTAATCGTCGTCTGGCATTCGCCCGTACTCGTGATAACGAGATCGTGGCAAAACTGTTTAACGAGCTGGGCCCGCGTTTCGCGAGCCGCGCCGGTGGTTACACTCGCATTCTGAAGTGTGGCTTCCGTGCAGGCGACAATGCGCCGATGGCATACATCGAGCTGGTTGATCGCTCTGAATCGCAAGCAGAAGCTGCTGCAGAGTAATCTGTAGTAACGTAAAAAAACCCGCCCCGGCGGGTTTTTTTATATCCGCAGCATCCCAACCTATCTATACGAGCTGTACTTTTTTTGTTTACCCCCTGGAGTACTGTATGTGGTTACTGGACCAGTGGGCAGAGCGCCATATTAATGACGCGCAGGCCAAAGGCGAGTTTGATAATTTACCGGGTTCCGGTGAGCCGCTTGCTCTGAATGATGACTCTCATATTCCACCGGAACTGCGAGCCGGCTACAGGCTATTAAAAAATTCGGGTTGCCTTCCTCCCGAACTTGAGCTGCGCAGAGAAGCAATTCGTCTGCTTGATATCCTTGCAGGAATTCGTAAAGATGAGGTTCAGTATGAAGAGGTAAGTCGACGCCTTTCGTTCCTTGAACTTAAACTTCGACAGGCTGGGCTCAGCACCGAGTTTTTGCGTGGGGAATATGCAGAAAAACTTCTGCATCGGATTAGTGATGATTAGCGGAGGTACCATGTATCGTATTGGCGAATTAGCTAAACTGGCTGAAGTCACGCCAGATACCATCCGCTACTATGAAAAGCAGCAAATGATGGAGCATGAAGTACGCACTGAAGGTGGATTTCGACTCTATACCGAAAGCGATCTTCAACGTCTTAAATTTATTCGTTATGCCCGACAGCTTGGTTTTACTCTGGAGTCGATCCGCGAGTTACTCTCGATCCGTATCGATCCTGAGCACCATACCTGCCAGGAGTCTAAGGGAATCGTTCAGGAAAGATTAAAAGAGGTAGAAGCCCGAATTGCTGAGCTTCAGACAATGCAGCGCTCGCTACAGCGATTGAACGATGCATGCTGCGGCATGGCGCATAGCAGCGTTTACTGCTCTATTCTCGAGGCACTTGAGCAAGGCGCTAGCGGAGCAAAATCAGGCTGTTGATTTATTGAACGGTCAGGTCTACACTCGCGGCGTAAATTATTACACACTGGAGAGATTATGAGTCGTTATCAGCACACCAAAGGGCAGATAAAGGACAACGCCATTGAAGCACTATTGCATGACCCGCTATTCAGACAGCGGGTTGAGAAAAATAAGAAAGGAAAAGGAAGTTATCAGCGTAAAGGTAAACAAGGAAATCGAGGTAACTGGGAGGCCAGTGGCAAGAAAGTGAATCACTTTTTTACCACTGGCCTTCTTGTTTCAGTGAGTGCTTAAGAACGGTTATTTTGTTCTTTCAGCAGGTCACGTATTTCACTCAGCAACACCTCTTCTTTTGATGGGGCTGGCGGTGCTGTTGGCTCTTCAGCCTTTTTGCGATTCAGTCTGTTGATTAGCTTGATGGCCATAAAGATAGCAAAGGCAACAATAATGAAATCAAACACATTCTGAATAAACACACCGTAGTGCATCACGACCGCCGGGATATCTCCCTGCGCGTCGCGTAACGTTAAGGCAAACTGTTTAAAATCAATCCCACCAATTAACAAGCCCAGTGGTGGCATGATGATGTCGGCAACCAGTGACGAAACAATCTTACCGAATGCCGCACCAATAATGACACCCACAGCTAAATCTACAACATTTCCGCGCATCGCGAATTCGCGAAATTCTTTAATAATGCTCATTTTATTCTCCCTATGCAGCTGACGTTTATAAGTCTAACAAATGTTAAGACAATTTCCATTTATGTATTACTGACAGGGGGATTTATTAGACCATGAAAAATAAGGGGAAATAAAAAGGGCGCTGTACTAGCACCCTCATAATTACAGAAAGAAGGGACTTGGCTGGAATAAACGTTCGACATCGGTAATAAATTTTTTATCGGTCAGGAACATAATGACGTGATCACCCTGCTCAATACGCAAGTTGTCATTAGCGATCATTACGTCATTACCCCGAACAACGGCGCCAATGATTGTTCCTGGCGGCAGCTTAATCTCGTCAATTGCACGGCCGACAACCCGGGATGTTGTTTCATCTCCGTGCGCGACAGCTTCGATGGCTTCTGCCACACCACGGCGCAACGAAGAAACGCCGACGATATCTGCTTTACGGACGTGGCTGAGCAATGCAGAGATCGTTGCTTGCTGTGGTGAAATAGCAATATCAATCACGCTGCCCTGCACCAGATCAACGTACGCTTTACGTTGAATCAGCACCATTACTTTCTTAGCGCCCATACGTTTAGCCAGCATTGCAGACATGATGTTAGCTTCGTCATCATTAGTGACGGCAATAAACAGATCGACTTGATCGATATGCTCTTCGGCCAGCAGTTCTTGATCCGAAGCATCGCCAAAAAAGACGATCGTATTTTGCAACTTTTCAGCAAGCTCTGAAGCTCGTTGTTGATCGCGTTCGATCAACTTAACGCTGTAATCCTTTTCCAGCCGACGGGCGAGTCCGGCACCGATATTACCGCCGCCCACAAGCATGATGCGCTTGTAGGGTTTTTCCAGACGCTGCAGTTCGCTCATCACGGCGCGAATATGTTGTGACGCCGCAATAAAAAATACTTCGTCACCCGCTTCCACGATGGTTGAGCCCTGTGGGCGAATAGGCCTGTCATGGCGGAAAATTGCCGCAACGCGTGTATCAATATGTGGCATATGCTCGCGCATAGTCGACAGGGCGTTACCGATCAGTGGACCGCCATAATAGGCTTTAACCACGGCGAGGCTGACTTTACCTTCGGCAAAATTCACCACCTGCAGGGCACCAGGATATTCAATCAGCCGGTAGATGCTGTCGATAACCAGTTGCTCTGGGGCAATGAGGTGATCGATAGGTACCGCTTCAGAGTGGAAGAGTTTATCGGCATCGCGCACGTAATCCGGTGACCGAATGCGTGCGATACGATTAGGCGTATTGAAGAGCGAATAAGCGACCTGACAGGCAACCATATTGGTCTCATCAGAGCTGGTCACGGCGACCAGCATATCGGCGTCATCGGCGCCAGCTTCGCGCAGTACGCGGGGATGAGAGCCATGCCCCTGCACAACGCGGAGGTCGAACTTGTCCTGCAGGCTGCGCAAGCGTTCACCGTTGGTATCGACTACCGTGATATCGTTGTTCTCGCCGACCAGGTTTTCAGCCAATGTACCACCAACTTGCCCTGCGCCCAGAATGATAATTTTCATCAGTCGCGACCCGTTATCTCATCACTTTTTGATTAGCTTAGCGTAAAAGAAGCCATCACCTTCTTCTGCACTCGGTAAATTCTGGCGGCCTGGTTGCTCAGGTGTGCCGGTTTCGCTTAATACCGCGTTTGGTGTACGCGTCAGGAAGGCTGCAATCTGCTGCTGGTTCTCTTCAGGCAGAATAGAACAGGTTGCATAAACCAGCGTGCCGCCCGGCTTCAGATGTGCCCAAGTCGCATTCAGGATCTCTGCCTGCAGTTGGGCAAGCTCGGTGATATCCCGGTCACGGCGCAGCCATTTAATATCCGGATGGCGACGAATGACACCAGTGGCAGAGCATGGAGCATCCAGCAGAATTCGATCGAACTGCTGTTCGCCACACCATTGCTGCGGAAAACGACCATCGCCCTGCTTGACGGTGGCCTTCATGCCTAAACGCTTCAAGTTGTCGTAGACGCGAGACAGGCGTTTTTCGTCTACGTCGACTGCCATCATGTTTGCATTAGGGGCCACTTCCAGAATATGTGTGGTCTTGCCGCCCGGAGCACAGCACAAATCGAGGATCTGTTCACCGTTCTGCGGCTGCAGATAGCTCACGCATCCCTGAGCGGAAGCGTCCTGGACGGTTACCCACCCCTGCTCGAAGCCGGGCAATGCCAGAACTGACACTGGGGTTTCCAGACGCACAGCATCCGGGTAATCCGGGTGTGGGAAGCCGGTAAGACCACTTTCCGCCAGCAATGCTAGCCAGGCATCGCGCGAGTGGTGGTTACGGTTAACGCGTAGCCACATTGGCGGACGCTGGTTATTAGCCGCAAGAATGGTTTCCCACTGCTGTGGATAAGCATTCTTAATGCGTTTTACTAACCAGGATGGGTGTAAGAAGCGCAGTTCGCTTTGTGCAAACTCGGTTAACAGTTCGTCCTGGCGGCGCTGAAACTGGCGTAGTACGCCGTTAATCAGGCCTTTCAGCTGCGGGCGTTTGATCACGACCGCGCCTTCCACTGTTTCAGCTAATGCAGCATGAGGAGGGATACGGGTATGCAGTAGTTGGTAGAAACCGACCATGATCAGGTAGTGGACCGTGCGCTGTTTGCCCGTCATCGGGCGTTCCATCAGCTGTTTGATCATCCACTCAAGTTGGGAGAGGGTGCGCAATACGCCGAAGCAAAGTTCCTGTAACAGCGCCTTATCTTTATCGGCGACTTTCTGCTGCAGGGCAGGCAGCACGTTGCTTAACGATTGCCCCTTTTCGACAACCTGTTCGACGGCCTGAGCCGCCATACTGCGTAAATTTAGATGTTTTTTCATAACCGCAAAAATAAAAATGCCCGGAGATGCCGGGCTTTAAAGAGATGAACCGTCAGAGCAGACGGTTTCCAGGAACGAACCATTCCCGGCGTGAATTCAACAGATCCTGTGCGCTCATGGCTTTTTTGCCGGCTGGCTGCAAAGAGATGAGATTCAGGATGCCATCGCCTGTCGCAATCTGAATACCCTGGCGGGTTGCTTCCAGAATCGTTCCTGGCTCGGCACCTGCAGGTTTATCAATCACCGTAGCCTGCCAGATTTTGACCGGCTGCTCATCAATGACGATGTAGCTCATTGGCCATGGATTAAAAGCGCGGATACAGCGTTCCAACTGAGCAGCGCTAAGCGTCCAGTCCACACGGGCTTCTTCTTTACTCAGCTTCTCGGCATAGGTTACCCGTGATTCGTCCTGGACTTCAGGTTTTGCGGCACCTGTTGCCAACAGGTGCAGTGTGTGCAGCAGCCCCTGCGGACCCAGCTCGGCTAACTTGTCGTAGAGGCTGGCGCTGGTATCTTCAGTGGTGATTGGGCAGGAGAGCTTATGCAGCATATCGCCGGTATCCAGACCGACATCCATCTGCATGATGGTGACGCCGGTTTCGGTATCGCCAGCCCACAGTGAACGTTGGATTGGTGCTGCGCCACGCCAGCGGGGAAGCAGGGAACCATGGACGTTGATGCATCCCAGACGCGGCATGTCCAGTACGGCTTTGGGCAGAATCAGGCCATATGCCACTACCACCATTACATCTGCGTGCAGGTCAGCAACCAGCTGCTGGTTTTCCTGGGGGCGAAGAGAAACGGGCTGAAAAACTGGCAACCCTTTTTCTTCTGCCAGTACTTTTACCGGGCTGGGCATCAGCTTTTTACCGCGTCCCGCAGGGCGATCTGGTTGGGTGAACACGCCGACGACGTTATGCCCAGATGACAACAGCGCGTCAAGATGACGCGCTGCAAAGTCAGGTGTACCCGCAAAAATAATACGTAGTGAGTCTGACACGTTGATTCTTATCCTTAAGGTCGGGCGTTCAGGCGGTCGAGTTTTTCAACTTTCTGACGAATACGTTGTTGCTTTAACGGCGACAGATAATCAATAAACAGCTTACCGACCAGGTGATCCATTTCATGTTGAATACAGATAGCTAACAGGCCATCGGCTTCCAGTTCAAAGGGGTTACCCTCACGATCGAGTGCGCGAATTTTTACTTTCTCAGCGCGTGGTACTAATGCTCGCTGTTCGGGAATAGACAGGCAACCTTCTTCAATGCCGGTTTCACCGTCTTTTTCCAGTAGCTCAGGGTTGATTAACACCAGGCGCTCATCGCGGTTTTCAGAGACATCAATAACAATGATGCGCTGATGAATATCAACCTGCGTTGCCGCCAGGCCAATACCTTCTTCGGCGTACATCGTCTCGAACATATCATCGACGATACGCTGAATTTCTGCATTCACTTCTTCAACCGGTTTTGCGATTTTGCGAAGACGCTCGTCCGGGATATGTAACACTTGCAAAACTGACATAGTTATCCAGAGTTGTGTTCAGGAGTTGGAAAGATCATTACCTCTATTCTAGACAAAACCCCTTCTGATTGACAGCATCAGTGACCAATCGCAAAGATTGCTAAGACTGCTTGTGGCAGGGGAAAAGGGATGACCCACACTGAGATTTGGTTACGTTTAGCACGGGTAAGTGAACTGTATGGTGATGAGATGGTGCGCATTGCTCACTGGCTTATTGCTCAGCCGTGTATTAACAATGCGATACTCCAGTATGCAGGATTCTCTCACCGCCAGGCGGCTCGTTTTCTAAGTTTTTCCGACATTGAACTTGAAAAAACGCTGCGCTGGCTGGAGTTACCGCATCACCATGTCGTTTTTGCCGATAGCGAACGTTACCCACAGCAGCTTCGCGCCACTGAGGATTACCCGGGACTTCTCTTTATTGTTGGCGATCCCGATTGTTTACACTCTTTTCAGGTCGCTGTTGTGGGGAGCCGGCAACATTCCTGGTATGGAGAACGCTGGGGGCGATTATTCTGTGAGAAGCTTGCCGCTTGCGGTGTGACAATCACCAGCGGACTGGCGCGGGGGATCGATGGCGTCGCGCACAACGCGGCGGTAAATATGAATAGAGCAAGTATCGCCGTGCTGGGAAACGGTCTGGATACCATTTATCCGCGGCGGCACGCGCATCTTGCCGAACGTCTGATTGAGGCCGGAGGCGCGCTGGTGTCTGAGTTCTCTTTGGATATGCTTCCTCTACCGCGCAATTTTCCGCGACGAAATCGTATTATCAGTGGCTTAAGCAAAGGCGTACTGGTGATTGAGGCCGCTCAGCGTAGCGGTTCGCTGGTGACTGCGCGTTGTGCCCTGGAGCAAGGACGGGACGTTTTTGCTTTACCAGGGCCAATAGGGAACCCAGGTTGTGAGGGGCCACATTGGCTCATTAAGCAAGGAGCGACGTTGGTTACGGCTCCAGAAGAGATTCTGGAGAATTTGCAATACGGTTTACATTGGGTGCCAGATGAACCTGAAAATTCAATTTATTCACCAGATCACGAAGAGGTGGCATTGCCATTTCCTGAGCTCCTGGCTAACGTAGGAGATGAGGTAACACCTGTTGACGTCGTCGCTGAACGTGCCGGCCAACCTGTGCCAGAGGTAGTGGCTCAGCTACTCGAACTGGAGTTAGCAGGATGGATCGCAGCTGTACCCGGCGGCTATGTCCGATTGAGGAGGGCATGCCATGTTCGACGTACTAATGTATTTGTTTGAGACATATATCCATAACGAAGCGGAGCTGCGTGTGGATCAGGACAAACTGGAACGGGATCTTACCGACGCTGGTTTTGATCGTGAAGACATCTACAACGCGTTACTGTGGCTGGAAAAACTGGCTGATTATCAGGATGGCCTTGCCGAACCTATGCAGCTTGCATCTGACCCTCTGTCTATTCGTATTTATACGGCGGAAGAGTGCGATCGCCTGGATGCGAGTTGTCGGGGGTTCTTATTATTCCTGGAGCAGATCCAGGTGCTAAACCTCGAAACGCGAGAAATGGTGATTGAGCGTGTACTCGCGCTGGATACAGCAGAATTCGATCTGGAAGACCTGAAGTGGGTGATCCTGATGGTTTTATTCAACATTCCCGGTTGTGAAAATGCGTATCAGCAAATGGAAGAATTACTCTTTGAAGTGAATGAAGGTATGCTGCATTAATCAATCTTCATTCAGTATGAGTTGTTATGGCTAAATCAGCACTGTTTGCGGTGCGTAAAAACGAGCCCTGCCCACAATGCGGGGCTGAACTGGTTATTCGCTCTGGGAAACATGGCCCGTTTCTCGGTTGTTCACAGTATCCGGAATGCGACTATGTCCGTCCGCTAAAATCCTCTGCGGACGGACATATTGTCAAAGTTCTGGAGGGTAAGTTTTGTCCTGAGTGCAGTGCTGAGCTGGTGCTGAGGCAGGGACGATTCGGTATGTTTATTGGGTGTAGCGATTACCCGGCATGTGACCATACTGAACTTATCGACAAACCAGATGAAACGGCGATTGTTTGCCCCCAATGCCGGACAGGCCAGTTGGTCCAGCGGCGTTCCCGTTATGGCAAAACTTTTTACTCCTGCGATCGCTATCCTGAGTGTCAGTTTGTCATCAACTTCAAACCTCTGGCTGGAGAGTGTCCTGAGTGTCACTATCCGCTTCTCATCGAAAAGAAAACCGCACAAGGTGTGAAACTCTTTTGTGCCAGTAAACAATGTGGAAAGCCGGTCTCGGCGGAATAAAAAAGTGAATAATAACCTGCCCACAGATCCTATCGCTGCTGCGATAGCGGTTCTGAAACAAGATAAAGTCATCGCTTATCCAACAGAAGCTGTTTTCGGCGTCGGCTGTGACCCAGACAGCGAAACGGCTGTTACCCGGCTGTTGGAACTCAAACAACGCCCAATTGATAAAGGCTTGATTTTAATTGCAGCAAATTTTGACCAACTCAAGCCGTATATTGATGACAGTATGCTCACTGATGCCCAACATGATGCTATTTTCGCGCGCTGGCCGGGTCCCGTTACCTTTGTGTTTCCGGCAGCGATAACGACACCACGTTGGTTGACCGGCCGTTTTGATTCGCTGGCTGTGCGCGTCACGGATCACCCGCTGGTGGTTGCGTTGTGCCAGGCTTATGGCAAACCGTTAGTCTCTACCAGTGCTAATTTGAGTGGTTTACCTCCTTGCCGGACGGTAGAGGAAGTACGCACGCAATTTGGTGCAGATTTCCCCGTTGTTGAAGGCGATACCGGTGGGCGTTTAAATCCTTCGGAAATCTGTGATGCCTTGACGGGTGAACAATTTCGACAGGGGTAATATGAAAGAAGCCTATGCTGTTTTTGGCAATCCAATCGCGCACAGCAAATCGCCTTTTATTCATCAGCAATTTGCAGAGCAGCTGAATATCGATCACACCTATGGACGGGTGCTGGCGCCAATCAATAATTTTGTGAATACGCTGAACACCTTCTTTGCAGAGGGCGGTAAAGGGGCGAATATTACGGTTCCTTTTAAAGAAGAGGCATTTGCGCGGGCTGATGAATTAACAGAACGTGCATCGCTTGCCGGGGCGGTTAACACGCTTAAGCGTTTGGAAGATGGACGCTTACTTGGGGATAACACCGATGGTATTGGTTTATTAAGCGATCTTGAACGTTTAGCTTTTATTCGTCCCGGATCGCGTATTTTACTTATTGGGGCTGGTGGGGCATCCCGTGGGGTATTACTCCCTCTTCTTTCTATGGACTGTGCGGTGACCATCGTAAACCGTACCGCTTCGCGTGCAGAAGAACTGGCTCAGATCTTTTCCCATACCGGTAGCGTTCAGGCCGTGGGATTTGATGAGCTTGAGAATAACGCCTTCGATATCATTATTAATGCGACCTCCAGTGGGATTAGCGGAGATATTCCGGCTATCCCAGCATCACTGATCAACGCTTCTGTTTATTGCTACGACATGTTTTATCAGAAAGGGAATACGCCGTTCTTGTCCTGGTGCGCATTACAGGGGGCAAGACATTGTGCTGATGGGTTAGGAATGTTGGTAGGGCAGGCGGCGCATGCCGTTTTACTCTGGCATGGCGTATTGCCGAAGACGGAACCCGTCATTAAAAAGCTGCAACAGGAACTGTCCGTGTGAACCAGGCTATCCAGTTTCCCGATAGAGAAGAATGGAAGTCAGATATAGATGCTGTTGTTTTCCCGGCGATGGTTCAGGGTATGCAGCTAACATGCGCCATCAACGGAGAGGTGTTGGCGCGTCGCTTTGGCGGCAACACGCCTGAACAGTGGATGGAAATTTTTCGGGAGCATCGCTGGGATCTGGAAGATGAAGCCGAAGCATTGATCCAGGCTCAGCAAGAAGATGCTCACGGTTGGGTTTGGTTATCCTGACTCAAATACTCGTCTTTCCATTTCACATAGTTGTTAGCTGAATACTGCAGGCCCGCTTTTTCTTCATCGCTGAGTGGGCGGATCTGTTTAACCGGGCTGCCCAGGTACAGATACCCGCTCTCCAGGCGTTTGTTTTGCGAAACCAAACTTCCCGCGCCAATCATTACGTCATCTTCTACTACGACACCGTCCAGCAGGATCGATCCCATACCGACCAAAACGCGGTTGCCAATGACGCAGCCGTGCAGCATGACTTTATGGCCCACGGTGACATCCTCGCCCACGATCAGTGGGTTGCCTTGCGGGTTAGATGCTGATTTATGCGTGACATGTAACACGCTACCGTCCTGAATGTTTGTGCGGGCGCCGATTTGTACGTAGTTCACGTCACCACGGATCGCGACCAGAGGCCAGATCCCAACATTATCAGCCAGTCGAACATCACCAACGATGACGCTGCTGGTGTCGATCATCACGCGTTTCCCGATCTGCGGGAAAAGATCCTTATAAGGACGCAGTACATCAGACATGTTTACCTCAATAAAATAGAGCAGTAATGAAGACTTTGGTTTGATTATCGAGACTGTGCAAGCGATTTAGTTATCAAAAATCAGCCATATTGTGCAGGAATGTAGCGAAAGGGGTAAAAAACAGCCACTCAGCAAAAAAAGATCTAAAAAACACTTGTGCTAAAAAATGGGA
>NZ_JASJUJ010000020.1:0-29532 GCF_047467975.1 Citrobacter sp. C348 | reverse complement strand
TCCTTCGGACTCTATACCATTTTGATCTTTCATAGCCAAAGCTATTCACCATGTAGGCGGTGTGATAATTCTCACAGCGGTGAATGTGCTTATTAGTGCGGTAGTAAGAAGGGGAATAATTAACGCAGTAGTAGTATCAAAACTCTTTCCGGTGAAATAAAAACAGAAAAGGGAACCATAATATTAGGCTACCCCTTCTCAACTATTCTAAATGCACAAAAATGTGCATTAATCTTTCCTAAGCTCTCTCAGCTTATCCATCAGCTTACTTAATTCCTCCATTAACCTATTATGATCACGTTCTTCTGATTCTTTCATAATACGTTCTGCTTCTTCCCGTCTTGCCGTACTCAATAGCCGTTCACGTTCTTCAACCTGCTTTCTTAATCGTTGTTCGAATTCTTCTACATCGATGGAAGCTACCACCACTGGATTCTCTAGCAGTTGGTACAGGGGAGTAAATAATTCTGTATAGGGATCTATAGCGTCTACAGTAGGAGGTGAGCGATAGTAGGTTAAACCCTTTCTCCATCGTGCAAGCTGTGCATAGTTCAGGCTAGGTTTCTTCCCTGTACCATCATATGCTTCTTTCACAGCATCCAACACAGCAGCAGGTTTCACACCCTTGCTTATCTTGAGCGCTTCCTTCATACGCTTCTCTTGTGGCTGTGTGCTATCTCCGAGCAATATTAAATTAACGTTCTTCATCATATGCCCCTAAAAAGTTAAGGCCGTATGTTAATACACACTGCCTTTTACGTTCAAGCGTCCTCTGCTGGTTCCCAGTCTGGAAAGATAGCTTTCATCTGATCGATAGCTTTCTGTTTAGCTCGTGTTGCAGCTTGTTCTACAAAGGCTGCTACTTCTGATTGAGTCTCAAGTTCAATCTTTTCCACGATACCAGCAAAAATAGATTTCTGATTGTCCTCAGAAGCAACCATAGCAATCATCTGATTCTGTTCCTGTGACGCTCTGAGAAGCTCCGTAAGGCGGTTAACCTCTTCCTTTAGCTTGTCCTCTTTACTCTTGCCTGAACGTTGCTGAGAGGTTCCTAGCTCGTTAGCGAAGAAGTTAGTTAACCAACGTTCTTGTAAACGACAGCCAGCAGAAGCATTTAACCACTTCAAGAGAACTCGCAAATTAACACGTTTCTCTTTTACAGCATCACGCAGCTTAGCCAGTTCAACACCACGAGAAACAGACACACCTGCTTCATTGTTAGATTTCTTAAATGGATCAAGATTAATCAATTTTAGAAAATCACCCGCATTAAGCATCATTTGCAATATCTCCATTCACAAATTTATTTCCACTAAAAAAAAGGCCGGATTTCTCCAGCCCTAATGTTGTATAAAACCGTGCTTTTAGTTAGATATTCCAATACAAGATGACACTATCACCGTGTTTATCGTTGTACACAGTAGTAACATTTGCTGGAGTAGGATCGACAGCAGGTGTTACATCGGCTGCTGGTGCTACATGAATAACAACCGGAGTTGGCTGTGGTACAACAGGAGTCAGCGGAGTCAGTGGAACAACGTGAATCACCACAGGAGTTGGTGCAGGTGGTGTAATGTCAGTGATCGTTTTCACTGTACCAGTTTTCAGGTTGGCAACTTTCTCAGCATAGTGAGCTGGACCATACATGCCGACAGTTGCAATACCCAGCGTATTCACTGAACGTTCAAAGCCATACTCACCATAGGTGGCAACATGTTTGTTATAACCAATACCAGCCTGCTCATTGCCCACATAACCTTGCATGTGGACAGTTACGCCAGTATCGTCACGAACCGCTACCGTACGGCTACGGAAGTCTGGTGCGATTGCTGTCTGAGCAACACGAGTCATGTCACCAGATTTCAGCATGTGGTTAACGACGCCAGCATTTGCTACATCGTTATATGCTTTCACTGTCCCAATCGCAGTGTCGCCGTCTTTGGTAGCATGAACACTCAGACCACCAATACCGTCAGCATAGCTACGAATACTCACATGAGATACTTCACCGTTAGTGATGGCTTTAGTGTGAGAACGCATATCAGCAGACACAACTGTAGAAGTTTCACGAGTTATATCACCAATGGTGGTGGTAGTTGTGCCCATGAAAGTGCCGTCTTTAAAAGACGCGGTATGAGTGGTATGGTCTGCAATGTTCTGAGCAACAGGATGATCGCTCATGTTGATAGAACCTTTAGAGAAGCCAGTGAATCCGCCACTAGCGTTCATACGCCCTGCCAGTTTACCACCGAAGGAGTGGCTACCAAACGCATGACCAATATTACCACCATGACCATGACCACCAAAGTTGTGACCACCCATTCCGCCATGACCACCATGACCATGAGCAAAAGCAGACATTGGAAGAACAATTAACATTGCAACCACTGATTTCTTAAACATTATGAAAACTCCATTTAGGATTAATAGGGTGCTATCATCATTAATTCTTTATTTATCGTTTTATTTATCGTATGCCGTCTTTCACATAAGTAATTGAAGCTGTGATAGCCATAAGAGCACCAACCCAAACAGCAGGAATGAAAGCAATTAGAGCAATAAATCCCGCGCCTAAACCAGCCATATAAAATTGATCGTCTGTCAGCCAAGCTAACCACCAATAAACACGATCACTTCCATATTCCATGAACATAATAAAGCTCACGAGAACATACCAGCCTCCAACTTCAAATCCTCTGTTGAGATTTATTTATATAGAAACTCTTGAACAATATTAATTGCTTATTCACTTGGTGCTTTAGTTTTACCTTGTATATCAACATAAGTTAGAACTTGTCCATTATGTTCTACATAGGCGTGATCAGAGTGGTTATCAGTGAGTTAGTCAGATTTTCTTCCTTCTTATCTTGAATAAGTACAGTTGCATTGTGCAGATAGGTTTCTGTCATTCCGTCATCATATGAGATAAACACATCTTCAATAATTTGCCAAAAAGCGACCACAACAAGATTGATAAATGAAACAGGATGAATAGCAACATCACCCGCTATCACATTCATTGTGTACACCTCTACAACATTACGGCTGCTGTAGCTGAAATCATGTCTATCATCTGTTTTTCGATGCGAACAAGATCAGCTAACAGGGCAGCATAACGACGGTATTCACCAACAGGAAGATTAAACACAATATCCATTTCTCCTCGTTCTTGACACGCATTGAAGGAAGCAACAACGTATTCAAAACCACACTTATCAGTAGCTGCACGAATGGCCCCTTGCACTTGCTTGATGTTTGACTCTGTTACCTTAATCATTGCATGGCATTCAAAGTTAGCCGTCATCAGTGACGGGGGAAGTGCATTATCAATAAACACAAAAGCAAACACAATAATAAACATAGTGAAACATATGATATGAGCACGAATGGCTAATTGTGGTTGATATGTGTTCTATTTTAAGTGCCATTCATGCTCTGCATAATTGTTAACTTTCAATGGGTAAATCAACGGGTAAACCACGGAGGTATTGAGTGGTGCGTTCCCGCGTATTGTGTTAGCCAGTATGTGATGGCAATGAGGCATGTAGTACGGGGAGGGTTTTATAACGCGTGAGTTATTTACAAGTAAATCTATACCCACCTGTGTATGATATGGACTACTCAATACACAACATACAAGAGGCATGCACATAACATAGGGTGCGTGTGGCTAAGTGTGTGATATGTCTACGATGAAGTGATAACAGGAGATTATCACGGTGAGAGAACGAGATAGTTTAGCAAGAGTGATCGATTACCTGTAGGCCATGTCACAGGGTAGGGTACACTGAATCGCCTCGTGTTTTCTATGATTCCAGTGTGACCCGCATGATTGCTGGATCTTTAATGTCTCCGTGCTTATCAAAAGTTTGGGTGCTAATCACAGATTGTAAATTCTTCCCACCGGACTCGGTAGCGTTCTCTACACTCCAGGTAATATTCACTGGAGGCATGACATTATGGCGAACACCATCACGGCAGATGAGATACGGGAACAATTTTCGCAGGCAATGTCAGCAATGTACCAGCAGGAAGTCCCGCAGTACGGCACGTTGCTGGAACTTGTCGCTGATGTGAATCTGGCGGTACTGGAAAATAACCCGACGCTGCATGAAAAACTGGCCAATGCGGATGAGTTAGCGCGTCTTAACGTTGAGCGCCACGGTGCGATCCGGGTAGGGACCGCGCAGGAATTATCCACGCTGCGGCGGATGTTTGCCATTATGGGCATGTACCCGGTCAGCTATTACGATCTCTCCCAGGCGGGCGTTCCCGTCCATTCCACGGCGTTTCGCCCCATTGATGATGCTTCGCTTTCGCGTAATCCGTTTCGGGTGTTTACCTCGCTATTGCGCCTCGAGTTGATCGATAACGTAACATTACGCCAGCGGGCTGCGGATATTCTCGCAAAACGCGATATTTTTACGCGCCGTTGCCACGAACTGTTGGACGAGTTTGATGCGCAGGGGAGTTTTACACCAGCCCAGGCCCAGGAATTTGTGCATGAAGCACTGGAAACCTTCCGCTGGCATCAGCACGCCACGGTAGACGAAGAGACCTATCACGCGCTACACAACGAACATCGACTGATCGCCGATGTGGTGTGCTTCCCCGGCTGCCACATCAACCATCTGACGCCACGTACGCTGGATATCGACCGAGTGCAATCGATGATGCCGGAATGTGGCATCGAACCGAAAATCCTCATTGAAGGGCCGCCGCGTCGCGAGGTGCCCATTCTGCTACGCCAGACCAGCTTTAAAGCGCTGGAGGAGGCGGTACTGTTTGCCGGTGAAATGCGCGGCACGCATACCGCACGTTTTGGCGAGATTGAACAGCGTGGCGTGGCGCTGACCCCAAAAGGCAGGCAGTTATACGATGAACTGCTGAGTCATGCGGGAACGGGTAAAGACAACCTGACGCACCAGCTGCATCTTCAGGAGGTGTTTAAAGCCTTCCCTGACAGTGAGTTTTTGCTACGCCAGCAGGGGCTGGCCTGGTTCCGCTATCGACTAACGCCGTCGGGCGAGGCGCATCGTCAGGCGATCCGACCGGAGGATGACCCGCAGCCGCTGATCGAACGAGGCTGGCTGGTGGCTCAACCGATCACCTACGAAGATTTCTTACCGGTGAGCGCGGCGGGCATTTTCCAGTCTAATCTGGGCAATGAAACCCAGACGCGCAGTCATGGTAACGCCAGTCGGGATGCGTTTGAACAGGCGCTGGGCTGTGCGGTTTATGATGAGTTTGTGTTGTATCGGGAGGCTGAAGAGCGCAGTAAACGGCGCTGTGGTTTACTTTAATGGAATTTACACGGGATTCGGTCTGTTCCCATCGACATAATATATTTTCGATTTTGTACAGATAATCGGCGACCAACAATTGGATTATTAATGAATTTTGTCTAGAGTGAGCGGTCAGAAATGTGCACTCTCTTGCCGCAGATGTTGACCGGCGCGGGACCATTCACACGACCAGAAGGACTTACTTTCAGGCATGAATCGTAGACGATTTATTAAAGGTTCAATGGCAATGGCCGCCGTGTGCGGAACCAGTGGTATTGCATCACTCTTTTCCCGTGCTGCCTATGCGGCAGAGTCTGACATTGCAGACGGAAAAACCGTACGTTTTGATTTTTCCGTACTGCAATCAATGGCCCATGATTTAGCACAAAAACCGTGGGGCGGTGCGCCGCGCGCGTTGCCGGATACGCTGGCGAAACTGACGCCGCAGGCTTACAACAGTATTCAGTATGACGCCGAGCAGTCGCTGTGGAACAATGTTGAAAATCGTCAGCTGGACGCGCAGTTCTTCCATGTCGGCATGGGTTTTCGCCGCCGCGTGCGCATGTTCTCGGTTGATGACAGTACGCATCTGGCGCGTGAGATCCACTTCCGCCCTGAACTGTTCAAATACAATGATGCGGGCGTAGATACCAAACAGCTGGAAGGGCAAACCGATCTCGGCTTCGCCGGTTTCCGCGTGTTTAAAGCCCCGGAACTGGCCCGCCGCGATGTGGTTTCTTTCCTCGGTGCCAGCTATTTCCGTGCCGTCGATGACACCTATCAGTACGGTTTGTCGGCGCGTGGGCTGGCGGTGGATACCTACACCGACAGCAAAGAAGAGTTTCCTGATTTTACCGCGTTCTGGTTCGAAACGGTCAAACCGGGCGCGACCAGCTTTACGGTGTATGCGCTGCTCGACAGCCCAAGCGTTACCGGTGCGTTTAAATTTGTGATCCACTGTGAGAAAACGCAGGTGATCATGGATGTGCAGAACCATGTCTACGCCCGTAAAGACATCAAACAGCTCGGCATTGCGCCGATGACCAGCATGTTTAGCTGTGGCAATAACGAACGTCGGATGTGCGACACCATTCACCCGCAAATCCACGACTCCGACCGCCTGGCAATGTGGCGTGGCAACGGGGAGTGGATCTGTCGTCCGCTGAACAATCCGCAAAAACTGCAGTTCAATGCCTACACCGATAACAACCCGCGCGGGTTTGGCCTGTTGCAGTTGGATCGTGACTTCTCCCACTATCAGGACATCATGGGCTGGTACAACAAGCGCCCAAGCCTGTGGGTCGAGCCGCGTAACCAGTGGGGCAAGGGGACCATTGGCTTGATGGAGATCCCAACCACCGGTGAAACGCTGGATAACGTCGTCTGCTTCTGGCAACCGGAGAAGGCAATCAAAGCCGGTGACGATCTGGAGTTCAAATATCGCCTGTACTGGAGCGCACAGCCGCCGGTACGCTCGCCGCTGGCGCGCGTGCTGGCCACCCGCACCGGCATGGGGGGATTCCCGGAAGGATGGGCGCCGGGCGAGCATTACCCGGAAAAATGGGCGCGTCGCTTTGCTGTTGATTTCGTCGGTGGCGATCTGAAAGCCGCTGCGCCGAAGGGTATTGAGCCGGTGATTACGCTCTCCAGCGGCGAAGCGAAGCAGATTGAAATCCTCTACGTTGAGCCGATCGATGGCTATCGTATTCAGTTTGACTGGTATCCGACCTCAGACTCAACCGATCCGGTAGATATGCGCATGTTCCTGCGTTGTCAGGGCGATGCTATCAGCGAGACCTGGCTGTATCAGTATTTCCCACCGGCAGCGGATAAACGTCAGTACGTCGACGACCGCGAAATGCGTTAACCGCACGTTCTGTGGCTCTCCTGAAGGGGAGTCACAGAACGCATCTCTGTTGAAACATTCTGTACGCTATTTACTCGATCCTGTTCGCATTTTTCCCTCTGTCAAATGGGTAAGCTGAAGCTGTGTATTTCTTATGCACGCTTTTTGTCCACTAACAGGGAGAAAGTATGTTTCCAGAATACAGAGACCTCATTTCCCGACTGAAATCCGAGAATCCTCGCTTTCTGTCTTTATTCGAAAAACACAACAGCCTTGATCATGAGATTTCCAGACTGGAAGGTTCGGATGGTCGGGGATACAGTTTGGATATTGTTCGCCTGAAGAAACAGAAACTTCACCTGAAGGAAGACCTGCTCAAAATCCTGCAAAAAGAGAGTGTCAGTGAGAGCTAAATAGACCGGCTCTCACTGTGTAAAAGGGCTTCCAAAAGGGAAGCCCTTCCTGTCTAAGACTTAATCGACCATAACCCGTTTGTTCGTCGCGCCCCATAGAATCGACATTTCGGTGAACAGCGCGCCGCTGATTTCTTCCACTTCCTCTGCGCTAACCTGTACCTTGTCTTGTTTACCGAACAGCACAACTTCATCACCGGAGGTCACCAGCGGTAGATCGGTCACATCGACAATCAGCGTATTCATTGACGTTTTACCCAGCACCGGCACCCGCTGGCCGCGGATCAGCACATGTCCCGCGTTGCTGAACACGCGACGATAGCCGTCAGCATAACCTGCCGGAATGTTAGCGAGAACGGAATCGCGTTTGAGTGTATATGTACGGTCATAGCCGACGGTATTACCTTTCGGGTAATGGTTTACCGACGCAATCGATGATTTAAACGTCATCACGCGTTTGTATTCTGTGCTGGCGATGGTATCACCATAAAAAATTCCGCCAACGCGCACCAGATCCAGCCATGATTCACGCACGGTCAGCGTGGCGAAGGTATTGGCCACATGCAACGTCACGTCTTCGCGCTTCAGCGCGGTAATCTTGAGAACCTGGGCTGATTGGGTATTGAAGCGGGCCAAATCGCGCTTGACCACCGCGGCATCTTCTTCCGGGAAATGCGACATGATGCCGACAATTTTCAGTCCGGGTAAGGCCGAAATGGCGCGGGCTTCTTCCAGTCCGGCAGCCGTGCTGACTTCCAGACCGTTGCGCGACATTCCGCCAGAATTCAACGCCAGATGAATACGGATGGTTTTGCCTTTCTCCTGAGCAATCGCGCTCAGACGTTTCGCCATGTCCAGATTGCCAATCAGCTCCTCAGTATCAAAATCTGCCGCCTGGCGCATCTCTTTTTCCGTAGCATTACGCACGCGCATCAGTTGTGATGTAAAACCGGCCTGACGCACAATGCTGATTTCTTCATTACTGGCGACGCCAATACACTGCACGCCGTTTTGCATCATCACCGGCGCGACGAGAGACAGGTCGTGCCCGTACGCATCGCCTTTGAGAATGGCGCACAAGCGGGTTTTATCTCCCAGCAACTGTTGAACTTTGTGGATATTATATTCCAGCGCGCTGCGAGAGATCTCCAGGGTGGTATTATCCACCACCACCTGCTTGCTGACCGCGTAGGGCACGGGACCGGTCTGTGAGGTGGGAACGGGTTGGTGACAGGCGGTGATCAGAAACAGCGGGATAAGTGCTAAACGACCCAAAGGTGCTGCCATGCTTGCTCCTTAGCAAAAAAATAGCGGTATTATTGTCATCATTGCGGTTCATCCCCATGAGGATGCCCGGTTAATCAGAGTAGCGGGTTCTGCGCGGTATATTGTTGCTAAGTGATTGCTGTTACAGCATAAAAACATGATGTCAGGGGTGCTAAATAGATTAATATCTGTGGATGCCAGTCAGAAATGCCCCGTTAACGAAAGTGAAGGAGAGAAACGTGCCAGAAGTCATTGCCGTCAGCGACACGCTGGAACTGCGAGCCGTAGAAGAGCAACACGTCACGCCATTGCATCAGCTGGTGCTAAAAAATAAAACCTGGCTGCAGCAGTCGCTGAACTGGCCACAGTTTGTCGAATCCGAGGATGACACACGCAAGAACGTGCAGGGCAATATGATGCTGCACCAGCGCGGCTACGCCAAAATGTTTCTGATTTTTGAACAGCAGAACGTGGTGGGGGTGATCTCGTTTAACCAGATCGAACCGTTGAACAAAGCTGCCTATATTGGTTACTGGCTGGATGAAGAACATCAGGGGAAAGGCATACTGTCCCGGGCGCTACAGGCGTTTATTCAGCATTACGCGCAGCGCGGCGAGATCCGCCGTTTTATCATTAAATGCCGGGTGGATAACCGTGAAAGCAATCAGGTCGCACAGCGCAATGGTTTCCTGCTGGAAGGTTGCCTGAAGCAGGCGGAGTTCCTCAACGGTGAGTACCATGATGTGAATCTCTACGCCCGTATCATTGATTGCGCCTCAGAATAAGCCTGCCAGAGGCGTGCGGGTAATACGTTGCTCGCCGTTGATTACTTTCGGGCCGCGCAGATGAATCGCGTCGCCCGCAAAGGCCTCGATGCAAGCCTGGCCGGTAACCTCAATGAGATGTTCGATCAACACTTCTCCCACGATACAGGCATGGCCTTCAATGAGAATGCGATCGTCAAGCAGGATTGGACCACCGCGCAGCTGCGCATGCCCCCCAACCAACACGTGATGCTTCAGAACACAGTTACCCTCGACCACGGCGTGTTCCGCCACCTGTGAGCTGTAACGCAGGGTAGGAATGGCATCTTCATCAGTTCCGGAACTAACCCGGGCATGGCCGTAAACTTTCGCGCAATCGCAAATCCAGACGTTATTTTCTTCATTGCCTTCTATTCGCGCAAAATCAAAAACTTCGGCGCGGTGTTCGATAAAGGCATAATTGACGACAGCGTCGCCATAGATTTGCGCCTGATGCACCACGCGCGAGTTGCTGATGGTTGCGCGGTCGTAAAGGTGCAAAATCTGGTCGCTTTCACGGGTTAATCCTTTGGCGGCAATGATTTCTGAACCACTCAACACGCGAGCCTCACCGGAAAGGAGGCATTCCCCACGAACCGTCGAATCTTTGACCGTGACGTTGTCACGTAGTTCTGCGCCATGGCTGATTTCTGCCTGGTCAATCCATGCGTTATCGCCAACTTGCGCCCCTTCTCTGATCACGCTTGCACCGGTAATGCGGGCGTTGCCGGAGATAACCGCCCCGGCAAAGGCGATGGCATTCTCATCGTAAATCCAGCAATCACCGTTTTGCGCCAGCACGCTATCGTCGTCAATCCAGCCGCCTGGTGTACCGGCTTGCACATCATTAAAGTCGGTGAGGGCGATGATCTGGTGTAGCAATACGTTTTTTTTGTGGCCATTATCCTGATAACTGAAGGAACGTGGCTCATCGCTCAGACGGTATTTGGTCATAAAGAATTTCCCAGTTGCGCACCTTAGTTAAACGTAGCAAAGTTTTCAGCACTGGCTAAACAGCCGTAAATTCCATAAAATGTATTTCAAATATACTTTAAAAAATAAACAAAATGAGTAATAAGAAGCATAGTGAGCAAGTTCTTAATCTTCCGGCCGGTTATTTTGGCATGGTACTGGGCACCATCGGGATGGGTTTTGCCTGGCGATATGCCAGTCAGATATGGCCGGTGAGCCACTGGATAGGTGACGGTCTGGTGATCCTCGCGATGGTCATTTGGGGGCTGTTGACGCTGGCATTTATGACCCGTCTGGCGCGTTTTCCCCACAGCGTGCTGGCGGAGATACGTCACCCGGTGATGAGCAGTTTTGTCAGCCTTTTCCCTGCTACCACTATGCTGGTGGCGATTGGTTTCGTTCCCTGGTGCCGGCCCTTAGCCGTGGTGTTGTTTGGTATTGGGGTGGTGATCCAGTTGTCGTACGCAGCCTGGCAAACGGCAGGGCTGTGGCGGGGTTCTCATCCGGAAGAAGCCACCACGCCGGGTTTGTATCTGCCGACCGTGGCCAATAACTTTATCAGCGCCATGGCCTGCGGCGCGCTTGGTTACACTGATGCCGGGCTGGTGTTTCTCGGGGCGGGCGTCTTCTCCTGGTTAAGCCTTGAGCCGGTTATTCTGCAGCGTTTACGCAGTTCTGGTGAACTGCCGGCGGTATTACGTACCTCGCTGGGTATTCAACTGGCCCCGGCGCTGGTGGCCTGTAGTGCCTGGCTCAGCGTCAACGGTGGCGAAGGCGATACGCTGGCAAAAATGTTGTTCGGCTATGGCCTGCTGCAACTGCTGTTCATGTTGCGTCTCATGCCGTGGTATCTGTCTCTGCCGTTTAATGCGTCGTTCTGGAGCTTCTCGTTCGGCGTGTCGGCGCTGGCAACGACGGGGCTGCATTTAGGCCACGGCAGCGAGTCAGGTTTTTTTCATACGCTGGCGATCCCGCTGTTTATTTTTACCAATTTTATCATTGCGCTATTGCTGGTACGTACATTTGCATTGCTGATGCAGGGAAAACTGCTTATTCGCACGGAGCGTGCAGCATTACTGAAATCTGAGGATAAATAATGACCCGTTGTGACGAAAACTACTTTACTGAGAAATATGATTTAACCCGCACGCATTCCGATGTTGTTGACGCGGCAAAAATTGTTACGCCAGGCAAAACGTTAGATCTGGGTTGCGGGAATGGCCGTAACAGCCTGTACCTGGCGGCCAACGGCTATGACGTGACCGCATGGGATAAAAACCCGATGAGCATCGCTAATTTGCTGCGCATTAAAGACGCTGAAGGGCTGACCAATCTGCACGCTGAGGTAGCGGACCTCAATGCGTTACGCTTTGACGGTGAATATGATTTTATTCTTTCCACCGTAGTGATGATGTTCCTCGAAGCAAAAACTATCCCGGGCCTGATTGAAAATATGCAACGCTGCACGAAATCGGGCGGATATAACCTGATCGTTGCGGCCATGGATACCGATGATTTTCCGTGCACCGTTGGGTTCCCGTTTGCGTTTAAAGCCGGAGAATTACGCCGCTATTACAGCGGTTGGGATCTGCTGAAATATAACGAAGATGTGGGTGAACTTCATCGTACGGATGAGAACGGCAACCGTATTAAACTGCGCTTTGCCACAATGTTGGCGCGTAAAGCTGGTTAACCTACCCATTTGTGATAAGCCTTTCTACGTTCAGCATTTTTTTTGTGCTGAACGTTAAGCTAACGTTAAGATAAAATTGTGCGGTCCTTACCATTTTTAGTGCATCCAAAATGATTCTGATTTGCTATTCTTTTCAGGCATCATTGCGAAAACTAAAGGGATCGTTCCATGCGTACTCAAACTTTATTTAAAGTTGCAGTGCTTACTGGCCTGTTGGCATTATCTGGCTGTGCATCAAAAGTGACTCAGCCGGATAAATATTCTGGGTTTTTAAAAAACTATTCGGACCTGAAGGAAACTAAATCAGCAACCGGACAACCGGTGCTCCGTTGGATTGATCCTAACTTTAAAGAATCCAATTACGATAACATCGTTTATAACCCAATCACGTATTATCCGGTTCCTAAACCAACCACCCAGGTTGGACAACAGGTGCTTGATAAGCTGCTGAACTATACCAACACGCAGATGAAAACCTCCATTGCTAAGCGTAAGCCGCTGGTGACAACGCCTGGCCCGCGTAGTCTGATTTTCCGTGGAGCAATCACCGGTGTGGCGACCAGCAAAGAAGGACTACAGTTCTATGAAGTGGTTCCGGTCGCGCTGCTTGTTGCCGGTACACAGATGGCGACAGGTCACCGCACCATGGATACCCACCTCTATTTTGAAGGTGAGTTGATCGATGCGGCAACCAATAAGCCAGTGATTAAAGTTGTTCGTCAGGGTGAAGGTAAAGACCTGAATAACGAAAGTACGCCGATGGCGTTCGAAACGTTGAAGAAAGTTGTTGATGACATGGCGACCGATGCCTCCATGTTTGACGTAAATAAAAAACAATAATGAAAAACGCACCGTCTGCTTTCTGCGGATGGTGCGATTTTTTTCAGGCTACCCGGCGACGGTACAGCAGTTTCCCCATCAGCATTTCCGGGCGGGTGAACATCACCAGATTCCCCAGCAAAATCAGTACTAATCCGGCAATGGCATTAATCTGCCAGACATACCCCTCATACAGCGTAGACAGCGTCAGTGCCACCAGTGGAAAAAGCAGCGTGCTGTAGGCCGCCTTACTGGGACCGATACGTCCGACCAGCGTGAAATAGGCGCCAAAGGCAATCACCGAACCAAAAATCGCCAGATACAACAGCGCACTGAGGTAACTGAAGGTCCACTGAGGTGTGAAGTTATCGCCGCGCACCAGCGCAATGGTAGCAATCAACACGGTGCCGTATAACATCGCCCAGCTGTTGGTGGTCATCACCTCGAGGCCATTTTTCTGATGGCGCAGGCTTATCATGTTGCCCAGTGAGAAACCAAACGTTCCGAGAGCGCTCAAGGCAATGCCCAGCAGCAGCGAGTGATTTAACCCGCTGTTGACTAAATCTTGCCAGAACAAGGTGACGATGCCTGTCAGGCCCAGTCCGGCGGCGACATAAAAACGTCGCGGCGGTTTTTGACCAAAAAACAAGTAGCTATTAACCGCGTTGAACAGGACGGCCATTGAGAAAATAACCGATTCGAGTCCGGTATTGATCCATGCGGCGGCCGTGTAAAAACACCAGAAGTTAAAACAAAAAACGCAGCTACCTTGAAGCAAACAAAACAGATGGTCACGCGCGGAAAGCTTACGCAATTTTCCGCTGACCAGCAGAATGACTATCATCACCGTGCTGGCAACGGCAAAGCGCCAGAAGATAGAAACAGGGGCGGCAACCGGGCCTTGTTGCAGGTAAATGGCAATCCATGTCGTGCCCCATATCACCACCACCAGGCTGTACAGCAGTGCGTTCATACATCGCTCTCATTTTGCGTATTCAAAGGCAGACTGTGCCACGCCACCTCTGAGGGCGCTTTCATCCGATTGCGGGAGACTTGCAAAATCTTGCGCTTTTTTTTATGCAAAGCGGAAAAGGGGGCTGTTAACACCCTGTTGCTGAGATAGACTGAAAGTCTGCTCACAACGTCTTTGAAAGTGATGGTATGCCTCAGCCCTACGATGCCTTTGAAAACTTACGCAAACATAATGCCGTGCTGCATGAATCGGTTGCGTTACATTCTGGGATCCAACTGGCGGCATGGTCAAACAAACGCGATACCATCACCCAATACTGCGATCACCATACACTCAGCTTATACGTTGCAGATGGCTACGAGAGTTATCACAAAACGGCGGGCGGCTGGAAGAACGGCGGTGGCCCGGACCGCTTCTGCCTGATGCCCAAAGAGAGTGAATCCAGCTGGGATATCCGCGACGATCTGTCGTTTGTGCATCTCTACTGCACCGACGCGCATTTGCGTGAGGTGGGGGAGAAAGTCTGGGATAAGAGCCCTTATAGCGTCACGCTGGACGAACATACTTTCGGCAGCGATCCGGGGATCACCGCTGTGTACCGCCAGTTTCTACTTGGTAATGACTGGCAACAGCCTGCTAACCATCTCACGCTGAGCGCCGCATCTTCGCTGTTATTAACGCACCTGATCCAGCATTACAGTAACGTACAATGGCGACCGCCGATGGTCACGGGAGGACTCGCGCCCGTCACCTTACGTAATGTGCTGGCCTATATCGACGCGCATTTGGCGTACCCCATCACCCTGAGCGATTTGGCAGGTGAAGCGGCGTTGAGCGATTTCCACTTTGCCCGAATGTTCCGCCAGTCGATGAACATGGCGCCCCATCAGTATGTCATGCAGCGCCGTATGGCGCTGGCGCAGCAGCTGGTTTGTTACTCTTCCCGCAGCTTGTCTGATATCGCGATGGCCTGCGGGTTCAGCTCCGCCAGCCACTTCAGCAACCGTTTTAAGCAGGTGACGGGCAAAACGCCCTCGCAGCTACGTGCGGCGCGCTAATCTCAGCACTGTGTAGCACACCCCTCCGGCAATTAATCCCCAAAATGCGGAACCAATACCCAGCAGCGTCAACCCGCTGGCGGTGACCAGAAAGGTGATAATCGCCGCGTCACGCTCGGCTTCGTGATGCAGCGCCTGATACAGGCTGCCGCTAATCGTCCCCAGCAGCGCCAGACCGGCCAGCATCTGGATCCAGCTCACCGGCAGGGCCGCCATTAACCCGGTCACTGAACCGCCGAATACGCCTGCCAGCAGATAGAAAACCCCCGCGGCGGCGGCCGCTAACCAGCGTCGCTGGGCGTCCGGGTGCGCTTCCGGGCTTTGGCATATCGCGGCGGTGATGGCGGCAATACAGATGGAGTAGACGCCAAACGGGGAAAACAACAGCGCCAGCAGGCCGGTGAACACGATCAACGGCGAAATGGGTAATGAATAGCCGGAGGCCTTCATGGTGGCAATGCCGGGGGCATTTTGCGAAGCCATGGTTACCAGAAACAGCGGTAGGGCAATGCTGATGCTGTGCGCGAGGGAAAAGTGGGGGGCGATAAATTCCGGCATCACCGGTGAGAGAGTGATGTTGTTAGTGACAACGTCACCTTTTATCAAGGCAATCATTATCCCCACTAACATCGCAGCAATGACCGCGTAGCGCGGGGCGACAACTTTGAACACCAGCCACGCTAACAGCATGCTGCCGCACAGGAGTAGCTCATTGTTAAAACTATTAAATGCCTGCAGGCCAAAACGCAGCAGGATCCCGGCCAGCATTGCCGATGCCAGCGAGTGAGGGACTATCTGCATCAACCGGGCGAACAATCCGGTCACGCCGCACAGGACAATCAGCGCATTGGCGACAATAAATACGCCAATTGCCTCCTGCATGGTTAAACCCTGCAGACCGGTGACCAGCAGCGCTGCACCGGGCGTTGACCACGCGGTTAATATCGGCGCACGGTACCATAACGTTAATGCCAGCGTACTGACGCCCATGGCGATGCCCAGCGCGGTCATCCAGCCGGCAATTTGCCCGGTAGTTGCCCCGGCGGCTATCGCCGCTTGCCAGATAATCGCCGCTGAACTGGCGTAGCCGACCAGCACAGCAACAAAACCAGACAGTACGGTAGGCAGAGGGAGTGAATATGTGCGCATAGCGGCTCAGCGTGCGTTATAACGGTCGGTCACTGTAGCACTGTGCGCTATAGCGTACAAGTGATAGTCTAGTGCTTTGCCACATGAGATCGAGGGAGATAACGAATGGACAATGTTACCCACTATCTGGCGACCACGCTCAGGGCGTTACGTCAGCAGCGGGAATGGAGCCTTGCACGTCTGGCGCAGGAGACCGGCGTGTCAAAAGCCATGCTGGGGCAGATTGAGCGCAACGAGTCCAGCCCAACGGTGGCGACATTATGGAAAATCGCCACCGGGTTGAACGTTCCCTTTTCGACCTTTATCACGCCGCCGGAAGCGGAGAGCACGCCCGCATTCGACCCGCAGCAGCAGGCGATGATCGTCACGCCGCTGTTCCCGTGGGATCCACAGCTCTGCTTTGACCATTTTTCGATACTGCTGGCACCGGGAGCGCTTAGCGAATCTACCCCGCATGAGACCGGCGTTATTGAACATGTGGTGGTGATTAACGGCCTGCTGGATATGTGTATTGGCGGCAGGTGGCGAACGTTAAACACCGGTGAGGGCGTACGATTTGCCGGAGATACCGCGCACAGTTATCGAAACAGTAGCGAACAGACGGTTCACTTTCATTCGCTCATCCATTACCCACGGAGTTAATAGGGAAAACTATTTCGCAACGTCGCGCTTCTGACTACAATAGCCGCCATTTTACCGCTTTTGGATGGTAACAACCGTATGCCTCAGCAACCTCATCGTCTTGAATTGTTAAGCCCGGCCCGTGACTCCGCGATTGCGCGCGAAGCCATTTTGCACGGCGCAGATGCCGTTTACATTGGTGGACCGGGGTTTGGTGCACGTCATAATGCCAGTAACAGCCTGAAGGATATTGCTGAACTGGTGCCTTTCGCCCATCGCTATGGGGCAAAAATCTTTGTGACGTTGAACACGATTTTACACGATGATGAGCTGGAACCCGCTCAGCGGTTGATTACCGACCTGTATCAGACCGGCGTTGATGCCCTGATTGTACAGGATATGGGGATTCTGGAGCTGGATATTCCGCCCATTGAGCTGCATGCCAGCACCCAGTGTGATATTCGCAGCGTCGAGAAGGCTAAGTTTCTCGGTGATGTTGGGTTTACCCAGATTGTACTGGCGCGCGAGCTGAGTCTGGAACAGATTAGCGCCATCCATCAGGCTACCGACGCGACCCTTGAGTTTTTTATTCACGGTGCGTTGTGTGTGGCGTATTCCGGCCAATGCTATATTTCCCATGCCCAGACCGGGCGCAGCGCTAACCGTGGTGACTGCTCTCAGGCTTGTCGCCTGCCGTATACCCTGAAAGACGATCAGGGGCGGGTGGTGTCATACGAAAAACACCTGCTGTCGATGAAAGATAACGATCAGACCGCTAATCTGGGCGCGTTGATCGACGCAGGCGTGCGGTCCTTCAAAATTGAAGGCCGCTACAAAGACATGAGCTACGTGAAAAATATCACCGCCCATTATCGCCAGATGTTGGATGCGATTATCGAACAGCGCGGTGATTTGGCCCGTGCCTCAGCCGGTCGTACAGAACATTTCTTTACCCCCTCAACGGACAAAACGTTCCACCGTGGCAGCACAGATTACTTTGTCACCGCCCGCAAAGGGGATATCGGTGCATTTGACTCGCCGAAGTTTATCGGCTTGCCGGTAGGCGAAGTGCTGAAAGTAGGTAAAGATTACCTTGATGTTGAAGTGACGGAGCCGCTGGCTAACGGCGATGGCCTGAACGTGTTGATCAAACGCGATGTGGTTGGATTTCGCGCCAATACCGTCGAGAAAACGGGGAACAACCGCTATCGGGTCTGGCCGAATGAAATGCCGGCCGATCTGCATAAAGTGCGTCCGCATCATCCGTTGAATCGTAACCTCGATCATAACTGGCAGCAGGCGTTGACCAAAACGTCCAGCGAACGTCGCGTGGCGGTCGATATTGAACTGGGCGGCTGGCAGGAACAGCTGATCCTGACGCTCACCAGCGAAGAGGGCGTGAGCATCACCCACACGCTGGACGGCCAGTTTGAGGAAGCGAACAACGCGGAAAAAGCGCTGAGCAATTTGCAGGAGGGGCTGGCAAAGCTTGGGCAGACGCTGTATTACGCCCGTGATATTCAGGTGAATCTGCCGGGCGCACTGTTTGTGCCGAACGGTCAGCTTAATCAGCTGCGTCGTGACGCCGTTGAAATGCTGGACGCAGCGCGACTGGCCAGTTACCAGCGTGGCCGCCGCAAACCGGTAGCCGACCCGGCCCCGGTATACCCGCAAACGCATCTGAGTTTTCTGGCAAACGTCTATAACCATAAAGCGCGCGCGTTTTATCACCGTTATGGTGTTCAGCTGATTGATGCTGCTTATGAAGCGCATGAGGAAAAAGGCGAGGTGCCGGTAATGATCACCAAGCACTGCCTGCGTTTTGCCTTTAATCTGTGCCCAAAACAGGCCAAAGGTAACATCAAAAGCTGGAAAGCAACGCCAATGCAGTTGGTCAACGGTGACGATGTGCTGACGCTGAAATTTGATTGCCGACCGTGCGAAATGCACGTCATCGGCAAGATGAAACATCACATTTTGAAAATGCCGTTGCCGGGCAGCATCGTGGCTTCCGTCAGTCCGGATGAACTGATGAAAACGCTGCCGAAGCGTAAAGGCTAAGCGTTAACTTTGATGGGTATCGGGTTTGCGTGATTTTTGCCAGTGATGGTGTTCGCGGAGATCGGCGGCGGATTCTTCCGCCGTCATACGCAGTTCATCGCTGTCAGCCGTGTGACGTAATAAGTGATCGGCATCCTGCACCTGAAGATATTCATGTCCCTGATTAGTAGCGAAAAGCTGGCCAGAAAAAAGCGCACTGGTCAGCAATAACACCGTTAACCCTTTCTTAAACATCATTCACCCTCTGGTACGTTTTAACAAAAATTGCGGTAATTTCGTCGAGTGACTATTTCATTATTTAATCGGGTTAAAGGCAATCGGTGTTTCATCAATTCGCCGGTTATTGCATTTTTGTTTATATAACGTTGGGATTTTAGCTGTCGGGTAACGCTACGCTACCCGACCAATATGAATGCAGACTCAGGACTTAAAACCTGCTGCCGTCATCAGCACACGGAAGGCCATGCCAACAGCGGCCAGGGCCAGCACGCTGCCGCCCCACAGGATCACCAGCCACATCAGGCGTTTCCAGATTGATTGTTGCATCAATGATACCCCTCACCAGGTTGAACTTTGCCGCGAAAAACGTAATAGCTCCAGAAGGTGTAGACGAGGATTATTGGGATAATCAACAAGGCACCTACCAGCATAAAACCCTGACTTTGTGGCGGGGCTGCCGCCTGCCAGAGGGTGATGGAGGGTGGAATGATATGCGGCCAGATGCTGATCCCCAGTCCACTGAAACCGAGGAAAATTAACCCCAGCGTGAGGATAAACGCCAGCGCATGGCTGTGCTGCTGGCCCAGCGAACGCCACAACCACAGGCTGATCAGCGCGACCAGGAGTGGAACCGGCATCAGGAACCACAGGTTTGGCAGGCTAAACCAGCGATCGGCAATGGCGCTGTGCGCCAGCGGCGTCCACAGACTGATAATGGCAATGACGACCAGCAGCGCCAGCAGCAGTTTTTTGGCGACGCTACGCATTTTATCCTGTAGTGGATTTTCGCTTTTCATCACCAGCCATGTCGCACCCAGCAGCGCATAGGCCACCACCAGGCCCACGCCGCAAAACAGCGTGAAAGGGGTGAGCCAGTCGAAAGGTCCGCCGCTGTAGCTGCGTCCGCTGACTGAGAATCCATTAAGCACCGCACCGACGACAACGCCCTGGGTAAAGGTGGCGAGGATTGAACCGCATATAAACGCTTTATCCCAGAATGGCCGGTGTGCGGGCGTTGCTTTGAAACGAAACTCAAAGGCCACACCGCGAAAAATCAGGCCGATTAGCATCAGGGTTAAGGGGATGGTCAGCGCATCGACGATCACCGCGTAGGCCAGCGGAAAGGCACCAAACAAGCCTGCGCCCCCGAGTACCAGCCAGGTTTCATTGCCGTCCCAGACCGGCGCGACGCTGTTGACCATCACATCGCGATCGTCGGGGTCCTGAATGGCCGGAAATAAAATGCCAATCCCAAGGTCGAAACCATCCATCACGATATACATCAGGGTGGCGAACACGATGATAACGAACCAGATAACTGATAAATCAATACCCATTAGCGATGTGCCTCCGGTTGAGAATCGAGGACCGCAGCGGAAAGCGGTCGTGCAGGAGTACCCGTTGGCGGACTCGTCGGGTCATCTTCCTGCGGTCCTTTACGGATCAGGCGGATCATGTAGCTGTAGCCCACACCGAAGACCGAACTGTAAACCACAAAGAAGGCCATCAGGCTGATGCTCATGTGCAAATCGCCATGTGCGGAAACCGCATCCGCCGTCCGTTGCAGGCCGTAAACAACCCACGGCTGACGACCGACTTCGGTGGTCACCCATCCAGCCAGAATGGCAATCAGACCGGAGGGTCCCATCCATAGTGCGAAGCGCAGGAAAGGACGCGAGGTATACAGGCGTTGTTTGTAGCGCAGCCACAGGGCAAATGTGCCGAGCAAGATCATCAACATCCCCAGTCCCGCCATAATGCGAAACGACCAGAACACCATGGTGGAGTTAGGACGATCTTCTTTCGGAAATTCTTTCAGAGCCGGAACTTGTTTATCCAGACTGTGGGTCAAAATCAGGCTGCCCAGCGCGGGTATTGCCAGCCCGTAGCGGGTGCGCTCCTGTTCCATATCCGGCCAGCCGAACAGCAACAGCGGGGTCGGTTCACCGGACACGTTTTCCCAGTGGCCTTCAATGGCGGCAATCTTGGCGGGTTGATGCTTCAGGGTGTTAAGTCCATGCATATCACCAATCAACGCCTGTAATGGGGCGACGATCAGCATCATCCACAGGGCCATTGAAAACATGGCACGAATTGCCGGCGTATTATTTCCACGTAATAGATGCCAGGCCGCCGACGCCGCGACAAACAGGGCGCTGCTCAGGAAGGCGGCGACGGACATATGCAGTAGACGATAGGGGAAGGACGGATTGAAGATGACGGCAAACCAGTCCACCGGCACGACTTGTCCGTTGATAATTTCGTAACCCTGCGGTGTTTGCATCCAGCTGTTGGAGGCGAGGATCCAGAAAGTTGAAATAATGGTGCCCAGCGCGACCATACAGGTGGCGAAGAAGTGCAGACCTGGACCCACGCGCTGCCAGCCAAACAGCATCACGCCAAGGAATCCTGCCTCGAGGAAGAAGGCGGTCAGTACTTCATAGGTCAGCAGCGGCCCGGTGATACTCCCGGCGAACTCGGAAAAACCGCTCCAGTTGGTGCCGAACTGGTAGGCCATTACCAGGCCCGAAACCACGCCCATACCAAAGTTGACGGCGAATATTTTAGACCAGAAATGATACAGCGAACGCCAGGTGGGATTTTTGGTTTTCAGCCACAGACCTTCAAGCACCGCCAGATAGCTGGCAAGACCGATAGTAATGGCCGGAAAGATGATGTGAAACGACACCGTAAACGCGAACTGGATGCGCGCCAGGTGAAACGCGTCAAGACCGAACATGCTTAACTCCGCAGGCAAAATTGATTTAGCGCAATTCTATGCCTGAGGAACAGTGGGGGGCAGAAACAGAACAGTTCTTTTTAACCATAACAGTTGCTGTGCTGTTATTTGTTAGTGGTACTGATATGAAAACTTCATTTTTTAAACACCCATAAAATCAATTATTTATTCTATTTAAAGCACGCGACGAAAATTGATGCTGTGCAGGCTCGCGGTGTGAGCATGTGGTTAACCGCTTTCGTTCACAATGCAGTAAAAACACAATCCCATAACAGTTGTCAGAATGTTGTTAATTTTATTGACTGATATACACTGCGAGCGTCACCTGCATCTGACTCCCGAGAATCATCATGAAAAAATATCAACGGCTGGCGGAACAAATTCGCGATCAAATCGCCTCTGGCGTCTGGCAACCCGGCGATCGTCTACCTTCTTTACGTGAACAGGTGGCGACCAGTGGGATGAGTTTTATGACCGTCGGCCATGCTTATCAGCTGCTGGAAAGTCAGGGGCGGATCATTGCGCGGCCGCAATCCGGCTATTATGTTGCCGCGCGGCCCGAACGTGAGTCGGCAACCCCGCAATCGCAGGTTGTGCGCGATGAAGCGGTCGATATCAACACGTATATTTTTGACATGCTGCAGGCCAGCCGGGATGCTTCGGTGATGCCGTTTGCGTCCGCATTTCCCGACCCCCGTTTATTTCCCCTGCAGCAGCTTAACCGTTCGTTGGCGCAGGTGAGCAAAACGGCGACGGCAATGAGCGTGATTGAAAACCTGCCGCCGGGTAATGCCGAATTGCGTAATGCCATTGCACGTCGCTATGCACAGCAGGGGATCACTATTTCGCCGGATGACATTGTGATTACCGCCGGGGCGCTGGAAGCCCTCAACCTGAGCCTGCAAGCGGTGACCGAACCTGGCGACTGGGTGATTGTCGAAAATCCCTGTTTTTACGGCGCCTTGCAGGCGCTTGAAAGGCTACGTTTAAAAGCGCTGTCTGTTGCCACCGACGTCAAGGACGGGATCGATCTCGTCGCACTGGAGCAGGCTTTACAAGAGTATCCGGTGAAGGCTTGCTGGCTGATGACCAACAGCCAAAACCCGTTGGGGTTTACGCTCAGCGCAGAGAAAAAGGCCCATCTGGTCGCGTTGCTGGAAAAATACAACGTGATGCTGATCGAGGATGATGTCTACAGCGAGCTGTATTTTGGCCGTGAAAAACCGCTGCCCGCCAAAGCCTGGGATCGTGGCGACAGAGTGCTACACTGTTCGTCGTTTTCAAAATGCCTGGTGCCCGGATTTCGCGTTGGCTGGGTGGCGGCGGGGAAGCATGCGCGGCGCATTCAGCGGCTTCAATTGATGAGCACCTTATCAACCAGTTCCCCGATGCAACTCGCATTGGTGGATTACCTCGCTACCCGGCGTTATGACGCGCATTTGCGTCGGCTACGTCGTCAACTGGCAGAACGCAAACAGCAAGCCTGGCAAACGCTGCTGCGCCATCTTCCGGCGGAAGTCAAAATTCATCATAGCGATAGCGGCTATTTTCTGTGGCTCGAACTGCCTGAACCGCTTGATGCGGGCGAGCTCAGCACGCAGGCACTGGCGCACCATATCAGCATTGCACCGGGGAAAATGTTCTCGACGTCAGGAACCTGGACACGCTTCTTTCGCTTCAATACCGCATGGCACTGGGGAGAACGCGAAGAGCAGGCCGTGAAACAACTTGGGAAATTAATTCGCGAGATGATGAAATAATAATGAATGGGCTATTCAATATAAAAGAATAGCCCATTCTTATTTTTGAAATAGCACCAGTAAAATCACGATGTTATTTCTTCAGGTGCAACCATACAAAATATCAATACCTCTAATTATTCCCCTCAGTGCATCTAACTCGTTGTCTATACTCCAGAAGATTTAATAACGTTGCAATAACTGACAGCGTAATGAGCGTTAGCTCACAACCTGATTAAATTTCCTTGCGCCAGCAGGAACGCTGCCAACACCCCGACTACTTTTAGGAAAGGACATATATTTACGGCAAGGCTGCCGCTCATTATTTTTTTTCGACAGGAGTAAGACGTTATGAGCAAGCAATTTGCCCTCACGAGCCTGTGTGCGCTCAGTATGACACTGATGACCGCCCACGCAGCTGAACCCCCAACATCATTAGATAAACCAGAAGGACGCCTGGATATTATTGCCTGGCCGGGGTATATCGAACGTGGCCAAACGGATAAACAATATGACTGGGTCTCGCAGTTTGAGAAGGAAACGGGCTGCGCGGTGAATGTAAAAACGGCGGCTACCTCAGACGAAATGGTCAGCCTGATGGCAAAAGGCGGATATGACCTGGTCACGGCATCCGGTGACGCGTCACTGCGTTTAATTATGGGGAAACGTGTTCAACCTATTAATACTGCACTTATTCCGAACTGGAAAATCATCGATCCGCGTGTAGTCAACGGTGAATGGTTTAATGTCGGGGGAAAAGTGTACGGCACACCGTATCAGTGGGGGCCAAACCTGCTGATGTACAACACCAAGACCTTCCCAACGCCACCGGATAGCTGGAAGGTGCTGTTTGTAGCGCAAACCCTGGAAGACGGCAAAAGCAATAAAGGGCGCGTCCAGGCTTACGACGGTCCGATTTATATCGCCGATGCGGCGTTATTTGTTAAAGCCACCCAACCACAACTGGGCATTACCGACCCCTATCAGCTGACCGAGAAACAGTATCAGGCCGTCATTAAGGTCCTGAGAGATCAGCATAGTCTGATCCATCGCTACTGGCATGACACCACCGTGCAAATGAGTGATTTTAAAAACGAAGGTGTTGTCGCTTCCAGCGCATGGCCTTATCAGGCTAACGCCCTGAAGGCTGAAGGGCAACCTGTCGCCACCGTCTTCCCAAAAGAGGGGGTTACCGGCTGGGCGGATACCACCATGTTGCACAGCGAAGCAAAACATCCGGTCTGTGCTTACAAATGGATGAACTGGTCATTAACCCCGAAAGTGCAGGGCGACGTTGCCGCCTGGTTTGGATCGCTGCCGGTCGTGCCTGAGGGATGCAAAGCCAGCCCGCTGCTGGGTGAAAAAGGATGTGAAACCAATGGCTATAGCTATTTCGACAAAATCGCCTTCTGGAAAACGCCGATCGCCGAAGGGGGCAAGTTCGTTCCTTACAGTCGCTGGACGCAAGATTACATAGCCATTATGGGCGGTCGCTGATTCCGCTGGGGGTTTTATGACGTACGCAGTGGAATTTAACAATGTCTCGCGGTTGTACGGGGACGTTCGTGCCGTCGACGGAGTCAGTATTGCGATTAACGATGGTGAGTTTTTCTCTATGCTGGGGCCATCCGGCTCCGGCAAAACCACCTGCCTGCGCCTGATCGCCGGTTTTGAACAACTCTCAGGCGGCGCAATTAGCATTTTTGGCAAGCAGGCCAGCGAGTTGCCGCCCTGGGAGCGGGACGTCAACACGGTATTTCAGGATTACGCGTTGTTTCCGCATATGTCGATCCTCGATAACGTGGCCTATGGGTTGATGGTCAAAGGGATGGATAAAAAACAGCGCCATGCCAAAGCGCGAGAAGCGCTGGAGAAGGTGGCGCTCGGCTTCGTTTATGAGCGTAAACCGTCGCAGCTTTCCGGTGGACAGCGCCAGCGCGTGGCGATCGCCCGCGCACTGGTTAATGAACCACGCGTGCTGCTGTTGGATGAACCGCTTGGGGCGCTGGATCTTAAACTGCGTGAACAGATGCAGTTGGAATTGAAAAAACTACAGCAGGCGCTGGGCATCACCTTCATTTTTGTTACCCACGATCAGGGTGAGGCGCTGTCGATGTCCGATCGCGTGGCGGTGTTTAATAACGGCCGCATTGAGCAAGTGGACTCTCCCCGTGAACTCTATATGCGCCCACGCACGCCGTTTGTGGCGAGCTTTGTCGGGACATCCAACGTCTTTGATACCGCCATGTCGGCGAATGTCTGCGGCCTGCAGGGAATGTTCTCTCTGCGCCCGGAACACATTCGCTTGAATGATCCTGGCGCAGAAGTGCAGGCGCCTGGCGTTATTCAGGCGGTGCAGTATCAGGGGGCCGCGACGCGGTTTGAGCTAAAACTGGCCGGTGGCGAAAAGTTGCTGGTAAGCCAGGCGAACCTGACGGGAGAAACGCTGCCGTCAACGCTGTCGCCGGGTCAGCAGGTCATGGCCTCGTGGTCACGTGACGTGATGGTCCCGCTGGTTGAGGAGAGGTGAATGGCGATGAACGTTTTACATTCACCTCCCCAGACCACCAGGTTGAACAAAATCTCAGGTTATTTCTGGCGTAATCCGGGGCTGGGGCTGTTTTTACTGCTGCTCGGACCGCTGATGTGGTTTGGTGTCGTCTACTTTGGTTCATTGCTGACATTACTGTGGCAAGGGTTTTATACCTTTGACGATTTCACTATGTCCGTTACGCCAGATCTGACGCTGGCGAACCTGCAGGCGCTGTTTAACCCGGCGAATTACGACATCATTTTACGCACGTTGACCATGGCAATAGCGGTGACTATTGCCAGCGCCATTCTGGCGTTTCCGATGGCGTGGTATATGGCGCGTTACACCAGCGGCAAGGTGAAGGCCTTTTTTTACATCGCCGTCATGTTGCCAATGTGGGCCAGCTATATCGTCAAAGCCTACGCGTGGACGTTGCTGTTGGCTAAAGACGGCGTGGCGCAGTGGTTTTTAACCCATCTCGGGCTGGAGCCGATACTGACCGCGTTTCTGACGCTGCCAGCCGTGGGCGGGAATACGCTGTCGACGTCAGGATTAGGGCGTTTTCTGGTTTTTGTCTACATCTGGCTACCTTTTATGATCCTGCCGGTACAGGCTGCGCTGGAACGGTTACCGCCGTCATTGCTGCAGGCTTCGGCGGATTTGGGCGCCCGCCCGCGTCAGACCTTCCGTTATGTGGTGTTGCCGCTGGCTATCCCCGGTATTGCCGCGGGTTCAATCTTTACCTTCTCACTGACGCTGGGTGATTTTATTGTGCCGCAACTGGTGGGGCCGCCGGGCTTTTTCATCGGCAACATGGTCTATTCGCAACAAGGGGCTATCGGCAACATGCCAATGGCAGCAGCATTCACCCTGGTGCCGATTGTGTTAATCGCACTGTATCTGGCGTTCGTGAAGCGTCTGGGAGCGTTTGATGCACTCTGAACGCGCACCGTTTTTACTCAAACTGGCCGCATGGGGTGGCGTGATTTTCCTGCACTTTCCCATCCTCATCATCGCCGCCTATGCGTTTAATACCGAGGAAGCCGCGTTTAGCTTTCCGCCGCAGGGACTTACGCTGCGGTGGTTTAGCGTAGCGGCACAGCGTAGCGATATTTTGGAGTCAGTGACACTGTCACTTAAGATCGCCGCGCTGTCGACGGCCATCGCACTGGTGCTAGGAACGCTGGCGGCGGCGGCCCTGTGGCGGCGGGATTTCTTTGGCAAGAACGCAATATCGCTGTTGCTGCTGTTGCCTATTGCGCTACCGGGCATTATCACCGGTCTGGCACTGCTGACTGCATTTAAAACCATCAATCTGGAACCCGGCTTCCTGACCATCGTGGTGGGGCATGCGACGTTTTGTGTGGTGGTGGTATTTAACAACGTTGTGGCCCGTTTTCGTCGCACATCATGGAGTCTGGTTGAAGCGTCAATGGACTTGGGTGCAAACGGCTGGCAAACCTTCCGCTATGTGGTGCTGCCGAATCTTGCGTCGGCGCTGTTGGCCGGAGGCATGCTGGCGTTTGCGTTGTCGTTTGATGAAATCATCGTAACAACGTTCACGGCCGGACACGAAAGAACACTTCCGCTGTGGCTACTCAATCAACTGGGACGTCCGCGTGATGTCCCGGTGACCAACGTAGTGGCATTGCTGGTGATGGCGGTCACAACACTGCCGATTTTAGGGGCCTGGTGGCTGACGCGTGAAGGCGACACTCTCGCCGGAAACGGTAAATAAACGACAATATGGGAAATTGCTATGCAACATCAATTACTGATTAACGGTGAACTGGTCAACGGTGAAGGTGAAAAGCAGCCGGTCTATAACCCTGCTACCGGTGACGTGATCCTGGAAATTGCCGAGGCGTCAACCGTGCAGGTTGATGCAGCCGTCCGTGCCGCCGACGAGGCTTTTTCCAGCTGGGGGCAAACTACACCGAAAGTGCGTTCAGAGCTGTTACTGAAGCTGGCGGACACTATCGCCGAAAACGCGCAGACATTCGCTGAGCTGGAGTCGCTCAATTGCGGTAAACCGTTCCACTGCGTGCTAAATGATGAAATTCCGGCGATTGTGGATGTTTTCCGCTTCTTTGCCGGTGCCGCACGTACGCTGAACGGCCTGGCAGCCGGGGAGTACCTGGAAGGGCATACGTCGATGATCCGCCGCGATCCGCTGGGGGTGGTGGCGTCTATCGCCCCGTGGAACTATCCGTTGATGATGGCCGCCTGGAAACTGGCCCCGGCGCTGGCGGCAGGTAACTGCGTGGTGATTAAACCGTCTGAAATTACACCGTTAACGGCGCTGAAGCTGGCGGAGTTCGCGAAAGACATTTTCCCAGCGGGCGTGATTAACGTGCTGTTCGGGCGTGGTAAAACCGTGGGCGATCCGCTGACCGGTCATGAAAAAGTGCGTATGGTTTCACTGACCGGCTCCATTGCCACCGGTGAGCACATTATTGGCCATACTGCGCCATCGATTAAGCGCACGCATATGGAGTTGGGCGGCAAAGCGCCGGTGATTATTTTTGATGATGCCGATCTCGATGCGGTGGTGAGCGGCGTACGCACGTTCGGTTATTACAACGCTGGGCAGGATTGCACCGCAGCCTGTCGCATCTACGCGCAGAAAGGCATTTACGACGCGCTGGTCGAAAAATTGGGTGCGGCGGTCGCCAGCCTGAAAACCGGTTCACCGAATGATGAGTCAACAGAGTTGGGGCCGGTAAGCTCTCAGGCGCATCTGGATCGCATCAGCAAAGCGGTGGATGAGGCCAAAGCGCTCGGACACATCAAGGTCATCACCGGCGGTAAAAAGGTTGAGGGTGCAGGCTACTATTTTGCCCCAACGCTGCTGGCGGGCGCGAAGCAGGACGATGCTATCGTTCAGCGGGAAGTCTTCGGGCCGGTGGTCAGCATCACCCGGTTTGATGATGAGGCTCAGGTGCTGGCATGGGCTAACGATTCAAAATACGGGCTGGCATCCTCGGTCTGGACGCGAGATGTCGGTCGTGCGCATCGTCTCAGCGCGCGTTTGCAGTATGGTTGTACCTGGGTCAACACCCACTTCACGCTGGTGAGTGAAATGCCGCACGGCGGGCAAAAACTCTCCGGCTACGGTAAGGACATGTCGGTTTATGGACTTGAGGATTACACCGTTATCCGCCATGTGATGATTAAACACGAGTAAAATCAGCACCCGCGCATAGCCATAGGCGCACGGATAGCTAATTACTGGCAGACGTGTGTCTATACTATGCGCGCCACTGGCCTCGTCGCCATCGGACGGCGGTAAGTTGGAAATATCCGCGAGGTCAGGCTAATTTACCTACAGTGGAGTCGCGT
>NZ_JASJUJ010000019.1:0-31143 GCF_047467975.1 Citrobacter sp. C348 | reverse complement strand
TTCCACAGCAAAACCCCGCCTTATACCCATTTGCACACAGAGTTATCCACAAACACCCCCGTCATTTCGGCGATCCATTCTACCTATATACGGTTTTAAGCTCTCGAAATAAGGGTCAACATTGAAAAAGAAAAATTCGCGAGCGTTGCGCAAACGTTTTCGTTACAATGCTGCGGCAAAACAAGGATGCCCCGTAAGGGGCGTTAGCTGAGTTTTTACGCAAAAACTCAGCTAACGCTCTCTGTTATAGTCAAATCCAGGGGATTTACCATGCAACAACGTCGTCCAGTCCGCCGCGCTCTGCTCAGTGTTTCTGACAAAGCAGGTATTATCGAATTCGCTCAGGCACTTTCCGCACGCGGTGTGGAGCTGCTGTCTACAGGTGGCACTGCGCGCCTGTTAGCAGAGAAAGGTCTGCCAGTGACCGAAGTTTCCGATTACACCGGTTTCCCGGAAATGATGGATGGACGCGTGAAGACCCTGCATCCAAAAGTACACGGCGGCATTCTTGGCCGTCGCGGTCAGGATGACGGAATAATGGAACAACACGGTATCGACCCTATCGATATGGTGGTTGTTAACCTGTACCCGTTCGCCGAGACCGTGGCTCGCGTTGGCTGCTCGCTGGAAGATGCGGTAGAGAATATCGATATCGGCGGCCCAACCATGGTGCGCTCGGCCGCCAAGAACCATAAAGATGTGGCTATCGTAGTAAAGAGCAATGACTACAATGCCATTATTGAAGAGATGGATGCCAACGAAGGTTCTCTGACCCTCGACACCCGTTTCGATCTCGCCATTAAAGCGTTCGAACACACCGCCGCCTACGACAGCATGATTGCCAACTACTTCGGCAGCATGGTCCCGGCCTATCACGGTGAAAGCAAAGACGCTGCAGGTCGCTTCCCGCGTACTCTTAACCTGAACTTCATTAAGAAGCAGGATATGCGCTACGGCGAAAACAGCCACCAGCAGGCTGCCTTCTATATAGAAGAGAATGTTAAAGAGGCGTCCGTTGCCACCGCAACGCAGGTCCAGGGCAAAGCGCTCTCTTATAACAACATCGCCGATACCGACGCCGCACTCGAGTGCGTGAAAGAGTTCAACGAGCCAGCCTGCGTTATCGTTAAGCACGCCAACCCGTGCGGCGTGGCAGTCAGCTCCTCTATTCTTGATGCCTATGACCGCGCGTACAAAACCGACCCAACCTCCGCGTTCGGCGGCATCATCGCTTTTAACCGCGAACTGGATGCTGAAACGGCACAGGCCATTATCTCCCGCCAGTTTGTTGAGGTGATCATCGCCCCGTCAGCAACTGAGGAAGCGCTGAAGATTACGGCGGCTAAGCAGAACGTTCGCGTCCTGACCTGCGGTCAGTGGGCTGAGCGTGTTGCGGGCCTGGATTTCAAACGCGTGAACGGCGGACTGCTGGTTCAGGATCGTGACCTGGGTATGGTCACCGAGGGTGAACTGCGCGTAGTGTCCAAACGTCAACCTACTGAGCAGGAACTGCGTGATGCGCTGTTCTGCTGGAAAGTCGCGAAGTTCGTGAAATCCAACGCCATTGTCTACGCCAAAGAGAACATGACCATCGGCATAGGCGCAGGTCAGATGAGCCGCGTTTATTCCGCGAAGATCGCCGGGATTAAAGCCGCCGACGAAGGTCTGGAAGTCAAAGGTTCGGCGATGGCGTCTGACGCCTTCTTCCCGTTCCGCGACGGGATTGATGCCGCAGCAGCCGTTGGCGTGAGCTGTGTTATCCAGCCGGGCGGTTCCATTCGTGATGACGAGGTGATTGCCGCTGCCGACGAACACGGTATTGCGATGATCTTTACCGACATGCGCCACTTCCGCCATTAATCCACGGAGCAGACGATGAAAGTATTAGTTATTGGCAACGGCGGGCGCGAACACGCGCTGGCCTGGAAAGCAGCCCAGTCACCGCAGGTTTCAACCGTTTATGTCGCACCGGGCAATGCGGGTACCGCACTGGAACCGACGCTGCAAAACGTGGCTATCGGTGTAACCGACATTCCGGCACTGCTGAGCTTTGCCCAGAGCGAGAAGATCGATCTCACTATCGTTGGTCCGGAAGCGCCGCTGGTGATTGGCGTGGTCGATGCCTTCCGTGCCGCCGGTCTGAAAATCTTCGGCCCAACCGAAGGTGCTGCGCAGTTGGAAGGTTCTAAAGCGTTCACCAAAGATTTCCTCGCGCGCCATAATATTCCCACGGCGGAATACCAGAACTTCACTGAAGTGGAACCCGCGCTGGCCTATCTGCGTGAGAAAGGCGCGCCGATCGTCATTAAAGCCGACGGCCTGGCTGCCGGTAAAGGCGTTATCGTGGCAATGACGCTTGAAGAAGCTGAAGCCGCCGTGCACGACATGCTGGCAGGCAACGCGTTTGGCGACGCGGGCCACCGCATCGTGATCGAGGAGTTCCTCGACGGCGAAGAGGCAAGCTTTATCGTGATGGTCGACGGCGAGCATGTCCTGCCGATGGCTACCAGTCAGGACCACAAACGTGTGGGCAATGGCGATACCGGTCCGAACACCGGCGGGATGGGTGCATACTCTCCAGCGCCTGTTGTAACTGATGACGTTCACCAGCGCACCATGGAACGCATCATCTGGCCAACCGTAAAAGGCATGGCGGCAGAAGGTAACACCTACACCGGTTTCCTGTACGCAGGCCTGATGATCGACAAACAGGGCAACCCGAAGGTTATCGAGTTTAACTGCCGCTTCGGCGATCCGGAAACCCAGCCGATCATGCTGCGCATGAAGTCGGACCTGGTGGATCTGTGTCTCGCCGCCTGCGACGGTAAGCTGGACGAGAAAACCTCTGAGTGGGACGAGCGCGCCTCGCTGGGCGTGGTAATCGCCGCCGGGGGTTATCCGGGCGACTACCGCACCGGAGACGCGATCCACGGCCTGCCGCTGGAAGAAGCCGCTGACGGCAAAGTGTTCCACGCCGGCACTAAACTCGCCGCCGACGACACGGTATTGACCAATGGGGGCCGCGTCCTGTGCGCAACCGCACTGGGTCATACCGTTGCAGATGCGCAGAAGCGCGCTTACGCGTTAATGGCCGACATCCGCTGGGACGGCAGCTTTAGCCGTAACGATATCGGCTGGCGCGCCATCGAACGCGAGCAGCGCTAACGCGAAATTTTCGCCAACAGCGTTTTACGCGTGATGCCTAACTGACGGGCGGCTTCAGTTTTGTTGCCGCCCGTTTTTTCCAGTGCTGCCAGAATCACCTCTTTTTCAACATCCACCAGCGGTTGGATCTCCGGACTGTTCTCTGCTTTTATTGGCGTCGCGGCAATCGCCAACGGCAGCTCGCGTTCAGAAATGTATTCTCCCGTCAGCAGAACCACCGCACGCTCAATCGCATTTTCCAGCTCACGAATGTTTCCCGGCCAGTCGTAATGGATCAGCAGATCCATTGCCTGCGGGGTAAAACCTTTCACCGCTTTGCGGTTACGCTCAGCAAAGCGCTGGAGAAAATGCCCGGCCAGCAGCGGAATATCTTCCCGGCGTTGACGTAATGCGGGCATCTCGATAGTGACGACGTTCAGGCGATAGTAGAGATCCTGGCGAAAACGTCCGGCGTTGACCTCTTGTGCTAGATCGCGATGGGTGGCGGCAATCAGCCGGACATCCACAGCAATAGTCTGATTACTGCCTACGCGCTGGACTTCACGCTCCTGAATCGCCCGCAGCAGGCGCACCTGCATCAGCGGCGAGATATCACCAATCTCATCAAGAAACAACGTACCGCCGTCGGCTTCCACAAAGCGCCCTTCCCGGCGTTTATCGGCACCGGTAAACGCGCCTTTTTCATGGCCGAACAGTTCAGACTCCAGCAGAGATTCATTCAGCGCCGCGCAGTTGAGCGTCACCAGTGGTTTATCACTGCGCGCGCTGCTGGCATGAAGCGCCCGGGCGACCAGTTCTTTGCCCGTTCCGGAGTCTCCGTGAATAAGCACCGTTGCATCCGACGGCGCAACCATCGCAATTTCGTTAAGCAGGTGCTGCATCGCCGGACTGTTGCCAATCATGCCAAACTGCGCTGCCGGGGCTGCTACGGGGTCGACGCCGGTCGCCCGGGTATGTGCCAGCGCCTTTTCCAGTGTGTGCTGCAGACTGTCAAAATCCAGTGGTTTGATTAAGTAATCCAGCGCCCCGGTTTTTAACGCTTCCACCGCGGTCTCCACGCTAGAAAAAGCGGTCATAATCAAGACCGGAATCGCCGGATTCAGGACTTTGATCTCTTTCAGCGTTTCAATGCCGTCCATCTCCGCCATACGCACATCGCACAACACCAGATCAAAGACGTGTTCACGCACCTGCGCCAGCGCCTCTCGTCCGCTATAGGCAAGCGCAACGTCATAGCCCCAGCCACGCAGCAGCGCTTGTAGAATAGTGCAGTGGCTGACGTCATCGTCCACAACCAGAATATCGATTTTTCCGTGTGTCATCCTTGTCAATCCTGTGGTTTCGCATTGATCGGCAGCCAGAGAGTAAAGACTGTGCCTCTACCTTCCACGCTGGTCACCTGAATGGTTCCGCCGTGCTGCTCAATGATGTTTTGCACCACCGCCAGTCCCAGCCCGGTACCGTCTGCCTTCGTCGTAAAGTAAGGAGTAAAAATAGCCTCCAGCTGGTCGGGCGCAATTCCCTTTCCGCTGTCGGTAACCACAATTTTAACCCGATCGGCGCCACTTTCACTCGCTGAAACCGTAACCGTCCCCTGATGCCCGATAGCATGAATGGCGTTGAGGTATAAATTCAGCAGGACCTGCGTGAGTCGGTCGGGATCGGCTTGAATAGCGGGCAACGCAGCATTCGGCGTAAACTGCAGTTGAATTTCCCGGCTCTGAGCATCCTGGCTAACCAAATGCAGCGAGTGGGTGATGACGTCATTAAGGTCGACCGATTGCAGCGCCAAATGCGCAGGCTTCACCAATTCCAGTAATTCACTCACCACCCGATTTAAGCGATCGGCCTCTTTCGCCATCACCTGCGCCAGTTCATGCGACTCGCCCCCCGCCGGAGTGCGTTCGGCAAAATATTTCGCTAACCCCTTGATGGATGACAGTGGGTTACGGATTTCATGCGCGACTCCCGCCGCCAGATGTCCGAGCGCCATCAGCTTTTCTTTGCGCTTCATCGCGTCCTGTAGCTCTTTATAAGAACGCTGATAACGCTGATACCAGAAAAACGTCAGGACGGTGGCCAGCAGCACCGCCGCCAGGGCAGACAGGACGATCAGCGTATTACGCCACTCTCTTGCCTGAGTCGCGGCCAGGTCGCTGGCATCAAAAGCGATAAAAATGGTTTGCGCAGGCGTATTGGCATGCTCGTCATTACCCGAGCAGCGCGCCATACCGTGCCTCCCGGCCCCATACATCGGCTGGAACTGGCGATAAATTTCCAGGGCTGGTATTTGATCATGCCCATCGGGCGATGAGTCAATATTCCGCCAGCGTTCTTGTTCCCCAGGATTTAACTGACGGAGGACATCCGGCGAGTAGAGGGATTTACCAACCATAGAGGAATCACTGTGGGTGATGATCACGCCATGCTCATCGACAACGGCAAACCAGAGTACGCCCGGCTGTACCGCCATTTGCTCCAGCAGCGTTTGTTGCTGCGCATGATGCATACGCATTCCCATACCCACACGCGTACCGGACTCAAGGGCGCGGATCAGCACGCTTCCCTTTTCCAGTAACGTTTGTCGAGCGGCATCACTTTCCCGGCCGTAGTCCCGAATGGTCATGATGGAAAACCACCCCACCAAAATCAGGATCGCCGCCGGTAATAACCGGCTCAGCCACTTTGCTACCGTATCCTTATCAAGACGCATACGTTCTCCCTTTCCCGCCGTTCCTTTCTTCATTTCAGGTATACAGCAGAAATCATGCCATCTTTTCACCCTGATAACCCTGTTCTCAGGCACAAACCCTCACAACGGGTGGGTAAAAATGACCCACCGGGCTGTTCTGGCGAGTCATTTTTACTCGCTTACGCCCGGACGGCAGCCGCGTGATCCCCGCAGCACAAGGACGTCCAGGTTGGCACGGAAGATGCAAAAGAGAAAGTAAGCTAACCAACAGGAGAACGAACGATGAAACGGAATAATAAACTGGCGCTAATGGTCCTCTCGCTGATGGCTCTGGGTTCCACCCCGGCGCTGGCGCAACATCACTGGGGCAATGGTGAGGGAATGTGGCAACAGGGTGGTACGCCAATGACCACCGAGCAGCAGGCCGCAGCCCAGAAAATCGCTGATGATTACTACACGCAGACCCGCGCATTGCGCCAGCAGTTGACGTCCAAACGTTATGAGTACAACGCGTTGCTCACCGCCAGCCCGCTGGACAGCGCAAAAATTAATGCCGTCGCAAAAGAGATAGAATCTCTGAATCAGGCGCTGGATGAGCAACGGGTGAAACGGGATGTCGCCATGGCGGAGGCGGGCGTGCCTCGCGGTGCCGGCATGGGTTGCGGTGGCGGCAGTTACCATCGTGGCGGGGGTCATATGGGTATGGGCCACTGGTAAAGAACTTAATGCCTGATGGCGCTACGCTAATCAGGCATATAGATGGATACCGTAAGCCGGATAAGACGATTTTGCGTCGCCATCCGGCTTAAAATGTTTTATCTTTCGGCTGCCAACGGCAGAAATCAGAATTCGCGACCAGCAACAGCTGGGATCCTTCAGGCGCTTCCAGCCATGCCACGCTTACGTCGACCGACGAGCGGCTCTGGCGGCGCTCAATATGGTTTATCGCCCATGAATCTAAATCAGGTTTGATCGTCTCGCCTTCACACGTAGTAACCGTGCGTTCGGCGGCATGCCAACGCCCCTGCCGTAATACCACACGCCCCTGACGCAGCGCATCGCTGGTCTGACGGATTTGATCGGCACGGTAGCGGTAGAGCTCAATTTGATCGCTGGAAAGCTGCTGCTTTTGACCATCGACTTCACGCTGCATAAAACTCAGTTCACCCCGATCGTCGAAACGGATGCGAACATGCTCCGGCGGCTGGCTGTATACGTTGAGTTCTATCAGAGAGAGGGTATCACCCTGCCAGCGGTATTCACTGGTGGTGGTGTCGCCGCTTCGCCACGGACTAAAAACGGAGAGCAGATGCACATCATCGTTGGAATCTTTACGCCAAACGCGTACCGCTCCGTGATCGCCAACATAACCGCTGGCCGTGAACGGAGGAAGCTCAGAGTGGCGACTGCAGGCAGACAGCAACAGAACACCTGAAAGCCAAAGCGTATGACGCCAGATGGACAAAAGGGGCGAAACCGCCCCCTCGTTAAAACTGTTCACTGCCACGCGAATTACTTAACCGCGTCTTTCAGTGCTTTACCAGAAACAAATGCCGGTACGTTAGCTGCGGCGATTTTGATTTCTTGACCGGTCTGCGGGTTGCGGCCAGTACGCTCAGCGCGGTGGTTCACTTTGAAGGTACCGAAACCAACCAGTTGTACAGCATCGCCTTCTTTCAGAGACTCAGTAATAGCAGCCAGAGTGGATTCCAGAGCAGCTTTAGCCTGTGTTTTGGACAGTTCTGCTTTGTCTGCAATTACATCAATCAGTTGAGTCTTGTTCATAAGTTATCCTTACAATGTGTTTATCGCTTGCTAAGCATCGAGTGCGACGGAAATGCCAGAAAAGCACTCTCCTGCATACACGCACCGATAGCCACTTTTCTTCGCCCCCCAAATGTAGACCAGACGGGGGGCGGATGGGAAGCCTTCAGGCACGACAAATCAGGCGTTAAATCACGTTTTGTGGTGTCATTGCTGAAAAATTATACCAATATTGCTCTCGCCAGCCTCGCGCAGGTCTGCACGCAGCCCTTTTATCAGCTCAAGATCGCGTTCTTCGCAATCGGCTAAAAGTCGGAATATTTCCCACTGAATATCCCATTCTTGCTCAACGGCAGGGTTCTCTTTCAGCTCTTCATCGGTCATTTCGCGACCCGCTTGCGTCATTTCCAGCATCGCGACGCTGGTAATCGAAGCCTTACTGACTTCAATCGCGTGTTCCAGCGTTTCACCGCTCAGACGAGAATGCATGACTTCGCTCAGGGCAACACAGGCGTCAATCGCCGGATAAACGCCGTACAGATCGTAGTCGTCTGCGGACGGAATAGCCTCTTCAAACTTCTCCAACTGGCTGTCAAAATTGATTTTCGCATCCTTGACGGTCAGCACTTCCCAGACTAAATCCAGGATTCGGCGGTAAATCTGCCCATCACCAAACTCCGTTTGCTTGCAGAACATGGCGTAGTTTGGGTACATGCGCTCACACAGGCAGGCCATAAAGGTGACGTGCTGCCAGCTTTCCAGCTTCTCCAGACGCAGATGAATCGGGTTTTGTAACATGATGAGTTCTCGAATACGGAAATTAGTCGCAGTTTACCCGATATGGGGCGTTTTTGCTGCAAGCCGCGTAAAAGCCGGGCGTTCCGATGCCACCGCATCCGCCCAGCGTGTCGGTTCCGGTAGGCGATAGCCGTTCATACAACGCTGCACCCACGCCAGCGCGCTATCCATACCCACGCGATGTCCGGTAGAGATAAACAGTGGATTACAGCGTGCTTTGCTGCGCCAGACCCACGCCAGCTGCTCGCCTTTATCCAACAGTGGCGCTAGCGCCCCGGGTTCAGCAGATAAGGGTTCAAACTTGCCGCACAGCCGTTTTTTCGCCACGCCAATCGTCGGGACATCCGCCAGCAGACCAAAATGGCTGGCAACACCAAGACGACGCGGGTGGGAAATACCGTGACCATCAACGAACACTAAGTCAGGCTTCTGCGATAATTGTTCCCAGGCAGCCAGCAGCGCAGGATATTCGCGAAAAGAGAGAAAACCGGGGATATACGGCATGGTGGTGGCGATACGCGCCACCTTATATTCAACCAGCTCAAGAGAAGGATACTTCAGTAGCACGATGGCGGCTCGCGTCACCTCTCCGCCCTGCTCAAACCCGACATCTGCCCCGGCGATCAGATCCGGCGGATCGCTTTTAAGGCGATCTTCACGGATCACCGCAGAGGCCAGTTCAAGCTGTTGGGCACGTAGCGACGCGAGATCCATCGTGACTCCTTAGCGGTGGTACTGCCCAGACAAGCGATGTACCGCCTCCACAAACACCCCGGCATGTTCCGGCGGCACATCCTGGTGGATACCGTGGCCCAGGTTAAAGACGTGGCCTTCCCCTTGACCGAAGCCAGCCAGTATCGTGGCGACTTCTTCTTCGATACGCGGTGCCGGTGCGTAGAGCATGGACGGGTCCATATTCCCCTGCAGCGCCACTTTATGACCGACACGACGACGCGCATCGGCAATATCTGTCGTCCAGTCGAGACCCAGCGCATCACATCCAGTTTCCGCCATCGCTTCCAGCCACTGTCCGCCGCCTTTGGTGAACAAGGTGACCGGCACGCGGCGGCCGTCGTTTTCACGCAACAGGCCATCGACAATTTTGTGCATGTAATAGAGAGAGAACTGCTGATAGTCGCGACCGGTCAGCACGCCGCCCCAGGTGTCGAAAATCATCACCGACTGCGCGCCGGCTTTGATTTGCGCATTCAGGTATAGCGTGACGCTTTTCGCCAGCTTATCGAGCAGCAGATGCAGCGCTTTAGGGTCGGCATACATCATCTTTTTAATCACGGTGAAGGCTTTGCTGCTGCCGCCTTCCACCATGTAAGTCGCCAGCGTCCACGGACTGCCGGAGAAGCCGATCAGCGGAACGTCGCCCTTCAGCTCGCGGCGAATAGTACGTACCGCGTTCATCACGTAGCCCAGTTCCCCTTCCGGGTCCGGGATCGGCAGCTTATCCACATCGGCCTTACAGGTGATGGGAGAGGTAAAGCGTGGGCCTTCGCCAGCTTCAAAGTACAGCCCAAGTCCCATCGCATCCGGGATGGTCAAAATGTCCGAAAAGAGGATCGCCGCATCAAGTTTATACCTGCGCAGCGGTTGTAGCGTCACTTCGCAGGCCAGCTCGGCGTTTTTGCACAGCGCCATGAAATCGCCCGCTTGCGCACGAGTGGCTTTGTACTCCGGCAAATAGCGGCCCGCCTGGCGCATCATCCATACCGGAGTAACATCAACGGGCTGGCGCAGCAGCGCACGCAGGTAACGATCGTTCTTCAGTTCGGTCATTTTTATCTTCCTTTTAGCGTCAGGCCGTCAGTGTATCATTACTCGTTCTTTACTCGTACTCAGCCCGACACATCGCCACGGTATCTTCGATCAGTCGACGCGCGACGGTACCCGGCGGGGGAAGTAGCGGTAAGTCATCGTAGCGATACCAGTTCGCTTCCAGCAGTTCTTTCGGGTCGATGACGATCTCTCCGCTATCATATTCCGCCATAAACGCGGTCATCAAAGACTGCGGAAACGGCCAGGGCTGGGAGGTAACGTAGCGCAGGTTTTTCACCTTAATGCCGCTTTCTTCCATCACTTCTCGCGCTACCGCTTGTTCTAACGTCTCCCCCACTTCAACAAAACCGGCCAGCACGGTATGCACGCCGTTGCGGTGGCGAACATGCTGAGCCAGCAGCAGGGAGTCTTCACGACGGATGGCGACAATAATGCAGGGTGCAATTTGTGGATAATAACGTTCACGGCAGTGGCTACACAGCATCGCCCATTCGGTTTTGCTAGGGTGCATCGGATGGCCGCAATAACCGCAGAATTTATGCGAACGGAAAAACTCGGCCAACTGCACGCCGCGTCCGACCAGTTGAAACAGTCCCACATCCTGATCGAGGATCTGGCGCACTGAGCCCATATCGTGGCGACGCTGCTGCTGCACCAGCCAGACGGTTTCACCTTCCCACTCGCCTATCGGCAACCCGCGCTGACCCAGCAGATCAAAACCAGCCGCGTCACCATGTGGCAGCTCTCCGTGAGGCAACCACAATTTTTGTTCATGACTGACGATCCACCAGCCACTGTCTAATTTTTCAATTATACGATCCATATCTCTTGCGCAACCTTTGCTTCACAGGCATGTTGTTTACATTATTTTTACATTTATCGGTGAGCCGTTTTTCAACACCACCTTGCGGAGTCAATCATGCTAAACCAGCTGGAAAGCCTGACGGAACACGTCGGAGGAAGTAATAAACTGGTTGATCGCTGGCTACATGTACGTAAGCACCTGCTCGTGGCTTACTACAATCTGGTTGGCATTAAGCCTGGCAAAGAATCGTACATGCGGCTCAATGAAAAAGCGCTGGATGATTTTTGTCAGAGCCTGGTCGACTACCTCTCCACCGGACACTTCAGTATTTATGAACGTATTCTGCATAAATTGGAAGGGAACGGGCAGCTTTTAAAAGCCACAAAAATTTGGCCACTGCTGGAAGCCAATACACAGCAGATTATGGACGACTATGACTCCAGCCTGGAAAACGCCATTGATCACGATAATTTCCTTGAATTTCAACAGGCCTTATCGGATATCGGCGAGGCACTGGAAGCCCGGTTTGTGCTGGAAGACAAGCTGATTATGCTGGTGCTTGATGCGGTACATGACAGCGCAATGATCAAACGCCCTGCTTGAGATCCTGACCATTAACGCGTAGTTTACAAGCGTCCCCTCTTTGGAGGGGGCGTTATCTTGTCGGAGTGCTTATTTTCCACAGCAGCATGAGTGGAAAAGGCTGAGACCGTTAATTCGGGATCCGCGGAACCTGATCAGGCTAATACCTGCGAAGGGAACAAGAGTAAACCTACAGTTGTATCGCCCATGGGCGATCTTCCCTCTTGCTTCATCCGTCGTCTGACAAGCCATATCCTTACTTTTTTGGAATGAGCTATGTCTGCCACTACTAAACCATCCCGCCGCGAACAGCGCGCCCAGGCCCAACACTTTATCGACACCCTGGAAGGGACCGCCTTTCCTAACTCAAAACGCATCTACATTACTGGTTCGCAGCCGGATATCCGTATCCCAATGCGTGAAATCCAGCTCAGCCCGACGCTGACTGGCGGTTCAAAAGACAACCCACAGTTCGAAGAGAACGAACCTATCCCGGTGTACGACACCTCCGGCCCGTACGGCGATCCGGATGTGGTGATTAACGTCCAGCAGGGTCTGGCAAAGCTGCGCCAGCCGTGGATATCCGCACGTAATGACAGCGAAGAGCTGGACGACCGTAGCTCCGCCTATACCAAAGAGCGCCTGGCCGATGATGGCCTGGACGCGCTGCGTTTCAACGGCTTGCTGACGCCTAAGCGCGCCAAAACCGGCCGCTGCGTGACTCAGTTACACTATGCCCGCCAGGGCATCGTCACTCCGGAGATGGAGTTTATCGCTATCCGCGAAAATATGGGCCGCGAGCGCATTCGCAGTGAAGTGCTGCGCCACCAGCATCCAGGCATGAGCTTTGGCGCCAGCCTGCCGGAAAATATCACGGCGGAATTCGTGCGTGATGAAGTCGCTGCCGGGCGCGCCATCATCCCCGCCAACATCAACCACCCGGAATCAGAGCCGATGATCATCGGACGTAATTTCCTGGTGAAGGTCAATGCCAACATCGGTAACTCCGCGGTGACTTCCTCCATCGAAGAAGAAGTGGAAAAGCTGGTGTGGTCCACGCGCTGGGGGGCGGATACGGTGATGGACCTCTCCACCGGTCGCTATATTCACGAAACCCGCGAATGGATCCTGCGTAACAGCCCGGTTCCGATCGGCACCGTACCGATCTACCAGGCGCTGGAGAAGGTCAATGGGATCGCCGAAGATCTCACCTGGGAAGCGTTCCGCGACACGCTGCTGGAGCAGGCCGAACAGGGTGTCGACTACTTCACCATTCACGCGGGCGTACTGCTGCGTTACGTGCCGATGACCGCCAGGCGCCTGACCGGAATTGTCTCGCGCGGCGGTTCGATTATGGCGAAGTGGTGCCTCTCTCATCACCAGGAAAACTTCCTGTTCGAGCACTTCCGCGAAATCTGTGAAATCTGCGCCGCTTATGACGTTTCTCTGTCGCTGGGTGATGGTCTGCGTCCGGGCTCTATTCAGGATGCCAACGACGAGGCACAGTTCTCAGAGCTGCATACGCTGGGCGAGCTGACTAAAATTGCCTGGGAATATGATGTGCAGGTGATGATTGAAGGCCCGGGCCACGTGCCGATGCAGATGATTAAGCGCAACATGACCGAAGAACTGGAACACTGCCATGAAGCGCCGTTCTATACCTTAGGGCCATTGACTACCGACATTGCGCCGGGCTACGACCATTTCACCTCCGGTATTGGCGCGGCAATGATCGGCTGGTTTGGTTGCGCGATGCTGTGCTACGTCACGCCAAAAGAGCACCTCGGCCTGCCGAACAAAGAAGACGTGAAGCAGGGGTTGATTACCTACAAGATTGCCGCGCACGCCGCCGATTTAGCTAAAGGGCATCCGGGTGCGCAGATCCGCGATAACGCTATGTCAAAAGCGCGCTTCGAATTCCGCTGGGAAGACCAGTTTAATCTGGCGCTCGACCCCTTCACCGCCCGCGCCTACCACGATGAAACCCTGCCACAGGAGTCCGGCAAAGTCGCTCACTTCTGCTCAATGTGCGGGCCGAAATTCTGCTCGATGAAAATCAGCCAGGAAGTGCGCGACTACGCCGCCGCACAGACTATTGAAGTGGGAATGGCGGATATGTCGGAGAACTTCCGCGCCAAAGGCGGTGAAATCTACCTCAAAAAAGAGGAGGCATGATGTACCAGCCTGATTTCCCAACGGTCCCTTTCCGCCTCGGACTGTACCCGGTGGTCGACAGCATTGCGTGGATTGAACGCCTGCTTGATGCAGGCGTACGTACTATCCAACTGCGAATCAAAGATAAACGCGACGAAGAGGTCGAAGCCGACGTGATTGCCGCGATTGAACTGGGGCGTCGCTACGATGCCCGTCTGTTTATCAATGACTACTGGCGACTGGCGATTAAACACCATGCTTACGGGGTACATCTGGGCCAGGAAGATCTTGAAACCACCGACCTGAAGGCGATTCAGGTGGCAGGATTACGCCTGGGGGTATCCACCCACGATGATATGGAGATTGACGTGGCACTCGCTGCTCGCCCTTCTTACATCGCACTGGGTCACGTCTTCCCGACACAAACCAAGCAGATGCCATCTGCCCCACAGGGATTGGTACAACTCGCCACGCATATCGAACGACTGGCTGATTACCCTACTGTCGCCATTGGCGGTATCAGCCTCGAGCGGGCACCGGCTGTGCTGGCGACCGGGGTGGGCAGCATTGCGGTGGTCAGCGCCATCACGCAGGCCGCTGACTGGCGAGGTGCCACGTCACAGCTGCTTTCAATTGCAGGAGCAGGCGATGAATGATCGCGATTTTATGCGCTATAGCCGCCAGATTTTACTCGGTGATATTGCGATAGAGGGCCAGCAGACACTGCTCAACAGCCACGTGCTGATTGTTGGCTTGGGCGGATTAGGCTCCCCTGCCGCGCTGTATCTGGCGGGTGCGGGAGTAGGCACATTGACGCTGGTGGACGACGACGACGTGCATCTGAGTAATCTTCAGCGCCAGATCCTGTTCACGACTGATGATATCGCCCGGTCAAAATCCCAGATGGCCCAACAGCGACTGACACGGCTCAACCCGGATATCGAACTGGTAGCGCTACAGCAGCGCCTGAAAGACGATGCGCTCAGGCACGCGGTGGCGCGAGCTGACGTGGTGCTCGACTGCACCGACAATATGGCGACGCGTCAGGCAATCAACGCAGCCTGCGTAACGCTGAATACACCGCTCATCACCGCCAGTGCCGTCGGTTTTGGTGGCCAACTGATGGTGCTGACGCCGCCGTGGGAACAGGGCTGCTACCGCTGTCTGTGGCCGGATGACATCGAGCCCGAACGCAACTGCCGTACCGCAGGCATTGTCGGTCCGGTCGTTGGCATCATGGGTACCCTGCAGGCGCTGGAAGCCATCAAACTTCTCAGCGGTATTGAAACCCTAAGCGGTGAATTACGCCTGTTCGATGGTAAAACCAGCCAGTGGCGTAGCCTGGCGTTACGCCGCGCCCGCGGTTGTCCGGTATGCGGAGGGCAACATGCAGATCCAATTCAATGATGAGCCAGTACAGTGTGCCGAGGGGCAAAATATCAGCGCGCTGCTGGCAGAGCTTAATCAGCTCAAGCCGGGGATAGCGCTGGCGCTGAATCAACAGATCCTGCCGCGCGAGCAGTGGGAACAGCAAATCGTGCAGGAAGGCGACCAGATCCTGCTTTTTCAGGTTATTGCAGGGGGTTGATATGCTACGTATTGCCGACAAAACGTTTGATTCACATCTGTTCACCGGCACGGGGAAATTTGCCTCATCGCAACTGATGGTCGACGCCATTCGCGCCTCCGGTAGCCAACTGGTGACATTGGCAATGAAGCGCGTGGATTTACGCCAGCACAACGATGCCATTTTGGTGCCACTGGTCGAGGCAGGGGTAACGCTGCTGCCGAATACCTCAGGGGCGAAAACGGCGGATGAAGCTATTTTTGCCGCGCAGTTGGCGCGCGAAGCGCTGGGGACGCACTGGCTGAAATTAGAAATACATCCTGACGCTCGATGGCTGTTACCAGATCCTATCGAAACGCTGAAAGCCGCCGAGGCGCTGGTGAAGCAGGGTTTCGTGGTGCTGCCCTACTGCGGCGCGGACCCGGTGCTGTGCAAGCGGCTGGAAGAAGTGGGCTGTGCGGCGGTCATGCCGCTCGGTGCGCCCATTGGCTCAAATCAGGGCCTGGAAACCCGCGCCATGCTGGAGATCATTATTCAGCAGGCCACCGTCCCAGTGGTGGTTGATGCCGGGATCGGTGTGCCCAGCCATGCCACGCAGGCGTTGGAAATGGGGGCCGACGCGGTGTTGGTCAACACGGCGATTGCCGTAGCGGACGACCCGGTAATGATGGCGACGGCGTTCCGGCTGGCGGTTGAAGCGGGCCTTCTGGCACGTCAGGCCGTTCCGGGGAGCCGAAGTACCAATGCTTGCGCCACCAGCCCATTGACCGGATTTCTGGAGGTCTCAGCATGAAAACCTTCAGCGATCGCTGGCGACGGCTGGATTGGGATGATATCCGTCTGCGCATTAACGGCAAAACCGCCGCCGATGTCGAGCGCGCACTTAACACTGCACAGCTGAGTCGTGATGACCTGATGGCGCTGCTCTCGCCAGCCGCCGCCGAGTATCTGGAGCCGCTGGCGCAGCGAGCGCAAAAGCTGACCCGCCAACGCTTTGGTAATACCGTCAGCTTTTACGTACCGCTGTATCTCTCCAACCTGTGCGCTAACGACTGCACCTATTGCGGTTTCTCCATGAGCAACCGCATCAAGCGTAAAACTTTGGATGAATCAGAGATTCAACGAGAGTGTGCGGCGATCCGCGAGCTGGGTTTTGAGCATCTGCTGCTGGTCACCGGCGAGCATCAGGCAAAGGTCGGCATGGACTATTTTCGCCGCCATTTACCCGCCATCCGTCGTCAGTTTTCTTCGCTACAGATGGAGGTGCAACCGCTGTCAGTTGCTGAATATGCTGAGCTAAAGGTGCTTGGCCTGGACGGCGTAATGGTTTATCAGGAGAGCTATCACGAGGCGACTTATGCCCGGCACCATCTGAAGGGAAAAAAGCAGGACTTCTTTTGGCGGCTGGAAACGCCGGACCGACTTGGTCACGCCGGTATCGACAAAATTGGCCTTGGGGCACTGATTGGCTTGTCTGACAGTTGGCGGGTTGATTGCTATATGGTAGCCGAGCATTTGCTATGGATGCAGCAACATTACTGGCAAAGCCGTTATTCAATCTCGTTCCCACGCCTGCGCCCATGTACCGGAGGTATTGAACCGGCATCGATTATGGATGAGCGTCAACTGGTACAAACCATTTGTGCGTTTCGCTTGTTGGCACCGGACATCGAGCTGTCGCTCTCCACGCGTGAATCACCGTGGTTTCGCGACCACGTCATTCCGCTAGCAATCAATAACGTCAGCGCCTTCTCAAAGACGCAGCCCGGCGGCTATGCCGACAATCACCCGGAGCTGGAACAGTTTTCTCCGCATGATGATCGGCGCCCTGAAGATGTTGCCGCAGCACTCAGTGCGCAGGGTTTACAGCCCGTGTGGAAAGACTGGGATAGTTTTCTCGGACGTGCGTCACAGATGTAGTGAATCCGGATGTAAAAACGAAAAAACCCGCTTTCGCGGGTTTTTTTATTCACTATCACTTATCTGCTCAGGCTCTGGCCTTCATCGCTATCGTAAGCGTTCGTGAGATTATCGGCGATTACAGCGCGATAACGTTAACAGCAGACGGGCCTTTCGCGCCGTTCTCCACGGAGAACTCGACTTTTTGGCCTTCGTCTAAGGTTTTATAATCGTTGCTCTGGATAGCGGAAAAATGCACAAACACATCTTTGCTACCGTCCTGAGGAGTAATAAAGCCGAAGCCTTTCTCAGAGTTAAACCATTTTACTAAACCAGTCATTTTGTTAGACATAGATACTTCCTTTCATATTTTGAGCCGCTTATGCAGCGAAGATGGCCTGTTTTGCAGAAATTAACTTATTGGGCACTTAGGAGGAGGCTCATGAAGAAGAGTATCTGAGGATAACGCTTGAACTGAGAACTGCTTTACTAAAACTGCTTTCATAAGGTCTGTGTTCCAAACCGATGCAGCTATGGTAGCCTTACTTCTAATCATTACGCAAGCATTAATTTATTTAATGCCCTTAGCTGGTGAAATATTGAGCTGATTTAGTTTGGAGCCTAAGCTAACACCTTGATGTATATATAATAAAAGCCCTGACCGTTGCAGCCAGGGCTTTAAGTTACTACAAACTTCAGATTTAACATTAATTGACTTACAATTTGATACTGCTGTTTGTACTACATTTTAAATGTACACGTTTACCACAGATAATATTGGAGAATGCTACTAACGAACCTTCCTCTATTTACCGTTAAACATATTTCGCCAGCTTGATGAATTCACTCAAGAATGGCGGCCTAAACAAGTACACTTCCCCTCGCGACATATACTCTTTGATGCGTTGCCTGACTTCCCTTGCGATTGCTCAATAATGGAAACCGCAAACATTAACTTTTAAATCATGGCCTTACATCGTCGCGCTTACTTAACTTTTTGCGATTACATATATCAACTACGTAGCCTTAAAGCATCGTCGATGTGAAATAAAATAACTTCAACGTCGACTACCCCATACAACAAAATACTTCGTGGCCTTTATCGCAATCCCCCTATCGAACTCTACTAACTCTTACTGCTTTAACAGCTAACTACTCTTTCTCTGCTGTTAAGTATTAACATACGGATTTAAAAAATAGTGTCAATACTGTTTTTAATGACATGTCTTTATTGACAGTATTCATAAGACTGCATGTCAGGCAAAAAAAAACCCGCCGAGGCGGGTTTTTCATTACGGTCAGCAACGATTAATCGTTGTTAGAACCGCCCAGACCTGCGTTCAGCAGTTCTGCCAGGCTGGCAGATGCATCTTCCGCAGTAACCTGAGGCGCTGCCGGCTGTTCGCCCGCTGCGCGACGGCGCATACGATCCTGGTGGTACGCATAACCGGTACCGGCAGGGATCAGACGACCCACGATAACGTTCTCTTTCAGGCCACGCAGTTCGTCGCGTTTACCCGCAACGGCTGCTTCGGTCAGGACACGCGTGGTCTCCTGGAACGATGCGGCAGAGATGAACGATTCGGTTGCCAGAGACGCTTTGGTGATACCCAGCAGGTCGCGAGAGTAAGTTGCCGCAACTTTGCCGTTCGCTTCCAGATCGCGGTTAGCAATCTTGACGCGGGAGTATTCAACCTGTTCGCCTTCCAGGAAGTCGGAGCTACCAGCACTGTCAATGGTCGCTTTACGCAGCATCTGACGAACGATAACTTCAATGTGTTTATCGTTAATCTTAACGCCTTGCAGACGGTAAACGTCCTGAACTTCGTTGGTGATGTAACGCGTTACCGCGTGTACGCCACGAAGACGCAGGATGTCGTGCGGTGCTTCCGGACCGTCGGAAACAACGTCACCACGTTCTACACGTTCACCTTCGAACACGTTGAGCTGACGCCATTTCGGAATCATCTCTTCGTACGGTTCGCTGCCGTCTAACGGGGTGATAACCAGACGACGCTTCCCTTTGGTTTCTTTACCGAAGGAAATGATACCGCTGATTTCCGCAAGGATAGCTGGCTCTTTCGGACGACGTGCTTCGAACAGATCCGCAACGCGTGGCAGACCACCGGTGATGTCCTTGGTACCGCTGGATTCCTGAGGAATACGCGCCAGAGCATCACCCGCACTGATCTGGATACCATCTTCCAGCTGGACGATTGCTTTACCCGGCAGGAAGTACTGCGCAGGCATATCGGTACCTGGGATCAGAACGTCGTTACCGTTAGCATCAACAATTTTCAGTGCCGGACGCAGATCTTTACCACCTGCAGTACGCTCTGCAGAATCCAGAACCACCAGAGAAGACAGACCGGTCAGTTCGTCGGTCTGACGAGTAATGGTCTGGCCGTCAATCATGTCAGTAAAGCGGATGAAACCACTTACTTCAGTGATGACTGGCATGGTGTGCGGATCCCAGTTTGCTACGGTTTCGCCGCCAGTAACCTGTTCGCCATCACCTTTCGCCATAACCGCACCGTAAGGCACTTTATAGCTCTCTTTGGTACGACCGAATTCGTCGATCAGTTTCAGCTCGGTGTTACGCGAGGTCACTACCAGCTTACCGGCAGAGTTCACAACCGACTTCGCATTGCTCAGACGGATGCTACCTTTGTTTTTCACCTGGATGCTGGATTCAGCAGCCGCACGAGATGCCGCACCACCGATGTGGAACGTACGCATCGTCAGCTGTGTACCCGGTTCACCGATGGACTGTGCCGCGATAACGCCGATGGCTTCCCCTTTGTTGATGATGTGGCCACGTGCCAGGTCACGACCATAGCAGTGCGCACATACACCAAAGTCGGTGTCACAGGATACAACGGAACGTACTTTGACGGAGTCAACAGAGTTCTCTTCCAGCAGGTCACACCAGTGCTCATGCAGCAGCGTGTTGCGTGGAACCAGAATATCCGCGGTACCCGGCTTCAGAACGTCTTCAGCAGTCACACGACCCAGAACGCGATCGCGCAGCGGTTCTTTAACGTCACCACCCTCGATAACCGGGGTCATGGTGATGCCTTCCAGTGTGCCGCAGTCATCTTCAGTCACAACCAGATCCTGCGCGACGTCAACCAGACGACGAGTCAGATAACCGGAGTTTGCTGTTTTCAGTGCGGTATCCGCCAGACCTTTACGCGCACCGTGCGTGGAGATGAAGTACTGGAGTACGTTCAGACCTTCACGGAAGTTCGCGGTGATCGGCGTTTCGATGATGGAGCCATCCGGCTTCGCCATCAGACCACGCATACCTGCCAGCTGACGAATCTGTGCTGCAGAACCACGCGCACCGGAGTCGGCCATCATGTAGATGCTGTTGAAGGAAACCTGCTGCTCTTCGACGCCATCACGGTTGATAACGGTTTCGGTCTGCAGGTTATCCATCATCGCTTTGGATACACGATCGTTCGCCGCTGCCCAGATATCGATAACTTTGTTGTAGCGTTCGCCCGCGGTTACCAGACCAGACTGGAACTGCTCCTGGATCTCAGCAACTTCAGCTTCCGCTTCAGAGATGATCTCGTATTTCTTCTCTGGGATAACCATGTCGTCAATACCAACAGATGCGCCTGAGCGCGCTGCATAGGCAAAGCCGGTGTACATGGTCTGGTCAGCGAAGATTACGGTCGGCTTCAGGCCCAGAATGCGGTAACAGGTGTTCAGCATTTTGGAGATAGCTTTCTTACCCAGCGCCTGGTTGACGATGGAGAAAGGCAGACCTTTCGGTACGATCATCCACAAAATAGCACGGCCAACGGTCGTGTCTTTCAGGCTGGTATGCGCAACGAATTCGCCGTTTTCATCTTTTTCGTATTCGGTGATACGCACTTTAACGCGCGCATGCAGAGAGGCCAGACCTGCGCGATAGATACGCTCAGCTTCTTTCGGGCCAGTCAGCACCATGCCTTCGCCTTTGGCGTTAACACAGTCACGGGTCATGTAGTACAGACCCAATACAACGTCCTGAGACGGAACGATGATAGGTTCGCCGTTCGCCGGGGACAGGATGTTGTTGGTAGACATCATCAGCGCACGCGCTTCGAGCTGGGCTTCCAGCGTCAGCGGTACGTGAACAGCCATCTGGTCACCATCGAAGTCGGCGTTATATGCCGCACAAACCAGCGGGTGAAGCTGGATAGCTTTACCTTCGATCAGTACTGGTTCAAATGCCTGGATACCCAGACGGTGCAGTGTTGGTGCACGGTTCAGCAGTACCGGGTGTTCGCGGATAACTTCGTCCAGGATATCCCAAACGACAGCTTCTTCACGCTCAACCATTTTCTTAGCGGCTTTGATGGTGGTGGCGAGGCCACGCAGTTCCAGCTTGCCGTAGATGAACGGTTTGAACAGTTCCAGTGCCATTTTCTTCGGCAGACCGCACTGATGCAGACGCAGGTATGGACCTACGGTGATAACAGAACGACCGGAGTAGTCAACACGCTTACCGAGCAGGTTCTGACGGAAACGACCCTGCTTACCTTTGATCATATCGGCCAAAGATTTCAGAGGACGTTTGTTAGAACCGGTGATCGCACGACCGCGACGACCGTTATCCAACAGGGCGTCAACCGCTTCCTGCAGCATACGTTTTTCGTTACGTACGATGATATCTGGCGCAGCCAGATCCAGCAGACGTTTCAGACGGTTGTTACGGTTAATGACGCGACGATACAGATCGTTCAGGTCAGAAGTCGCAAAACGACCACCATCCAGCGGAACCAGCGGACGCAGATCTGGCGGCAGAACCGGCAGAACGGTCAGGATCATCCACTCTGGCTTGTTGCCAGACTGTACGAACGCTTCCAGCAGTTTGATACGCTTGGTCAGCTTCTTACGCTTGGTTTCGGAGTTGGTTTCGTTCAGCTCTTCGCGCAGAGTTTCACACTCTTGCTCCAGATCCATGCTCTTCAGCAGGGCCTGGATAGCTTCCGCACCCATCTTCGCGTCGAATTCGTCACCGAACTCTTCCAGCGCGTCCAGATACTGCTCTTCAGTCAGGATCTGTTGACGTTCCAGATTGGTCATACCGCCTTCGATAACAACATATGATTCGAAGTACAGTACGCGTTCGATATCACGCAGCGGCATATCGAGCAACAGACCGATACGGGACGGCAGTGATTTCAGGAACCAGATGTGCGCAGTCGGAGACGCCAGCTCGATGTGGCCCATACGCTCACGGCGTACTTTAGTCTGGGTCACTTCAACGCCGCACTTCTCACAGATCACACCACGGTGTTTCAGGCGCTTGTACTTACCGCACAGGCACTCGTAATCTTTTACTGGCCCAAAGATACGGGCGCAGAAAAGGCCGTCACGCTCAGGTTTGAACGTACGGTAGTTAATGGTTTCCGGCTTCTTAACTTCACCGAAAGACCATGAACGGATCATGTCTGGCGAGGCCAGAGCAATTTTGATCGCATCAAACTCTTCGGTTTTAGTCTGCGCTTTCAGAAACTTTAATAAATCTTTCACGGATTTGCTCCCGTCGGAGTTAGCACAATCTGGCGCCGGGTCTTACCCCGGCACCAGTGACCTGTTTGAGCGAGAGTTACTCGTCTTCCAGCTCGATGTTGATACCCAGCGAACGAATCTCTTTCAACAGTACGTTGAAGGATTCTGGCATGCCTGGTTCCATCTGATGGTTGCCGTCCACGATGTTTTTATACATCTTGGTACGACCATTCACGTCATCAGACTTAACGGTGAGCATTTCCTGCAGGGTGTATGCCGCGCCATATGCTTCCAGCGCCCACACTTCCATCTCCCCGAAGCGCTGACCACCGAACTGAGCCTTACCACCCAGCGGCTGCTGAGTAACCAGGCTGTAAGAACCGGTAGAACGCGCGTGCATCTTGTCATCAACCAAGTGGTTCAGTTTCAGCATGTACATGTAGCCAACGGTAACCTGGCGCTCGAATTGCTCACCGGTACGACCGTCGAACAGTGTGATCTGACCAGAAGTCGGCAGGCCACCCAGCTGTAACAGTTCCTTGATTTCAGACTCTTTCGCACCGTCGAAGACCGGCGTTGCGATCGGCATACCTTTTTTCAGGTTTTCAGCCAGACGCAGAACTTCTTCATCACTGAAGGTATTCAGGTCAACTTTCTGACGAACGTCGGTACCCAGATCGTAGGCACGCTGGATGAATTCGCGCAGTTTGGCGACTTCTTCTTGCTGCTTCAGCATGGCGTTGATTTTCTCGCCGATACCTTTCGCAGCCATACCCAGGTGGGTCTCAAGGATCTGACCGATGTTCATACGCGATGGTACGCCCAGCGGGTTCAGTACGATATCTACCGGCGTACCGTTAGCATCGTGTGGCATATCTTCGATCGGGTTGATCTTAGAGATAACACCCTTGTTACCGTGACGACCTGCCATCTTATCACCAGGCTGGATCCGACGTTTAACCGCCAGATAAACCTTAACAATCTTCAGCACGCCTGGTGCCAGATCGTCGCCCTGAGTGATTTTACGGCGTTTCGCTTCGAGTTTTTTCTCGAATTCGTGTTTCAGTTCGTCGTACTGCTCAGCCAGCTGTTCCAGCTGATTTTGTTTCTCTTCGTCGGTCAGGCCGAGTTCCAGCCAGCGATCGCGCGGCAGTTTGTCGAGCTTCTCAGCTTCAACGCCACCGGCAACCAGCACCGCGTAGATACGGCTAAACAGGCCAGCTTCGAGGATCTGCAGTTCTTCAGACAGGTCTTTTTTGGCCTGCTTCAGCTGCATCTCTTCGATTTCCAGCGCACGTTTGTCTTTTTCTACGCCATCGCGAGTAAAGACCTGAACGTCGATAATCGTACCGGAAACACCGTTTGGTACACGCAGAGAAGAGTCTTTAACATCAGACGCTTTCTCACCGAAGATTGCACGCAGCAGCTTCTCTTCTGGAGTCAGCTGGGTTTCACCTTTCGGCGTTACCTTACCTACCAGAATGTCGCCACCGGTGACTTCTGCACCAATGTAAACGATACCGGACTCATCCAGTTTAGAGAGCGCAGCTTCACCCACGTTCGGGATATCAGCGGTGATCTCTTCCGGCCCCAGCTTGGTGTCACGGGACACACAGGCCAGTTCCTGAATGTGGATGGTAGTGAAACGGTCTTCCTGAACAACACGCTCGGAAACGAGGATGGAGTCTTCGAAGTTGTAACCGTTCCATGGCATGAACGCCACGCGCATGTTCTGACCCAGAGCCAGTTCACCAAGGTCGGTGGACGGACCGTCTGCCAGCACATCACCACGTTCAACCGGCTCGCCCAGAGAGACACACGGCATCTGGTTGATACAGGTGTTCTGGTTAGAACGGGTGTACTTGGTCAGGTTATAGATGTCGATACCCGCTTCGCCCGCATGCATCTCGTCTTCGTTAACTTTGATAACGATACGGGAAGCATCAACGTACTGAACGGTACCGCCACGCTTAGCAACAGCAGTAACACCGGAGTCAACGGCAACAGCACGCTCCATACCGGTACCAACCAGCGGCTTATCAGCACGCAGAGTCGGAACCGCCTGACGTTGCATGTTCGCACCCATCAATGCACGGTTGGCGTCATCGTGTTCCAGGAACGGAATCAGGGACGCACCGACGGATACCACCTGCTGGGTGGATACGTCCATGTAGTCAACCTGGTCACGGCTGAACAAGCTGGATTCGCCTTTGCTACGACATGTTACCAGGTCTTCTACAAAGTGGCCTTCGTCATCCAGGTTGGAGTTCGCCTGAGCGATAACGTAGTTGCCTTCTTCGATAGCAGACAAGTAATGAATTTCGTCGGTAACAACACCGTCAGTCACTTTACGATACGGCGTCTCAAGGAAGCCATATTCGTTAGTCTGTGCGTACACGGACAGGGAGTTGATCAGACCGATGTTCGGACCTTCAGGGGTTTCGATTGGACATACGCGACCGTAGTGAGTCGGGTGTACGTCTCGAACTTCGAAGCCTGCACGTTCACGGGTCAAACCGCCTGGGCCGAGGGCAGAGATACGACGCTTGTGCGTAATCTCAGACAGCGGGTTGTTCTGGTCCATAAACTGAGACAGCTGGCTGGAACCGAAGAACTCTTTCACTGCGGCAGAAATCGGCTTGGCGTTGATCATATCCTGAGGCATCAGGGTATCCAGATCGCCCAGAGACAGACGCTCTTTCACCGCACGCTCTACACGTACCAGGCCAACGCGGAACTGGTTTTCCGCCATTTCGCCAACGGAACGGATACGACGGTTACCGAGGTGGTCGATATCATCGACTTCGCCTTTACCGTTACGGATATCGATGAGCTTCTTCATCACTTCGATGATGTCGTCTTTGCTCAGGATACCGGAACCTTCGATCTCGTCACGCAGCAGAGAACGGTTGAACTTCATACGACCAACCGCAGACAAGTCATAGCGGTCTTCGGAGAAGAACAGGTTCTCGAACAGGCTTTCAGCAGCTTCGCGAGTCGGCGGCTCACCAGGGCGCATCATACGGTAGATTTCTACCAGCGCGCTCAGACGATCGTTGGTTGGGTCGACGCGTATAGTTTCAGAAATATATGCACCGTGATCCAGATCGTTGGTAAACAGCGTTTCGATACGCTTGTGACCAGACTGACTCAGCTTAGCCAGCAGATCCAGGCTCAGCTCCATGTTCGCTGCGCAAATCAGCTCACCGGTTGATGCGTCAACGTAGTCTTTAGCCGCAACTTTGCCCGCGATGTACTCAACTGGAACTTCGATAAGCTTGATATCGTCTTTTTCCAGCTGACGAATATGGCGCGCAGTGATGCGACGACCTTTTTCGACGTAGATTTTGCCGTTAGCTTCAATATCAAAGGAGGCGGTTTCACCACGCAGGCGTTCCGGCACCAGTTCCATCTGCAGCTTGTTGTCACGAATTTCGAAGACAACTTTCTCAAAGAACAGGTCAAGGATCTGTTCAGTGGTGTACTGCAGCGCACGCAGAATAATGGTCGCTGGCAGTTTGCGGCGACGGTCAATACGTACGAACAGGTTGTCCTTCGGATCGAATTCGAAATCCAGCCAGGAACCACGGTAAGGAATGATACGCGCGTTATAAAGCACTTTACCCGAAGAGTGGGTTTTACCCTTATCGGAGTCAAAGAAGACGCCTGGGCTACGGTGCAACTGGGAAACAATAACACGCTCGGTACCGTTGATAACAAAGGTACCGTTGTCAGTCATGAGTGGAATTTCACCCATGTAGACTTCTTGTTCTTTAATGTCTTTTACGGTGCCTTCCGGCGCTTCGCGCTCGTAGATCACCAGACGCAGTTTGACGCGCAGCGGTGCGGAATAAGTCACGCCACGGATCTGACATTCCTGAACGTCAAAAACAGGTTCGCCAAGGCGGTAGCTGACGTACTGCAGCTCAGAATTACCGCTATAGCTTTTAATAGGGAAAACGGAACGGAAAGCTGCTTCCAGACCATACTGCCCTTCAGGATCTTGCTCGATGAACTTCTGAAACGAGTCAAGCTGGATAGAAAGGAGATAAGGTATGTCCAACACTTGCGGACGTTTACCAAAATCCTTACGAATACGTTTTTTCTCGGTATAGGAGTAAACCATTAGGGTTCCTCAGCTCGCTGACAAGTCGACCCATCTGTCCGACGAAGGGACAGTTTGTGCAACACTATTTTGTTGACCGGAAAATCGAATACTTTCCGCAATGCCTGTTGCTATCACGCTTAAACCATTTCGTTGCGATTTACACAGAGCGGAGGCTCTGTCGCAATATATTAAGGCGTCGATAGAAACAAACATTGAAAGGCACAACAGTAGTCAAACAGTGTGAAATGCTACTGGCGCCTTACAGCGCAAAAAGGCTGGTGACTAAAAAGTCACCAGCCATCAGCCTAATTTCTTAGGCTGCAACCAGAAAAGTTGGCTTATTTAACTTCAACTTCAGCGCCAGCTTCTTCCAGAGATTTTTTCAGTGCTTCAGCGTCATCTTTGCTCACGCCTTCTTTCAGAGCGGCCGGAGCAGATTCTACCAGGTCTTTAGCTTCTTTCAGACCCAGGCCAGTTGCGCCACGTACTGCTTTGATTACTGCAACTTTGTTCGCGCCGATACCTTTCAGAATCACGTCGAATTCAGTTTTTTCTTCAGCAGCTTCAGCAGGGCCCGCAGCTACAGCTACAGCAGCAGCAGCAGAAACACCGAATTTTTCTTCCATTGCAGAAATCAGTTCTACAACGTCCATTACGGACATAGCGGATACTGCTTCAATGATTTGATCTTTAGTGATAGACATTTAAATTGTTCCTGAAAATCAGAATAAGTTTATACGTAAGCAGATGCTTGATAAAGATAACTGCGATTAAGCAGCTTCTTTCGCATCGCGAACAGCAGCCAGAGTGCGAACCAGTTTGCCAGCCGAAGCTTCTTTCATGGTTGCCATCAGGCGTGCAATTGCTTCTTCGTAGGTCGGCAGAGTTGCCAGGCGATCGATTTGCGATGCCGGGATCAATTCACCTTCAAAGGCTGCGGCTTTGACCTCAAATTTTGCATTCGCTTTCGCGAAATCTTTGAACAGACGAGCAGCTGCGCCCGGGTGTTCCATAGAATATGCAATCAGGGTCGGACCAACGAACGCGTCTTTCAGGCACTCGAACTGAGTACCTTCAACAACACGGCGCAGCAGGGTGTTACGAACAACACGCATGTATACGCCGGCTTCGCGACCTGCTTTACGCAGTTCAGTCATTTTGTCTACAGTAACGCCACGGGAATCCGCAACTACTGCAGACAGCGCGCCTTTGGCTACTTCGCTGACTTCAGCAACAATCGCTTGTTTGTCTTGAAGATTTAAAGCCATTAGCTTTGCTCCTGGATGTTTGCCGGGACTCATGTCCCGGAACTCACTTCACTCTTCCCAACGGACAGAGCGTCTTAATACGGTGAGCAGAAACAAGCCAGAGTATCAGAAATAATCTTAGCGTTCTGTCACCGTCTACGCAGGGCATTAAGTTTCTTTCGAAACACCTGCGGTCTTCGACGGAGGCCTGGATAGGCCAGGCTCCAACGAACAAATCTTGTCTATGACTTCGCCCTTTGAACCGTAGCCGCGTTAGCTGCTCTCGTTCACACCGGTCATGTAGTTAACTACACTCCCGGCGATTCACTCAATTGCTGCCTTGCTACAATTCAAATGACTCGCATAGAGTTCTGTTTATTTCAACAGAATCGTGGGGGTAAGATTGTAGACAAAATCACCGCCCACGTAAAGGCGAATATTAGTTCGCCACAGTCGCGGTCAGACCGGACTGATCAACGGCAACACCAGCACCCATGGTGGTGGAGATGCTAACTTTCTTGATGTACACGCCTTTAGCCTGAGTCGGTTTCGCTTTTTTCAGCGCAACCAGCAGAGATTCCAGGTTTTCTTTCAGTTTGTCAGCGTCAAAATCCACTTTACCGATGGTAGTGTGGATGATGCCGTTTTTGTCGTTACGGTAACGAACCTGACCTGCTTTAGCGTTCTTAACCGCTTCAGCAACGTTAGGGGTTACAGTACCAACTTTCGGGTTTGGCATCAGGCCACGCGGACCCAGAACCTGGCCCAGTTGGCCAACAACGCGCATTGCATCAGGGGAAGCAATAACAACGTCAAAGTTCATTTCGCCTTTCTTGATCTGGTCAGCCAGATCTTCCATACCGACCAGTTCAGCGCCAGCAGCTTTAGCAGCTTCAGCGTTTGCGCCCTGGGCAAATACGGCTACGCGAACGGAACGGCCAGTACCGTGCGGCAGTACAGTTGCACCACGTACGTTCTGGTCAGATTTACGAGCATCGATACCGAGGTTAACGGCAACGTCAACGCTTTCTACGAATTTAGCAGTGGCCAGCTCTTTCAGCAGAGCAATAGCTTCGTTGATATCATACTGTTTAGTTGTATCAACTTTGTCACGGATCACGCGCATACGCTTGGTCAGTTTAGCCATTTCTTAATCCTCCACTACCAGGCCCATGGAACGTGCAGTACCTTCAATGGAGCGAGTCATCGCTTCAATGTCAGAACCAGTCATGTCGGCAGCTTTGGTCTGCGCGATTTCCTGCAGCTGAGCGCGGGAAATTTTACCCACTTTGTCTTTGTTCGGCTTACCGGAACCAGACTTGATACCAGCCGCTTTCTTCAGCAGAACTGCTGCCGGAGGCGTTTTGGTAACGAAAGTGAAAGAACGGTCAGCGTAAACGGTGATAACAACCGGGATCGGCAGACCTTTCTCCATGGAATCAGTTTTTGCGTTAAACGCTTTGCAGAATTCCATGATGTTCACGCCTTGTTGACCCAGTGCTGGACCTACCGGCGGGCTCGGGTTAGCCATACCAGCTGCAACCTGCAGCTTGACATAGGCTTGGACTTTCTTAGCCATTCTAAATTCCTCTAGTTGGGTTATAGCGCCTCAAAGAGGCTCCCCGTGATAAAATTCGTTTTACGGATGCTATCCATAAAAACAAAAGGCGCGAAATTGTATTCCAATCTCGCGCCTTGTGCAACGATTAAATCGCCGCTTTTTTGATCGACTTGTTAGGCTTTCTCAACCTGAGCGAAGTCCAGCTCAACCGGCGTTGCACGACCGAAGATAGATACGGAAACCTTCAGACGAGACTTCTCATAATCCACTTCTTCAACTACGCCGTTAAAGTCAGCAAACGGACCGTCGCTAACGCGAACCATTTCGCCCGGTTCAAACATCGTTTTCGGACGTGGCTTATCGCCAACCTGCTGCAGGCGGTTCATGATCGCATCAACTTCTTTGTCGCTGATCGGAGCTGGACGGTCAGAAGTACCGCCAATAAAGCCCATCACACGCGGCACGCTACGCACCAGGTGCCAGCTCGCATCGTTCATGACCATCTGGACCAGTACATAGCCCGGGAAGAATTTACGTTCGCTTTTGCGACGCTGACCGCCACGGATTTCGACCACTTCTTCAGTCGGCACCATGACTTCGCCAAACAACTCTTCCATATTTTGTAACTTGATATACTCACGCAGCGATGTGGCTACGCGGCCTTCAAAACCGGAAAACGCCTGAACGACGTACCAGCGCTTTTTAGGAGCTTCAGACATCTTAGAACCTCAGGCCAGTGATAAAGGATACCAGGCGAACCAGAATACCATCCAGTCCCCACAGGATCAGTGACATTACCGCAGTGACCGCAGCAACGATCAGCGTGGTGTGCAGCGTTTCCTGGCGAGTTGGCCAAATGACCTTACGGACTTCGGTACGCGCTTCACGGGCAAAAGCAACGGTCGCTTTACCTTTTGTCGTCAACAGCGCGACACCGCCCGCTGCAGCAATCAGAATCACTACGGCTAGCGCACGCAACGGCAGCATCATGTCACGATAGAGGTAGTTGCCAACGATAGCGACAAGCAGCAATACAGCGACAACAACCCACTTCATCGCTTCCAGGCCGCGCCCGCTTCCTTGAGCTTCGGTATTCGCACTCATAAACCAACCTGTCAGAAGTATTCTACAAACATTTTCACCCCGCGTACGCGAGGCGATCCAAACCGAAATGCTCTGGTGCGTTTCGGACTAAACGCCCTCTTCAGAGCCTGTCTCAGCAATGATTATGGCAAAAAAAATCACTGATGAGCCAGGTTCTGGTTCGACAGCGTATAAAAAGGGCATCAAATGATGCCCTTTTATTGCGCATTGCGTCAAATAATATCAGCAATTAGCTCATTACTTTGGCAACAACGCCCGCGCCAACGGTACGACCGCCTTCACGGATTGCAAAACGCAGACCATCGTCCATCGCGATCGGGTGGATCAGGGTAACAACCATTTTGATGTTGTCGCCCGGCATTACCATTTCTACGCCTTCCGGCAGTTCGATGGTACCC
>NZ_JASJUJ010000018.1:0-48256 GCF_047467975.1 Citrobacter sp. C348 | reverse complement strand
GGTTGACGGTGTGATACGTGCCGCACCGGAGAAACCCGACCCCGCGCCGGTGGCGCCACCGCCGCCGCGTAAAGTACAGGGCTGCTACAGTTCGCCGTTCCGGCATTAATCAGGAGAGAGACACGTGACCACTGTGACAATACAGCAGGCCTTTGAGGCCTGTCAGACGAACAAAAATACCTGGCTGAAACGTAAAGCCGAACTTGCAGACCTTGAACGGGAATACCGTGAACAGCTCCTTGCCGGTGACGAACAAATCCCGCGCAGAATGCAGGATTTGCGCGACAATATCGATGTGAAAAAATGGGAAATTAATCAGGCCGCCGGTCTCTATATCCGCTCACATGAGGAGGTGCAGCACATCAGCATCCGCAACCGTCTCCATGACTTTATGCAGCAGCACGGCGCGGAGCTGGCCGCCACGCTGGCACCTGAGCTGATGGGATATCACGAACAGCTTCCCACAGTAAAACAGAGCGCCATGCAGCACTCGGTTGATTATCTGCGTGAAGCCCTGTCGGTGTGGCTGGCCGCCGGTGAAAAAATTAATTATTCCGAGCAGGACAGCGACATTTTAACGGCCATCGGACTCAGGCCTGATGCGGCTTCGCGGGATGATAATCGCGAGAAATTCACCCCGGCACAGAACCTGATTTACACCCGCCGACGTGCAGAACTGACTGCACGGTAGCACGCGAAAAAATCCCCGAAAATTCCGCTATTTTTCCCGAAAAAAGCCATGCATCCATAAGGTGCATGGTTTTGCATGCAAATCCCCGTATTTTTTATCCCACGCAACACCAGTACCGGCGCGGCCTGAGACGGTTCATGCATCTGCATTAAAAGCGACCTCTTAAGCGGGCAGGCGTGGCGGGGAGAGCATTGCGCGCCAAGCGATATATAATTAATTAATGAAGAAGGATAGAATTAACCATATAGCCATAAAAAAGGATGCGTGTGATGAAGGCGAGTGATATGCAGCACTTATGTAATATAGCCAGAGAGCTTGTTTCTGATGGCAAGTTTGAAAAGGCGTATGAGTTCACGTTGCAGATTTATAAATCCCTTGACGAAAATATCTTTGGGGATAATTACTATATACTTCTTTATAATATGGCTGCGAATTTTGTTGATATAGGAGGAATGCAACCGAATAAAGAGGCTTCTCTGCTAGGCTATAACTTAATGAATGAGCACTTTGACTCTTTTTCTAAAATTATGGATGAATCTACGCTCTATTATAACCTAGCAAACGCAAAGTCAAACTTGGTTGAAAAAGGCAGTGTTTTTAAACAAACGTTTACAACAATTGAGGATATGGTGGATGTAAAAAATTTATACTGGAAGGCATTTAAATTACTCGGTGATGATAATACTATATATAGCAAAGAACTGAAGGTCAATTTAGCAAACTCACTCAAGCAACAGTTTAGAGTTGTAGAGTCTATTTCATATTATGATGATGTTATTTCCTCGGGGGAAGATATACCGCAAGCATGGATTAACAGGTCTGAAGCCTTAATGCTATTGCTGCAACTCTCTGGTTCTCATACTATAAAGCATATAAGAGAGATAAGACTTGGATATATGAAAGCAATTGAATCAACAGAGATGCCACCGCCATGGAAACCACACTTTCAATCACGTGCTGAAAAACTCACGGAAGATATAATCGAAATGTCGGGAAAACCATTTTTTGAAAAAGAAGATGAGCTTGATGAAAAACAGACGCTAGAAGAATATAGCAAACTTAATAATTATCAAAAATTCGTTTTAGATAACCACTTTGTTCTTTCTGAGCATGGGGTGTATTGTCCTTGCGTAGTAGGGGCTAAAGATAACCTAACAATATTACCAACACATAATGGTGTTTCTGGTGATTTTATTATTCCCATGGAAATGGTTTTGAATAGGCTAAAGTCTGAATATGCTTTGGCAAGGCGCTCGTTATTCGAGTATGAGTACATGGAGGAAGTTGATGATGTGGCCTGTTATTCAGAGTTGTATAACGATGAAGTTTTAAATGTTGGTGTTGAGAAGATAAGAAATGCATTTCGTATATGTTTTGGTGTATTAGATAAAATAGCTATTGCAATATGTGAGTTATACGATGTTTATCCAGCCAATAACATAGTGTACTTTGAAAATTTTTGGCAATTAAACCAAAATGGGCGAAGGGATAAGTTTGAAGAAATAAAAACTCCAGCTTTACTGGCTTTATATAGTCTAGCTACTGACCTAAATGATAGAAAGAATGGTGAATTATCCTTTTATAAGGATTGGAGAAATGATTTGGAACATAATATAGTGATCGTTCATAAAGATTGCGAGCCTTTAGATATATATAATTCCTACGGTTACATGAAGAATATTAGGTTGATATCGGAGTCTGATTTTACTAGACATTTTAAAGTGTTATTGCAAATAGTACGCTCAGCAATTTTTCTTTTTACCTTTATGGTAAGAGAAGAGGGGGGTAAAAGTAACAAGGATTCATTTTTGATATCAAACTCACTAGATTGGAAAATATGAAAACATTACGTTGCAAGTATATCTTGTATTCGTTCAACTTTGACCTGACACACCTCTGGCACAAAGCCCCAATCTCATAGGCGGTTCTATGCCAGGGGCTGAAAGTCTGTCTCTGGTAACATATACTTATTATGTTATATTGAGAAAATCTGGGATATTAGCTGGTTCAAGGTCAAAAATATATTTAATGATTCCGGCTTTTAGGTTCTCCTCAATTCCTTTCCTGAAATCTAGAATACTTGAGATTGTTGCATCATGTTGTAAATGATGTCGCCAGTGAACATCTTTTTCTCGACTATGAAAAGATAACAATCGGGTTAGAGCCATATGTGCGAACATTCCTGATTGTTCATCGATTGTATAATGGGCAACCACGTGGGAATCAGAATATGATTCTTTCGTAGAAAGATCCCAAGAATGAAATAATTGCTGAGCAATTGGTGACAGATCCCTTATTTGTTCATTTCTTCCGTTAGTGAAGTAAACATCATCTATGACGGTATGCCAGTTTTCTTGTGTCCCTTCATCTGTTTCAATGGTTTCAATAATATTTTCTTTCTTGAAACTTATATGAACACCTGAATTAACTTGTGGAGTGTAGGTGAAGTCACCTAAAACTTTACTCATTAAGCTATTACGCATTGCATCATTGAAATTAAGGTTGAAATTTGTTTTTGCCTTTGTAAATAAATCTAGATCTACCAGGCTCCAAATTCCATGTCTTCTCCAGGCAATTAAAACGGGCAGCCCTAATAATTGGCCGTAAGCTCTTAATCTGGACACGTAATCTGGACGAAAAGACAAAACATTTCCCATGTAAGATTTAACTTCAATCAAAACAGTAGTCTTGCCTGCGCCACGCACATTAAAATTTGCTAGTAAATCTGGAACCTGAAAAGTCTTGTTAGAAGTAGTTGGATACTGCTGTTGATCCAATTTATGGACTAGGTTGCATTGACCTAGCCAACCACAGATAATCGAAAACTCGTCTTCTAACGGGAGGCCAATATTAAGTCTATTTACACGTTCAGCGATAGCCTTAGCGTCAGCCTCCCAACCCAGTTGCTCTAGAGATTCATGTATAAGTCTCTCTAAATCTGTCGGCTTATCTTTCAAGGTAGCTCCCTATAGGTTTAGTTCGAACTCAATAAGTTATATGTCATTAACATATTACAAAGTTATACCATTATCGCTTAAAGCCGATCATCATGTAAGAATACATTATATCCGTGGCAACGGTTAGTGCTAACTCACAGACATACTGAGCAAAAATTTTTAATGATTTACTTTATCTCCCCACCAATCCATCAACTCAACTCTTTGAAGTAAATAAGTTGAACGGTTGTAAGCTTTTCGAACTTCATTTTTGTCTGAGTGTGCTAATGCTGCTTCAATAACATCAGAATTAAATCCGGCTTCATTGAGTACAGTACTTGCGATGGACCGTAACCCGTGAGCAACTAATTTCCCACCATAACCAATACGCTTAAGTGCGGCATTAGCAGTCTGACTATTCATTGGTTGCTTAGGGTTATTTCTGCTGGGAAAAACATGTTCACGGTGAGCGCTGATTGGTTTCATCACTTCCAGAATATCTAACGCCTGAGGAGATAGTGGGACTATGTGCTCACGCTTAGCTTTCATCCGTTCGGCAGGAATTGTCCAGAGCTTTGCATCAAGATCGATCTCTGCCCACCGGGTACTGGAAGCCTCAGAAGGGCGCACAAGGGTCAGGAGTTGCCATTCGATTAGACAGCGAGTCGGAACAGACAGATTTGACATGACTAAAGAACGCATCAGCTTCGGCAATTCTTCTGGCCGCAACGTCGGCATGTTTTGCTTTTTGGGCTTCTCAAAGGCCATGCCAACACCGGATGCTGGATTGGCATCAATCAGACCAGTGTTTACGGCATAAATCATGATTTCGTTAATGCGCTGCACCAGTCGACGTACAGTCTCAAGCGCCCCACGTGCTTTTATTGGCTCAAGGGCTTCAACCAAAGTTCGGGCTTTGATTTGCTGAACGGGGATCTCACCGATGGCAGGGAATACATCTTTCTCCAGTGAACGCCAAATGTCTTTTGCGTAATCAGGGGTAACGCTTTTGCTTTTGAGATGGAACCAGTTAGCGGCGACCGTTGAAAAAATACTGTCCAGAGCGATTTGCTGCTGTTCCTCTGCAACTTCGGCCTGAATTTGCGGGTCAATTCCGTTGGCTAACAAGGCAAGGTAATCCGCTCTTAACCCTCGGGCGTCAGCAAGTGAGAGGGCGGGGAAAGCACCTAGCCCCATCATTGTCCGCTGTTTTGTCGCCGGACGTTGATAACGGAAACGCCAGAGCTTTTTCCCGCTGGTTTTCACTATCAGGAAAAGGCCATCGCCATCATGCAGCGTTAGATCCTTCTCTAACGCTTTAGCGCGCAGAACTTCGGTGTTGGTCAGGGGGCGTGTTGTCCGTGCCACTGTGGCCGCTCCTTCATGAATTGGTATACGCTTTTAGGTATACATCCTACCGTATACCTAAACGTATACCAATAATCACCGGATTTAGCCGGATGTTCTCGGACAACTACAGACACAAAAAAGCCCGCAGAGCTTGTGCTATGCGGGCTTTCTGTACTTCACCGGACGTATCCGGATCATCATTTGGTGGAGCTGGCGGGAGTTGAACCCGCGTCCGAAATTCCTACATCCTCGGCACTACATGCTTAGTCAGTCTTTACATTCGCACGCCAGCTGCGGACAGACACGCCACTAACGAACTAGCCTGATTAGTTTTAGCACTTCAGCCCCAGGCAGGACATCCGCGCGATCTCTTTTGGGTTTGACCTCTCTTTATCCCCGTCTTAAGAGCGGAAGCTAGGGAGAGAGGGCTCTTAGCAGGTTATTAAGCTGCTAAAGCGTAGTTTTCGTCGTTTGCGACTATTTTTTTGCGGCTTTTTACGAGGCCAACCGCCCCTCGGCATGCACCTTGGGTTTCGCAAATCCCGTCGAATCCAGAATCAGCCCCAATGTGTTAAGGCAAGTATAACAGACTTGTGACACGCGTGACCAGCCCCTGCAACCCCTTATCCTCAACGATTTAGCGCTCCCGTAGCGCTTCTTTTGCGCGATTAAACGGTTTGATTAAATAGTCGACGATGGTTTTTTCACCGGTTTTGATATCCACGGTGGCAATCATGCCCGGAACGATCGAGAAATGACGGCCCAGTTTGTTCTGCAAATAGTCCTGATGGGTGCGGATAAACACGCGGTAGTAGAAGACTTCTGGCTTTACTTTGTCCTGAATGGTGTCCGGGGAGATGGTTTCGACCACGCCTTCCAGTCCGCCGTAAATGGCGTAGTCATAGGCGGTAATTTTCACCAGTGCTCGCTGTCCGGGGTGAATAAAGGCGATATCGCGCGGTGACAGGCGTGTTTCTATCAGCAGGTGATCGTCGACCGGTACAATCTCCATCATCTCGCCGTTGGGCGGGATCACGCCGCCAATGGTGGTGACCTGGATGTTTTTCACGATGCCGCGCATCGGGGCGCGCACGGTCAGGCGGGTGACGGAATCTTCGCGTCCTTTCAAAATGGCCGCCAGCATATCCACTTCGGCGTTGGCTTTTGACAGCGCTTCCCGCGCCTGCACGTAATACTGTGAGCGCAGGTCGGTGATTTTTAGTCCGAGGTCGCTTTTTTGTCGCTGCAGGCGCAGCACTTCCACATGGCTGGCGGCACCGCTTTTCTCCAGCCGCTGAGTGATCGCCAGTTCTTTGTTTACCGAGACCAGTGCATCCTGTAACTCTACCATCGAATCGGCGAGCTGCGCCCGACGGCTTTTGTACAGCCGGGTTTCGGAGGCGACAAGGTCGGGCCAGGCGTTCAGCGCATCGGGAAAGGTCAGCGGCAGATCGTTGACTTCGGCATTGAGTCGCGCGCTGGAGGCCAGCGAGGCGCGGTATCGGGCGGCGCTTTCGCCGACGTTAGATTCCGAACGGGTAGGGTCGAGACGAGCCACCACCTGATTGGCCTGCACTTTGTCTCCTTCGCGCACCGTCAGTTCGGCGAGGATCCCGCCGTCAAGCGACTGCAACACCTGTTCGCGCGAGCTGGGGATTACTTTGCCGCTGCCGGTGGAGACTTCATCCAGCGTCCCGAAGTAGGCCCAGATGCCCAGGATGGCAAACAGCAGCGTGCTGAGCAGGATGATTCGGCTGGCACCAGAAAAGCGCTGTTCGTGGCGGATGTCGAGGTCGTCCATGGCGGCATCATGCGGATTGGTTTTCATTTTTCCACTCCCGACCGTGAGTCTGTGCAGGCGTGCGACTCGCGTTCAGCGCCTGTGCTTTCGGGGCATCCATCACCAGTTGACCTTCTTTTAACACCACCACGCGCTCGACCAGTTCCAGAACCGGTACACGATGGGTGGCGACGATCAGCGTGCGGTTGCCGAGCCACTGGTTTAGCCGTTGAATAAACTCCCGCTCGGTATGTTCATCCAGCGAGGTGCTGGGTTCGTCGAGCAGCACAATATTGGGCGAGCGCAGCAGCATTCTTGCCAGCAGAATGGATTGCCGCTGCCCGCCGGAGAGGCCGTTGCCGCCTTCCATAATCGGGTGTCCCAGCCCTTTGGCGAGCTGTTTAACAAAGGTGGCTGCGCCGCTGACTTCCAGCGCGTCGAATATCTGCGCATCACTGGCATGCGGCGCGCCGAGGGTCAGGTTCTCACGCAGCGTGCCAAAAAACAGGCGTGCATTTTGGCTGAGAAAGCCGATGTTGCGGCGTAAATCGGCCATATCGATCTGCGCCAGGCTCAGGTTATCGAGCCGGACGTCGCCCCGGATAAGCTCCACGCTGCCCGCCATGGCCTGTAGCAGGGTGGATTTCCCCGCGCCGTTACGCCCGAGGATGGCGATGCGTTCCCCTGGCATCACTTCGAGGCGAGAAATGCGCAGCGGTACCTGCTGATCGTCGCTGTGGTAGCGGAAGTGGGCGTTCTCAAACAGATAGTGCCCGCGAAAGATTTCCTGATGTACCCGATTCTCATCGTGCTGGGTTTCGGTGGGGAGCTGCATAATGCTGTCCAGCCCCGTCTTCGCTGCCTTGACCTGCTGCCAGCGCGCCAAAACGCCGCATAGATTTGCCATCGGGGCAATCATTCTTGAGCCGAGCATTGAGGCCGCCACGACCGCGCCGGTAGTCATGGTGCCTTCGATGACCATCGGCGCACCGAACATAATAATCGCAGCGTAGACCAGACTTTGTACCGACATGCCCCAGCCAATCAGCCCCTGGGTCAATTTTCGCGTGCGCAGTCCGGACTCGCCGGTAATGCGGATGTAGCTGTTCCACTGCTGTAAAAAGCGGTTCTCCGCCTGCATCAGCTTGATGTCCTCCAGCCCCTGCACGCTTTCGACCAGCACCGCGTTACGCAGCGTGGACTCGTGCGCAGCCTGGTTGGCAAGCACCGCCAGCTTCTTCTGTAACAGCAGGCCTGGCAGGATCATCAGGATCGCAGCGACGGGCGCTATCCACGCAAGCGACGGGGCGATGCAGGCCAGTACGACGATAAACAGAAAGAAAAAGGGCAGATCGACAAGGGTCGACAGGGTTGAGGAGGTGATCATCTCCCGTACCTGCTCCAGTTCGCGGAGCTGGGAAATAAAGCTGCCGGTGGAGCGGGGGATGGCGCTGTTACGCAGGCGCAGTGCGTGGCTGAACACGCGATCGGAAATGCGCATGTCGGCGCGCTTGCCGAGCACATCCATGATATGGGTACGGGCTTCGCGCAGTAAAAAGCCGAACAGCACCGCCACCAGCACGCCGGTCGAGAGCACATACAGCGTGGGATACGATTGGGCCGGGATCACCCGGTCGTAAACCTGCATCGAGAAGATAATCCCGGCGAGCGACAGAACGTTAATCAGGAACGCGGCTACCATCACCGGCAGGTAAGGCCGGATGTCCTGTAGCACCAGGTCGCGCATCCAGTCCGGCTTAAAGCGCGAAACATAGCGGTCGACCCGACTGTCTTTGAGCGCCGACAGCGGGCGCAGGGCGGTAATGGTGTGGATCTCCGGCAGCAGCTCGGCAATCGCCAGCCGGTTGCGCAGGCCTTCTTCGGCGATGATAAACACATCCAGCGCATCTTCACCGTTGAAGTGCTCTATGACCATAATTTGGCCGTCGCGCAGCTCCGCCACAACCGGTAAACGCCACTGGCTGAACAGCTGTTTTGTGGTATCCAGCGCATGAAACGACAGCCCCGCCTGGCGCGCGAGTTGCGTCAGGGCGAGGGGCTTATTTTTTCCGGCAAACCACGGAGCGTTGGCCTGAATCGCGCCGGGCGAGCAGGAGACGCGATAGTGGCTGGCAATGTGGCTAATGGCCTGCGCCCACAGGTTCAGGGCGGACTCGCTAATCGTCTGTTCTACACCCGGCTCGACGTGGCTCATAGCTGGATCTCCACTGACTGGATGCTGCGATTGTTGAGGGCGAACGCCTGGCGCAGCGTGCCGGTATTGTAGAGGCAGTTCAGCTGGAGTTGACGAAGCTGGCTTTGGGTTTGTAGTTCGGCAAAGCGGGCCTGATATACCTCCTGCTCGGCGTTAAGCACGTCGAGCAGCGGACGAGAGCCGAGATCCAGATATTGCTGTTGATACAGTTCGCGCGTGCGTTCGCTCAGCCGTTGCTGGCGGCGCAGGATCTGCAGGGCGGTGGCAAGGCTCATCGCCTGGCTGCGGGATTCGAGCAGTTTCTGGCGCACGTCAAGGCGGGTGCGCTGGATGGAATACTGCGCCGAGTCTACCGCATGACCTGCGGCGTTGCGTCGGGCGGTGAGTCCGCCTCCCTGATACAGCGGCATCTCGACTTTTACCCACATGGAGTACTGTGTTTTGTCGAGCACCTCATGGCTGGGATATTTGTCATTGAGATAGTGTTGCACGGAAGGCTCAAGAGAGATAGTGGGCGTCATCTGCGCGTTGGCGTAATCCAGATTGGCCTGTGCAACATTAGCCTGCGCCCAGGCTGCCAGCACCGCAGGTACCAGCCTGTCATCAGGCTTGGTGATGTCGCAGCTGCTGTCCAGTTTCACCGGGAACGCGTTGCTGACGCCGTTGAGCGAATTCCAACCAAGAAAGCTCATCAGTGTCGCCTTGCTGCTGTCGAGGTTCGCCTGATACTGCGCCAGCTGCGAACGAGCGGATTCGATACGCGCGTCAGTTTGTACCACGTCAGAGAGCGACGTGGCTCCTTCATCGTTGCGTTGCCGGGTCAGCCTGCCAATGCCGTTCAGAGCGGAGAGTTGCGCTTCGGCGGCGTCGACCATTTGCTGCCAGGACTGTACCTGCACAATGGCGTTGGCGGTTTCGTGGGCGACGGTGTCAATGCTGAGTAAGACGTTAGCCTGCTGCTGGGCGGCCCCCGCAGTCTCGGCGCGTACCTGACTGGCGACTTTGCCAAAGTCATACAGCATTTGCGAGACCGAGATCACCAGCGACGGGCTGAAACCATGATCGTTATAGGTATTGCTGTAGCCGTTGTTCACCCCGGCCGTGACCTGCGGATAGTATTTGGATTTCGCCACGTCGATCTGCTCATTTTGCGAGAGCAGTTTGCCGATCGATTCACGGATCGCAGGATGCCAGCTTACGGCGCGGCTTACCGCATCGTTAAGCGTCAGGTTGCCGGGCGCGGCGGCGCTCAGCGGGAGTTCGGCCACCGACCCATCCAGAGAGGGGAGCATCTGGCTGGTGGCCAGCCCTTCCGGCGTAATGATTTGCGGTTCATCTTCGGCATTCACCTGTAAGGAACAGAGCGTGAATGCCAGCAGCAACGTAACAGAGGCGACATTTCTCATCGTATATCCCTTTCAAAATACGGCAGTGACGACTGTTATTGCCCCGGACGTCATAGCATCCGGGGCTGTTGTTATGGCGTTTTGGTGCTCACGTCAGGTCACAATATGATTTTGTTGGATCAGCTCATCGAGCGTGGTGTGAACGTTCTCCAGTGTCACAAGGCTGGTTGATTGATAGGTGGCGCCCGTACCGTCGCGGTCGATGGACACCACGGTGTTGTTACCGCTGGTGGACACGGTGAGATAATTGCCGAGCGTGGCGTTCTGCCCGTTCCAGCCCACCAGCAGGTCGCCGATATCGATTTTGTCACCCTGCGCCAGCGAGAAGTTGCTCCAGGTGTCCGCGGTTCCGTTGCCGCCGGTTGCATTATTGGCGCTGAGCAGGTGGTAAATCAGCGTATCGCCGTACGCGCTGCCGATAACCCGATCGGCCTCCGCGGTGCTGATCACCTGTGGATTCATATCGATGGTCAACGTGGCGCTATCGGTATGTCCTTTTTGGTCGTTAAGGGTGTAGTTAAACGTCTCTTTGGTCTTGATGGATTCCAGTGAGACATCGCTGTTGAGGGTATAGGTGTAATGCCCATCAATGCCCATTGTCAGTTTGCCGTACAGTCCATTGATGGTGGCGCTGGCGGTGCTGCTGCCCAGTGGATCCAGCGTGGCGGTACTGCCGCCAGCGCCGTTCACCGTCAGCAAGGTGTGCACGCTGGCGATATGGTCGCCGTCATAGATGTTGCCGGTGACGCTATTGACGCCCGCGGTTTCGAAGTTATCGAGATCGATTATTGTCCCTTTCACGCTGGGGGTGATGGTGATGGTGCCTAGCCCCAGTGCACCAGCGTTGCCGGTATAGTCGAGGCGATAGTTCCCGGCGTGCAGCACCAGTCCGTTCAGGGCAATATCAAGATTGCCGCCGATCAGGAGCCCGCCGTTGAAAGTATCCCCGGCAACTTTAACGCCATTGCTGTCGTACAGCGCCCAGGTTACGTTTAGTCCACCCAGCGTCAGTCCTGATGCCACGTTAAAATGCAGCACCACGTTTTGCACCGCTGTACCCGCTGCGACTTCAACTGTTCCGGTACCACTTTTCGAGCTGGGTCCCAGCACAGTGGTCCAACTGGCCGATCCCACGCTGGTATCACTAAAGGGCTGAGACGTGTCCTGCAACGTCGTGACCGCCATCTGGCTGCTGGTGTCGTTCACCGCGTCCAGCGCCAGCGGGGTTGGTTTGATGTTCAGCGATGCGCTGCCGGTATCGCCATTTTGCGCCTTGACCGTATACACAAAGCTGTCCGGCGTATTGATGCTGTCCGCGCCCAGTCCGCTTTTCAGCGTGTAGCTGTAGTTCCCCTTCGCATCGATAGTGAGTGTGCCGTACTGTCCCTCAATACGGGTTGTGCCTGTTAAATTGACTGCGACGCCGTTCACGTCGGTGATAACCGTACCGGCGGGCGCGGAATCATTGGCCAGAATATTACCGTTGGTTGAGGCACTCAGACTGTCCACCGCATAGGTGTGATCGGCCTGAATATTCAGGGTGTAGCTGGTTAACAGCGCTAGACCGCCGCCGGCGTTCAGCAGGAACAGGTAGTCACCGCCCGGCAGCGTGATGGTGTAATCTTTTGATTTTCCACCCAATACTGCCGTGACCCAGTTGGGTTGTACCCGATACTGCTCGTATTGCTGAATAGCGTCATTAAAACGGTAGACGTACAGATCAAAGCCGCCGAGCGTTACGCCGAGAACGTCGGCCTGAATCGTCAGCGTGCGGGTGGCGCCATCTTCAACGTTGAACTTGATGGGGTTGGTTAACCCGTCGACCAGGCTGACGTCCAGCACATTCTCCAGGCCTACGCTGGCGAGTGTAAAGCCGGTTTGTTTTGATGGTCCGTGGTCGACCACGCTGACCTCGGTGCCGTAGGTCAGTGAGGCCACATCGTCTGCCGCCGTTACCGTGCTGGTCGTCGGCCCCTGTCCCAGTGCCACCACCAGCTTCGCCGAAGAGTGGTCGTAACCGTGCGTCAGCGTATAGGTGAAGCTTTCAGAGCGACCGTATACCGAGGCGTTTTTATCGGTAAGGGTGTAGGTATAACTCCCGTCCTGATTAATATGCAGGGTACCGTATTTACCCTCTACATCAGCCCCGCCCAGCGGAATGTTCACCACATTACCGTTGCCATCGGTAATCGACGTCACCCGGGTGCCGGATGGGGCGTTATCCTGCCCGTTGGTGGGGTCGGTATCGGTGATGATATTGCCGGATTCGCTGGTGCCGCCGGTTATCGTTCCGGCGCTGGTTTTGACCACCGCCACGTCCAGACTGGTGAAGGCCCCGGTTGCCAGCAGGCTGGTGTTGTAGCTGACGACACGGTAATCCCCACCGGTAAGCCCGCTATAGTTGAGCGTCACGCCGGAGGCGCTGAGCGTCAGCAGGTCGGCAAAATCGGCTTTACCGGTATCGACCACCGTCACCCAGGCGTTGAGCGTGGAGTCAAAGCGCTGGATAACAATCTCCATGGTACTCAGCAGCGACAGCACAATGCCGGTTGCTGCCGCGTTGATGGTGATGGTGCCGCTGCCGCCGGTCTGGATGTTGAAGTTGACGAGGGCGGTGTTGTCTCCCAGCACCTTCAGCACATTATCCACCGCACCGACCAGCAGGAAGCCATAATCGCTTTTGTGCTCGTTGGTGACCGTGAAGTCGGTTTGTAGCGCCAGACGAGTGACGTTGTCTTCAGCCAGCAGCGGTAAGACCGGTGCGAGGATGCTGGTCGGCGTTGAGGTGTTGCCTGCCGCGTCGGTCGCAGTAGCGGACAACGACTGGCCCTCAATCTGGCGTACCGGCAGGGTGATGCTGTAGACCCCGCTGCTGTTGGCGACCGCTGTGATGCTGCCGCCTCCGGGCAGGGAGATAGTGACCGTACTGCCTGCTTCGGCGATGCCGCTGACCGTGCCGCCGTCGGCGCTGATCAGCACTGATGGCGGCGGTGGTGGCGTGGTATCGACAATGACGTTAAACGCGCCAGACAACACACCGGAACCGTTGGCGTTAGCCGCACTGGCGGTAAACGCGTGGTTGCCTTCACTGAGCGCGCCGGAAGGGGTAAAGCTCCACAGTCCGTTGCCGTCCGCGGTTATGGTGCCCATCAATGTTCCGTTGTTGTACAGGCTGACGATGGCGTTAGCTTGTGCCGTGCCGCTGAGCATCGGACGGGTGTCGTTGGTGGTTTTTCCGGCGGCGACGTTGCCGGTGACAGTACCAATGTCATCAAAAACGCTGGCGATAATCGGAGCGGGTGGCACCCCGGTAAACGGGGCCAGCGCGTTGCCAGGTGTGCCGGTATTCCCGGCGGCATCCTGCGAGCTAACCTGTAGCGTTTGTCCGCTGATCTGTGGCGGGTTGAGGGTAAAGGTGAAGTTGCCGGCGGCGTTGGCCGTGGCGGTGCCGAGCACGGTGCCGCTGCTGGTCGTGACGATCACCGTGCTGTTGGCTTCCGCAACGCCGGTCAACACAGTACCGTTGGCGTTAACCGCAAGAGCGGTGGGAATACCTGGAGCGACGGTATCGACCACAATCGACGAGGCAGCCGACATGCCGCTGGTATTCCCCGCGCTGTCCGTTGCGCTGATAGTAAAGGTATGCGTGCCCTGACCCAGCGCGGCAGGCGGGGTGTAGTTCCAGTTGCCGCTGCCATCCGCCGTCACGCTGATGACAAAGTTGCCGTTGTCATAAATATCAACCCGGGCATTGGCCTCCGTGGTGCCGTTTAACGTGGGGCGCGCGTCATTGGTGGGCTGGTTGTTGCCAATCGACCCGGTATTGGGACCGACATCATCAATAATGCTGCTAATCGATGGCAGCGTGGGGGCGGTGGTGTCCACGTTAATCGTAAAGCCCGCCGTTGCACCGCTGGTGTTGCCCGCGGGGTCGGTGGCGGTGATGGTAAAGGTGTGCGAACCATTCCCCAGCGGCGTCGTTGGGGTAAACGACCAGCTGTTGTTACTTTGCACGAGGGCGGTGCCGAGCAGCGTGCTGCCGTCATAAATATTGACGGTGCTGCCCGCTTCGGCGGTACCGTTAAGCGTAGGGCGGGCGTCATTGGTCAGTTGCCCGTTGCTCAGTGCGGCATTAAACACGCCGCCAGTGATGTCATCCATCACTGAGGTCAGGATCGGCGTTGATGGTGCAACGGTATCAACGTTGAGAATAAATCCGCTTGAGGAGGCGCTGACGTTTCCGGCCGCGTCAGTGGCGATGGCGGTAAAGACATGCTGGCCGTTACCCAGCGTAGTGGACATAAACTCCCAGGTACCGTCTATTGTTGCAGTAACTGTTGTCAGCAGCGTGCCGTTGTCGTAAATGGCAATCCGGGCGTTGGCCTCCGCAGAACCGCTCAGCACGGGGCGGATATCGTTGGTCCAGGCACCGCTTGACAGCGTGCCTGTGCCCGGTTGTACGTCATCAAAGGCCTGGATAATGGTGGGTGCCAGCGGGGCGACGGTATCCACAATCAAGGCAAACCCGGCAGATGACGTGCTGACGTTGCCGGCCGCGTCGGTGGATGTCACCGTCAACGCGTGATTGCCGTTACCCAGCGCGTTTTCCGGTGTGAAATTCCATGCGCCGTTTCCGTCTGCGGAAACCGTGCCGATAAGCGCACCGTTATCGTAGATTTTAACCGTTGAATTGGCCTCCGCTGTGCCGTTAAGGGTAGGGCGCGCATCGTTTGTCGCCTGACCGTTGTTCAGATTTCCTGTTAGTGGGCCGACATCATCGCTGACCTGGGTAATAACCGGCGTGTTCGGTGATACCGTATCAACCGTGAACGTAAAGCCGCTGGAGGCCGGGCTGGTATTGCCCGCGCTGTCGGTGGCAGTGGCGGTCAGCGTATGCGGACCGTTACTCAGCGCATTCGTTGGGGTAAAGCTCCATGTACCGCCTGCGCCGACAATGGTGGTGCCAATGGGCTGACCGTCGCTCAGGACGGTAATGGTTGCGCCAATTTCACCTGTTCCGCTCAGTGCTGGACGGGTTTCGTTGGTTGCCTGACCGCTATTGATTGGGCCGGTAGTGGGCGCCGTATTGTCCTGCACCACGCTGATGACCGGTGCCAGTGGGGCAACGGAATCCAGTTCAAGGGTAAAGGCGGAGGAGGCCCCACCCGTATTACCGGCCTGGTCTGTGGCTGTTGCGGTGAAGACATGCTGCCCCTGACCCAGCGCGTTTTCCGGTGTGAAGGTCCAGTTACCGGATTCGTCTACCCGCGCGGTACCTATTTCGACACCCTTATCTTTTATCGAGATAGTCGCCCCGGCTTCCCCTTTACCGTTCAGTGTTGGCTGCGCGTCGTTAGTCAGTTGCCCGTTCGTCAGTGAGGTATTTCCTGGTTGGTCGTCAATCACCGAGGTGATGATTGGCGCGGCTGGCGCCAGTGTATCGACAACCAGCAAGAACGGTGGCGTTGCCGGGCTGATGTTGCCCGCGCCATCGGTGACGGTTGCGGTTAACGAGTGGCTGCCTTCACCAAGAGCAGGATCGGGCGTAAAGCTCCAGTTGCCTTCTGCGTCGCTGGTGGTGGTGCCGATTACCGTACCTTTATCAAGAATAGTGACGACCGAATTCGCCTCGGTCACGCCTTCCAGTGTTGGGGTGTTGTCGTTGGTTGACTGCCCGGAGGTGAGCGTCTGAGCGCCGCCGACGTTGTCCGTCACCGTCACAATGGACGGCGCGTCCGGGAGTAAAGTATCAACAATGATGCGGAAATTGTCGGAGGCCGCGCTCTGGTTGCCCGCGGCGTCCGTTGCGCGCACGGTGAAGTCATGCGGGCCCTCGCCCAGCGCGTTGGTCGGGGTATAGCTCCAGAGTCCGCTGCTGTTGACCGTAGTGGTGGCGTAAATATTATTGCCATCGTAGAGCGTGATGGTTGCGCCCGGTTCACCGGTACCGTTGAAGGTTGGACGCGAGTCGTTAGTTATTTGCCCTTTATCCAGCGAGCCCGTGCCGGGCGACACGTCGTCGATGATGCTGGTGATGGTGGGTGCCAGCGGGGCGTCGGTATCGATGGTGATGGTGTAATTGGGCGACTGGCCGCTCTCTGCGACCCCCACAGTTTGCGACACGGTGAAGTTATACCCGGTACCGTTTGTCAGTGGCGTGGACAACTGATAACTCCATGCGCCGGAGGTGGCGTCGGCGGTCACCGTATCGAGCAGGGTTCCATTTTGATAGATATTTACCGTTGCCCCCGCGGTGGCTTTTCCTTGCAACAGTGGCAGGGTGTCATTGGTGGTTTTACCATTGCCAATCACCCCCATGATGGGCGCGACGTCATCAACGATCTCAAGGGTCGGAGGAATCGGCTGTCCTGAGTTCGATGCTAAAAATGACGTTTCATCGCTTTGATTTCCGGCGGGGTCCTGTGCAATAGCGGTCAGCGACGCCCCTGATGTTTGTGCTGGAGAAAGGGTGACGGTGAATTGTCCCGTTATAGCATCGGCAGTTGCGCTGCCTAATACCGTCGACCCACTTGAAATAATGACGGTACTACCGGGTTCAGCTGTTCCGCTGACGCGCGTTCCATCTGCGTCAATGAGTGTAATTAATGGTGCATTTGGGGCCAGGGTATCAAGGTTTAGCGTGACGGGGGTCGTAGTGGAAATACTGTTTCCGTTGCTGTCTTTCGCAACAAAAGTGAGCGTATTTTCACCTTCACTAAGCGGTACATTTATGTTCCATGATCCGTCGACGCCGACCTGAACGAACGCTATGGCATCAGGTAGCCCATTGCTATAGATGTAAATGGTACTGCCAGCAATACCGGTTCCACTGATAGCCGGAGAGTTATCGTCCGTTACGCTACCGGTACTCAATACCCCGGTAATGACACCGTGATCGTCCTCAATATTGGTCACGATGAGTGGGGTGCTGTTTACCGTAAACGAGACGCTGTTTGAAGCGTTGCTGGCATTTCCTGCCGCATCGGTGGCGATGGCGGTCAGCGTGTAGCTGCCGTTGGTTAGCGCCGGGCTGGGCGTGATACTCCAGATGCCGCCTGCGACGGTAGCTGTGCCAATTACCGTACTGCCATTGTACAGGGTGATGATGTCACCGTTGGAGCCGGTTCCGCGGATGGTCGGCGTGGTGTCATCCGTCACCGCGCCGGCGGCGAGATCGCCTCTGACATCGCCGACGTCATCATTAACCGCGGTGATAACCGGCGGCGCGGACGGCGTCGTATCGATGCCCAGGGTGACGGCATCCGAATGCGGGCTGACGTTGCCCGCCGGATCGGTGGCGGTGAGGGTGACTTGATAGCTGTCCGGATTAATCGGGTCGGTTGGCGTAAAGCTCCAGGTGCCATCCGCCCCGACCGTCGCCGTGCCTAGCGGTTCTGTTCTGCCGTCAAGATAGATGGCGATAACATCTCCGGCACTCCCGGTTCCGCTGAAGGTTGGCGTGGTATCGTTGGTGATGCCGTTAGTGATAATGCCCGTTATCGGATTGGCATCATCAGTGATGGTTGGCGGCTCTGGCTTCGTGGGCGGCAGGTTATCTACCGTCAGCGTAAAGCCGGCGGACGGGATCCCCGTGTTGCCAGCCATGTCCGTCGCTGTGGCGGTGAATTTGTGTGGACCGTCTGTAAGCAACGTTGGAGTAAAGGTCCAGGTGCCGTTTGGCTGCACGGTGGCCGTACCCAGACGGACGTCATTATCAAAAACGGTAATTGTCGCACCCGGCTCGCCGGTGCCTGACAGCTTGGGGTTGTCGCTTTTGGTGCTCCCGCCGTTAGCCAGCAGTTTTGTCTCACTGCCAATAAGTCCTTCCGCCGAGGTGATAACAGGGGCGGCTGGCGGCGTGGTATCAATCGTCAGCGTGAAATTACCGGCACTGCTGGCGTTACCCGCTTTATCTGTCGCAATAGCTGACAGCGCGTGTGGACCCTCACTCAGCGGTTGAGTGACCTGAAAACTCCAGCTTCCTTCCGGCGTCACTGTGGCAGTGCCTATGGGGGTAGCCCCATCGTAAATTGTGATCGTGGAATCTGCGACTCCGGTGCCTTTCAGCAGCGGCAGGGTATCGTCTGAACGTCCGCCATTGGCCAGGTCGCTTTGCAGACTGCCTACGTCGTCCGTGGCGCTCGAAATAATGGGGGCATCGGGCGCTTTGGTGTCGACCGTTATGATGACAGGGGGGGCGGTGACGACGTTACCGGCGGCATCCGTTGCGGTCAGCGTAAAACGGTGGGTGCCTTCGCTAAGGGCCTCATTGGCTGGCACGCTATGGCTCCAGGTGCCTGTTCTGTCGATAAGAATAACCATCATCTGCAGGCCATTATCATACAGCGTCACCAGCGAGCCGGGTTCACCGGTTCCCGAGAACGTTGGGGTTTTGTCATTGGTGACCCCGTTGTTCGCGACGTTACCGGTGATGCTGCCGACGTCATCGTTGATAAGCGTAATGGCCGGCACGGTGGGGGCGATACTGTCGACAATGATTTTCCAGCTGGCGGCACTGCTGGTGTTACTGGCGGCATCGGTAGCTGTCACCGTAAAGACGTGCGCACCCTGCGCCAGCGCGGTGGTGGGCGTATAGTTCCAGTTGCCGTTGAGATCGGCGGTGACGGTCGCGATCAGGTTACCGTTATCGTAAATCTTAACCTGAGAGTTGGCCTCGGCAGTGCCTTCAATTTTGGGTTTATCGTCGTTGGTCAATCCATTGTCATCAATGCGGCCAGTGTAATCCGCAACATCGTCTGTGACGGCGATAATAATCGGCTGTTCGGGTGCAGTGAGATCTGGTGCTATTGCTGAAGTTGGCAGACTTTCGTTGCCTTTGCCGTCCGTGGCGGTGACGGTAACCGTCTCACTGTTGATTTGCGCCGGTGCGATTGACACGGTGAGGTTGCCGCCGCTGTCCGCCTGGCCCTTGCCAATAATATGACCATCGCTGTCTTTGACGGTGACGGTACTTCCGGCCTCGGCGTGGCCGCTCACCGACCCTCCATTTCCAGCGACGATAACATCTGTCGGTGCATCCGGTGCCGTGGTATCCGGCGCGGTGACGGAGGCATTGCCCCCTTTGTTACCTGCTGCATCGGTCGCGTTTGCCGTCAGGATCTCACCATTCGTCTGCGGCGGTACCAGCGCTGCGGTGAAGTCCCCCTCTGCAGTGGCTGTCGTTGTGCCAATGATATTGCCGCGTGGATCCAGAATATTGACCGTACTGTCAGGCTCGGCCTTGCCGGTGACCTCGTTGCCCGCGCCATTAATCACCAGGTTTGTAGGCGGTTGTGGGGCGGTGATGTCCGGCGCAACTGCCGTTTCTGGCGGACTTGAGTTTCCTGCGGGATCGGTCGAGATGGCTGTAAGCGTTTCGCCATTGGTCTGCGGCGGTTTGATGGTAATGGTAAATGAACCATCCGGCCCGGCGACGCCGCTGCCAATGGGGATATTTTTACTGTCGGTGATCACCACGGTATTGCCGGGCTCGGTTTTCCCGGTTACGACAGCACCATCTGCCGAGACGTTGAGATCGTCAGGCGCAGACGGCGGCAGAGTATCAATATTAATGTTGAATGCGGTCGACATTCCCCCGGTACCCGACTGGTTGGTTGCGGTGACGGTAAAGGCGTTCGGGCCGTCATCCAGCGGTGAGCTTGATGTCCAGCTCCAGTTGCCGTTGCCGTCAGCCTGTACGCTGTCGACCGCTACGCCGTTGTCGTAAATATTCACCGTGCTGTTGGCGTCAGCGGTACCGGAAAGCGTGGGCTTGTTATCGTTAGTCGCCTGATGATTGCTCAACGGCCCGGTTGACGGGGCGACGTCATCCATCACGCTGACGATAACCGGTACGCCAGGATAGCCTGAGTTCTGAGCGTTGAATGGGGTGTCTGGCCCGACGTTGCCGGCTTCGTCATGAATTTTTGCGGTAAGTGATTCACCGTGGGTCTGCGACGGTGAAATCGCGATGCTGAAAGTGCCGTCCTGGCCTACAACGGCCGAACCCAGCAGCAGATTATTACTGCCGATAATACTGACCGTGCTGCCTGGCTCTGCGCTGCCGGTGACCGTTGTCCCTTCCGGGTTGACGTTGGTAATCGCTGCCGCCGGAGGCGGGGTGATATCGACAGTGAAGCTGGGCACGGTGGTTTTTGCACTGACGTTACCTGCAGGGTCGGTTTGCGTCAGCGTCAGATTGTGAACGCCTTCGCTCAACGGCGTATCCGGTGTGAATGTCCAGTTACCATTCTCATCAACCTGCGTCATGCCAATCAGGATACCGTTGTCGTAGACGCTGATGAAATTGCCGGCAACACCGATACCAGAGAGCGTCGGCGTGTCATCGTCGATCACGGCGTTACTGGCGATAAAACCTTGAATGGATCCGACATCATCGAGTTCCTGAGAGAGAGCAGGCGCATCAGGGGCGAGGGTATCAATGATAATAACCCAACTGTTTGACATGCCACTGCTGCCCGCGCTGTTCGACGCGCTGACTGTAAACTGGTGGGTACCATCCGCGAGAGGGGGAGATGGTGTAAATGACCAGTTACCACTGGCATCGATGGTGATCTGGCCAATCTCTTTGCCATTATCGAAAATATGCAACGTGGTATTCGCCGTTCCCGTCCCTTGAAGCGTAGGGGTATTGTCGTTGGTGGACTCCTGTTGATTGACAATGCCAGTAATCAGCTCCTGGTTATCGACTACGCTGGTGATGACGGGAACGCCGGGGAGCGCTGGCGTTGTTGGTGGGGTTCCACCGTCGCCATCGCCATTTCCACCGCCGGGGTTATTACCGTTGCCGTTGCCATTTCCCGGATTATTTCCATTCCCGTTCCCGGGATTATCACCACCACCACCACCACCACCACCACCACCACCGCCACCCGCCGCGAGGGCAATTCCGCCCGCCGCTGCCACGCCGCCGAGAACCCACGGCCAGACTGCGCCACCGTCATGACTGCCTTCAGCCGCCATCAGCGGTGTGAGATCGTCCAGGTGCTGGAAGTGGAACGCGCCGTCGGTATCCTGAACCCACCAGAGAGCACCGTTGCTGTCTTCGAGAACGAGTTGGCTTTTATCACTGCCGTTTGCGACATAGAAGTTTTTAATCGTGATTACATCGCCTGAACGGAGCGTGACCACCAGATCCTGGTTAATACGGGTCATTTGGCTGATGTCTTCACGAGAAACGGAGAGCTTTACGATGGACGGTGTACTGAGCCTCACTTCGGAGGTTTCAATATTCGTAGATACACCAGTCAACTTTGATACAACGGCGATATGACGCATATGTTCACTCCTGATGGCTTGTCGGGGATTAATCCGCAACAACGTTCCGGGAAAACGAGCAGACAGATGCCCCGTTCATCCTGAAGATGAATTTACACATGTGGTTTTATTGATTAGGTCACAGAGATGCCGGTTTGTTTATCAAATAAAATTTGGCCTCGACGCGAATAGTTCTTTCGTATTAGATGATATAGTCAGAAAGAAAGTATTCTGCAACTTCTGCCTGTTAAAAATACATAGTGATATTTTAGATAGGTTCGTGTAAAACACCGCTACAAAATGAGGACTTGATTAACCTATTGTATTTTATGTGTTTTGTTTTTAATTTCTGGCGTGAGTACATAATAAACATTAGTGATAATAATGTTATTAAAACGAGGTGAAATAGATGGTGGTTATTCTTGAAGTTTTATTTTTATTGGACTACAGACATCATGAAATAACATGGTGGTTTTATTAATATTTGAACGATTTAGCAGTATTTAACTATAAGTGCGGTGAATATATTGATGGGGCTTCAATAACTAAATAATAAGGACCAGTCCCATAATGAGAGACTGGTCACAAAATAAAGGTGTCATCTGCCAGCATTTTTCATAATACGTGCTTTGTCCACCTGCCACTCACGCTCTTTCACATCGGAGCGTTTATCGTGTTGTTTCTTACCTTTAGCGACGCCAATTTTCACTTTGCACCAGGCATTTTTCCAGTACAGTGACAGCGCAACTACGGTATAACCCTCGCGGTTCATTCGACCATACAGCGAGTCGAGCTCGCGCTGGTTTAACAGCAGTTTACGGGTACGAGTGGGATCGCAGACCACGTGCGTTGAGGCAACTGCCATCGGGATAAAGTTGGCGCCAAACAGATAAGCTTCACCGTCTTTGAGAATAACGTAGCTGTCACTGATGTTGGCTTTACCCGCGCGCAGGGATTTGACTTCCCAGCCCTGCAGAGCAAGTCCAGCTTCGAACTCTTCTTCAATAAAGTATTCGTGTCGTGCACGCTTGTTAAGCGCGATTGTGGCTGAGCCAGGTTTGTGTGCTTTTTTCTTCGTCATAATGCCGCTCAGTATAGGTAATCTGGAATCGAAAAACACCCCATTTCATCCAGCGGGGCGCAAGGCGCTATCTTAGCACGAGTTGGGCTATAGCGTTTTTTTTAGCGGATGATAAATGGTATTATTTGTTCGATTGATATAGATGGAAATTGTTATGCCTCAGATTAGCCGGACCGCTTTAGTACCTTACAGTGCGGAACAGATGTATCAGCTAGTGAATGATGTGAAATCCTATCCCCAGTTTTTACCGGGTTGCACCGGAAGCCGCGTACTGGAATCGACTCCTGGACAGATGACGGCAGCGGTGGATGTGTCTAAAGCAGGGATCAGCAAAACGTTCACCACGCGCAACCAGTTGACTAATAACCAGAGCATTCTGATGCATCTGGTCGATGGCCCCTTCAAAAAACTTATTGGCGGGTGGAAGTTTACGCCGCTCAGTCATGAAGCGTGCCGTATTGAGTTTCAGCTTGATTTTGAGTTCACTAATAAGCTCATTGAGCTGGCGTTTGGCCGTATCTTTAAAGAGCTGGCGTCGAACATGGTGCAAGCCTTCACGGTGCGTGCGAAAGAGGTTTACAGTGTCAGTGTCAGCTAAAATGGTCGTCGAAGTCGCGTATGCGCTACCCGAAAAGCAATATTTACAGCGCGTGACGCTGCAAGAGGGCGCGACGGTTGAAGAGGCCATTCGCGCGTCTGGATTACTGGAATTGCGCCCTGATATCGACCTCAGCAAAAACAAAGTGGGGATCTACAGCCGCCCGGTAAAACTTGCTGATGCTGTGCATGATGGGGATCGGGTAGAAATTTACCGGCCATTGATTGCCGATCCGAAAGAGTTGCGCAGGAAGCGGGCGGAGAAGTCTGCCAACAAATAGCAATAAAAAAGGTGCTCAGCGAGCACCTTTTTTTGTTATCTGAAGACCTACTTATTGATTACCGGTCAATGCGGGCTTGTTATCAATGTTGGTCAATACACCATTGCTGTTAAAGGTCAGCGTCAGCGTTTGCTGCGTTACGCCTTCATGTCCCGGTTGCTGACGGAACACATAGAACCAGGTGTTGGTGCCAAAAGGATCGGACATCATCGGTGTACCCAGAGCATAAGCAACCTGCTGTTGCGTCATACCGACACGAACTTTGGACACATCGTTAGCGGTCAGATAGTTTCCCTGGTTGATGTCAGGACGGTAAACCACTCGCTCCAGAGTGGAACAGCCTGCGGTCAACATCAGTAGTACTGCTGCAGCAGCAGTCAGCGTTTTACAGCGCATAGTGATTTGATTCCTTTTCGGGCCCGAGCAGTACGCGGCTCATATGTAATATGCCGATGATAATAGACCTTTCACCACTTTAAAACCTTTTGCTGTCGGGTCGGACGGCGATTTTATGTTGAACTCAGACCGTTACAAGAGAAAAAAGTTTATGCTGCCAGCAGTTCTTTTGCATTTGCGAGGGTATTGCGCGTCACTTCGCTACCGCCAAGTAAGCGAGCGAGCTCCTGCAGGCGCGCGCGTTTATCCAGTGGTTGCATATGTGTTTCGGTCATCGCGCCGTCGGTTTCTTTGCTGACGTAGAAGTGTTGATGTCCGCAACCGGCAACCTGCGGCAGGTGCGTGACGCACATAACCTGCGTCGATTCACCGAGCTGGCGCAGTAGTTTGCCGACGACCGCGGCTGTTGGACCGCTAATACCGACGTCAACCTCATCGAAAATCAGCGCCGGGGTTTCCATTTTACGCGCGGTGATCACCTGAATAGCCAGTGCGATACGCGACAGTTCCCCACCAGATGCGACTTTTGCGATAGGCTGCAGCGGCTGGCCTGGGTTGGTGGTGACCTTAAATTCAATGCGATCGGCACCGTCTACACTCAGATGGTGTTCATCAAACTTCACCTCAATGCAAAAGAGTCCGTGCGGCATAGAAAGTGCGTGCATGCTCTCTGTAATGAGCTGCCCTAACTCCTGAGCATAGTGTTGGCGCTGGTGGTGCAGCGTCTTTGCTGTTTCCAGTGCCAACTGGTGATGAGTGTTCACCGCCAGAGTGAGGGTTTCGAGTGAATCAGCCTGATCGTCAAGTTGCTGCTGTTCGTCCAGCAGGGACTGATAGAACTGCGGGAGCGCTTCAGGCGCGACATGGTGTTTGCGCGCCAGAGAGATTTGTTTTGCGATGCGCTGCTCAAGCTCGAATAACCGGTTAGGGTCCAGATCCAGCCGGTCACAATAGTGGCGCAGCTCGTCGATGGCTTCGCTGAGTTGAATGGTTGCCTCTTCGAGCATGTCCAGAATACCGGAAAGCTTATTGTCCATACCCGCCAGTTCGCTGACCAACTGCTTTGCCGTGTACAGCTGGCTTTGCAGATTAGCGTCCTCGCCGTCTGCCATGATAGCCAGCGCCTGTTGGCTGGTGGTGAGCAACTGTCCGCTGTTAGCCAGACGCTTGTACTCTTCATCAATCTGCTCAAACTCGCCCGCCTGCGGGTTAAATTCGTTTAGCTCTTTCAACTGGTACTGCAACAGCTCTGCCCGGGCAGCGCGTTCCTGGCTTTGCTGCTGATGATGTGCCAGGTCGCGGCAGCTCTGATGCCACAGTTGATAGCGCGTCGCCATTTCCTGAATGAGAGATGCCTCATTGGCATAGCCGTCCAGCAGGGATTTTTGGTGTTCAGATTTCGTCAGCAGTTGATGCGCGTGCTGGCCGTGGATTTGAATCAGCAACTGACCGAGCTCGCGAAGCTGCGACAGCGGTACTGCTGTGCCGTTGATAAAACCACGGGAACGCCCGTCGCTACTGATAACGCGGCGTAGCAAGCACTCACGGCCTTCTTCAAGCTGGTTCTCTTCGAGCCATTGCAGCGCCGCGGGTGTATCTTTCAGGGAGAAACGGGCACATAGATCGGCACGTGTGGCGCCAATGCGCACCATGTCGGCATCGGCGCGTCCGCCAAGGCACAAACCGAGGGCATCAATGGCAATGGATTTACCCGCCCCGGTCTCACCGGTGATGACGGTCATTCCGCTCTGAAAATCGATCTCAAGTTCACGAACGATAGCAAAATTGCTGATGGTCAGTTGTGCCAACATAGCTGTTTTCCTGTATGAAAAACCATAACTGTAATTACATACAGTATAAACTGGTTTTTTATACAGTAAAGAGGCTGGCGTTAAATTAAAACAATTTTTTTGACCAGCCTAGTTTGGTGCTTAATGTATTGAAATAGCTGTAGTCTTTAGGGTGAATCAGGTTTAAATGATAATCACAGCGGCGAATCAACACGTCTTCACCTTCCTGGATAGGCAGGGCAATCTGGCTGTCGCAGCTGATCTCGAGATCGCTGCGGCGATGCGAGAAGCGCAGGCGAATGGTGCTGCTACTGTTGATCACCAGCGGTCGCGCTGAGAGCGTGTGCGGGAACATCGGCACCAGCGTAATGGCATCCAGAGAAGGCGTCAGGATGGGACCGCCGGCGGAGAGCGAGTAGGCGGTAGAGCCGGTTGGCGTGGAAATAATTAGCCCGTCGGACCGCTGCGAAAACGCAAAGACTTCGTCGATATAGACTTCAAATTCAATCATGTGCGCGACTTTACCCGGGTGCAGCACTACTTCATTGATCGCGGTACTGATACGCTTCTGGCAATCTTGCTGGCACACCTGGGCTTCAAGTAAAAAGCGCTTTTCACTGATGTAATGGCCTTCCAGTACGTCGGCTAATTGCTGATGGGCATTGTCCGGGTCAAGGTCGGTGAGAAAGCCCAGGTTGCCACGGTTGATCCCGATGACCTTAATGTCATAGCGTGCCAGGGTGCGCGCAGCGCCGAGCATATTACCATCTCCGCCAACCACGACCGCGAGGTCCGCCTGCTGACCAATTTCTGCCAGCGTGCCGGTTTGCACATTTTTCAGCTGCAGCTCGCGGGCAATTTGTTGCTCCACGATAACCTGATACCCTTTTGTGCACAGCCAGCGGTAAAGCATTTCATGTGTGGTCAGTGCAGTGGGGTGGCGTGGATGCCCCACAATGCCAATACACTTGAAATGTTTGTTCATTTTCTCGAGGTCCTTGTAGCGAAGATGAGTGACAATGTGAGTACTTCCCTTGAATCCCTGAATCTTATCCCCATAATAAGCCAAGTTAGCGAGATGAATGCGAAAAAACGCGGAGAAATTCATGAGTAGTAAAGAACAGAAAACGCCTGAGGGGCAAGCCCCGGAAGAAATTATCATGGATCAGCACGAAGAAGTTGAGGCGGTTGAACCAGACGCTTCTGCTGAGCAGGTGGATCCGCGCGATGAAAAAATTGCGAATCTGGAAGCTCAGCTTACTGAAGCCGAAACGCGCGAGCGTGACAGCGTGTTGCGTATGAAAGCTGAAATGGAAAACCTGCGTCGTCGTACCGAACTGGACGTAGAAAAGGCGCATAAGTTCGCGCTGGAAAAATTCGTTAACGAACTGCTGCCGGTGCTTGATAGCCTGGACCGTGCGCTGGAAGTAGCGGACAAAGAGAACGATGCCATGTCGGCGATGATCGAGGGTATCGAACTGACCCGTAAGTCGATGCTGGATGTGGTGGCGAAGTTTGGCGTACAAGTGGTTGCGGATATCGATGTGCCGATGGACCCGAACGTGCATCAGGCGATTGCCATGGTTGAGTCTGACGACGTTGCGGCCGGTAACGTTCTGATGGTAATGCAGAAAGGCTATACGTTGAACGGACGTACCATCCGCGCGGCGATGGTGTCTGTGGCGAAAGCCAAGGGCTAATCAGCCTGTCGCGCCGGGTCATGCAGATGCGTTACCCGGCGCGATATTATCATCTCTGGTCCGCCACGCTCTCCCGCAGCGGTTTTACCGGCAAGACCTGCACCTGTTTAATCATATTATCCTGTACGTCGAGAATATCGATATCGTACTGGCCAATGCGCACCCGCGTACCGGCCACCGGGATCTCTTCCAGCGCTTCAAGAATAATCCCGTTCACGGTTCGCGCATCGTCTTCCGGCAGGTGCCAGTTAAAGGCTTTGTTGATTTCGCGCACGTTGGCGCTGCCGTCAATAATCACTGAACCGTCATTTTGCGGGGTGACTTCCTCGGCAAGCGTGGGGGACATGGAGGTGGTGAAGTCGCCGACAATCTCTTCCAGGATATCTTCGACCGTCACCAGGCCCTGAACGTCGCCATATTCGTTAACCACCAGGCCAACTTTCTTTTTATTGCGCTGAAATTTGATTAGCTGGGTGCTGAGCGGCGTGCCTTCCGGGACGTAATAGATCTCATCAGCGGCGCGCAGCATGGTTTCTTTGGTGAATTCTTTTTTCTCTGCCATCAGACGCCAGGCTTCGCGTACGCGCAGCATACTAATGGTGTCGTCCAGCGAGTCGCGGTAGAGCACAATGCGGCCGTGCGGTGAGTGTGATAGTTGACGTACGATTGATTTCCAGTCGTCGTTGATATCAATCCCGATGATTTCGTTTCGCGGCACCATGATGTCGTCGACGCTGATTTTTTCCAGATCCAGAACCGACAGCAGCATATCCTGATTGCGACGTGAGATTTGCGAGCGTGATTCATTCACCAGCGTTCGCAGTTCGTCTTTACTCAGTGAACCACTTACCACGATATCCGTTTTGATGCCCATCATGCGCATCAGCAGACGGGTAATGGTGTTCAGCAACCACACCAGCGGCATCATCAGAATTTGGAGTGGTGCCAGTAAGAAACTGCTGGGATAGGCGACTTTTTCGGGATACAGCGCGGCGATGGTTTTTGGCAGCACTTCAGCAAAAACCAGCACCACAAAGGTCAGCACCCCGGTGGCAATCGCCACGCCCGCATCGCCATACAGACGCATACCGACGATGGTACCAAGCGCGGAGGCGAGGATGTTGACCAGGTTATTGCCGATGAGCACCAGGCTTATCAGGCGGTCCGGCTTGCGGAGCAATTTTTCAACACGCTTCGCCTGACGGTTTCCCTGCTTGGCCCGGTGGCGCAGGCGGTAGCGGTTCAGGGTCATCATTCCGGTTTCGGAGCCGGAAAAATAGGCAGAAATAACCACCATGATGAGGAGCGTAATAATGAGCGTGGTGGTGGAGATGTGTTCCACGTAGGGTTCCTTAAAGACTTAACTCACAAGCTGCTGCAGTATACGACTACCGAAATAGGCCAGTGTCAAAATGCCTGCACCTGCGACGTTAAACCAGACGACACGACGTCCGCGCCAGCCCTCATGGTAATGCCCCCACAGCAGAACGATATAGACAAACCATGCCACGATAGAGAGCACGGCTTTATCAATATTTTCGGTACTGAACAGGTTGTGCATGTAAAACAGGCCAGTGCACAGGGTCAGGGTCAGCAGAACCACGCCTATCTGAGTGATGTGAAACATTTTGCGTTCAATGCTCATCAGCGGCGGCATTTCATTGTTGAACGCCAGTTTTTTGTTTTTCAGCTGATAATCGATCCACGCCAGCTGCAGCGCGTACAGGGCGGCAATGATCAGCGTGGCATAGGATAAGAGCGAGAGTCCGATGTGGATCATCATGCCCGGCGTGGCTTCAAGGTGGGTGATGTACTCGTTGGGCATAAACGTGGCGCAGGCCAGATTGATTAATGCAAACGCATATACAATCGGCAGCAGTAGCCAGCCGCGATTGCGCGAAGCCACAATGGTCATTACCGTGCAGATCATCAGGCTAACCAGAGAACCGACGTTCAGCAGGCTCAGGTTTTGTCCACTCTCGCCACCGGGCAAAATACGTGCTTGCAGGGCGAAAGCGTGGCACACCAGCGCGATAACCGCAGAAAGGATGGCCATACGCCGCCAGCCGCTGTTCTTTTGCAGCAGAGCGGGAACGATCAGCGCAAGGCTGACGGAATAGGCAACAAGGGCGAACAAAGCAAAAACGGGCATATAAGCGTCGACAGTTGACCAGTGATAAAGAAAAGCAGTATAGCGTTACGTGACCGCTGCTCCAACCGTTGCATAACAACAAAGGCGGCTTCATGTTATACTGCGACAAAATTCTGTTGATGTGTCGTGCAAGCGACCGACCGTTTCCACCCCAGGCGAGAGACAATGTTTGATAATTTAACCGATCGTTTGTCGCGCACGCTGCGCAATATCAGTGGCCGTGGACGCCTTACTGAAGACAACGTTAAAGAAACGCTGCGCGAAGTGCGCATGGCGCTGCTGGAAGCTGACGTTGCGCTGCCGGTAGTGCGTGAGTTTATCAATCGCGTAAAAGAGAAAGCGGTTGGTCATGAAGTTAACAAAAGCCTGACCCCGGGTCAGGAGTTCGTCAAAATCGTTCGCAGCGAACTGGTTGCGGCGATGGGCGAAGAGAACCAGACCCTGAATCTGGCCGCTCAGCCACCGGCCGTGGTGCTGATGGCGGGTCTGCAGGGTGCCGGTAAAACGACCAGCGTGGCGAAACTGGGTAAGTTCCTGCGCGAGAAGCACAAGAAGAAAGTGCTGGTCGTCTCTGCCGACGTTTATCGTCCGGCGGCGATCAAACAGCTGGAAACGCTGGCTGAGCAGGTTGAAGTCGACTTCTTCCCGTCTGACGTCGGCCAAAAGCCGGTCGATATCGTTAACGCTGCGCTGAAAGAAGCGAAGCTGAAATTCTACGACGTGCTGCTGGTGGATACCGCCGGTCGTCTGCACGTTGACGAAGCGATGATGGACGAAATCAAACAGGTCCACGCGTCTATCAATCCGGTAGAAACGCTGTTTGTTGTCGATGCCATGACCGGTCAGGATGCCGCGAATACCGCAAAAGCCTTCAACGAAGCGCTGCCGTTAACCGGTGTCGTGCTGACGAAAGTCGACGGTGACGCCCGCGGCGGTGCCGCACTCTCTATTCGTCATATCACTGGTAAGCCGATTAAGTTCCTCGGTGTTGGCGAGAAAACCGAAGCGCTGGAGCCATTCCATCCGGACAGGATTGCTTCGCGTATCCTCGGCATGGGCGACGTACTGTCGCTGATCGAAGATATCGAAAGCAAGGTTGACCGCGCGCAGGCTGAGAAGCTGGCGACCAAGCTGAAGAAGGGCGATGGTTTTGACCTGAACGACTTCTTAGAACAGCTTAATCAGATGAAAAACATGGGCGGCATGGCAAGCCTGATGGGCAAGCTGCCGGGCATGGGGCAGATCCCTGACAACGTGAAATCGCAGATGGATGACAAAGTGCTGGTGCGTATGGAAGCGATCATCAATTCGATGACGTTGAAAGAACGTGCCAAGCCGGAAATCATCAAAGGTTCGCGTAAGCGCCGTATCGCTCAGGGCTGCGGTATGCAGGTACAGGACGTTAACCGCCTTCTGAAACAGTTCGACGACATGCAGCGCATGATGAAGAAAATGAAGAAGGGCGGGATGGCCAAGATGATGCGGAATATGAAGGGCATGATGCCGCCAGGCTTCCCTGGGCGCTAATTTTTCCGGCCTGGCTCACTGGCTATTTCGGCACCGGGGTGTGCTCGCCATCCTCACGTACTGCGTGTACGCTGCGGTGGCTGCGCGCACGCCGGCACCGAACTCGCTGCGCCGCCGACGGCCTTCTACGGCAGATTTATTAACTGTTGATTGCTTTTTTCTCAGAAATCAGTAAAATTTTCGGGCTTTTAATATGACACCGGGTCCCTTCCCTCGATGGGGCCCGGTGTTTTATTCACACAAGAGGATGTTATGGTTACTATTCGTTTAGCTCGTCACGGCGCTAAAAAGCGTCCGTTCTACCAGGTTGTTGTTACTGACAGCCGTAATGCACGCAACGGTCGCTTCATCGAGCGCGTTGGCTTCTTTAACCCAATCGCTAGCGAAAAAGAAGAAGGCACTCGCCTGGATCTGGATCGCATCGCTCACTGGGTTGGCCAGGGCGCGACTATTTCTGATCGCGTAGCTACGCTGATCAAAGCAGCAAACAAAGCAGCTTAATCTGTCACGGTGGTCATGATGAGCAAGCAACTCGCCGCACAGGCGCCCGTAGAACCCATAGTTCTGGGGAAAATGGGGTCTCCTTACGGTATCCGTGGTTGGCTCAGAGTGTTTTCTTCCACTGAAGACGCCGAAAGCATTTTTGACTATCAGCCCTGGTTTATCCAGAAGGCGGGTCAGTGGCAGCAAGTACAGCTGGAAAGCTGGAAGCACCACAATCAGGATCTGATCATCAAGCTGAAAGGTATTGAGGATCGGGATGCGGCGAATGTACTGACGAATTGTGAAATTGTCGTAGATTCCTCGCAGTTGCCAGCGCTGGATGATGGCACTTACTACTGGAAAGACCTTATGGGTTGCCAGGTAGTGACCACTGAAGGCTACGAACTCGGTAAAGTCGTCGATATGATGGAAACCGGATCGAATGACGTCATCGTCATCAAGGCAAACCTGAAAGATGCGTTTGGTATCAAGGAACGTTTAGTGCCGTTCCTCGATGGGCAGGTTATCAAGAAAGTCGATCTCGCTACTCGTACTATCGAAGTAGATTGGGATCCTGGTTTTTAAACCACCGGATAAACGGTAAAAGTCGGCGTGATGGGGATTGGCTTGTGTTTATAGGTATCGTTAGCCTGTTTCCAGAAATGTTCCGCGCAATTACCGATTACGGGGTAACTGGCCGGGCAGTAAAAAATGGCCTGCTGAACATCCAGAGCTGGAGTCCTCGTGACTTTGCTCATGACCGGCACCGTACCGTGGACGATCGTCCTTACGGCGGCGGACCGGGGATGTTAATGATGGTGCAACCTTTACGGGATGCCATTCATGCAGCAAAAGACGCGGCAGGTGAAGGCGCGAAGGTGATTTATCTGTCACCTCAGGGACGCAAGCTTGATCAAGCGGGCGTGAGCGAACTGGCAACGAATCAAAAGCTGATTCTGGTGTGTGGTCGCTATGAAGGCGTAGATGAGCGCGTAATTCAAACCGAAATTGATGAAGAATGGTCAATCGGCGATTACGTTCTCAGCGGTGGAGAATTAGCAGCGATGACGCTGATTGATTCCGTCTCCCGGTTTATTCCGGGGGTACTGGGTCATGAAGCATCGGCAACGGAGGATTCCTTTGCCGATGGGTTGCTGGACTGCCCGCACTATACCCGACCTGAAGTGTTAGAGCAGATGGAAGTACCGGCAGTTTTGCTGTCGGGGAACCACGCTGAGATACGTCGCTGGCGTTTGAAGCAGTCGCTGGGCCGTACCTGGCTTAGAAGACCTGAACTTCTGGAAAACCTGGCTCTGACTGAAGAGCAAGCAAGGTTGCTGGCGGAGTTCAAAAAGGAACACGCACAACAGCAACATAAACATGATGGGCAGGCGTAAGCCCCCAATATCAGTTTACCCAGGATAAGAGATTAAATTATGAGCAACATTATTAAGCAACTTGAACAAGAACAGATGAAGCAGGACGTACCTTCCTTCCGTCCGGGTGATACCGTGGAAGTGAAAGTATGGGTTGTTGAAGGTTCCAAAAAACGTCTGCAGGCATTCGAGGGCGTGGTTATCGCTATTCGTAACCGCGGTCTGCACTCTGCATTCACTGTTCGTAAAATCTCCAACGGCGAAGGCGTTGAGCGTGTCTTCCAGACTCACTCTCCGGTAGTTGACAGCATTGCTGTTAAACGTCGTGGTGCTGTTCGTAAAGCTAAACTGTACTACCTGCGTGAGCGCACTGGTAAGTCTGCTCGTATCAAAGAGCGTCTTAACTAAGATATCGCTCAGGCGACATCCTGTCAGAAGGGGCTGGCCAATAAGGCTGGCCCCTTTTTTTATCGCCATAAAACTCACATCATTAACTATTAATTCATAAATCATTTACAATGCCCTGTCGTTATTGGAGGGGCAGTGGTTATTGGTGCAATCTTTCGGTTTGGTCATCAGCGCTGCGCGGCATGGCTCGCGTTGTTTGCGATCCTGCTGATCGTCATCGCGCCGCTTATCTCTGTTTCTTTGCAACACGATCCTATGAATGCGATGCCGGGTATGCATCATGATATGGGCATGATGGTGGAACATGCTGAACAACATGGTGACGGCGCCTCGATGACGATGCCCGTCGATCACGGCGAAGCATGCGGCTACTGTGTGCTGCTGGCGCACGTGCCCGGGCTGATACTGACTCTGGTTATTCTGTTGCGCGGCGTGCTGCGGCTACAGAAAAAAACGCCACTACATCCTACGCTGACGTTCTGGCTCTACTTCCCCTGGCTGTATCCCAATACCCGTGCACCACCGTACCGGTCTGCTTTTTCCTGATCCTAAAAATACGTCTGTACGCGTTAGCGTGATGACGCTCTTTGGCTTTTTCTAAGGAAAAGTATGACCACCTGCACCCCGCGTGCGGCATGGGTAACCCTGCTGCGACGCCTTCATTTCTCTATCGGCCTGTTCGTGGGTCCCTTTATTTTTGTCGCGGCACTGACCGGTACGCTCTACGTTGCCACACCGCAACTGGAAGAGGCGCTTTACTCTGAGGCGCTACAGGGAACCGAGCAAGGAGAACCACAATCGCTGGCTGCTCAAATTGCGCTCGCGCAGCAGGTCGTCGGCAATCATTTGCCGGTGTATGCAGTACGCCCTGCGCTTGAGCCAGGAGAGACGACCCGGGTAATGTTTGCAGACCCTGTACTGGCCCCGTCTGAACATCGGGCGATTTTTATCGACCCGGTTGCGCTTACGGTAACAGGCGATATGACTGTCTATGGCACCAGCGGGATCTTGCCTCTGCGCCAGTGGATCGACTATGCGCACCGTTCCTTGCTGTTGGGGGATATTGGGCGGCTTTATAGCGAACTGGCGGCGTCCTGGATGTGGGTAGCGGCGCTGGGCGGTATTGTGCTTTGGTTTTACACTCGACCCAGGCGTCGTCTGAATAATCGACTGCAAAAAAGCCGTCGTCTGCACGTTACGCTGGGCTGGATTCTGCTAGGCGGGATGTTACTTTTTTCCGCAACCGGTTTAACCTGGTCGCAATGGGCAGGGGGCAATGTGGATAGCATGCGGGCAGCCTTTGGCTGGCTGACGCCGCAGGTAAATACACAGCTCGATGGCGTCCAGCAAATTCATGATGAGCATTCCGGACATCACGCTGGCATGGTAATGCCATCGGCAAGCGTGGTTGACGGCGGGCTTTTTGATGCGGTATTACGCACGGCGCAGGCGGCGGGGATTGATGCCAGGAAGCTGGAGATCCGCCCGGCGAAAGATGCGCAGCATGGTTGGACTGTCACCGAGATTGACCGCCGCTGGCCAACCCAGGTGGATGCGGTGTCTGTTGATACAACCACGATGCGGATTATTGACCAGACGCGCTTTGTCGATTTCCCACTGATGGCGAAATTGACGCGTTGGGGCGTTGATTTCCATATGGGGATTCTGTTTGGCGTACTCAATCAGGGGCTGCTGATCGTCTTTGGTGTAGGCCTGTGCCTGATGATCGTGCTGGGCTATCGGCTATGGTGGATACGCCGACCCGCCGGACCGGCGGTGAATCCGGCACAAACGCTGGTGCAGTGTTGGCTGATGCTCAACGGGAAGGGGCGATGTGCGGTGCTGGTAGTGGCTGGCGTGCTGGGGATGGCGATGCCGGTAGCGGGCGTAAGCCTGCTGCTGTTTATGATGATTGACTGGCTGCGCTGGTACAAAATGTCGCAAAATCTGTTGGCGCAGTCAGCCGAGTAAGACATTAAGGCGTGCTGATGACGACCGCAACGCGGCGGTTTTCGGCACGGCCTTTTGAGCTCTGGTTACTGGCAATCGGGTATTTTTTGCCTAATCCCTGAGTTGTCAGATTGGTGCGTGGGATGTTGGCACCCTGAGCCCAGGCATCTGCCACGACGTTAGCTCGCTTAAGCGACAGTGCTTCGTTATAGCTGTCTTCGCCGTAGTTATCGGTGTGACCATCCAGACGCGCATGATTCAGGCCGGTAGCCGCCAGTTTAGCTGCCATTTCCTGGATCTGTTTTTCACTTTCAGGACGCAGCTTATAGTCATTTTTATCAAACAAAATGGTATCAGACAGACCCAGCGACCAGTCGCCAGATGCTTCGGTAAAGCCGTATGATTTCATGGCTGCAACTTGCTCAGGGGTGAATTTACCCTGAGGGGCCTGACAGCCAGCCAGAATCAGTATGATAAGAATAAATGGCGATAATAGACGTTTCAGCATGTGTGTAATTCCTTATTTTTTAATAATGCGTTCAGAACGCAAATGTTTAGCCTGATACATATTGTGATCGGCGAGTTCTTGTAATTTCTCGGCAGAGGCATGTTCCCACGTCAGCGCAAACCCAATGCTTAGCGTCATGCTTGCCAGATGACCATTGTGAAGGTCAAATGGACGGTTAAACTCTTGCGATAGTGCCGCGCAGATACGCTGAACTTCATTCTCCGAATGCACGCTGTATAGCACCATCGCAAACTCATCGCCTCCGAGCCGGTACGGTTGATGGTGATTGCCACCAAACTCGGCCAGCCTTTTAGCAACTTCAATCAATACCCGGTCTCCTGCTGCATGCCCCCAGGTATCATTAATAAATTTAAAATTATCGCCATCAAGGAATAACAACGCCGAGCTGCTGTGAGCGGATTCGTCGTTCATCAACGCGTTAATGCTGCTACGAAATGCGGCGCGATTAGCAAGTCCGGTCAGGGGATCGTGCAGCGCGGTGCGCAACAACTGAGCATTTTTGGCTTGCAGGCGCAGTTGCCACTCTTCCATCTCATCCAGCAGACTATTAAAGTCCTGGGCAAACAGATGAAACTCTTCAATGCGTTCTTCAGACACGCGGCGTGAGAAGTTGCGGTTGGTGCGAACGTCGTGCACCACCTCGGTAATATTTTGCAGCGCTTCAACAACGCCATTGTGCAAATAGCGGGTGAGCATTAATGCAATACCGGAGGCCAGTAAAATGCATCCGGTAAGCACAGCCAGTGACAGATAGATGAAATGGCTAATGACGCTGTCGCGGGCTGTCAGGCGCACTTCCCCAATGACGTTGCCATTGTGCAAAATAGGCTTTGTCACCGGCTGTGGGAATAGCCAGTGACTGATCAGACCGCTAATCTTTTCTGTTGTATCCTGGGCGTCATAGCGCCAGGTGGCGATCACCTTTTGATTTTTATTGCGTACTTCGGCAACGGAGAATTGCCCCTGTTGCCCTAGCGCAGCCAACGTTTCGTTTGCTGCAACGCTATCAGAAAACACCAGCGAGGCTTCCAGCGATCGGGTCATGGTCGCGGCGGTCAGATCGAGGTTTTTTTGCGCATATTGTTTGAGTGCCAGCACGGAAGAAATGCTCAGCAGCAGCCAGATCAGCGTCATAGTGACCAGAACGCTGACGATGCTGATACGCCGTAGTGTCCGTTTGAACGTTGGGCGTGTTATGGGAGAAATACCCTTATCCATCCTTATTATTCCGTGCAAGCATCAATACGTCTGGACTGACCCTTACACCACTGCGTGACAGGGAATCCATATTTACCGAAAACCTCACTTCTTCATTATTTATGATGAGGCAAAAAGCGCTACCAATAACGCATTCGGTATTCTGTTCGGCAATTAATAACAATGCCTTAGTTGGAAATTGACTCTTTAATTCCACCTGAAATGTCGGGGATTCAGTGCCAAAATAAAAACCGTCACACTGAGCTACGACACTGTCTTGTTGCGTATGAACGATGACGGGAAGATAGGGTAACGCTCCGGCATGGGTATCCTGCAGCACACTGGTAAAACGTGATGAAGAGAAGATACACAGTTTGGGCGGACCGGAAAGCGCTGGCCAGCGCGTATAGCTGACGATGCCGGAAACCATGGCGCGTACGGATTTCGCCTCTTCCGTAGCGTTTTGGGCATACAGCGGTAATCCGGACAATAGCAGTGCCAGTAGAAGTATGAGTCGATAAGAAAAGCTCATGAAAAGGTACCTACCAGCGTTAGCCGTAATACGTCGAAATACACTCACGATTGTTCGCAACAAAGTAACATTATTTTACCAGAGCGTCATTATATCTGGATGAATAACATTATCGATTTAAGTTAAATCTTATTGATTTATCGGATATAACTTCTTGTTTAATTTAATCTTATAGAGGCTGCGCCTTCATTTGAACCTTTTTGCCAGGCACTGTGTAATTGGTCGACATTTTCAACGGTATCACAGCTTGGAGGGAAGGTTTTCCCGGCCAGTCCCCTGGCGTAAACAAAATCCTGCTGGCAGGTTTTACGTTGTCCTTCAGCGTAACCCTTAAGATATTCCGTACGATCGATTTCGGGGTCATTGTAGTTGTCGGCAAGAGTTTCATTATCTTTAATGACATACCCTGAAATAGCATCCTGGATCCCGGCATCGTACCAGTCGGTGCCGGTCCAGGTGGGGGCATGGGTATAGGGATCTATCTGACATCCGCTTAGCAGTAACACCAGTACCGTGTTGATAAGTCGCTTCATTGCTGATACTCCCTAGTTTTTTTAAAGCATAGCGGATCTCTTAAACGGCGTATGTAAATTTAAGTTTACGACATTCCGCGCGTGTTAGGCCTGTTTATACTGGCTGTAAATAAAAATTTACGATACATGGATTGAAATCTTTACCCGTTGTGTTATCGTAATTACCTCCTCGCTGAGGAACAACTATCGCAAACGAGCTAAACAGGATCACCACCATGCAAAAAGACGCGCTGAACAACGTACACATTACTGATGAACAGGTTCTGATGACTCCGGAACAACTTAAAATGCAATTCCCGTTGAGTCTGGCGCAAGAGGCGCAAATTGCGCAGTCGCGCAAAACCATTTCTGACATCATCGCCGGTCGCGATCCGCGTTTGCTAGTAGTGTGTGGTCCTTGCTCTATTCATGATCCTGAAATGGCGCTGGAATATGCCCGTCGATTTAAAACCCTTGCCGCAGAGGTCAGCGATAGCCTCTATCTGGTGATGCGTGTCTATTTTGAAAAACCCCGTACCACCGTCGGCTGGAAAGGGTTAATTAACGATCCTCATATGGATGGCTCTTTTGATGTTGAAGCCGGTCTGAAAATTGCGCGTCAGCTGTTGCTTGAACTGGTGAATATGGGGCTGCCGCTGGCGACAGAAGCATTGGATCCCAACAGCCCGCAGTACCTGGGCGATCTGTTTAGCTGGTCCGCTATCGGTGCGCGTACGACTGAATCGCAGACTCACCGTGAAATGGCGTCGGGTCTGTCGATGCCGGTTGGTTTTAAAAATGGCACTGACGGCAGCCTGGCGACAGCGATTAACGCTATGCGCGCAGCAGCTCAGTCTCACCGCTTTGTGGGTATTAACCAGGCAGGACAGGTGGCACTGCTGCAAACGCAGGGTAATCCGGACGGTCATGTGATCCTGCGCGGCGGTAAAGCACCGAATTACAGTCCGGCAGATGTTGCTCAGTGCGAAAAAGAAATGGAGCAGGCGGGACTGCGACCGTCACTGATGGTAGATTGCAGTCATGGTAACTCCAACAAAGATTACCGTCGCCAGCCTGCCGTGGCAGAGTCAGTGGTTGCACAAATTAAAGATGGCAACCGTTCAATCATCGGCCTGATGATTGAAAGCAATATTCACGAAGGCAACCAGTCTTCCGAGCAGCCGCGCAGTGCAATGAAATACGGCGTGTCCGTAACAGATGCCTGCATTAGCTGGGAAATGACGGATGCGTTGTTGCGTGAAATTAATAAAGACTTGAACGGCCAGCTGGCGACGCGCCTGGCTTAAGAGGTGGGTTATGGTGGCTGAATTGACCGCATTACGCGATCAAATTGATGAAGTGGATAAGGCGTTGCTGGATTTGCTGGCGCGCCGTCTTGAACTGGTTGCCGAGGTTGGTGAAGTAAAAAGCCGCTTTGGGTTACCGATTTACGTGCCTGAGCGGGAGGCGTCTATGCTGGCTTCTCGCCGTGCAGAGGCGGAAGCGCTGGGCGTACCGCCTGATCTGATTGAAGATGTATTACGTCGGGTAATGCGTGAGTCGTACTCTAGCGAGAATGACAAAGGATTTAAAACGCTCTGTCCAACGTTACGCCCGGTGGTGATTGTCGGCGGTGGCGGTCAGATGGGACGGCTATTCGAGAAGATGCTTACGCTGTCAGGTTATCAGGTGCGTATTCTTGAACAGCAGGACTGGGATCGTGCCGAGGAGATTGTGGCGGATGCCGGAATGGTGATCGTTAGCGTGCCGATTCACGTTACCGAGCAGGTGATCGCGAAATTACCGCGCTTGCCTGCTGACTGTATCCTGGTCGATCTGGCCTCGGTGAAAAACGGCCCATTACAGGCGATGCTGGCGGCGCACGATGGCCCGGTAGTTGGATTGCATCCGATGTTTGGTCCGGATAGCGGCAGTCTGGCAAAGCAGGTGGTTGTCTGGTGCGATGGACGCCAGCCGGAAGCCTATCAATGGTTCCTGGAACAGATTCAGGTCTGGGGGGCGCGGCTGCATCGGATCAGTGCCGTCGAGCACGATCAGAATATGGCGTTTATCCAGGCATTACGTCACTTCGCGACTTTTGCTTACGGGTTGCACTTAGCAGAAGAGAATGTCCAACTTGAACAGTTACTGGCACTCTCTTCGCCGATATACCGTCTTGAGCTGGCCATGGTCGGACGCCTGTTTGCCCAGGATCCGCAGCTGTATGCCGACATTATTATGTCGTCAGAAAGTAATCTCGCGTTGATCAAACGGTATTATCAGCGTTTTGGTGACGCGATTGGTTTACTGGAGCAGGGCGATAAGCAGGCGTTTATCGACAGCTTCCGTAAGGTTGAGCACTGGTTTGGCGATTATGCCAAACGCTTCCAGAGCGAAAGCCGTACGCTACTGCGTCAGGCCAACGATAGCCGCCAGTAGCGTCGATACCGGATGGCGATGCCTACGCCATCCGGTATTGTCATACGTTAGCTCGGATCGACCGGCACCACGTTCTCACTTGGGTAACATCCCAGTACCTTCATCGAACGCGTAATTTCACCCAACTCCTTCAATGCTTTTTGCATTTCCGGCGATTCCAGGTTGGCCTGAATATCGAGATAAAACATCTCTTCCCACGGATTACCGTGAATCGGGCGCGATTCCAGCTTGGTCATAATCAGATTATGGTTGCGTAGCACCAGCAGCGCTTCAACCAGCGCACCCGCCTGTTGCCCTGTCGCTATCAACAGCGTGGTTTTCGCCGGAACCTGGTCGGAAACATTAATAGCCTTGCGTGCCAGCACGACAAAACGGGTAATGTTTTGCGTCTGATTCGCTTCAATATGTTCAAGTACCTGCAGACCGTGCAGCACGCCACCGGCTTCGCTGCCCAACGCTGCCACGCGCGGTGAGTTCGCCTGGGCGACCTTTTCCATTGCCGCAGAGGTGCTTTCGGTATATTCGATCTTCCAGTGCGGATAACGATTGAGGAATTTGCTGCATTGCTGGAACGGTTGCGGATGGCTGTACACGGTTTCGATGCTATTCAGGTCCGTAGTACCGGAAACCAGCACGCAGTGGTCGATAATAATGGTCATCTCGCCGACGATGGAGAGGCTGGTGTGCTGCAGCAAGTCGTAAACATCGTTGATCGCGCCAGAGCTGGTGTTCTCAATCGGCACGACCGCGTAGTCCGCCTGTCCGGTTTCGACCTGATTAAAGATATCGGCAAACTTGGCGCAACCGCTTTCAATAAATTGCTCAAAATGGCGAGCGGCATACTGACGTGCAGCGAGGTGCGAATACGAACCTTTTGGCCCCAGAAACGCGACGCGTGCGGAGTGCGGATTGATTTTATTCAGATGCTGCTGCAGGAGCGCCTGCTGGGTGAGAACGGAATCTTCAATAATGAGCTGGAACAGGCGTGTGATGTAGTGGGCATCGAGGTGATGCACTTTACCCAACTGGATCAGTCGGTCCAGCAAATCGCGCTCGCGGTCAATATCGCGCACCGGACGATGAGAAAGCAGTTTTGCTTTACCGACTTCGACGGCCAGACCACGACGCTCAGCCAGCAGGGCCAGTAATTTTTCATCCAGCGAGCTTATCTTATCGCGCAGCGCCAGTAATGGGTTTTCCGATGTCATAGTGTTGCCTTTTTTATTATCAATAAAAAAGGCCCCCCGTTGTGGGAGGCCTTATTGTTCGTCTTCGCATTATTTATCACACGACGAAACGCCTCCCATTCAGGGGAAGGTAAAAAAGAATGCGAAGAAGAACGGAATAAGTTTCATGTCAATTTCCTTTGGCTACGTCAGTTAAAGTACCTGTACTGTTTTCACCCTGTCAACAAAAAACGCGCCCGAAGGCGCGTTGGCGATACACTCAATGTAAGGGACTACTCTTCTTCTGCTTCGACGAAGTTGGCGTCTTTTACTGAAGTTGTTGCACGACGGGCTTCGCCTTTGTGCTGCACTTTATTGAGCTGCCGTTCCAGCTTGTTGATCAAATCGTTAATAGCGGTGTACATATCTTCGTGCTTAGCGCTGGCAACCAAATGTCCGTTCGGTGTATTGATGGTGGCGTCAGCAGTGAAACCCTGTGGCTCCTTGGACAGAATGATATGTGGATTAATCAGATGAGTTTGCCATTTTTCAAGTTTGGCGAGACGGTCTGCGACATGCTGGCGAATTGCCGGAGTAATTTCCATTTGTTTACTGGTAATGTTCATTGTCATAAATTTTACCTCTTGTCTTTCCCGTCTTGGTGATTCCAGCATACCTTTCCTAATGTCAAAATATGTGATCTAAATCACATTATTTTGTCGCTTTTTGTCAAGAAAACCTTTTTGTGAAGCACCGCAGGAACAGGCGATCTTTTACTTGAGGAATACCTGAAAGCAGGCCATATTTGATAGGATGCGTTGCAGCTAAACCGCTTCAGTTACGGCGTAAACGGATAAAAAAACGGCAGCCCGAGGGCTGCCGTTTTGCATTCAGCGAGGAATCAGGTATTACTGCTGTTGGCGGCAATAATTTTCGCCACTTTTTCGGCCTGTGCAGTCATCTGCATCTGGCGATAGGCGTTTTCCATCAGCGGTAAAGCATCACGTGTTGCCTGGGTATCCGGGAAGTCACGCAGCATACCTTCTACGCGGTTCACCACAGCAACCCACGCGCCGCGTGCGGTGTAGTACTCAGCAACGGAGTACTCATATTTCGCCAGGCGATCTTTCAGGAATACCAGGCGCTTGGTGGCGTCCGTTGTGTACTGGCTATTCGGGTAGCCACGTACCAGTTTGGAAAAGTCATTAAACGCAGCTCGGGCGTGCTGTGGATCGCGATCGCTGCGATCAACACCAAAGAATCCTTGCAGTGCGCTATCATCCAACGCCATATTGGTCAGGCCACGCATATACATGACATAATCAATGTTAGGGTGTGTCGGGTTCAGACGGATAAAACGATCGATGGCGGCCTGAGCGAGCGGCAGATCGGCATTTTTGTAGTAGGCGTAGATGAGATCTAATTGCACCTGCTGAGAATAAGGTCCAAATGGATAGCGATTATCCAACGCTTCCAATTGCGTTATTGCCTGTTTCCAGTTACCGTCCTGCAGCTTTTGCTGAGCAGTCGCGTAGATTTCATTTGGTGGGTTATCGGGCACCTCTTCCTTTGAACCAGAGCAACCCGCCAAAAACAGGCTCAACGTGGCTGCTGCCACCAGGTATTTCATGCGCGTCATGACGTTTTGACTTTCCTCAAAATGTTTTACGGGAGATTCTCTGTTCCTGCTCCCGGTTAAGACCAGCTACAATAGCACACTATATTAAACGGCAAAGCCGTAAAACCCAACGTTAAACGAAGAAGCAGTTTATGGCACAACGAGTAGAACTCACCGCAACAGTCTCCGATAATCAGCTCGGTCAACGCTTAGATCAGGCTTTGGCCGAATTGTTCCCTGATTATTCGCGTTCTCGCATAAAAGAATGGATCCTCGATCAGCGCGTGCTGGTAAACGGGAATCTTTGCGATAAACCGAAAGAAAAAGTTTTGGGTGGAGAACGTGTCTCCATCAATGCTGAAATTGACGAAGAAATTCGTTTTGAAGCGCAAGATATCCCGCTAGATATCGTTTATGAAGATGACGATATTCTGGTCATCAACAAACCACGTGATTTCGTGGTACATCCGGGCGCCGGTAATCCTGATGGCACGGTATTGAATGCGTTACTGCATTACTACCCGCCGATTGCGGATGTTCCTCGTGCAGGTATCGTGCACCGTCTGGATAAGGACACCACCGGATTAATGGTGGTAGCAAAAACGGTTCCGGCGCAAACGCGTTTGGTCGAGTCGCTACAGCTGCGTGAAATTACGCGTGAGTACGAAGCCGTAGCGATTGGTCATATGACAGCCGGTGGCACTGTAGAAGAGCCTATCAGCCGTCATCCCACCAAACGTACGCATATGTCCGTGCATCCCATGGGGAAACCTGCGGTGACGCATTACCGCATTATGGAGCACTTCCGTGTACACACGCGCCTTAGGCTGCGTCTGGAAACCGGACGTACGCACCAGATCCGCGTGCACATGGCGCATATTACCCATCCGCTGGTGGGCGACCAGGTCTACGGCGGCCGTCCACGTCCACCGAAAGGCGCATCGGATGAATTTATTTCTACGCTGCGTAAGTTCGACCGCCAGGCGCTGCATGCCACCATGCTGCGCTTGTATCACCCAATCACAGGTATCGAAATGGAATGGCATGCGCCAATTCCGCAAGATATGGTTGATCTGATTGCCGTGATGCGTGCCGATTTCGAAGAGCATAAGGATGATGTGGCCTGGCTATGAGTAAGCTAATTGTCCCGCAGTGGCCGCTGCCGCAAGGCGTCGCGGCCTGTAGTTCTACCCGTATTGGTGGCGTCAGTTTGCCGCCGTACGATTCGCTGAATCTGGGGGCCCATTGCGGCGATAACCTGGAACATGTTGAAGAGAACCGCAAACGACTCTTTGCTGCGGGCAATTTGCCTTCAAAACCGGTCTGGCTCGAACAGGTGCACGGTAAAGAGGTTCTGAAACTTACCGGCGAGCCTTATTCTTCTAAGCGTGCGGATGCGTCCTACAGCAATACGCCGGGCACCGTGTGTGCAGTGATGACGGCAGACTGTTTGCCCGTGTTATTTTGTAATCGTGCTGGCACGGAAGTCGCGGCGGCTCATGCGGGCTGGCGCGGGTTATGTGCAGGCGTGCTTGAAGAGACCGTTGCGTGTTTTGCTGATAAACCCGAAAACATTATTGCCTGGTTAGGCCCGGCAATTGGTCCCCGTGCATTTGAAGTGGGGCCTGAAGTGCGTGACGCGTTTATGGTCAAAGATCCACAAGCAGACAGCGCATTTGTGCCACGTGGTGAAAAGTACCTGGCAGATATTTATCAGCTTGCTCGCCAGCGTCTGGCACATGTTGGGGTTGAGAACCTCTACGGCGGTGACCGCTGTACGTTCAGCGAAAGTGAGACTTTCTTCTCTTATCGTCGCGACAAAACCACCGGTCGTATGGCAAGTTTTATTTGGCTGATATAACCTAAAGAATCAAGACGATCCGGTACGCGTAATTTTCTTTTCACATAATTCAGGTCATTCACCTTGAATAATTGAGGGATGACCTCATTTAATCTCCAGTAGCAATTTTGACCTGTTATGGGAGGAGTTATGCGTCTGGATCGTCTTACTAATAAATTCCAGCTTGCACTCGCCGATGCCCAGTCACTCGCACTGGGGCACGACAACCAGTTTATCGAACCACTTCATCTAATGAGCGCCCTGCTTAATCAGGAAGGGGGATCGGTCCGTCCTTTGTTAACGTCTGCTGGCATTAACGCCGGCCAGTTACGCACAGCCATTGATCAGGCATTGAGCCGCTTGCCGCAGGTAGAAGGCACCGGCGGTGATGTGCAGCCTTCTCAGGAGCTGGTGCGTGTACTGAATCTTTGCGACAAGCTGGCGCAAAAACGTGGGGACAATTTTATTTCGTCGGAACTGTTCGTTCTGGCGGCGCTTGAGTCACGCGGTACGCTGACCGATTTATTAAAATCAGCGGGGGCGACGACCGCTAATATCACTCAGGCAATTGAACAGATGCGTGGAGGTGAAAGCGTGAACGACCAAGGGGCTGAAGACCAACGTCAGGCCTTGAAAAAATACACCGTCGACCTGACGGAACGTGCCGAGCAGGGTAAGCTCGATCCGGTTATCGGTCGTGATGAAGAAATTCGTCGCACCATTCAGGTGCTGCAACGCCGTACTAAAAACAATCCGGTATTAATTGGTGAGCCTGGTGTCGGTAAAACGGCCATTGTTGAAGGGCTTGCGCAGCGCATCATTAATGGCGAAGTGCCGGAGGGTTTAAAAGGCCGCCGTGTACTGGCGCTGGATATGGGCGCGTTGGTGGCCGGGGCGAAATATCGCGGTGAATTTGAAGAACGTTTAAAAGGTGTGCTGAACGATCTGTCGAAACAGGAAGGCAATGTCATTCTGTTTATCGATGAGCTGCATACTATGGTTGGCGCAGGTAAAGCCGATGGTGCCATGGATGCCGGGAACATGTTGAAACCGGCACTGGCTCGTGGCGAACTGCACTGTGTAGGGGCTACAACACTTGATGAGTACCGCCAGTACATCGAAAAAGATGCGGCACTGGAACGTCGTTTCCAGAAAGTGTTTGTTGCCGAGCCGAGCGTGGAAGACACCATCGCCATTTTGCGTGGGTTGAAAGAACGCTATGAGCTGCACCACCACGTGCAGATCACTGACCCGGCAATTGTCGCGGCAGCGACGCTATCTCATCGTTACATTGCTGACCGTCAGTTACCGGACAAAGCCATCGATCTTATCGATGAAGCGGCGTCCAGCATTCGTATGCAGATTGACTCCAAGCCGGAAGAACTGGACCGACTCGATCGCCGAATCATCCAGCTCAAACTGGAACAGCAGGCGTTAATGAAAGAGTCTGACGAGGCGAGTAAAAAGCGCCTCGATATGCTTAATGAAGAGCTGGATGACAAAGAGCGTCAGTATTCTGAGCTCGAAGAAGAGTGGAAAGCGGAAAAAGCGTCACTCTCCGGTACGCAGACGATTAAGGCTGAACTGGAGCAGGCGAAAATCGCTATCGAACAGGCTCGTCGGGTGGGTGACCTGGCGCGGATGTCTGAGCTGCAGTACGGCAAAATTCCTGAGCTGGAAAAACAGCTGGAAGCAGCCACTCAGTCTGAAGGCAAAACCATGCGCCTGTTGCGTAATAAAGTGACGGATGCGGAAATTGCCGAAGTACTGGCGCGTTGGACGGGGATCCCGGTCGCCCGTATGCTGGAAGGCGAACGTGAAAAACTGCTGCGTATGGAGCAGGATCTGCATAACCGCGTCATTGGTCAGAACGAAGCGGTTGAAGCGGTATCCAACGCGATTCGCCGTAGCCGTGCAGGGCTATCCGATCCTAATCGCCCAATCGGTTCGTTCCTGTTCCTTGGGCCAACCGGTGTCGGTAAAACCGAACTGTGTAAAGCGCTGGCTAACTTTATGTTCGACAGCGACGACGCGATGGTGCGTATCGATATGTCCGAGTTTATGGAGAAACACTCTGTCTCTCGTCTGGTCGGTGCGCCCCCGGGATACGTTGGCTATGAAGAGGGCGGCTACCTGACAGAAGCGGTGCGCCGTCGCCCTTATTCCGTCATCCTGCTGGATGAAGTGGAAAAGGCGCATCCGGATGTGTTCAACATTCTGTTGCAGGTGCTGGATGACGGTCGACTGACTGACGGGCAGGGGAGAACGGTCGACTTCCGTAATACGGTGGTCATCATGACTTCTAACCTGGGGTCCGATCTCATTCAGGAACGTTTTGGCGATCTGGACTACGGACACATGAAAGACATGGTGCTGGGCGTGGTCAGCCAAAACTTCCGTCCGGAATTCATTAACCGTATAGATGAAGTTGTTGTCTTCCATCCGTTGGGTGAACAACACATTGCGTCTATTGCCCAGATCCAGCTGCAGCGTCTGTACAAACGTCTGGAAGATCGTGGCTATGAAATCCACATCTCTGACGAGGCGCTTAAACTGCTGAGCGCGAATGGGTACGATCCTGTCTACGGGGCGCGTCCATTGAAACGTGCTATCCAGCAACAGATCGAAAACCCGCTGGCCCAGCAAATCCTGTCGGGTGAGCTGGTTCCTGGCAAAACGATTCGTCTGGAAGTGAATGACGATCGCATTGTGGCAGTGCAGTAAGTCACAAAATACTAAAAACGGGCCCTGCGGGGCTCGTTTTTGTTTAAAAACCAGGCGAAAATAACTTTCCATTACTAGTTTTGATGGAAAAGTAATCGGTTGATAAGTTTTTTGTATTTTCCCCTTGTCAGCCTGAAATAACTCCCTATAATGCGCCTCCACTGACACGGAACAACGGATTACAAGCCGCCGGGTCAGTGGGGTTCCACTGAGAACTTCCCGGAGGAAAGCAAAATAAAAGCTTGACTTCGTAGCGGGATGACGTAATATGCACACCCCGCGCCGCTGAGAAAAAGCGAAGCG
>NZ_JASJUJ010000017.1:0-58960 GCF_047467975.1 Citrobacter sp. C348 | reverse complement strand
AGCACTGGTATTGGCCGCTATGTCAGTAGTGTTGGTTGCAATAGCGCTGGTGTTGGTTGCAATGTTCATGGTGTTGGTTGCAGTTGCCGCAGTGCTGGTTGCAATGTTCATGGTGTTGGTTGCAGTTGCCGCTGCGTTGGCTGTTACTTCCCCTTCCAGGGTTTGAGTGGCAGCTGTCACTGCATCATTAACATATTTCTCGGTTGCATTATCGGCAGGTCCAGCAAAAACAACATTCGGTAATAATGCGCATGAAACAACGATAGTAAGCGCGCTGCGTTTAAAATTCATAATTGATAATCTCCATGTATATATTATTGTAAAAAAACAAGGCATCGCAATAATTGATTTATTCCTAATGGGATGCGGTTGCTCTAATGCGATACATCCTTGTAAATGTATGTAATAAGGTTTCTGCGTCTAACATTACGCGGATTATAAAGTTCTCATTTGTTAGTTCAATTTTATTATTTGTTTTGGGTGTGATTGTTTTTGTTTTTTTTGCCTTTAAAAACAATGGCTAATGTCTTTTTTTAAGAATTTCCTTGTTATTTTTTTAGGATTTACGCCCGAAAGTTGGATGTATTTATATAAAGTCTAGATAATTATTGTTTTGATGAATTTATTTTTTGTGTGAATTTTTTTATGTATCACATGTTGGTGGCGTATTTGTTGTTGGTTGTGTAATAAGTTGGTCTGAATATGAATGTTATATGTATACATTTGTCTTGATATATACAATTAGAAGGGAAAGTATGTGAGGTAATTGGAACTACATTAAAGGCTCTGGTATGAAATCGGACTGCACCCCAAAAGTTGGACGCTCCAGTTTTTTATGGCAAATCCAAAATGTTCCCTCGAAACCAGAGAGTCTGTTGTCTGACGCTACCTCTCCGGTAATGATGGGACACGACGAATCGTAGAATGCTTTGGAGTTAAAATAACGTCAGTTCCTCGCTTGGTCAGAGCCTTGTAATTACACGGCATTGATGGTGCTACCTAAAAAACGACAATTATTCTCCTGAATTTCGGAAAACTGTTGTCTGAGCTTCACTCTGTGAAGAACTTAAGATGCGCGAATCAGCGGCACGATTTCACATCTCAAATGAAAGTGTTGTCCCGTACTGGGTCAAAGTGTACAAATTCTAAGACCAGAAATGACTTCTGAGTATAAAACACGGCTGGGGCAAACCAATGTCAAAACAACCAATAACATCACCACTTACCGATGCGGGACTGGAAAAGCACTATCCCGAAGAATTACGGGCTGAACTCCGTTCTTTGTAATATCCATTACTACAACAACGAGCGGATGAGCTTTAAATTACAAAGCCTGAGCCCGGTAGAATACCGAACCCAGGCCCTGAAAGCCGCTGTCCAACTTTATGAGTGCAGACTATAATCCTGAGCCTTTTGTTAGGCCTCGTTTTCCGCCAACTCACGCAAATACTGAAAAATCTGACGTGCTGATTTCGGCGGCTTGTTGCCTTCCTGCTCTTTCTTCGCATTGCGAACCAGAGAACGAAGCTGTTGGCGATCGGCGTGTGGCCATAGTCTGAGGACTTCAGCTACCGCATCATCACCTTCAACGATCAAACGATCGCGCAGCTGCTCCAGCTTGTGAAACATTACAACCTGTTGGTTGTGACGGTTCTTCAGCTTATCCAGCGCCTGACGGATAGGATCGACATCGCGCTGACGCAGCATCTTACCAATCAGCTGCAGCTGGCGGCGACGGCCTTCCATCTTAATACGCTGAGCCAGCTCAATGGCGGCACGTAAATCCGCATCGAGCGGGATTTTATCCAGCGCGTTTTTCCCCAGTTTTACCAGTTCCACGCCCAGGTGCTTTAACTCCTCGGCGTCACGTTTTATTTCACTTTTACTGACCCAGATAATTTCATCGTCTTCGTCTTCGATGTCATCACCGGGAACGTCGTCGAGCCAGTCTTCGGGCTGCTTAGTCATGTCAGGCTCCTTAAAAAAAGAGGCTAATGTTACCAGTTAAGATGCGCACTGAAAAACGGTTCTCTGTTAGACTTCAGAGAAACTCTCTCTACATTATGGCATTTGCGATGAAAGTAATCTCACAAGTTGAAGCGCAGCGTAAGATTCTGGAAGAAGCAGTCTCGACAGCACTGGAATTAGCGTCAGCTCAGTCGGACGGTGCAGAAGTCGCCGTAAGCAAGACGACGGGTATTAGCGTCAGCACCCGTTATGGTGAAGTGGAGAACGTAGAATTCAACAGCGACGGGGCGCTGGGCATTACGGTGTATCACCAGAACCGTAAAGGTAGTGCGTCGTCCACCGATTTAAGCCCACAGGCCATTGCGCGCACCGTGCAGGCCGCGCTGGATATCGCTCGTTACACCTCGCCGGACCCGTGCGCAGGCGTGGCGGATAAAGAGCTGCTGGCCTTTGATGCGCCAGATTTAGACTTGTTCCACCCGGCGGAAGTCTCGCCTGACGAAGCCATCGAACTGGCGGCACGCGCTGAACAGGCTGCGTTGCAGGCGGACAAACGTATCACCAATACCGAAGGCGGCAGCTTTAACAGCCACTACGGCATCAAAGTGTTTGGTAACAGCCACGGTATGCTGCAGGGCTACTGCTCTACGCGTCACTCCCTCTCCAGTTGTGTGATCGCCGAAGAAAATGGCGATATGGAACGCGACTACGCCTACACCATTGGCCGCGCAATCGGCGATCTGCAAACGCCGGAATGGGTCGGTGCCGACTGTGCGCGCCGCACCTTATCCCGTCTGTCACCGCGTAAACTGTCCACTATGAAAGCACCGGTAATTTTCGCTAATGAAGTGGCGACCGGTCTGTTTGGACACCTGGTTGGCGCCATTGCCGGTGGCTCGGTGTATCGTAAATCCACTTTCCTGCTCGACTCGCTGGGACAACAAATTCTGCCGGAATGGCTGACTATTGAAGAACATCCACACCTGCTGAAAGGGCTGGCCTCTTCGCCGTTCGACAGCGAAGGCGTGCGCACGGAACGCCGCGATATTATCAAAGACGGCGTCCTGACCCAGTGGCTGTTGACCAACTATTCTGCCCGCAAGCTGGGACTGAAAAGCACCGGTCATGCGGGTGGCATTCATAACTGGCGTATTCCGGGACAAGGACTAAGCTTCGAGCAGTTGCTGAAAGAGATGGGCACGGGTCTGGTCGTGACCGAGCTGATGGGACAGGGCGTAAGCGGCATTACCGGCGATTATTCGCGCGGCGCGGCGGGCTTCTGGGTCGAAAACGGCGAAATTCAGTATCCGGTGAGTGAAATCACCATTGCCGGTAACTTGAAAGACATGTGGCGCAATATTGTCACCGTCGGTAACGATATTGAAACGCGCAGTAATATACAGTGTGGTTCTGTGCTACTGCCGGAGATGAAAATCGCCGGGCAGTAATACCCGTCATACTTCGAGCTGCGGCGTGAATGATTACGGGTATCTGGCGCTATTTTTAATAATAAAAAAGGAAGTGAGCAATGCGTAAACACCTGTTAGCGATCGTCGCGGCTTCAACGCTGGTTTTGGGTTCTTCTGCGTTTGCAGCCGATCTCGAAGACGATATGGGGATCCTCAACGACAACCTGAAAATCGTCGAAAAAACGGATAACGCCACTGAACTGAAAGACGCGTTAACCAAAATGCGAGCAGCCGCGCAGGATGCTCAAAAAGGAACGCCACCGAAGCTGGAAACTAAATCCCCGGACAGCCCGGAGATGAAAGATTTCCGTCACGGCTTTGACACGCTGATCGGCCAGATCGACGGCGCGCTAAAACTGGCGAACGAAGGTAAAGTCAAAGAGGCGAAAGCCGCTGCGGAAGAGCTGAAAACCACGCGCAACGCTTACCATAAAAAGTATCGTTAATTTATGTATCCGGCCTGCGCAACCGTAGGCCGGATAAGACGCGACAGCGTCACCCCCCGGCACCACTCTCACCCATAAGTAAACGTTATCCCCATCACATTATTTAACTTTTAACGCCAACCCGTTTTTCCTGCCACTTGCGGTTTCCCTGCTATCTCGTGCGATCTCCATCACGTTATCCAAGGGGAAAATAACCAATCCCGTCCTTTTTGCGGCACAGATCACTCTCGTTGCTCACCTTTCCACTTCGAAGTGGAAAACAACTCGCTACAAACTTTTAACCTTCATCGCTACTTTACCCTCAGAGCCATTAGTGGGGTATGACGAGTGAATAACGGAGCGGTAATGAATGACAGGGGGGAATCGGTGGAACTGGCCGAGCGCATGCTGGTACAGGTATATGCCGTGTTGCGCGCACGCCACATCATTCCCAACGCGGTACAAGAACAAATGCTGACATCGCATGTTCGCGCCATGGCGCACCGCTCGGTGACGGGTGAGCCATTACCTGAAGTGGATGCCGGCTTATTTGATGAAATTTCAGCTGAATCAATGGCACTTGCCCGCGACATCGTGGCGGCGTTTGGCAACCTTCCTGAAGAAGAGGCCTGGCTGCTGTCGGTGCATTTCGAAGTCGCAAAAGAGAACCTTTAAGGAGCACAAGATGGAACAGATTACCGTGGTGATTGGCGATCGTCTGGGGAAAGGCCAGAAAGTGGCAGCAGGCGTTGAGAAAGCCGGTGGACGTGCGGTCGTGGTACCGGGCGTGGCGGCAGATATGAAGCTGGGCGACATGATGAAAGCGGAAAACGCCACCTTTGGCATTTCGTTTTGCGGCAGCGGCGGCGCGGGGGCTATCACCGCGCAGACCAAATATGGTTACAAAGCCAAATACGGTATGCGCTCGGTTGAAGAGGGCGTCACCGCCATCAACGAAGGCTGCAACGTGCTGGGATTCGGCTTTATGGACAAAGAAGAGCTCGGCGAGCGCCTGGTGCAGGCGTGGCAAAAGAAATACGGCGCTTAAGTATGAAAGAGCAATTCACCACAACGGTGAGAGTCACGGGTAAGGGTGACGCCAAAGCGCGCGCCTTTGCCGATGCCCTGAACCACGTTCAGGCCGCGGTGATGAAAGGGTCGCCGCATATCTTACTGCGTATTGAGCCACAGGATGTGCAGGTTGTTCAAGCGCGTGAAACGGTGCGTAAAGAGGCGTTTTTATTCCTCTTTTTGCGCCGCGAAAGACGCACTTTCAGCGTGGAGCTGGATGTGACTGTCAACGTGACTGCCATCAATCTTGAGAAGGTGGATTTCGTCACGCAACGCTGATTCACTATTAAAAGGCATAATTATGTTCCTGATAATATTAATAAAATCGCTCATCATCGGCGCGCTGGTTGGCGTCGGTGTTGGCGCTGGGGCTGCACGCATGTTTCATGCGCCTACCTCTCAGGGGATGGGCGCGTTTCGTACTCTGGGGGAGCTGAATTCCTGTGAAGGGGATCCGGCTTCTCACTTCTCATTTGGCCTGGGCTTCTTCTTTAACGCCTGGGCTTCATCCGTTGCGGCGGGCGCGTTCACGCAGGACGTTGACCACCGCATCATCCCTAACTGGGGTGCGGCGGCATTGATGCTTAAAAACCGTAATGTCGGTGAAACGCTGCATGACCCTAAACGCATGGCGATTGCCTGCGGCGTCATCGGCATGATTGTCGTCACCTTCCTGAACCTCACCGCGTCATCCGTACCGGCTGCGCTGCAGGTTACCGCCGTGAAGGTGCTGGTGCCGGCGGCCAACCTGCTGGTCAACACTGTGATGCCGGTGATTTTCTGGCTGGCGGCAATCGATGCCGGTAAGAAATCGGGCTTCTGGGCGACCGTCTTTGGCGGCGCAGCGCAGCTGATAATGGGTAACGCCGTACCGGGTCTGGTGCTCGGTATTTTGATTGGTAAAGGCGTCGAAGAGAGCGGCTGGAACCACGTCACGAAAGTGATGATGGTGGCTATCGTCGCGCTGTTCGTGCTGAGCGGTTTCTTCCGCGGCTTTGATATGAAGATGATCGAATCCTTCCATCTGACCGTGCCTAACTGGCTGGAACTGATCCACAACTCACTCAGCGGCAAATAACGGAGGCCACAATGGAACAGAATAAAGGTTTTTGGTTCGCCGACTGGTCGTTCCCGATCTTCGTGGGCCTGCTCTCCTCCGGCGTCTTTGCCGGCACGCACATGTACTACCTGTACGGTATCGGCGCGTTTAACGAAGTGGCCTTCGTGGCAATGCTAAAAGCGGGAATGGACACCGGATCTTACGGGGCGGTAGCGGCATTTGGCGCGAGCTTTCTGTTTGCCCGCATTATTGAAGGTTCGCTGGTGGGGATCCTGGACATTGGTGGGGCCATTCAGACCGGTGTCGGTTTAGGCGTGCCGGCGCTGCTGCTGGGCGCGGGCATTATTTTCCCGGTCGCTAACTTTGCCGCCTCGCTGGTCACCGGCCTGGTGATTGGTCTGGCGATTGGCTACATCATCATTCTGGCGCGTAAATTCACCATCAATCAGAGCGACTCGACCTACGGGGCGGACGTGATGATGGGGGCTGGTAACGCTTCAGGCCGCTTCCTCGGACCGTTGATCATTCTTAGTGCCATGACGGCGTCTATACCGATTGGCGTGGGGTCATTGGCCGGCGCACTGCTGTTTTATATCTGGCAGAAACCGATCACCGGCGGTGCGATCCTTGGGGCCATGATCCTCGGTTCCATCTTCCCGATTGCGATTAGCTAATTGCCTGATGGCGCTGCGCTTATCAGGCCTACAGCATCGTACTCGTTGTAGGCCGGATAAGACATTTATGTCGCCATCCGGCAACCGATTCCCCCTTTCTACAGGAGAGTGTGATGTTTGATTTACTCCTGCGCCATGCGCGTCTGGTAGACGATACGGTAAGCGATATTGCGGTCAAGGACGGCAAAATTGCGGCGCTGGGCGAGATAACCGATCCGGCGCTGAAAACTGTCGATTTACGCGGTGAGTGCTACGTCAGCGCCGGGTGGATTGATTCTCACGTCCACTGCTACCCAAAATCCCCGATTTATCATGACCAGCCCGACAGCATCGGGATTGCCACCGGCGTCACCACGGTGGTGGATGCCGGTAGCACCGGCGCTGATGATATTGATGATTTCTATACCTTAACCCGTGAAGCGACCACCGATGTTTATGCCTTGCTGAATATTTCCCGCGTGGGGCTGATTGCGCAAAACGAGCTGGCCAATATGGCTAATATCGATGCTGACGCGGTGAAGCAGGCGGTGCAACTTCACCCGGATTTTATTGTCGGCCTGAAGGCGCGGATGAGCAGCAGCGTGGTCGGTGAAAATGGCATTATCCCGCTGGACCACGCCAAAGCGATGCAAGCGCAGAATGGTGACCTGCCGCTAATGGTGCACATCGGTAACAACCCGCCGGATCTGGATGAGGTAGCCGAACGCCTGACGGCGGGCGACATTATTACCCACTGCTATAACGGCAAACCGAACCGCATTCTGACCCCGGAAGGCGGGCTGCGCGCCTCGGTGACGCGGGCGATTTCGCGCGGCGTACGCCTCGATGTCGGGCACGGTACCGCCAGTCTGAGCTTTGCGGTGGCGAAACGCGCCATCAGCTTAGGCATTTTGCCGCACACCATCAGCTCAGATATTTACTGCCGCAACCGCATCAGTGGCCCGGTGCATTCATTGGCCAACGTGATGTCGAAATTTCTCGCCATCGGTATGTCGCTCCCGCAGGTCATTGAGTGCGTGACCGCCAGTGCCGCCGACGGCCTGCGCCTGAAAAATAAAGGCCGACTTCAGGTCGGTCTGGATGCCGATCTCACCCTCTTTACGCTGAAGCGCCAGCCCGCCGTGCTGGTCGATGCCGAAAACGACAGCCTGCAGGCTGAACAACTGCTGGTACCGCTTGCCGCAATACGTGCGGGCAAGGGCTATATGACCGAACAAGGGAGCGCGGAACATGCCTTCGATTTTTGAGAAATACCATTTAAAACAGGTTATTAATACCTCTGGTCGCATGACGGCGCTCGGCGTCTCAACGCCGCGACCGGAAGTGGTGCAGGCCGCGATGGCGGGCATGAATCAGTACTTTGAAATGAAAGATCTGGTCAATAAAACCGGCGACTACATCGCGAAGCTGCTCGAGGTAGAAGGGGCCACGGTGGTGTCCTGTGCTTCGGCAGGAATCGCCCTGTCGGTGGCGGCGGTGCTGGTGAAAGACAGCGACTGGTTGCTGGAGAACCTGCATGCCACGCCGATCGACAATAATGAAATCGTGCTGCCCCGTGGGCATAACGTCAACTTTGGCGCACCGGTCGGCAGCATGGTGGCGCTCGGCGGCGGCAAGTTAGTCGAGGCGGGTTATGCCAACGAATGCTCGGCGGCGCAGCTGGCGGCGGCCATTACGCCACGCACGGCGGCCATTTTGTACATCAAATCCCACCACTGCGTACAAAAAAGCATGCTCAGCGTAGAGCAGGCGGCTGTTGTCGCACGTACGCATAATCTGCCGCTGATTGTGGATGCAGCGGCGGAAGAAGATTTGCAGTGCTACTACCGTGTCGGTGCGGACCTGGTGATTTACAGCGGCGCCAAGGCGATCGAAGGGCCAACCAGCGGCCTGGTGATTGGAAAAACACAATATGTGGAGTGGGTGAAACGCCAGACGGCAGGTATTGGTCGGGCGATGAAGGTCGGCAAAGAGGGCATTCTCGGGCTGACCTGCGCCATCGAGCTGTACCTCAGCGCGCAGAAAGAGAGCGGCGCGGAGATGGTCGAAAAAATGACGCCGTTTATTAATACGCTGAATACCTTCAATGGCGTCAGCGCGCGCGTAGTCTGGGACAGCGCGGGGCGCGACATTGCGCGTGCCGAAATAACCTTTGACGAAGCGGTAACCGGGATCGCCACCGGCGAGCTGGTTGAGGCGCTTAAGCAGGGCGAGTACGCGATCTACTTTCGTGGCTACAAAGCCAACGAAGGCATTATTGAAGCGGACGTGCGTAGTGTAGACCGCGCGCAGCTGGCGATTGTGGCGCGTCGTATTGCGGACGTGACCAGGCAGGAGAAAACAGCATGAAACTGACGCCTAACTTTTATCGCGATCGCGTCTGCCTGAACGTGCTGGCGGGGTCAAAAGAGAACGCCCGCGATATTTATGCCGCGGCCGAAGGCCATGTACTGGTCGGCGTACTTTCCAAAAATTACCCGAGCGTGGCAAGCGCGGTGGCGGATATGCGTGAATACGCGGTGCTTATCGACAATGCGCTATCCGTTGGTCTCGGGGCGGGTGACCCAAACCAGTCGGCGATGGTCAGTGAAATTTCCCGCCAGGTGCAGCCACAGCACGTCAACCAGGTATTTACCGGCGTGGCGACCAGTCGGGCGCTGCTGGCGCAATCTCAAACGGTGGTCAACGGTCTGGTTTCGCCCACCGGCACGCCGGGCTGGGTGAAGATCTCCACCGGCCCGCTCAGCAGTCAGTCTGCGGATGGCGTGGTACCGGTGGCAACCGCCATTGCGTTGCTGAAAGACATGGGCGGCAGCTCGATAAAATACTTTCCGATGGGCGGTCTGCAATGCCGCGATGAGTATATAGCGGTTGCTGAAGCCTGCGCTCATCATGACTTCTGGCTGGAGCCAACGGGCGGTATCGACCTGGACAACTTTACTGAGATTCTGCAGATTGCCCTTGATGCCGGCGTGAGCAAAATCATTCCTCACATTTATAGTTCTATTATTGATAAGGTGAGCGGCAACACCCGGCCTGACGATGTGCGCCAGCTGTTGGCAATGACCCGGGCCTGCGTAGGTTAACTGACTAGTGAGGAAACTGACGTGCGATTCCCCAACCAACGTTTAGCGCAGCTGTTTGGCATGCTGCAAAGCGAGGCGCTGCCGCAGGATGAGCTGGCGCAGCGGTTGTCGGTTTCCACACGCACGGTCAGGGCGGATATTACCGCGCTGAACGCGCTTCTCACCCCGTATGGCGCGCAGTTTGTCCTTAGCCGGGGCAACGGTTATCAGTTGAAAATCGACGATCCGGCACGCTACCAGACGTTACAAACGCAGCAGCCCGAGCGGTTGCTGCGCATTCCGCGTACCAGCCAGGAGCGGGTACACTGGCTGGTGGTTCGTTTTCTGACATCGGCTTTTTCGCTGAAGCTGGAAGATTTAGCTGATGAATGGTTCATCAGCCGGGCGACGCTGCAAAACGACATGGCAGACGTGCGTGAGCACCTGCAACGCTATCGACTGACGCTGGAAACGCGCCCCCGACATGGGATGAAGCTGTTTGGCAGTGAGATGGCGATCCGCGCCTGTCTGACCGATCTCCTGTTGACGCTGTCGCAGCAGGACCCGGCCCATCCGCTGGTGATGGAAGAGGCGCTCAATGCGGGCGTCCCGCAACAGTTGCAGCCGGTTTTACAAGATATTTTTACCCGCTTTCATATCCGCCTGACCGACGAAGGTGAACTCTTTCTGCGCTTATATTGTGCGGTGGCGGTACGCCGGATTAGCGAAGGCTATCCGCTGCCTGAATTCACCGCAGAAGAGGTGGAACATGAGGTGTGCCTGGCGACGCGGGAAATTGCGTCGGCCCTGCACCCGCTGGCAGACAAACCGCTCTCCGTGTTTGAGGAGAACTGGCTGAAAGTACATATCGCCGCCCGTCAGGTACAGGATATCGCCCCCAGCGCGATTAACGCCGACGATGACGAAGCGCTGGTCAATTACATCCTGCGTTTTATCAACACGCAGTACAATTACAACCTGATGAACGATCGGCAACTGCATGCCGATCTACTGACTCATATTAAGACCATGATCACCCGGGTACGCTACCAGATCATGATCCCCAATCCGCTGCTGGAAAATATTAAACAGCACTATCCGATGGCATGGGATATGACGCTGGCCGCCGTGTCGGGGTGGGGGAAATACACCCCGTATACCATTAACGAAAATGAGATTGGCTTCCTCGTGCTGCATATTGGCGTTGGGCTGGAACGTAGTTACAACATCGGTTACCAGCGACAGCCTCGTGTGCTGTTGGTTTGTGACGCAGGAAACGCCATGGCGCGCATGATTGAAGCGGTGCTGGCGCGTAAATATCCGCAGATTGAGATTGTCGGCACCGTGACGCTGCGCGACTACGAACAACGGGACGCCATCAGCGAAGACTTCGTGATTTCTACCGCACGAATAAATGAAAAAGATAAGCCCGTGGTGATGATCGCCCCGTTCCCCACTGATTATCAGCTGGAGCAAATTGGTAAGCTGGTGCTGGTGGATCGCACCCGCCCGTGGATGCTGAACAAATTCTTCGACGCCGCCCATTTTCGCATTATTGACGAACCGATGGATCAACAGACGCTGTTCAACACGTTATGCGGCCAGCTGCACGATGAAGGCTTTGTCGATGCGGGGTTTCTCGACTCCGTCGTTGAGCGCGAGGCCATCGTCAGCACCCTGCTGGGTGACAGTATTGCCCTGCCGCACTCCCTCGGTTTGCTGGCTAAAAAAACGGTGGTCTATACGGTGCTCGCCCCGCAGGGCATCGCCTGGGGAGACGAAACCGCACATGTGATCTTCTTGCTGGCCATCAGTAAAAGCGAGTATGAAGAAGCGATGGCCATCTACGATATTTTCGTCACCTTCCTGCGTGAACGTGCTATGACGCGGCTCTGTGCGTGTCAGAATTTTACCGAGTTCAAAACGGTTGCCATGGAGTGCGTCAGTCGTTTTTGAGAGGTGTTATCCATAATTCGATGTGATGCGAATGTAATGCTAAACTGCATTACACATTCGATTCTACCGGAGGCATAATGGCCACGCTGAACGTCCGTCTGGATGACAAACTCAAAAATGAGGCTTATGCCGTGCTGGATAAACTGAACATTACTCCAACGGAAGCCGTGCGATTACTGTTCCAGTACGTCGCAGAAACGGGGCGCATGCCAGTGAAAACCGTCACTCTTAGCGATAGTGAAGATGCACTGATTCAGACAGTTCGGGAGAGGCTGTCTAGTCCGCAAAAGGGAATCAAGGTTAGTCTGGATGACTTATGAACTGGAATTCGACCCGAGAGCCTTAAAAGAGTGGCATAAGCTGGGCGATACAGTGAAGGCTCAGCTTAAGAAAAAGTTGGCTGATGTGCTATTGAACCCCAGAATTGACTCTGCCCGTTTAAACGGTCTTCCTGACTGCTATAAAATTAAGCTTAAATCGTCCGGCTATCGTCGGGTGTACCAGGTTCGGGATGAAGTTGTGATTGTGTTTGTTGTCGCGGTAGGCAAGCGAGAACATTCAGCCGTCTATCACGATGCAAACAAACGGCTTTAGCGATCATCGCAAGTGATGTACCACCTGGTTGCTGCTGCCGCGCCAGATCAGCGCCGGGTCTTTCAGATCCTGCACAAATTTGCCATCGACCAGCACGTTGATGAGATCCACCACCTGCATTTGCGCGGCGTTGAGTTCATCAAGCTTGTAGCCGGTCCATACCCAGATGTCTTTCCCCGGACACTCAGCGTGAATGCGTTGCACCAGTTTCAGGATATCCGGCACGTTTTGCGGATGTAGCGGATCGCCGCCGGACAGTGAGATCCCCTGGCGAGGGATCCGCGTATCGTTGAGATCGGCAATGATCTTATCTTCCATCTCTTTGGTAAACGGCTCGCCGGAGTTCAGCCGCCAGGTGCTTTTGTTATAGCAGCCAGGGCATTCATGCACGCATCCAGACACAAACAGGGTGCAGCGCGTACCGGGGCCGTTGACGATGTCGACGGGGTAATATTGATGATATCGCATAGAGGATGTCCAGAAAGAATGTAGGCCGGATAAGGTGCTTGCACCGCCATCCGGCAACATTGTGATGCCTGATGGCGACGCGATTGCGTCTTATCAGGCCTACGGTCTTTGCAAACGGAAATTAACCGAGCTGCCCGTTACCTAAGTGCTTCACGCGGCGCTTCACTTCTTCCTGCTTACCGGCGTTAAACGGACGTGCGTCCGGGCTGCCTAAATAACCGCAGACGCGACGGGTGACTGACACGCGAGCAGCGTCGTGGTTACCGCATTTCGGGCAGGTGAAGCCTTTGCTGGTGCATTCGAATTCACCGGTAAAGCCGCACTCGTAGCACTCATCGATCGGCGTGTTGGTTCCGTAATACGGCACGTGCTGATAGCTGTAATCCCAGACGTCTTCCAGCGCTTTCAGGTTGTGCTGAATATTCGGGTACTCGCCGTAGCAAATGAAGCCGCCATTCGCCAGTGGCGGGTACGGCGCTTCGAAATCGATTTTGTCGTACGGGTTAACCTTTTTCTCCACGTCGAGGTGGAAGCTGTTGGTGTAGTAGCCTTTGTCGGTCACGCCCGGCACTACGCCAAACTCGGCGGTATCCAGACGGCAGAAGCGGTCACACAGGTTTTCGCTTGGCGTGCTGTACAGGCTGAAGCCGTAGCCGGTCTCGTCTTTCCACCGATCGACCGCCTGACGCAGGCGTTCAACAATGGCGATGCCCTTGGCGCGCAGTTGCTCATTGTCGTACATATGCTCTTCGCCAAACAGCGCGTTGATAGTCTCGTGAATACCGATGTAGCCCAGAGAGATCGACGCCCGGCCGTTTTTAAAGATTTCAGACACATCATCGTCGGCTTTCAGACGCACGCCGCAGGCACCTTCCATATACAGGATTGGCGCCACGCGCGCTTTTACGCCTTCCAGACGCGCGATTCGGGTCATCAGCGCTTTACGCGCCAGCACCAGGCGATCGTCCAGCAGTTTCCAGAAGGTGGCTTCATCACCGTGTGCTTCCAGTGCAATACGCGGCAGGTTGAGGCTAATCACGCCAAGGTTGTTACGCCCGTCGTGAACCTGTTCGCCGTTCTCGTTTTCCCATACGCCGAGGAAACTGCGACAGCCCATCGGGGTTTTGAACGAACCGGTCACTTTTACGACCTGATCGTAGTTCAGGATGTCCGGATACATACGCTTGCTTGCGCATTCCAGTGCCAGCTGTTTGATGTCGTAGTTCGGATCGCCAAACTTGTGGTTCAGACCGTCACGAATCGCGAACACCAGTTTTGGGAACACGGCGGTTTTACGATTTTTACCCAAACCGGCAATGCGGTTGCGCAGAATAGACTGCTGAATCAATCGTGATTCCCAGCTGGTCCCCAGGCCAAAGCCAAAGGTGACGAATGGAGTCTGGCCGTTGGCGGTATGCAGCGTGTTCACTTCATACTCGAGGGACTGGAATGCGTCGTAGCACTCTTTCTCGGTACGGGAATGCGCATAGCCGTCGGCATCCGGGATCTGCCACTCTTCTGCGGTTTTACGGTGCTTGTTAAAGCTCTCGGTGACGAACGGCGCGAGAACTTCATCGATACGGTTAATGGTGGTGCCGCCGTAAATGTGGCTGGCAACCTGGGCGATAATCTGTGCGGTGACCGCGGTCGCCGTGGAGATGGATTTTGGCGGCTCAATCTCCGCGTTACCCATCTTAAAGCCCTGCGTCAGCATGCCTTTCAGGTCGATAAGCATACAGTTAAACATCGGGAAGAACGGCGAGTAATCGAGATCGTGGTAGTGAATATCACCGCGCTCGTGTGCCTGAACTACATCACGCGGCAACAGGTGCTGGCGCGCATAGTGCTTGGCGACGATACCGGCCAGCAGGTCGCGCTGGGTTGGGATCACTTTACTGTCTTTGTTGGCGTTTTCGTTCAGCAGCGCGGAGTTGGTTTGCTCAACCAGACCCCGAATTTCCTGGTTCAGGCGGCCACGTTTTTCACGCTGGATATCACGGTCGTGGCGATATTCGATGTACGCACGGGCGAGTTGTTTGTACGGGCCAGACATCAGCTGGTTTTCCACCGCTGTCTGGATCTCGTTGATATCGACCTGGCTGCGCTCATTCATCTGGCTGCTAACGACTTCTGCGACGGTGGCACAGTAATCTGCGTCATCGACTCCCGCTGCTTTAGCTGCACGCAGAATGGCTTCTTTGATGCGCTCTGATTTAAACGGCACTTTACAGCCATCACGCTTCATCACATGCGGTGTCATGATCACTCCATATTTATAAGAACATTATAAGAACAGGTTATCCACAGAGGGTGGGAAGCACTCACTGGTTTATTCATCTCTCTGGTCAATGACTTCCCGTAATTCAGACCCCATTTATCCACATTTCCACCGCTACCGAGGGAAATGGCGTTGTAGCAATTGTAGTCGATTAATACAACATATTGGGTCGGCGTGCATTTTAAGTTCTATATGTAGTGATTTGCATCAAGGATGTTTGCGATTTTATTGATGTAGCTCAAAGTAAAAACCAGAGCGTACAGATGACGGGCAGTACAGCGATTGTAAATTGCCCGTAGAAAATTCTGATTAATTATTCAGCAAAAACAGACGGGTAAGTTGAGCGTATGCCGTGAAGCCCGGCAGCGCTATACGCGCCGGGCTTGATGCCAATTGCAAGCTATTTTTGCAGCCACCAGATAGCTTCAAAAGGACGTAGCGTCATCGCGCCGGGCTGGCGGGCGACCTCGTCATAGTTGTGCATCAACACCTGCCAGTTGTCGCGAGTGTGCGCCGGTTGCCAGGGCTGGAAGGCGTTGCTCAGATTAGCAACGACCAGCAGCCGTTGTCCCTGCCATTCGCGCTGATAGCACCAGACATGCGGACTGTCCGGCAACAGATCCTGATAATCGCCCCAGGTGAGAATCGGTTCTGTTTTGCGCAAGGCGATCAGTTTCTGGTAGGTGTAAAACACCGAATCGGCATCCTCCAGCGCGGCAGCAACGTTAATCTCCGCTGCGTTATCGCACAGGTTGATCCACGGCTCACCCTCGGTAAATCCGGCGTGTTGGCTTCCGTCCCACTGCATCGGCGTGCGGCTGTTATCACGGGATTTACTGGCAAGGATCGCCAACAGCTCTTCGGCATCGCGCCCCTGGCCGTTCAGCTCGGCAAACATGTTATGGCTTTCGACGTCGCGATAATCGGTAATCTGGCGAAAATGTGGGTTGGTCATGCCAATTTCTTCGCCCTGATAGATATAAGGCGTGCCCTGCATCCCGTGCAGCACCATTGCCAGCATTTTGGCGGCCGGCACGCGGTATTGTCCTTCATCGCCAAAGCGCGAAACGATGCGCGGCTGGTCGTGGTTACACCAGAACAACGCGTTCCACGCCTGATTGTGCATGCCCTGCTGCCAGTGGCGGAACAGGGTTTTCAGCGCCACGAAATCTGGTTTGGCTAGCGACCACTTTTCACCCTTCGGGTAATCGACTTTCAGATGGTGGAAGTTAAAGGTCATCGACAGTTCGCTGCCGTCCAGCGCAGCATACTGCTGGCAATGTTCCAGCGTGGTGGAGGACATTTCGCCCACCGTCATCAGGTTGCGTGGGGTGAAGACATCGCGGTTCATCTCGCGTAAGAATTCATGCACGCGCGGACCATCGGTGTAAAAACGGCGGCCATCACCGTCAGGATCGCTCGGGAAGTCCTGATCCTTGGAGATCAGATTCACCACGTCGAGGCGTAGTCCGTCTACGCCGCGATCGGCCCAGAACTCACACACTTTTTTCAGCTCGGCGCGTACCGCCGGGTTTTCCCAGTTCAGATCGGCCTGCTCCGGGGCAAAGAGGTGTAGATAATACTGTTCGCTTGCGGCGTGCCAGTCCCAGGCGTTGCCGCCAAATTTGGAGCGCCAGTTGTTCGGGCAGGCTTCAGGCGTACCGTCACGCCAGATATAGAACTGACGATACGGACTGTCTTTATCCAGCGCTTCACGAAACCAGGTGTGCTGCGTCGATGTATGGTTAAACACCATATCGAGAATAATACGGATGCCGCGCGCTTTCGCCTGTGCCACCAGTTCGTCGAAGTCATCCAGCGTGCCGTAGGCCGGGTCAACGGAGATATAATCTGCAACGTCGTAGCCGTTATCAACCTGTGGCGAAATATAGAACGGCGTCAACCATATCGCATCAACGCCCAGCGTTTGCAGATAGTCGAGACGCTGCGTCACGCCGCGCAAATCGCCGGTGCCGCTGCCGGTGGTATCCTGAAAGCTCTTGGGGTAAATCTGATAAATAACGCCGTTTTGCCACCAGTGTGGAATAGTCATTGTGGTTTCCTGCACATGCTGTGGGGGCGCAATTGCGCCCCGAAAAAAGTCAGACAATCTGTAACGTGCCCTGACGGTATTTGCGCTGGTAGACGAACGAGGTCAGCGCCATCGGGATAACAATCGCGATGACCATCGCCAGGCCAAATACCTGCCAGTAAGTCGGCTGGATGGAGAGGATGCCAGGTATACCGCCGACGCCAATCCCGTTCGCCATCACGCCGTTCAGGCCGCACAGCAGACCGGCGAGGCCGGAGCCGATCATCGCGCACAGCATCGGGAAGCGGTATTTCAGGTTGATGCCGTACATTGCCGGTTCGGTCACGCCGAGCCAGGCGGAGATAGCGGCAGGTACCGAGATTTCGCGTTCGTTTTGCTTGCGGCTGGCGATGATAATCCCTATTACCGCCGAGCCCTGGGCGATATTTGACAGTGCAATCAGCGGCCACACCGGCGTGCCGCCCATGCTTTGGATCATCTGCATGTCGATGGCCAGCGTGGTTTGATGTACGCCGGTGATCACCAGCGGAGCGTACAGGAAGCCGAACAGCGCCGCGCCAATCGGGGCAAAGCTGCCGGTCAGCAGATGACGTACCGCAAAGGCGACACCGTCGCCGATCATGCGGCCAAACGGACCGATAAAGGCGTGCGCGAGGAACACCGCGAGGATCAGCGAGCACACCGGGACGATCACCAGATACAGATAATCCGGCACGATGCGTTTCATCCGCGTTTCAATAAACCCGAGTGCCAGACCGGCCAGCAGGGCCGGAATAACCTGCGCCTGGTAGCCCACTTTCTCAATGCTGAACAGGCCGAAATTCCACACTTCCGGCACCTGTTGGCCCAGCAGATATGCGTTCATTAATTGCGGAGAAACCAGCGTGACGCCCAGCACGATGCCGAGGATCGGCGTACCGCCCATTTTCTTCACCGCTGACCAGCAGATGCCGACCGGCAGATAGAAGAAGATCGCTTCGCCAATCAGCCACAGGAAGTCGTAGACGGTTTTCAGCGAAGGATGCATCTGCGCCAGCGTCTGCCCGTTGCTCATCGGCACGTCGCCGATCACATTGCGAAAACCTAAGATCAGGCCGCCGCTGATCAGCGCGGGCAGCAGGGGGAAGAAGATCTCCGCGAAGTGCGAGATCAGCTGCTCGTGCCATTTCATGTTCTGTCGCGCGGCTTTTTTTGCCTGCTCTTTGTCGGCACTGGCCTGTCCGGTGGTGGCCAGCAGCGCCTTGTAGTAATCGCCCACCTCGGTGCCGATCACCACCTGAAACTGCCCGGCGTTGGTGAAGCAGCCTTTGACCATCGGCAGCTGTTCGATCTCTTTCGGTCTGGCATTCGCGGGCTGATTCAGCACAAAACGCAGGCGCGTGATGCAATGACTCACCGTGGCGATATTGTCGCGCCCGCCAACCAGCTCTACCAGTCGGTCGATGTCTGCTTGTTTTACTTTGCTCATGATGAAGTGTCTTCCCCGTAGGCCGGATAAGAGGCGTTAGCGTCGCCATCCGGCAACGTTCTTGTTGTTGGCGCAAGAGTATATCTTTGGTGGATAGATAAAAATGGGAACGTTCCCGAAACGCAGCGAAGATCACAAATTAGCGTTCAGAAAGCAATCAGGAAAGGGTGGCGGGGATGACAATTTGCCGCAGTTCGCAACGACCGTTGATCTGCTCGATCAGCTGCAACGCCGCCTGGCGTCCGGCTTCGGCATAACCAGGATCGACGGTGACGATCTCCGGATGGAGGAATTTCATCAGCGGTGTGCTGCCCACGCTCGCCAGCTGCAGATGTTCAATGCGCTGCTCCTGCAAATACTTGCTGACCCCAAGAGCCAGAGTATCCGTGGCGCACACTAAGGCGGTGGTCTCTGGGGTAATGACATCGGCAGCGTGTTCGTAGCCCTGCTTCATGGCGAGACCCGGCAGGGCCGCAACAGGATGTAGTTGATGTTTTTTACAGAAGGCCAGGTAGGCGGCATGACGCCGTTGACCGGTGGTGACGTCGCTGTGGGGAACGCCAAGAAAACTAATATGGCGGTGTTGGCGATCGTATAAACGCTGCATCAGGGTATGGATTGCGCCTTCATCGTCATAACAAACCGAGGCAAAACCGTTAGCATCCCTTGCCAGCAGCACCAGGGAGTCCTGCCAGGAGGCGATCATCGCTTCGGTAATACCGGTAAAACCGAACAGCACCACGCCGTCAATGTTGCGGCGTCGGAGCATACCTAGGTGTTCTTCCACTAGGTCGGGCGAGAACTGGCTTTCCATCATAATCGGGTCGTAGCCCTGCTCATAGAAGGCGGGCAGCATGGTCTGCACGGCCAGATTCTCGGAAAGCGAATCCAGTCGCGTGACGATAATCGCCACCACTTTGTCACTTTGCCCACGCATGGCACGGGCAGAGCGGGAAGGGGAAAAACCGTGCTGATTCATCACCGCTTCAACGCGTTCGCGGGTGCGCTCACTGACGCCGCTTTCATTGTTGAGGACGCGGGAAACGGTTGATTTTCCCACACCGCTTAAGCGGGCGATGTCTTTAATGGTCAGCCGATTTTGCATCCTGTATTCCCGTGTCGCGTGTGAAGTTATGCCAAAAGAGAATAACTTTACTCATGCTCAGCGCAATGGGCAAAGTCTGGTATACGTTTGGTTTAGTTTCTGTGCTTTATCATACCGCCATAATTGCCACGAACCTTATAGATTTATCCCTATAATGCGCGGGGCAAATCATTCACTTACCGGAGGCTGTATGGATCCCGATCCCACCCCTCTCCCGAAACGGAGAAAAACCCCTTTCCGGTAAGCCTGCATTCACTGTCTTACCGGAAACGTAAGACAGTGACGTTCTGACGTCCCTGTTGTGATTTTATGATTGCCATCAGGCAAGGCTTTGCCACGCCTGAAGGATTCACTGCGCCTGTTGATACCGGCGCAGAGGGACTGCCTATGTTTAAAAATATCACCCGCCAGCTGTTTGCCCGGCTGAACCGCCATTTACCGCATCGTCTGGTGCATCGTGATCCGCTGCCGAACGCCCAGACCGTTGCCAGCACGCCCATTCCGCCTTCTCTGAGTGAACATTGCCTGAAGATGGCGCTGATGAACGAAGAGACGCTGTGGAAAACCTTTAATACCCACCCTGAAGGCTTGAACGCCGCGGAAGTGGAAAGCGCCCGTGAGCAGCATGGCGAAAACCAGCTGCCGGCGCAGAAACCGTCGCCGTGGTGGGTACATCTGTGGGTCTGTTACCGCAACCCGTTTAATATTCTGCTCACCATTCTGGGCGGGATTTCCTATGCCACCGAGGATCTGTTTGCCGCAGGCGTGATTGCCCTGATGGTGATTATCTCGACGCTGCTGAACTTTGTGCAGGAGGCGCGCTCCACCAAAGCGGCGGATGCGCTGAAAGCGATGGTCAGCAACACCGCTACCGTCCTGCGGGTGATCAACGAAACCGGCGAAAACGGTTGGGTTGAACTGCCTATCGATCAGCTCGTGCCCGGCGACATCATCAAACTGGCGGCGGGGGATATGATCCCGGCGGATTTACGCATCGTTCAGGCGCGCGATCTGTTTGTCGCGCAGGCCTCGCTGACCGGTGAGTCACTGCCGGTTGAGAAGGTGGCGACCAGCCGTGACCCGCAGCAAAGCAACCCGCTGGAGTGCGATACCCTGTGCTTTATGGGCACCAACGTGGTGAGCGGTACGGCGCAGGCGATCGTCATTTCTACCGGGGCGAACACCTGGTTTGGACAGCTGGCGGGGCGCGTGACCGAGCAGGATAGCGAGCAGAATGCATTCCAGAAAGGGATCAGCCGCGTCAGCATGCTACTGATCCGCTTTATGCTGGTGATGGCGCCGATTGTGCTGATTATCAACGGTTACACCAAAGGCGACTGGTGGGAAGCGGCGCTGTTTGCCCTGTCCGTGGCAGTAGGCTTAACGCCAGAAATGTTGCCGATGATTGTCACCTCAACGCTGGCGCGTGGGGCGGTGAAGCTGTCAAAACAAAAAGTTATCGTTAAGCACCTCGACGCCATCCAGAACTTTGGTGCGATGGATATTCTGTGTACCGATAAAACCGGTACGCTGACCCAGGATAAAATTGTGCTGGAGAATCATACCGATATCTCCGGTAAACCCAGCGAGCACGTCCTGCATTCCGCATGGCTGAACAGCCATTATCAGACTGGACTGAAGAACCTGCTGGATACCGCGGTGCTGGAAGGTGTGGATGAAGAATCAGCGCGTCAACTCTCGACTCGCTGGCAGAAAATCGATGAGATCCCGTTTGATTTCGAACGCCGCCGCATGTCGGTGGTGGTGGCAGAACAAACCGATGTGCATCAACTGGTGTGCAAAGGCGCGTTGCAGGAGATCCTCAACGTCTGTACCCAGGTGCGCCACAATGGTGAGATTGTCCCGCTGGACGACAACATGCTGCGTCGGGTGAAACGCGTGACCGACACGCTGAACCGCCAGGGGCTACGCGTGGTGGCGGTGGCAACCAAATACCTGCCTGCGCGTGAGGGCGATTACCAGCGTATTGATGAGTCTGATCTGATCCTCGAAGGGTACATCGCGTTCCTTGATCCACCGAAAGAGACCACCGCTCCGGCGCTGAAGGCGCTGAAGGCCAGCGGTATTACGGTAAAAATCCTCACCGGCGACAGCGAGCTGGTGGCGGCAAAAGTGTGTCATGAAGTCGGTTTGGACGCGGGTGAGGTGGTGATTGGTAGCCATATTGAAGGGTTAAGCGACGACGAACTGGCCCGGCTTGCCCAGCGCACCACGCTGTTTGCCCGCCTGACGCCGATGCACAAAGAGCGCATAGTGACTCTGCTCAAACGCGAAGGCCACGTGGTCGGCTTTATGGGCGATGGCATCAACGATGCCCCGGCGCTGCGCGCGGCAGACATTGGAATCTCCGTGGATGGCGCGGTGGATATCGCCCGTGAAGCGGCGGATATCATCCTGCTGGAAAAGAGCCTGATGGTGCTGGAAGAAGGGGTGATCGAGGGGCGTCGAACCTTCTCGAACATGCTGAAGTACATCAAAATGACGGCCAGCTCCAACTTTGGTAACGTCTTTAGCGTGCTGGTGGCGAGCGCCTTCCTGCCGTTCCTGCCGATGCTGCCGCTGCACTTACTGATCCAGAATCTGCTGTACGATGTATCCCAGGTGGCGATCCCGTTTGATAACGTCGATGAAGAGCAGATTAAAAAGCCGCAGCGCTGGAACCCCGCCGAACTGGGACGCTTCATGCTGTTCTTTGGGCCGATCAGCTCTATCTTCGACATTCTGACCTTTTGCCTGATGTGGTTTGTCTTCCATGCCAATACGCCGGAGCATCAGACGTTATTCCAGTCGGGCTGGTTTGTGGTGGGGCTGCTGTCACAAACGTTGATTGTGCATATGATCCGTACCCGCCGCGTGCCGTTTATCCAGAGCCGTGCCGCATGGCCGCTAATGCTGATGACGCTGGTGGTTATGGTGGTGGGGATTGCGCTGCCATTCTCCCCGCTGGCGAGCTACCTGCAATTGCAGGCATTGCCGCTGAGCTACTTCCCGTGGCTGATTGCGATTCTGGCGGGTTACATGACGTTGACCCAATTAGTGAAAGGTTTTTATAGCCGCCGTTACGGCTGGCAATAACCGTTTCGTTTCTCTGCTGAATGGTACGGGTACAGCCATTCGGCATTTTTCTTTTTCATTCGAAGATATTCCATCGCAATATTTGTGTTTTAATTTTATTGAAATACTAACGGGGTAAAGTATTAACATATCCCGTTCTCGCCTTTTGTTTTTTCTCAATAAAACGATCTCCGTTGCAAAAATGAAACAGTGTGCTAAAAATTATTAGCATTGACGTTTTTTTGTGAAGGCAGTCATCGAAATAAATTGTTACACCAGCTAGTCTGCGCAGGTAACGTCGTTAAAAAGTTTCTCGCTGCCCATTTTTAATTCCGGCAGTCATTTGCTCTGCATGCCATTTCTATTAATGGAAATTATGAACTTCTGGAGAAGGACAAATGAAACTGACAAAAAACCTGTTAAGCCTGTGTATTGGCGCGTCAGTCTTGCTGGCCAGCCATACCACGTTAGCCCAAACCTTCCGCGCCGCTGATGTGCATCCGGCTGATTACCCGAACGTTGTTGCCGTGAAGCACATGGGGGAAAAACTCAGTGCGGCGACCGACGGGCGTCTGGAGATTAAAACCTTTCCCGGTGGCGTATTAGGCGATGAGAAACAGATGATTGAGCAGGCGCAATTAGGCGCCATTGATATTATTCGCGTCTCAATGACCCCAGTTGCCGCCATACTCCCTGAAATTAACGTCTTTACCCTGCCGTATATTTTCCGCGATGAAGACCATATGCATAAGGTGCTGGACGGGATGATTGGCCAGGAGATTGGCGACCGTCTGACCGCAAACAGTAAATCACGACTGGTATTCCTTGGCTGGATGGATGCCGGTACGCGCAACCTGATCACTAAAAATCCGGTTATCAAGCCAGAAGATTTACACGGGATGAAAATCCGCGTGCAGGCCAGCCCAATCGCGCTGGATACCTTAAAAGCGATGGGCGCGAACTCCATTGTGATGGGGGTCAGCGAAGTGTTTAGCGGTATGCAGACCGGCGTAATTGATGGCACGGAAAATAACCCGCCAACGTTTGTGGCGCACAACTATTTACCGGTGGTTAAAAACTACACCTGGAGCAAACATTTTATTATTCCTGAGCTATTCCTGTTCTCGAAAACGAAATGGGATAAATTGAAAAAAGAAGATCAGGATCTCATTATTAAGCTCGCGAAAGAAGCGCAGGTAGAACAGCGTAAATTGTGGGAAGCCTATAATGCGAAATCACTGGAAACTATGAAAGCCAATGGTGTTCAGTTCCATGATATTGATACTGATGTTTTCTATAAAGCCACGCAGTCGGTAAGGGATAATTACGGTAAAGATCACCAAGATTTGATCAAACGTATTCAGGATGTGAAGTAGTTCATCAGGCGGATGGCATCCACCATCTGCCTGAGTCTTTTGATTAATTCGAGGTGATGATTATGGGTGAATGCTATTCATCGGTAATGGATTTTTTTTACCGGGTCTCAATGTGGATTGCCGGGATGGCATTATTAGTGATGGTCGCCATCATTCCGATTGGGATATTTGCACGATATGTTCTGAACAATGCCCTGTCATGGCCTGAGCCTGTCGCTATTCTCTGTATGGTGACATTCACCTTTATTGGCGCCGCGGTGAGTTATCGCGCAGGTTCGCATATCGCGGTAAGCATGGTGACCGATCGTTTGGGTGAAACCGCCCGCCGTTACTGCTCTCTTATCGCCGATATTATGCTGACGGCGATTAGCCTGTTTATTCTCTGGTACGGCACCACGCTGTGTCTTGAACTGTGGGAACAACCCGTTGCGGAATTCCCGCTGTTAAGCGCCGGGCAAAACTACCTGCCGTTACCGATTGGCTCTGCCATCACGCTGCTTTTTATTCTTGAGAAGATCTGCCGTGGTCCGCAGTACCAACGTCCTGTTGTCATGCTGGGTTCGACCAGCTAGTTACCGCCCCCATTTCAGAAAGGAAAGCAGATGGATGCATTTATTCTCGTCTTTACGCTCGGCATTATGCTGGCGATTGGGGTACCGGTAGCGTACGCGGTGGGTATTAGCGCGATCATTGGCGCCTGGTACATTGATATTCCACTGGAAGCGGTGATGATCCAACTGACCAGCGGGGTGAACAAATTTTCATTGCTGGCGATCCCGTTCTTTATTCTGGCCGGAGCGATTATGGCCGAAGGCGGGATTGCGCGTCGGCTGGTGAATTTTGCCTACATATTCGTGGGCTTTATTCGCGGTGGACTGTCGCTGGTGAATATTGTGGCTTCCACCTTTTTTGGTGCGATTTCCGGATCGTCCGTAGCCGACACCGCCTCTATTGGTTCGGTGATGATCCCGGAGATGGACAAAAAAGGCTACCCGCGTGACTTTGCGGCGGCGGTGACCGCCAGCGGATCGGTACAGGCGATCCTGACGCCCCCCAGCCATAACTCGGTGATTTACTCGCTGGCGACCGGCGGTACGGTGTCTATTGCCGCGCTGTTCATTGCCGGCATCTTACCGGGTCTGCTGTTGAGCTTTAGCCTGATGGTGATGTGCGTAGCGTTTGCGCACAAACGCGGTTATCCAAAAGGGGAGCGCGTACCGTTTCGCCAGGCGTTGAAGATTTTTGTCGACACGCTGTGGGGCCTGATGACGGTGGTGATCATTATGGGAGGGATCCTCTCGGGTATCTTCACCGCGACGGAATCCGCGGCGATCGCCTGCCTGTGGGCCTTCTTTGTCACCATGTTTATCTATCGTGACTATAAATGGTCTGAGCTGCCGAAGCTGATGTTCCGCACGGTGAAAACGGTCACCATCGTGATGATCCTGATAGGCTTTGCCGCCGCGTTCGGCGCGGTGATGACCTATATGCAGCTGCCGATGCGTATCACCGAAGCCTTTACCAGCATCTCGGATAACAAATACGTCATTCTGATGTGCATTAACATCATGCTGCTGCTGATCGGTACGCTGATGGACATGGCGCCGCTGATCCTGATCCTGACCCCTGTTCTGCTGCCGGTGACCAATGCGCTAGGTATCGATCCGGTGCATTTTGGCATGATCATGCTGGTGAACTTAGGGATTGGCCTGATTACGCCGCCGGTAGGATCGGTGCTGTTTGTCGCCAGTGCGGTGAGTAAGCAGAAGATTGAGCAGGTGGTGAAGGCGATGCTGCCGTTCTATGCGGTGCTGTTCCTGGTGCTGATGTTGGTGACGTATATTCCGGCTATTTCGCTGTTCCTGCCGAAACTGTTTGGCGTGCTGTGATTAATGCCCGGTGGCGCTGGCGCTTACCGGGCCTGCAAACTGCTCTTCCCCTGGCCGGATAAGGCGAAGCCGCCATCCGGCACAAGAAGACTTAGCGACGAACGGCGATCGCTTCAATCTCGATTTTCACGTCTTTTGGCAGACGAGCTACTTCCACGCAAGAGCGTGCCGGGAAGGTCGCGTTGTGCTCGGTGAAGAACGCTTCGTAGGTAGCATTGACGGTGGCGAAATCGTTCAGGTCTTTAACGAAGACCGTGGTTTTTACGATGTCGCCCACTTTCAGGCCTGCGGCTTCTACGATAGCTTTAACGTTTTCCAGCGACTGACGCGCCTGAGCGGACACGTCTTCCGATACGGCGCCGGTTTTTGGGTCAACCGGGATCTGACCGGAAGTGATAACCATGCTACCCAGATCAACACCCTGAACGTATGGGCCGATTGCTGCTGGTGCATTTTCCGTCGCGATAGTCTTGCTCATGATTTCTCCTGAATTACAGCGGTAATAGAATGTTCCCGCTCATTATAGGGAGCGGGTATCTCATAACCAACCCAAATTAGTTGGCCAGCACCACATAATGCGAAAACTCTTTTTCACAGTATTTGCATTTGAGTGCGATGTCATCAGCACGCTTTTTCACTGCAAAACTGGAAGAAACCGGCTCGGCATGACTGATACAGTTACTGTTCGGGCATACCAGCACGTTATCGATACGCTCAGGCAGGCTGGGGCGTGATTTACCCACCACGTCATAGTCATCAATGCGGTTTACCGTGGCCTGCGGGGCGTACAGCGAGAGCTGGTTGACCTGCTCGTCGGTCAGGAAGGTATTTTCAATTTTGATCAGGTCTTTACGCCCCATCTCACCGGACGGCAGGTTCAGGCCGATGGTGATACGCTGATCGGTCTCTGTCAGTTTGAACAGCGTCAGCAGCTTAAAACCCACCTGTGCGGGAATATGGTCAATCACGGTGCCACGTTTGATGGCTTCAACCTGCAGTTTGTTATCGTGTGTCATCGTCATGTCCTCTTACAGTGCCAGTTCGCTATTCAGTACCAGTGCCAGTAACGCCTGGCGGGCGAAGATGCCGTTGCCTGCCTGCTGGAAATACCAGGCGTGCGGCGTCTTATCGACGTCGGGAGTGATCTCATCGATGCGCGGCAGCGGGTGCAGCACCTTCATGTTCTCTCTGGCACCTTCCAGGTCACTGGCACGCAGAACGAACTGTGCTTTCACGTTGGCGTATTCGGACGGGTCCAGGCGTTCTTTTTGCACGCGGGTCATGTAGAGGATGTCTACGTCCGCCATCACTTCTTCAATCGTGCCGTGCAGGCTCCAGGCGATACCTTTTTCATTCAGCATGTCCAGAATGTACTGCGGCATTGCCAGCGCATCCGGGGCGATAAAGTAGAAGCGGTTACCTTCGAACTTCGCCAGCGCCTGAGTCAGAGAGTGAACGGTACGGCCATATTTCAGATCGCCCACCATCGCAATTTGCAGATTGTCCAGGCGACCCTGCGTTTCCTGAATGGTGAACAGGTCCAGTAGCGTCTGGGTCGGATGCTGGTTAGAGCCGTCTCCCGCGTTCAGTATCGGCACATTGCCGGAGAACTCCGTGGCCAGACGCGCGGCGCCTTCCTGCGGATGACGCATTACAATGGCGTCGACGTAGGTGCTGATGACGGAAATGGTGTCAGCCAGCGTTTCACCTTTTTTGCCCAGTGAGGTGTTGCTGCTGTCAGAGAATCCCACCACGCTGGCGCCCAGACGGTGCATTGAGGTTTCAAAAGATAAACGGGTGCGGGTTGAGGCTTCGAAGAAACAGCTGGCGATCACCTTATGCTTCAACAGCTCCGGCTGCGGGTGGGCTTTTAGTTTCGCCGCCGTCGCGAGTACCAGATTGAGGTCATCGCGGCTGAGGTCGTTTATGGAAATGATGTGTTTTTGATAGAGCGGGTTAGCCATGTTTATCTCCTGACGCCTGGGCAAAAAAAAAGCCCCTCAATTGAGGGGCTTAGAATGATGAGCAACGGGAAGAAAAACGGCAGGCCAGCGTCTTTTTTCAGACGCGGTAAGACAAAATGTCGTACACACTGAACCATAGATCCTCCCGGCAAATTGTCGGCGATTATACTCAGCTACGTTATAGGATCAAGCGAATAATGCACAAATTATTCATCGCAAACGGTTCTTATGAATTTTAATTCATGTTGAGTAAATAATTAATCTGCTTGTGAACCAGGCCTGTTCGTTGCACCACCCGTGGTGCGACCCAGACAATACTGCTGCCCGCAATAACACCCAGAATTTCCGGCAAGGCGTGGTAGTCGAGGATTCTGGCCACGGCGCGGCCATATCCCGCCGCGGTGTGGATGAGGATAAATTCGCTATTGTGTTCAACGCTGACCACCATTTCAGCAATCGATCGCGCGGCATCAGGGGCCGGTCGCGATTGGGGATTTACAGAATAAATTTTTTGTCCTTTGGTATTTCTTATCTTTATGGCACCGAGCAGTTTCAGCAAACGCGATACGGTGGACTGACTGATGCTGGTAAAACCCTGACTTTGCAGATCGCGGCGTATATCCTCCTGAGATAAATAGCTTTTTTCTGTAATCAGGCGCTGGCAAACAGCCAGCTGTTGCTGCTCTTTGGCAGAGCAATCATCGAATTCCTTCATAGAAACCCCTTATATTTATTATTCATATCAATGTGATGGAGGAATTCACCACATTTACAGTATGCATAACGGCTCAAACGGGCGGTTGTGTAGAAAAACGAGAGCACGTTCAAAAAAGCCGTCGATATCCGACGGCCACAAGGGTTACAGCATGGCGCCGATGCTCAGGACAGCCATGTTGAGTAGCGTCAGAATGAGCACCAGTGGGGCAACCCATTTCAGATACCGCACGTAAGGGACGCGAGCGATGGCCAGCCCACCCATTACGACGGCTGAAGTGGGGGTAATCAGATTCACAATGCCGGAAGCGGATTGGTATGCGGTGACGACCAGATCCCTGGGGACATGGGCGAAGTCGGCCAGTGGGGCCATAATCGGCATGGTGAGTACTGCCAGACCAGATGAAGAAGGCACCAGGAAGGAGAGTAAAACTTCCAGCCAGTAGGTCACGTTGATGAAAATGGTGGTGGAGAGACCGGAGACCAAATTCTCGGCGCTGTGCAGAATGGTGTGGGTTATCATGCCGTTATCCATCACCACGACGATGCCGCGCGCAATGCCGATAATCAACGCCACCCCCAGCAGATCCCGCGCGCCGTCAATGAACGTACTGGTAAAGTCTTCTTCACTCATCCGGGCGATAACGCCGACAATAATCGCCGAGGCCAGAAAGACAGCGGATATTTCCGCCATCCACCATCCGAGTACCGCCACCCCATAAATCATCACCGCAAAGGCTGCCGCGAAAATGAACAGGATGCATTTACGCGTTGCAGTGAATTCAAGGTTTGTATTGGCACGGTTACCGAGAAAATGGGCGCGGTTTTCTTCCATTTTATCCGCCACGACAGACAGCTCCGGATGACTGCGAACTTTCCGCGCATAGCGCATCACCCAGACGACGCAGATAACATAGCCGACGACCAGCAGCAGAATGCGCATCAGCATGCCCTGGGTGAAGGGGATCCCGGCAGCGTTAGCGGCGATAACCGTCGCAAAAGGGTTAATGGTGGAGCCGAGGGTACCAATCCCCGCACCGAGCAGAACGGTGGCGGCGGCAACCAGCGGATCGAAGCGAGCAGCCATCATGACCGGGACTAATAGTGTGTAGAACGGGAGCGACTCTTCCGCCATCCCGTAAATCGTTCCCCCGGCGGCAAAAAGTCCCATCAGAATAGGGATCATCCATTCTTCTTTGCCGTTGAGCCTGACCGTCACGCGTTCGATTCCGGCGTCGATGGCACCGGTTTTGTTCATTACCCCCAGAAAACCGCCAATGATCAGGACAAAGAGCGCCACATCAATGGCGCCAGCGGTGTAGGTTTCGTGGTTATACAGGCCATCGATCGGGGCCAGCAGTACGGCGGTGATACCTTGTGGATGCGCCTCGGCGGCGGCATAGGTGCCGGCAACCGGTACCTCTTTACCCAGTGTGGCATTCATCGCCATCTGGTATTTCCCCGCCGGGACAATCCAGGTCATAACCGCAACGAGAGCAATGAGAATAAACAGAATGGTATACGCGCTGGGAAATTTGAGTTTGCCCATGATGTTCTCCGGATAGCTCGGGCATACGCCGTCAGGCGGCATATGCCCGCAGGGGTTAGTCGCCGAGTGTCGCTACCATGACCGCTTTGATGGTATGCATCCGGTTCTCTGCTTCGTCGAAGACGATGGAGTGAGCTGACTCGAAGACCTCTTCCGTCACTTCAAGTCCTTTCAGGCCGTAAGCGGTTTCGATCTCACGCCCAACCTTGGTGTGCTCGTTATGAAAGGCGGGCAGGCAGTGCATAAACTTCACGTCAGGATTGCCGGTCGCGTTGATGACCTGCTGGTTAATCTGGTAGGGCGTCATCAGGCTGACGCGTTCTGCCCAGGCCTCTTTGGGTTCACCCATCGAGACCCAGACGTCGGTGTAGAGGAAATCGACGTCGTAAACGCCTTCTTCAACATCGTCGGTGAGCGTGATGCGCGCACCCGTTACGCCAGCGATTTCGCGGCATTCGGCAACCAATGTTTCATCTGGCCAGAAGGATTTTGGTGCCACCAGGCGAATGTCCATCCCCATTTTTGCGGCGCCGACCATCAGTGAATTACCCATGTTATTGCGGGCATCACCGAGGTAGGCGAAGCTCAATTCCGGCAAGGTTTTCCCCGGCGCGTGTTCCAGCATGGTCATCAGATCGGCGAGGATCTGCGTGGGGTGAAATTCGTTTGTCAGTCCGTTCCAGACAGGAACACCGGCGAATTCACCCAGCTCTTCAACGATGTCCTGGCCGAACCCGCGGTATTCGATGCCGTCGTACATGCGGCCTAACACGCGGGCGGTGTCTTTCATCGACTCCTTGTGACCAACCTGCGAACCGCTGGGGCCGAGGTAGGTCACCTGTGCGCCCTGGTCGAACGCGCCGACTTCAAAAGCGCAGCGGGTGCGGGTGGAGGTTTTTTCAAAGATCAGCGCGATGTTTTTGCCGACCAGCGTTTGTCTTTCGCGTCCGGCTTTTTTCGCCGTTTTTAACTCGATAGCCAGATCGATCAGGTACTGGATTTCCGTCGGGGTGTAGTCCAGCAGTTTGAGAAAATTGCGATTTTTCAGGTTAACAGTCATGTAAATGTCCTTATGTAGGCCGGATAAGGCGAAGCCGCCATCCGGCAAAAAGCCTTAAGCGTTAACGTCAGTGGTTTCGAGGCGAATCAATGTGCCTTTCTCTCCGGCGAGAATGGCCGGTCCGTCAGCCAATGCGCCGATGCCTGCAATCCCGTGACAGTGAGAGACAAACTCTGCGCAGGCGGTGACTTTGGGGCCCATTGAACCGGCGTCGAATTGCATTTCGCCGAGTCGTTCCGGCGTGACCTGGGCCAGCGGACGCTGCGTCGGTTTTCCCCAGTCGAGATACACCGCGTCAGCATCGGTCAGGATCAGCAGCGCGTCGGCGTGGATCTGGCTGGCAAGTAGGGCGGCGGAGAGATCTTTGTCGATTACCGCTTCAATGCCGTGGTAGCCATCAGCTTTTTCCACCACCGGCACACCGCCGCCGCCGTTGCAAATCACCAGATGATCGCGAGCGATAAGCGCGCAGATCGCATCACTTTCCACGATGCGTTTTGGCTGTGGCGAGGGCACCACGCGGCGGAATGCTTTCCCGTCGGCTTTGAAAATCCAGCCTTTTTCCGTTTGTAATGTTTTGGCCTGGGCCGCGTCATAAATCGGCCCGATGTATTTGGTTGGGTTGCTGAAAGCCGGATCGTTGGCATCGACTTCAACCTGCGTCAGCAGGACGCTGATTTCACGCTGTGGAAGCTGGTTTTTCAGCGCCTGCTGTAGCATGTAGCCAATCATTCCCTGACTTTCTGCGCCGAGAACGTCGAGCGGATAAGGCGTGACGGCGGTATACGCGCTGTTTTGTAAGGCCAACAGGCCAACCTGCGGACCGTTGCCGTGTACCAGGATCACGCGCCATTGCTGCGTGAGCCGGGCGATGGTTCTTGCCGCCAGTTCAATGTTTTTCCGCTGCACGTCCGCTTCCAGCGGCTCGCCGCGTTTAAGCAGCGCGTTACCGCCCAGGGCGACAACTAAAGTCGGTTTGTTTTCCATGACGTCTCCTTAAATACCGTCGCGTTCCAGCGGGCAGCTCATGCAGCGCGCACCGCCGCGTCCGCGTCCAAGTTCATCGCCAGGAATGGGTAAAACGGTGATACCGGCTTTGTCGTATTTTTCGTTGGTCCAGATGTTGCGCTCGTAGCCCACGACCACGCCGGGGCGCAGCGTCAGGACGTTGTTTGCGTCATTCCACTGCTCACGCTCGGCTTCAAAGGTGTCGCCACCGGTGGTGATCAGGCGAATTTGATCAACTCCCAGCGCTTTTTCGAGGGCGTGTACCAGCGTGTTTTCTTGCGTACGCTTCAGGCCGCCGCGGCCGTCTGGCGTCAGGGTCCAGCACTGCACATCCGGGCGGACGACTTCCGGGTAGACGGAGAAGGTATCGACGTCTATGTGGGTCATGACGGTGTCGAGATGCATGCAGGAGCGGTGTTTTGGTAACTCCACGGCGATGACGCGCTCAGCCTGGCGATGCTTGAATAGCGACTGGGCAAGGAACTCGATTCCCTGCGGCGTGGTCCGTTCAGACATGCCGATCAGCACCGCACCGCGGCCAATGACCAGCACATCTCCACCTTCTAACGTGGCGTGGTCATAATTAATATTTTCATCACCGAAGTATTTAATAAAATCACCCTCGGCAAATTGCGGGTGCCAGCGATAAATTGCGCGCAGATTATTGGTTTCGCGCTGACGGGCTGTTTTTGCCATCGGGTTAATCGACACACCGTTATAAATCCAGCATGAGGTATCGCGGGTAAATAAATGGTTCGGTAATGGCTTCATAATAAAATCATTAATATCGTGGGTATCAACCACCATATTTTTGATTGAAGCGGGAATCTCCCCGTAAGTAAGTCCGCCGCTTAAATGTCGGGCAAGTTCCCGGTGCGACATATCGGCAAGCCAGGCGCGAATATCCGAGGCGAAGGCGGGGCCCAGGCGATAGTCTGAGATTTGCGTATCCAGCAACCAACTTTTGGCTTCCGCGGTATCTAGGGTTTGTGTCAGTAAATCAGTTAGTAACAGGACTTCAATGCCCTCCTGACGCAGCGTATTGGCGAAAATGTCATGTTCTTCACCTGCGCGTTCGACTGAAAGCACATCATCAAAAAGCAGCTCCTGACAGTTCGATGGTGTCAGCCTTTTTAAGCTAAGATTAGGGCGGTGTAGCATCACGCTACGTAATTGACCGATTTCGGAACCGACATAATGCTTTTCCATCATTATTCCTTTAATACGATTTTAAAAAATAAAGAGGAGACGCCTGCAAATAATATTATTTTGCAGTCATGATTTTTCAGCTGATTTCAGAATCTATATTTAGATCTTCTGTGCAATGGAAATGTGATTTATTTCACAGTCGGGAGGATGTTGATTTTTTCTTGATTAATATATGACGTAGCTCTGAGAAATTAAAAAATAATAAACTGGGGAATTGAATTGCTACTCAGGAATATGTCTTGTTATTTGTCTTTGTTAATGCCTTGTGTAATTTATTAATTTAAGTGTTGTTTTCAATGCTTTGATTTTTAAAGATATTTATGCAATTCGTGAATGGTTATTCGATTTTTTTATTTTATTATTTGTACTCTGTGATTGATTGACAAATAAATATGGTGAAGTACGGCGATTATCAACGGGAAGTGAACTGTGACCCACTGCCGGTTTTTCTAATAAAAACTGGTAGAACAGTCTATTAGGCGTGGATTGAGAAAGAGGAGAGCACGAGTTATGCAGAGTTCATGCATAACTCGCTGCGCTGAGTTAACAACTGAATAACATCATCAGCGATAAACATGCGTTGACGCAAAATATCGGTAAATAGCAGTGGTAGGGCAGACGATTTTTTCGTATAACAAACAAAAATGAAACGATGTTTTAGTTAAGGGGTTAGACATGATTATCGGTAATATCCACCACCTGGAAGCATGGCTGCCGGAAGAGCTGCGTCAGGCAATTGAACACATTAAAGCGCACGTGACGGATGCAACGGAAAAAGGGAAACATGACATCGACGGCGATCGCCTGTTTTATTTGATTGCCGAAGATATGACCGAGCCGTTTGCGCAGCGCCGTGCGGAGTACCATGCCCGCTATCTGGATATTCAGATCCTGCTCAAAGGCCAGGAAGGGATGACCTTCAGTACGCTGCCTGCGGGCACGCCGGAAACCGACTGGCTGGCAGATAAAGATATCGCTTTCTTGCCAGAAGGGGCGGAAGAGAAAACGGTGGTGCTGAACGAAGGTGACTTTGTGGTGTTCTATCCGGGCGAAGTGCATAAGCCGCTGTGCGCGGTAGGTACGCCTGCGCTGGTGCGCAAAGCCGTGGTAAAAATGCTGGTCGAATAAGTGATTTTATGATGCCGGATGGCGACGCAATAGCGTCTTATCCGGCCTACGGGAGCACGGTTGTAGGCCGGATAAGATGCGTAGCATCGCCATCCGGCATTCTTTTCATCTACACGCTCACTTCGCTAATGTCGCCACCATCACCGCTTTAATGGTGTGCATGCGGTTTTCTGCCTGATCAAAGACAATACTGGCTGGTGACTCAAAGACCTCATCGGTTACTTCCATCCCGCCGTGCAAACCGTATTCTTGCGCCATTTGTTTACCCAGCGTGGTTTGGTCATCATGAAATGCTGGCAGGCAGTGCAGGAATTTCACCTGCGGATTGCCGGTTAGCGCCATCATCGCGCTGTTGACCTGATAGTTACGCAGCAGGGCAATTCGTTCGGCCCACTTCTCTTTGGCTTCACCCATGGATACCCAGACGTCGGTATAAATGAAGTCCGCACCTTTCACGCCTGTCGCAATATCGTCGGTCAGGGTGATATTACCGCCGTTTTTCTGTGCCAGCGCTTTGCATTCGGCTACCAGGCTCTCTTCTGGCCAGCAAGCCGGTGGTGCAACCAGGCGCAGATCCAGCCCGGTTAACGCAGCGGCTTCCAGCATCGAATTGCCCATATTGTTACGGGCATCGCCGGTGTACACCAGCGTCATCTCGTGAAACGCTTTACCCGGCAGGTGTTCCTGCATGGTTAGCAGATCGGCCAGTAACTGGGTGGGGTGGAATTCGTTGGTCAATCCGTTCCATACCGGAACCCCGGCATATTCGGCCAGCGTCTCCACCACCTCCTGACCGTGGCCGCGATACTGGATACCGTCATACATGCGGCCCAGTACGCGGGCGGTGTCTTTTATTGACTCTTTATGGCCAATCTGGCTGCCGCTTGGCCCGAGATAGGTCACACGCGCGCCTTGATCGTAAGCGGCAACTTCGAAAGAGCAACGAGTACGGGTCGAGTCTTTTTCGAAGATGAGCGCAATATTTTTACCGGTCAGCATAGCGACCTCTGTGCCGTTTTTCTTGTCCGCCTTGAGCTGGGCGGCGAGCTGCAGCAGTGACGTGAGTTCAGCAGAGGTAAAATCGAGCAGTTTCAAGAAGTGCTTCTGATAAAATGCAGACATGGTTCCCTCACATGGCTTAGGCCATTTATTGAATTAAAATTCAATTTATATGTATGTTTATTCATTTGCAACCTTGTTTAACAAATCTTTCCTGGAAAGGTGGAGGCAATGTCAGCGGTATGTGACAATAAGAGTATCGGCAGGACATTATGAGGATATGAGCCATGGCAAACCCGGAACACCTGGAAGAACAGCGTGAAGAAACACGCTTGATTATTGAAGAGTTACTTGAAGATGGTAGCGATCCTGACGCGCTGTATACCATTGAGCATCACCTTTCCGCGGATGACTTTGAAACCCTGGAAAAAGCAGCGGTAGAAGCCTTCAAGCTGGGTTATGAAGTCACCGAGCCGGAAGAGCTGGAAGTGGAAGAAGGCGACACGGTCATTTGCTGTGACATCCTCAGTGAATGTGCGCTGAACGCCGAGCTGATTGACACTCAGGTTGAACAACTGATGAACCTGGCTGAAAAATTTGACGTGGAATACGACGGATGGGGCACTTATTTTGAAGACCCTAACGGCGAAGAAGGTGAAGACGGCGACGATGACGATCTCGTCGACGAAGATGATGACGGCGTGCGTCACTAAGTCATCTGCTGACCTACGGCGGCGCATGCTGCCGTAGGGCAAGGACAACGTATGGATTACCCGCAAATACTCTCCCCGATTCTGGATTTCCTGCACTGCAAAACGCCCGAGGCCTGGCTTGATAAAGCGCGCGACCCGGCAAATCTTCCCCTGCTGCTGACCGACCATCTGGTCTGCGAGCTGAAAGCGGCGCAAACCGCGATGCTGCTGGTGCGTAAATATGTTGCGGATAAGCAGGGATCGCAGGCGATGCTGGAGTGGCTGAAACCCTATGAAGCCTTTGCCTTCCGGGAAGGGGAAGAGCCGGATTTCACCTTGCTGAACAAGCAGATCAGCAAAAGCATCATGCCCCAGACTGACGACCCGTGGGGGCGACAGCTTATCGACAGCATGGTGCTGCTGATCAAAGAAGAGCTACACCACTTCTGGCAGGTGCGTGAAGCGATGCGAAGCCGCCAAATTCCGTATATCAAAATGACCGCCAGTCGTTACGCCAAGGGCATGCTTAAAGAAGTCCGTACCCATGAGCCGTTAACGCTGATTGATAAGCTGATCTGCGGCGCCTACATTGAGGCGCGATCCTGCGAGCGTTTTGCCGCGCTGGCACCGTATCTGGATGATGAATTACAGGCGTTTTATCTGTCGCTGCTGCGCTCAGAGGCGCGCCATTATCAGGATTATCTGGCGTTGGCACAGCAGGCGGCCGACCATGACATCAGTGACCGGGTACGGTTTTTTGGTGAGGTGGAAGCATCCCTGATCTTATCACCGGACGATGAGTTTCGTTTTCATAGCGGCGTGCCAGCCTAGCTCCACTCTCTGGTACGGTGTCTCTCTTCCTCCTTCCCGGTAGCTAAAATCTGGTGGCTAGAAATCGATCGCACCTGCCGCAATAATCAAACCACTTGAAGGGGGAATATATCCCCGCTATATGCATTGATATGAAAAAGGATGGTGAATGAACTGGGCACACGTATTGTTGGCAGGCTATATCGGGGCGGTGATTGCGACCGTGGTGGGCGTCTGTCGTAAAAAGGGCTGGGTAGGTAAGGTCTCCGGTGCGGTGATTTTTGTCGTGGCGATTATCGGCTGGAATCTGTTTGATACGCACTATCTCATCCCGCGCGAAAGTCCGGACTATGGGCTGACTGAAACGCAGAAATTCGAGAAAGCAATGCTGACAATGCCCGTCTATGAGGTCATTAAGGAGCAGGAACCCGCGCTATGGCAGACGATTCTCAACCAGGCGGTGGAGATGAAAACGGCGGGGAAAAGCGAGCAGCAGATTATTGACACCATACAGCCGCAGATCCTGACGTTCCAGATGGCGCGCTTACAGCAGGCACCCGATGCCAACGTGATTGCCTATATGCAGGTGAACCTCGCGCAAATTGACGCGATAGCGAAAGTAGGCGGTGACGAATGCTTTCGCTTCCTGTTCCCGGCGGTAAAGGGCGGTATCAACCCGGTACAGCTTATTCCACGTGAAATTATGAGTCGCCGTATGGCGAATGACATGACGATGCTGCAGGCGGCTTATGGCCCGGGAAAACATACGGTTACGGCGGAAGAAAAAGAGCTGGCTCTTCAGGATCTGCAAGCCATTAGTCCGGGACTGGTGCAGCGCTATGGGCCGGATATTCAAATCATGGCCGACCCGAATAAAGGCGTGGGTAAAGAGCAACTGGCTTGCGATATGGTTCAGGATCTGTGGACGCAGGTTCTCAAATTGCCGACCGCTCGCGCCGCCGGCGTGATTCGTCTGATGCTCTCAGCCGAAATGCAATAACGCAGTATTGCCCCTTTGCCTAACGTCAGAGGGGTTTTAGCATCCGCACTTCGCAATCTACATGCCCCGTGCAGCCCAGCGGCTCGGCAATATGCGCAAAGCCCAGACGTTCATAGAGGTGAATCGCCTCGGTCAGAAATTCGGTGGTTTCCAGATAGCACTGTTTAAATCCCTGCTCACGGGCGTGATCGAGAGCCATCAACGCCAGCTTTTTCGCCAGTCCCTGACCACGCACGCTCGGCAGAAAGTACATCTTCTGTAATTCGCAAATATCCGGCTCGCTACAGCCTAATGGCGCAACGCCACCGCCACCGACGACCTGCCCATTTTGTTCAACCACCCAATAGGCCGCACCCGGCTGGCTGTATACCTGGAATAACTCATCGAGATTAGGGTCAGCCACCGTGTAACCTTTATCAGCGGTCAAACCGTATTCGGCGGAGACCTGGCGGATCACGTGGGCAATGGCGGTGTTATCGTCGGCAGCAATGCGACGCAGCGTTGCCGAGACAGGTGTAATGACACTCATAGCGAACTCATGACGTAAAAGTGGGACATATGCAGTTAATACCACTGCGGAGAGGGAAAGCGCAAGCGAGGATAATTCAATAAAAAGCCTCTGGGCGGAGTGCGTCAGAGGCTTTTATCGTCTGCGGTGTCGGATGCGCTACGCTTATCCGACATACGATGACGGTGCCTGTAGGCCGGATAAGCGTCGCTCCATCCGGCAAACAGCTTTACAGCGCGGCAATAACCGCCTGCTGTTCAATCAGCTTCGCTTTCGCTTCCGCGTAACCTTCCAGCTTCTCACGCTCTTTAGCAATCACCGCTTCCGGTGCGCGCGCAACGAAACCTTCGTTGGAGAGCTTGCCTTCGATACGGGCAATCTCACCGTCGATTTTCGCCACTTCTTTTGCCAGACGCGCCAGCTCATCTTCTTTGTTGATGAGGCCAGCCATCGGGATCAGCAGCTCGGCGCCGTCGATAATTTTGGTCACGGAAACCGGACCTTTATCATCAGCAGGCAGCACGGTGATGCTTTCCAGACGCGCCAAGTTCAGCAGGAAGCTACGGTTGTCGTTCACACGACGCATCGCGGCTTCGCTGCAACCACGCAGTAACAGTTCAAGCGGTTTGCCCGGCGCGATGTTCATTTCCGCACGGATGTTACGGATAGCAACGATCGCCTGCTTCAGCCACTCGGTGTCCGCCAACGCGGCTTCATCAACCTGCGCTGCGTCGTATTCCGGGAACGGCTGCAGCATGATGGTGTCAGCGGTAATACCGCAAATGACCTTCACACGCTGCCAGATGGTTTCGGTGATGAACGGAATGATCGGGTGCGCCAGGCGCAGCAGACCTTCCAGCACGGTGACCAGCGTATGGCGGGTACCGCGCAGTTCAGACTCGGAACCGCCGTTCATTACCGGCTTGGTCAGCTCCAGATACCAGTCGCAGAACTGGTTCCAGGTGAACTCGTACAGAATGCCTGCAGCGATGTCGAAGCGGAAGTTATCCAGTGCCTCGCGGTACGCTTTAACGGTCTGGTTGAATTCAGCCAGGATCCAGCGGTCCGCCAGAGACAGGGTCATTTCGCCGCCGTTGAAGCCGCAATCCTGCTCTTCAGTGTTCATCAGCACAAAGCGGCTGGCGTTCCACAGCTTGTTACAGAAGTTACGGTAACCTTCGAGACGCTTCATATCCCAGTTGATATCGCGACCGGTTGAGGCCAGTGCCGCCAGGGTGAAACGCAGGGCGTCGGTACCGTGCGGCTCGATGCCGTCCGGGAACTGCTTCTCGGTACGTTTAGCAATTTTCTCAGCCAGCTGCGGCTGCATCATGTTGCCGGTACGTTTCTCCAGCAGATCCGGCAGGGAAATACCATCAACCATATCCAGCGGGTCGATAACGTTACCCTTGGACTTGGACATCTTCTGGCCTTCGTCGTCACGAATCAGACCGGTCATGTAGACCGTCTTAAACGGAACCTGCGGCTTGCCGTTTTCATCTTTGATGAAGTGCATGGTCATCATGATCATGCGGGCAATCCAGAAGAAGATGATGTCGAAGCCAGAAACCATCACGCTGGTTGGGTGGAACTGACGCAGCGCGTCGGTGTTTTCCGGCCAACCCAGCGTAGAGAAGGTCCACAGCGCGGAGGAGAACCAGGTGTCGAGAACGTCTTCGTCCTGACGAAGCTGAACGTCGGCGCCGAGGTTATTTTCCTGACGCACTTCGTCTTCGGTACGGCCGACATAGACGTTGCCGTCGTTGTCATACCATGCCGGGATGCGGTGACCCCACCACAGCTGACGCGAGATACACCAGTCCTGAATATCACGCATCCAGGAGAAGTACATGTTTTCGTACTGCTTCGGCACGAACTGAATGTCGCCATTCTCCACCGCTTCAACCGCCGGTTTCGCCAGCACGTCGGCACGGACGTACCACTGGTCGGTCAGCATCGGTTCGATAACCACGCCGCCACGGTCGCCGTAAGGTACGGTCAGGTCGTGCGGTTTAATCTCTTCCAGCAGGCCCAGCGCGTCGATAGCGGCAACCACCGCTTTACGTGCGGCAAAGCGCTCCAGCTTCTGGAACTCAGCCGGGATCGCGTTGGAATAGACGTCAGATTCTTCGCCTTTGGTGTCGTACACCTCCGCGGTTTCGCGGATGTCGCCGTCAAAGGTCAGGATGTTGATCATCGGCAGGCCGTGACGTTTACCGACTTCATAGTCGTTAAAGTCGTGCGCCGGGGTGATCTTCACGCAGCCGGTGCCTTTTTCCATATCGGCGTGTTCATCACCAACAATCGGAATACGGCGGTTAACCAGCGGCAGGATAACGAATTTGCCGATCAAGTCTTTATAACGCGGATCTTCCGGGTTAACGGCCACACCGGTATCGCCCAGCACGGTTTCCGGACGCGTGGTGGCGACCACCAGATAATCTTTCCCGTCTGCGGTTTTTGCGCCGTCAGCCAGCGGATAGCGGATGTGCCACATTGAGCCTTTTGACTCGCGGTTTTCTACTTCCAGATCGGAGATGGCGGTGCGCAGTTTCGGGTCCCAGTTTACCAGGCGCTTGCCACGGTAAATCAGGTCTTCTTTGTACAGGCGAACAAAGACTTCTTTCACGGCATTGGAAAGACCTTCGTCCATGGTGAAGCGCTCGCGCTCCCAGTCCACGGAGTTGCCCAGACGGCGCATCTGACGGGTAATGGTACCGCCGGATTCCGCTTTCCACTGCCAGATTTTATCGATAAACGCATCGCGACCGTAGTCGTGACGGGTTTTACCTTCTTCAGCGGCAATCTTACGCTCAACCACCATTTGGGTGGCGATACCCGCGTGGTCGGTACCGGCCTGCCACAGGGTGTTTTTACCCTGCATGCGCTGGTAGCGGATCATGGTGTCCATGATGGTTTGCTGGAAAGCATGACCCATATGCAAACTGCCGGTGACGTTCGGCGGCGGGATCATGATGCAGAAGGACTCTTTGCTTTCATCGCCGTTAGGTTTGAAATAGCCCTGCTTTTCCCAGTGCTCGTAAAGCGGCTGTTCGATATCTTGTGGGTTGTATGTCTTTTCCATTATTTCCAGGTTGCCGTATTCAGGTTAAAACCAGCCACGCGGTAAGCTTTGTAGCGCTCGCGTGCCGATTGTTTCAAAGAATCTTCATAAGGGACGAAGTCTACCACTTCTGTGAAAGCGGTGGCAAAATCTACAAAGCCGACGCGCAAACTGATCAGCAGATCGCGTGGGCTGCTGTTGCGTTTTTCTGGCCAGGCAATTTCGACCGGAGCACCGCCACGCGGACCTTCCCCCGCCAGATTATGCGGCACGAAGCTTTCTGCCGGTCTTGCCCACAGCGCTTCATCCAGCCGAATAGCCTGTTTTTCGTCTTCACAGGCGATCAGTACGCGCTTGCCCGCGCGCCAACGTTCTGCGGCAATTTCACACACCAGTTGTTCAACGGCGCTTAAGCCATCTTGTTGTGTGTCGTTATCCAGAAGATAGAACGTTGCGTTTCTCATAATATGGGGCTTCTTGTTGTGGATTTAAATGCAAAGCCGGATGGCGCTACGCTTATCCGGCCTACGGTTAAATACTCACTGTAGGCCGGATAAGACGCGTATGCGGCGCCATCCGGCAATCAAGCAAACTTACTCTTCGCCGTTAAACCCGGCGCGATTGAGCAGGAACTGCGACAGCAGCGCCACCGGACGACCGGTTGCACCTTTGGCTTTTCCTGAACGCCAGGCGGTTCCCGCGATGTCGAGGTGTGCCCAGTTGTACTTACGGGTAAAGCGCGACAGGAAGCAGCCAGCGGTAATCGCGCCACCAGGGCGTCCGCCGATGTTCGCCATATCTGCGAAGTTGGACTCCAGCTGTTCCTGGAACTCATCACCCAGCGGTAAACGCCATGCGCGATCGCCCGCCTGTTCGGACGCGCCAATCAGCTCGTGCGCCAGCGGGTTGTGGTTCGACATCAGGCCAGTGATGTGATGACCCAGCGCAATCACGCAGGCACCGGTCAGGGTGGCGACGTCGATGACCGCTTCAGGTTCGAAACGCTCGACATAGGTTAACACGTCGCACAGCACCAGGCGGCCTTCGGCATCGGTGTTCAGTACTTCAACAGTCTGACCGGACATGGTGGTTAACACATCGCCCGGACGATACGCGCGCCCGCCTGGCATGTTTTCACAGCCCGCCAGCACGCCGACAACGTTGATGGGTAACTGAAGTTCCGCCACCATGCGCATCACGCCGTACACTGCCGCCGCGCCGCACATGTCGTATTTCATTTCATCCATGCCTTCGGCAGGCTTGATGGAAATACCGCCAGAGTCAAAGGTTAGCCCTTTACCGACCAGCACAATCGGGCGCACGTCTTCTGACGGGTTGCCTTTGTACTCGATAACCGACATCAAGGACTCGTTCTGCGAACCCTGGCCGACGGCAAGATAGGAGTGCATACCCAGCTCTTTCATCTGCTGCTCGCCAATGACGCGCGTGACGACATTTTTGCTGTAGCTGTCGGCCAGTTGACGCGCCTGAGAAGCCAGGTACGCTGCGTTACAGATGTTCGGCGGCATATTGCCGAGATCTTTCGCGGCTTTAATACCGGCGGCAATCGCCAGGCCGTGCTGAATGGCGCGCTCGCCGCTGGTCAGTTCACGGCGGGTAGGGACGTTGAACACCATTTTACGCAGCGGGCGACGTGGCTCGCTTTTGTTGGTCTTCAACTGATCAAAACTGTAGAGGGTCTCTTGTGCTGTCTCGACAGCCTGACGCACTTTCCAGTAGTTGTTACGGCCTTTAACGTGCAGTTCGGTCAGGAAGCAGACGGCTTCCATGGAGCCGGTATCATTCAGAGTATTGATGGTTTTCTGAATAACCTGCTTGTACTGGCGCTCATCAAGCTCACGCTCTTTGCCACAACCAATGAGAAGAATGCGCTCAGACAGAACGTTAGGAACGTGGTGTAGCAACAGGGTCTGACCCGGTTTGCCTTCCAGTTCGCCACGACGCAGCAGGGCGCTGATGTACCCGTCGCTGATCTTATCGAGCTGCTCTGCAATCGGAGAGAGGCGGCGTGGTTCAAAGACGCCCACGACGATGCAGGCACTCCGCTGTTTCTCCGGGCTACCGCTTTTTACACTGAACTCCATGCACTACGCTCCTGAATCTTAAAGACAACGGCGGTGGCTACGGATAGAATTGCAAGCTTTCGTAACTCATACCCGCTGTTGCGGTGACTTCGTGTTAATCTTAACGTTATTACGGCATTGGCACGTCAGAACAATTTCTGAGAGGTGGATCCGTTGAGTATAATGATCTTAGCGACGATTTCGACGACTCAAGAGAATAAATGACGTTTAAGCCATGAAACAAGCTAAATTCCGGCAAAAGACGAGTTTTTACGGGCGTATTTAAAGTGATAATCATAAGATATCTGGTACGGGAAACGCTCAAAAGCCAACTTGCGATCCTCTTCATCCTCCTTTTGATCTTCTTCTGTCAAAAGCTGGTCAGGATCCTCGGTGCGGCGGTTGACGGTGACATCCCGGCAAATCTGGTGCTCTCGCTGCTGGGGCTGGGCGTGCCAGAAATGGCGCAACTGATCTTGCCATTAAGCCTGTTCCTCGGGCTGCTCATGACGCTGGGCAAACTGTACACCGAAAGTGAAATTACGGTGATGCATGCCTGCGGGCTGAGCAAGGCCGTGCTGGTGAAGGCGGCGATGGTGCTGGCGCTGTTTACCAGTATCTTTGCGGCGATCAATGTGATGTGGGCGGGGCCCTGGTCTTCAAAGCATCAGGACGAAGTGCTGGCGGAAGCGAAAGCGAACCCCGGCATGGCGGCACTCGCGCAGGGACAGTTCCAGCAGGCCACTAACGGCAGCTCGGTGCTGTTTATCGAAAGCGTCGATGGCAGTAATTTCAAAGATGTGTTCCTCGCGCAGATCCGCCCTAAAGGTAACGCCCGTCCTTCCGTGGTCGTGGCCGATTCCGGACATCTGACGCAACTGCGCGATGGCTCCCAGGTGGTGTCGCTGAACGAAGGTACGCGCTTTGAAGGGACCGCGCTGCTGCGTGACTTCCGCATTACCGACTTCAAGGACTATCAGGCGATTATCGGCCATCAGGCCGTGGCGCTGGATCCGAACGATACCGACCAGATGAGTATGCACACGCTGTGGACCACCGACACCGATCGTGCCCGTGCGGAGCTGACCTGGCGTATTACGTTGGTATTCACCGTGTTTATGATGGCGCTGATGGTGGTACCGCTGAGCGTGGTGAACCCACGTCAGGGACGCGTACTGTCGATGCTGCCCGCCATGCTGCTGTATCTGATGTTCTTCCTGATCCAGACCTCACTGAAGTCGAACGGCGGCAAAGGGAAACTGGATCCAGTGTTCTGGATGTGGACGGTTAACCTGAGTTATCTGGCTCTGGCGATTGCGCTTAACCTGTGGGATACGGTGCCTGTGCGCCGCTTGCGTGCCCGTTTTCTGCGTAAAGGAGCGGTATAATGCAGCCCTTTGGTGTACTTGACCGCTATATCGGTAAAACCATTTTCACCACCATCATGATGACGTTGTTCATGCTGGTGTCGCTCTCCGGCATCATCAAGTTTGTTGACCAGTTGAAAAAGGCCGGGCAGGGGAGCTACGACGCGATGGGGGCCGGGCTGTATACGCTGCTCAGTGCCCCTAAAGACATTCAGATCTTCTTCCCGATGGCGGCGCTGCTCGGCGCGCTGCTGGGATTGGGCATGCTGGCCCAGCGTAGTGAACTGGTGGTGATGCAGGCGTCTGGTTTTACCCGGATGCAGGTTGCGCTGTCGGTGATGAAAACCGCTATTCCGCTGGTGCTGTTGACGATGGCTATCGGGGAATGGGTTGCGCCGCAGGGTGAACAGATGGCGCGTAACTACCGTGCACAGCAGATGTACGGTGGCTCGTTGCTGTCTACCCAGCAAGGGCTGTGGGCGAAAGACGGCGACAGCTTTGTCTACATTGAGCGGGTGAAGGGCGACGAAGAGTTAGGGGGCATCAGTATTTATACCTTTAACGACCAGCGTCGTTTGCAGTCCGTGCGCTATGCGGCTTCTGCCAAATTTGATAAAGACAATAAGGTCTGGCGTCTGTCGCAGGTGGATGAGTCCAACCTGCAGGATCCGAAGCAGGTTACCGGTTCACAAACCGTGAGCGGCACCTGGAAGACCAATCTCACGCCAGACAAACTCGGTGTCGTGGCGCTGGATCCGGATGCGCTGTCGATCAGCGGTCTGCATAATTACGTGAAGTACCTGAAGTCCAGCGGCCAGGACGCCGGACGCTACCAGCTCAACATGTGGAGCAAAGTCTTCCAGCCGCTGTCCGTGGCGGTGATGATGCTGATGGCGCTGTCGTTCATCTTTGGCCCGCTGCGTAGTGTGCCGATGGGCGTGCGTGTAGTGACGGGGATTAGCTTCGGCTTCGTGTTCTACGTGCTGGACCAGATCTTTGGCCCGCTGACGCTGGTATACGGTATTCCACCGATTATCGGGGCGCTGCTGCCAAGTGCCAGCTTCTTCCTGATAAGCCTGTGGCTGATGCTGCGTAAATCGTAATTACAGCCCGCCATCCGGCAACGTCACACGCAGTGCCGGATGGCGCTGCGCTTATCCGGCCTACTCAGGACCCGTAGGCCGGATAAGGCGTTAACGCCTTATCTGGCAAAGTAACACAGGCACTAGCGTTTTCTTCCGCCCATCAAACTTCCCAACATGCCACGAATAATCTGATTGGTGACCTGACGCGCCGCGCTTTTTGCCACGCTCTGCACCACACCATCACGCTTGCCGCCGCGCGGCCCGGTGCTGCCAAACAAGATATCCTTCAGCCCGCCGAGAATACCGTCGTCCACTGCGACCGCTTTGCCGTTGGCGGGAGGTGTGTTTTGCTGCTCAGTACTGGCCTGCACGCCTTGCTGTAAGCGCTCATAGGCCGACTCACGGTCAACCTCTTCTTCATATTTGCCGTACAGCGCGGAGTGATTAATCAGCCCGTTGCGCTCATCGTCGGTTACCGGTCCCATGCGCGAGCACGGCGCAATCACCATCGCCCGCTCCACTACCGACGGACTGCCTTTGGCATCGAGGAACGAGATTAGCGCCTCGCCGGTCCCCAGTTCCTGAATGGCTTTTTCGGTATCAAATGCCGGATTGGCACGCATGGTTTGTGCCGCGGTTTTCACCGCCTTCTGGTCTTTGGGTGTGAATGCGCGCAGGGCGTGCTGCACGCGGTTACCCAACTGACCGAGCACGTTGTCCGGAATATCGGCGGGGTTTTGCGACACGAACCACACGCCGACGCCTTTCGAGCGGATAAGGCGGATCACCTGTTCGATTTTATCCAGCAATACCTGTGGGGCATCGTTGAACAACAGATGGGCTTCGTCGAAGAAGAACACCAGCTTGGGTTTTTCCAGATCGCCCGCTTCCGGCAACTGCTCGTACAGCTCGGAGAGCATCCATAGCAGGCTGGCGGCGTACAGTTTGGGCATCTGGTACAGTTTTTCTGCGCTAAGGATGTTGATTATCCCCTTGCCGCTGGCGTCGGTGCGCATCCAGTCTTTGAGATCCAGCATCGGCTCGCCAAAGAAGTGCGCCGCGCCCTGTTGCTCCAGCGACAGCAGCCCGCGCTGGATAGCCCCGACCGAGGCGCTGCTGATGTTGCCGTACTGATTCTGGAAGGATTTGGCGTTATCACCGATGTACTGGGTAATGGCCCGCAGGTCTTTGAAATCGAGCAGCAACAGCCCCTGGTCATCGGCAATGCGGAAGATAATATCCAGCACGCCGGACTGCACATCGTTCAGGTTCAGCAGGCGGGCCAGCAGCAGCGGGCCGAGATCCGATACCGTGGCGCGCACCGGGTGACCTTTCTCACCGAAGATATCCCACACCGTGACCGGATTATCATGCGGCTGCCAGTCGGTAATACCGATGTTGTTCAGGCGGGTCAGCAGCTTTTCAGACGCCTGTCCTGCCTGCGCTACGCCGGTTAAGTCGCCTTTAACATCGGCCATAAACACCGGCACGCCGATCTCCGACAGCGATTCGGCCAGCTTCTGCAAGGTGACGGTTTTACCGGTCCCGGTCGCGCCGGTAATCAGCCCGTGGCGGTTGGCCATGCCAGGCAGTAAAAACAGTTCGGTGTCCGGCGTGCGGGCAATTAACAGGGGTGCGCTCATTGAGATTTCCTCCATTTATCCTGCCTGGAGTATAGGCAATGTCGATGAAAGAGAATATGCGCAGGGGAGATAAAATGACTTAAAGCGTATTGCCGTGATAAATCTGATATCCCAAATCTACAGTGTTGTGGTTATGGTCGTTGTTCTTGATTTTACTGAGCAACATCTGCGCCGCCATGCGACCAATGTCGAAACGCGGGGTGATCACGCTGGCGAGGCTTGGGATCATCTGCCTGCCCATTTCCAGTCCGTGGAATCCGGCAATCGAGATCTGCTCCGGCACCGCCAGATCGCGCTCGCGGCACAGCAGCAGCGCGCCCATCGCAATATCGTCGTTGGTACAGAACACGCCGTCTACATCCGGGTGCGCAGCCAGCGCGTCACGCATCATCTGGGTACCGAGATGGATGGAGGAGATAGCACGCGGATTCACGCGCAGCGGTTCCAGACCCCGGCGGGTCATGGCATCGCAATAGCCGCGATAGCGCTGCTCGTCACGGACGTCGTCTTTCGAACCCAGATACAGGATTTTGTGGCGCGGGCGTTTATCCAGCATGGTGCTGACCATATCAAACGCCGCCTGGCGGTTATCGAATCCCACCTCCATATCCAGACGATCGCCCTGGATATCCATCAGCTCAACTACCGGAATAGTCGCTGAACGCAGAAACTTCACGGTACGTAAAGTGTGATATTTCTCGGAAAGAATAATGCCGTCGATGTTGTACGACAGCAGGTTGATAACCGACTCTTCCTCGGACTCCCGATCGTAATTGTAGTTGGCGATCAGCGTCTGATAGTTATGGTCCGAGGTCACGGATTCAATCCCCGCCAGAATGTCGGCAAACAGCTGGTTTTGAAACGAGGGGATCAGCACGCCGAGCGTATAGCTTTGCGCGTTCAACAGCATTGCCGGCGCGCGGTTGGGGATGTAGTTAATCTCCTCCATAATCTGCGCGATGCGCTCGCCGGTTTCCTTTGCGACTTTTTTCGGCGAGCGGATGTAGCGGCTCACCGTCATTTTGGTCACACCCGCCAGGGTGGCGATATCTTGCAAAGAAATTCTGTGGTTCCTCATCTTCTCTCCTGAGCCGGGGAGCGCAGACTTGTGCTCCCCGGTAATGCCGAACTAATGCAGAATGGCGTTAAGCGCCAGAACCCCAAGGAGTCCCATAATGGAAATCAACGTTTCCATGACCGTCCAGGTGCGCAACGTTTCGCCGACGGTGAGATTAAAATAGCCTTTAAACAGCCAGAATCCCGGATCGTTAACGTGGGAAGCAATCACGCTGCCCGCACCGGTTGCCAGTACCATCAGCGCTGGATCGGCATGGGTGACGTTAATAATCGGCAGCACCACGCCCGCGGTAGTAATCGCCGCCACGGTGGCTGAACCGAGCGCGATGCGCAGCAACGCCGCGACCGTCCAGCACATCAACAGCGGAGAGAGTGAGGTACCGGTCATCAGGTGCGAAATATACTGGCCCACGCCGCTGTCGACCAACACCTGCTTAAACGCCCCACCGCCGGCGATGATAAACACAATCATGGCGATGGCACCGATAGAGTCGCCAATGATATCCATTATTTGCTCGATCGTACGTCCGTTACGACGGCCAAGGGTGAAAATGGCGAGGACGATGGCAATAAACAAGGCGACAGCAGGGTTACCGATAAACTCAAAGAACACCCGCACGCTGTTGGTCTTCGGTAGCGTAATTTCGCACACTGCGGCGACCGCCATCAGTATGACCGGGATAACCGCGGCAAAGATACTGTTCCAGAACGACGGCATCTCTTCTTCGGTGAACAAGTGAGGGTTAAATAAGCCTTCCGGCGGCGCTTTCTCAAAGCGGGTCAGCAGCTTGGAGAACAGCGGCCCGGCGACAATCACCGTCGGGATAGTAATGATAAAGCCGTACAGCAGCGTGGTGCCAAGGTTGGCCTCGAAGATCGTGGCAATCGCCGTTGGTCCCGGATGAGGCGGCAGAAAACAGTGGGTCACGGACAGCGCCGCCACCATCGGCACGCCGACGTACAGCAGCGGCAGTCCGGATGAGGCCACCACCGTAAACACCAGCGGCAGCAGCAGAACAAAACCGACTTCGAAGAACATCGCCAGACCGACGACCAGCCCGGTAATGACCAGCGCCCACTGCACGCGTTTTTTACCGAACGTGCCAATCAGCGTAGTGGCGATGCGCTGGGCTGCGCCGGTATCAGAGATTAACTTTCCGAGCATGGCGCCGAACCCGAGGATCATCGCCAGCCCGCCGAGCGTACCGCCGATCCCATTTTGTATTGAGTGCAGAACGGCCTGGGCATCCATCCCTTCGGCAAAACCGACGACCGCCGCTACCAGGACCAGAGCAATAAAGCCGTTAACTTTAAAGCCAATCATCAGGACCAGGAGCAGCGCGACGCCTGCCGCAATAATAATTAATGGCATAATCTTTTCTCTTATAAATTATGTAGAGTGGTGTGCCAAAAATGCAGCGCCAGGGCGCTGCGTGATGTTGCGTTGTGTTGTATCAGACGGCGACCAGCATGCCGCCATCGACAAACAACAGGTGTCCGTTAACAAAATCGGATGCTTTGGACGAGAGGAAAACCGCCGCACCAATTAGCTCCTGAGGATCGCCCCAGCGTGCGGCAGGCGTCCGTTTGCACAGCCAGGCGGTGAAGGCTTCGTCTTCGACCAGCGCTTTGGTCATCTCGGTTTTGAAGTAGCCCGGCGCGATGCCGTTGACCTGGATATTGTGGCGCGCCAGCTCAACGCACATCCCGCGGGTGAGCATTTTCACCGCCCCTTTTGAGGCGGCATATGGCGTGATGGTGTCGCGACCCAGTTCGCTCTGCATGGAGCAGATGTTGATGACTTTCCCGGCCTGGCGTTCCACCATGCGACGAGTGACCGCCTGCGAGACCAGGAACACCGCCGTCTGGTTCACCGCAATCACGTCGTTCCAGTCCTGTTCCGGGAACTCGGTGAACGGATGACGGCGCTGAATACCGGCGTTATTCACCAACACATCAATCGGGCCAATATCTTTTTCGATATGGTCAATGGCGGCGTCGATATCCTGTTTATGCGTAACATTGAAAGGCGCGGCAACGGCGCGGATCCCTTCCTGCTGCAGTTTTGCCACGGCGGCTTCAGCGCGTTCCGGCGTAATATCATTGACGATGATCTGCGCGCCATATTTGCCCAGCCCGGTTGCCAGTAAATAACCAATACCCTGCGCCGAACCGGTGATCAGAATATTTTTGCCATCCAGTGAAAAAAGATCGTTCATCATGCTATTCCTTATTTTATGTCTTCAAAAACGAGCTGGACTTTCGCCGCCTGGGTTTTATCCCCGGCGAAGATCAGCGCCTGTTCAAGGTCGGTAAACGGATATTCGGCGCTGAGTAACGGCAGCGGATCGATAACGTTATTCGCCAGCCACGACACCGCGGTGTTGAACTCGGTGGTAAAGCGGAACGAGCCTTTGAGCGCGATCTCTTTGCCGATCAGCATCATCATCGGGAAGTCCGGTACCGCGCCGCCCATGCCGACCTGCACCATCACGCCTTTCGCGCGGGTGACTTCCAGACAGGTGGTGATTGAGGAAGGATGGCCGGAGACTTCGAAGCTGACGTCAAAATAGCCTTTCTCTTTTTTCCACGCGTCGAGCGAGTCTTGTTGCGGATTAATCAGCGTGTCTGCGCCCATCTGTTGCGCCAGCGAAAGCGAACGCGGGCTGACGTCTGCACAGACGATTTCTGCTGCGCCGAGCGTTTTCACTGCGCTGACGATCAGACAGCCAATTGGCCCAACGCCGGAGATAAACACGCGTTTACCCTGCAGGTCGCCCGCTTCATGCGCGGCGTGGATTGCTACCGCCAGCGGTTCGGCAAAGGCCATGACTTTTTCATCGGCCTGCTGCGGGTAGGGGATGCACTGCGCGGTATCGACGGTTTTAAACCGGGTAAAGCCGCCGTCAACATGGGGAAAATACATGGCGCTGCCAAAAAATCGCATTTCCGTACACTGGTTTTCTTCATGCTGCAGACAGTATTTGCAGTGGCCGCAGGGCTTCGACGGGTTAATCGCCACCGACTGACCTTCATGTAATTCAGGTGAATCACTCTGGACCACTTTACCAATAACTTCATGGCCTAAAATCATTGGTGCTTTAACGGTAAAATTACCGACTTTGCCTTCCTGATAATAATGTAAATCGGAACCACAAATTCCCCCGCGGGTAATTTGCACTAACGTTCCTTTATTATTCCATTCAATATTTTGGTCGGTAATGGCAACAGCTTTCTTACCCGCGACAACGCAGGATTGGGTTTTGACTTGCATAAATTCCTCACTGGTCAGGTAGTAACCTCGGCAGCATTTAAACGGTTTTAATTGTTATTATTTGTGATGAAGATCACGCTGGAAAATTGTTACACTACAATGTTACGCATAACGTGATGCGCCTTATAAATCTGCTCAGTGGTACTGAAAAAGCGTGAATTCCCCCATCAGCAAGGCGTAATATCGCGCCATGGAATATGAATCTGGAGTTTTTTAGATGGCTGGGGAAAGTTATATTTTGATGGGCGTTTCTGGTAGCGGTAAATCACTCATTGGCAGCAAAGTTGCCGCCGTATTATCCGCTAAATTCATAGATGGTGACGATCTCCATCCCGCCAAAAATATTGATAAAATGTCGGAAGGTATTCCATTAACTGATGAAGACCGGCTGCCGTGGTTAGAACGGTTAAATGACGCGTCATACAGCCTGTATAAAAAGAATGAAACCGGATTTATTGTCTGCTCGTCATTAAAAAAACAGTATCGCGATATATTGCGGCAGGGCAGCCCGAATGTGCATTTTTTGTGGCTGGATGGCGATTACGAGACTATTCTGGCGCGCATGCAGCGTCGGGCAGGGCATTTTATGCCGGTGGGGTTGCTCAAAAGTCAGTTCGACGCGCTGGAGTGTCCGCAGGACGATGAACGCGATATTGCCCGCATCGACGTAAACCACGACATTGAGCATGTGACGGAACAGTGCCGTCAGGCGGTGCTCGCGTTTCGTCATGGGCAATAAGCTCAGCCCCTTGCGGGACTGAGCCCGGCATCAGAAGTCGGCTTTCAGCACCACGCGGTAACGGGCTTTGCCGTCGCGTACATGCTGGATAGCTTCATTGATTTTCGACATCGGGTACTGCTCGGTGGTAGGTGACACCTTGCTGCGCCCGGCAAACTTCATCAGCTTGCGCAGTTCGAACGGCGTGCCGGTTGCCGAACCGGAGACGCTGCGATCGCCGGCAATTAAAGTAAACGCCGGCACCGGCAGCGGCTTCAGCACCGCGCCGACGGTATGGAAGTTACCGCCGTAGGCCAGCGCTTCAAAATAGGGCTGCCAGTCGAGATCGACGTTAACCGTATTAATGATGAGATCGAACTGGCCCGCCAGCGCGTTCAGTGCATCCGGATCGCGGCTGTTAACCACTTTATCGGCCCCCATCGCCAGCACTTCCTGTTCTTTCGCTGGGTTGGAGCTGAACGCGGTGACTTCGCACCCCATCGCGTGTAACAGCTTAATGGCGATATGCCCCAGGCCGCCGATACCAATCACCCCGACGCGGCTGGTGGCGGTGATGTGGTGCATCAGCAGCGGTTTGAACACTGTGATGCCGCCGCACAGCAGCGGACCCGCTGCCGCATAATCGATGCTCTCCGGTAGCGGGATCACCCACTGCCAGTCTGCGCGCAGCTTCTCGGCAAAGCCGCCGCGATTGAGGATCGTGGGAACGGCACCTTCCAGGCAGTTAATCTGATTACCGCTGATACAGGCATCGCAGTGCCCGCAGCTGCGTGCCGTCCAGCCGATGCCGACGCGCTGGCCAACCTTCAGACCTTTATCCTGCGCCGCACTGCCGAGCGCCGCCACGCGACCAATCACCTCATGCCCGGCAACCAGCGGATACTGAGAGAACCCCCATTCGTTGTCGATCATCGACAAATCAGAATGGCAGATACCGCAGTATTCGACCTGTACTTCGACATCTTCCGGCTTTAGCTCGCCCGCATCATATTCATAGAGTTCGAGTTCGCTGCCCGCCTCTTTTGCGGCGTAGCTTTTTATCATCGACATCGTGTTTCCCTCAGTGTGGTGTTGAACAGGAAGTGTAGAGCATGGGGAAATAGGGTGCTTCGCAGAAGGGGGGATTAGGGTGATGGTTGCATGGGCTAAACCGTGATGCTGGTTGCAGGTACGAAAGGTAATGCTGAAATTTTCAACACTTAGCGCATCAGGTACACGCTGGCGCTTGCATGGTGGCGCACGACAGGTATAATCCACAACGTTTTCCGCATCCCTTCCGTGCCGGAGTGGCGAAATCGGTAGACGCAGTTGATTCAAAATCAACCGTAGAAATACGTGCCGGTTCGAGTCCGGCCTTCGGCACCATTAGTACTTCCAAGACCATCCGAGAAAGTCCAATTATCCCTTAAAAATCAACGCTTGCAGCGATTTTTACGTCCTGAGTCGTCCGAGGTTGTCCGTTGAAATCCGGATGTCATTGGGGGCATAATTGGGGGCATCTTAACTTCGATTAGAAATGTGCCCCCAAATGAAGCTCAACGCCAGACAAGTCGAGGCTGCAAAGCCAAAAGACAAAAGCTACAAAATGGCCGATGGCGGCGGTTTGTATCTCGAGGTTTCGGCCAAGGGGTCTAAATACTGGCGCATGAAATACCGACGCCCCTCAGACAAAAAAGAAGATCGCCTCGCTTTTGGTGTTTGGCCTACAGTGACTCTTGCTCAGGCAAGAGCAAAGCGCGACGAAGCTAAAAAGCTGTTAGTTCAGGGCATTGACCCAAAAGCCGAACAGAAAGAAGCTCAGGCCGAGAATTCGGGGGCATATACGTTCGAAACCATTGCTCGTGAATGGCATGCAAGTAACAAGCGCTGGAGTGAAGACCATCGATCGCGTGTTCTTCGCTATCTTGAGCTTTATATCTTCCCTCATATCGGTTCGTCCGACATTCGCCAGCTCAAAACCAGCCACCTATTAGCTCCGATTAAAAAAGTTGATGCTACAGGTAAGCATGATGTTGCTCAGCGCCTGCAACAGCGTGTCACGGCCATAATGCGTTACGCCGTACAGAACGATTATATAGACTCTAATCCAGCCAGTGATATGGCTGGTGCGTTATCGACAACCAAAGCGCGACACTATCCAGCTTTACCCTCAAGCCGTTTTCCTGAGTTTCTTACCCGTCTTGCTGCATATCGTGGTCGTGTAATGACACGGATCGCGGTCGAGCTTTCATTACTAACTTTTGTACGTTCCAGTGAGTTACGTTTCGCGCGTTGGGATGAGTTCGACTTCGATAAATCTCTTTGGCGCGTACCTGCAAAAAGAGAAGAAATTAAGGGGGTGCGTTATTCGTATCGTGGCATGAAGATGAAAGAGGAGCATATCGTTCCGCTTAGTCGGCAGGCGATGATTTTGTTAGAGCAGCTTAGGCAGATTAGTGGTGATAAAGAGTTACTTTTTCCGGGGGATCATGACGCTACTAAGGTTATGAGTGAAAACACGGTAAACAGCGCATTGCGTGCGATGGGCTATGACACGAAAACCGAGGTCTGCGGACATGGGTTTAGGACGATGGCGCGCGGTGCGTTGGGGGAGTCGGGGTTATGGAGCGATGACGCTATAGAACGTCAGTTAAGCCATTCAGAGCGGAATAATGTACGTGCTGCATATATTCACACATCTGAGCATTTGGATGAGCGCCGATTGATGGTTCAGTGGTGGGCTGATTATCTAGATATTAATCGACAAGGGTATGATGTTACCCCTTATGAGTTTGCTAAACAATTATAAAACAATCAGTTAAGTATTTTTTTGCGGTTACTGATTGATATTTAGTGCTTTTTTATGATGAAATAATTACTGTTTGACAAAATGACTTGTTTTTATCATATTTAAGTTTGTTTTTAAGCATGGGGGATTCCTCCATAGTATTGGTTATTTAAACAGTACTTGATTTTTTGGCAGAACGGAAAATGAATTATCAGGCTATAAGTAAAATATTTAGTCGTAATGTGGTTTTGGAAATAGCAAAAAAAAATAGGTCTGAGCTGTTCAGAAGTATCGTTATGGATAATTGCCCTGCGTATAGCTCAACTGATAAGTCCATAGCGAAAATTTATGATGAATTATATTTGCTTCTGAAGAAGAAATACAGAAACGAATATGTTTACAAGAATGAAATTGCGAAAAAAATAGTCAAAGGGTTTCATAGATTTAACAAAGTTAGCTATGTTAATGAGTTTAAAATAAATGGATGCATAGCTGATGTTGCAATATTTAACGATACGTCAACTGCGTATGAAATAAAGACAGAATTAGATTCTTTTGAAAGATTAGATGACCAACTGTCTGTATACAAAGATGTGTTTGAGTTTGTGTACATGGTCGTCCCCGCTGAAAAACTAAATCAGGCAATGAAAGTAGCTCATGAGACTACAGGGATTATCACTCTAAACGGAAAGAATGCTCTAAACTATGAGCGATTAGCTACTTCGAATCTAGAGTACTTTTCCAAAGATAAAATGTTCAATTGTTTTAAACCCTCAGAATATATGTTCTTTTATGAAAGTGTTACAGGGATAAAACCTTTTGGAAGGGCCGCGGATGTTAAAGAACAATGTAGAAATCTTTTTTTAGAATTGGATACCAAAAAAGCGCATAAGGAAATGCTAAAGTTATTAACAGCAAGAGAGCTTGAGGGGTTTGAAAAGGACTATTTTCTTTCTCTCCCGCAATCGCTGTTAGCAACATTATTAAATTTGCGATTGAATCAAAAAAACTTAATGACACTTAGGGAAAACATGACAGAAACATTATGTTAACTGATAAGGAATCACAGCATGTATTACTGTTATTTAAGAGCAAAACAATATGAACTACTAGCTGTTAGGTCTTGCCTGACAAAGATCGTTCAAAAAAATATGGTTGCTATTATTGAACCAGTTAGAGAGAGTGATAGGGATTTATACAGTTGTTTAAGAGATGCTCGTGATAACAATGCGAGAGTTATTTTGATTGTTAATCCTAAATGTGGGGAGCTTGAAGGTAATGAGAGAGCTTCTGAAACGTTAATTAATGGTGCAATTGAAATAAATCCTCAAATCGAGTTAGGTTACATTGTTGACGATACAACTAGTTCATCACAATTGACTAGTTTTTTTTATATTTATCAAAGTCAAAAAAAATCAATCATTCATAATGGCCGCTATGCTAATACACAGCAGCTTCTTCAATTAGAATCTTCAGATAATTTATTTAAAGATAATATCTTTATTGATGGCACATGCAGCGCAATATATATTTCAAATTTCAATTCCACATCTAAAGTATTAATTCGTGATGGTTTAAATCGTACCCAAACCAACGCCGGATATGCAAATAATATTATTGAATTTTTCTCTGACTTACATTTAAATTATAGGCAGCTAGGTTTTAATGGGTTTGGTGATTTTTCTATTGTTGGAAATCATTTCGCAGAAGGTGGGGGGCAAGCCATAACGGCTGTAATCCACATCACTTACGAGAACATTGATAGAACAGAAATTCAAGTCCATCACTTCCTTTCAGACCCTAGAGTTGTAGTTGAAGATGTTGCTATTTTAATTGATGAAGCTTTGGAGAAATTGGATGCTTTCCTTAGTTCTCAGCGGCCTGACATACTTAATTGGTCAACTGCTTGTAGAGAACTGGTTGATATTTATAATACTCCAGGGGGAAGAACCAACTTAGCATATATCAAGAAAATGTCCATAAAACACCATTTTGAGTTAATGCATGATATTTTGTAAATCTAAAGAGGCGTATTAAGCGCCTCTTTTTTACATTGTTATTCTAGCGATTACTTCTCCATCACTTACTTTTTCTTATCGTTATTTTGTTTTTTCATTTCCTTCTGTTTTTAAAGTATGTTTAAATTTTAAAATGATTAAGTATTGTGTGATGTTAAAATTAATTTTATCTCTTAAAAATTGTTCTTTTAAAGACGGGTGATAAAACATATGAATTTAATTGTAATCGTTAGCTCTATGGTTTACTTAATGCTTTTCCCATGCCGTTAATCTTTAGGATTAAAGGCGAAATATTATCGATGCAGTGATTACCACTGGCGCGCAATGCTCTCCCCGCCACGCCTGCCCGCTTAAGAGGTCGCTTTTAATGCAGGTGCATGAACGGCCTCAGGCCGCGCCGGTACTGGTGTTGCGTGGGATAAAAAATACGGGGATTTGCATGCAAAACCATGCACCTTATGGATGCATGGCTTTTTTCGGCAAAAATAGCGGAATTTTCGGGGATTTTTTTGCGTGCTACCGTGCGGCCAGTTCTGCACGTCGGCGGGTGTAAATCAGGTTCTGTGCCGGGGTGAATTTCTCGCGATTATCATCCCGCGAAGCCGCATCAGGCCTGAATCCGATGGCCGTTAAAATATCGCTGTCCTGCGCGGAATAATTAATTTTTTCACCTGCGGCCAGCCATACCGACAGGGCTTCACGCAGATAATCAACCGAGTGCTGCATGGCGCTCTGTTTTACTGCGGGAAGCTGTTCGTTATACCCCATCAGCTCAGGTGCCAGCGTGGCGGCCAGCTCCGCGCCGTGCTGCTGCATAAAGTCATGGAGCCGGTTGCGGATGCTGATGTGCTGCACTTTCTCATGTGAGCGGATATAACGACCGGCGGCCTGATTAATCTCCCATTTTTTCACGTCGATATTGTCGCGCAAATCCTGCATTCTGCGCGGGATTTGTTCGTCACCGGCAAGGAGCTGTTCACGGTATTCCCGTTCAAGGTCTGCCAGTTCGGCTTTACGTTTCAGCCAGGTATTTTTGTTCGTCTGACAGGCCTCAAAGGCCTGCTGTATGGTCACAGTGGTCACGAGTCTCTCTCCTGATTAATGCCGGAACGGCGAGCTGTAGCAGCCCTGTACTTTACGCGGCGGCGGTGGCGTCACCGGTGCGGGGTCGGGTTTCTCCGGTGCGGCACGTATCACACCGTCAACA
>NZ_JASJUJ010000016.1:0-82421 GCF_047467975.1 Citrobacter sp. C348 | reverse complement strand
AAAAAATCCGGGTAGTGACAAAGAAATTCGGTGGAGCGGTAGTTCAGTTGGTTAGAATACCTGCCTGTCACGCAGGGGGTCGCGGGTTCGAGTCCCGTCCGTTCCGCCACTTATTAGAAAATTAAGCCTGCTACCTTAGCAGGCTTAATGATAAGAAATATAGGGGCGTAGCTCAGTTGGTAGAGCACCGGTCTCCAAAACCGGGTGTCGCGAGTTCGAGTCTCTCCGCCCCTGCCAGAAACAATCCTTAGCATTTTTGCTAAGGATTTTTTTTATCTGAAAATGACGCCACCTTCATACTGTTTATTTCCTGTTTCCGGCATCCTTGCCAGCGTCCATTTTAATCATCCAGAATATTCGTTTTCAGCAGATCGCAGATAAGCGTATGTTTATCGCTATTTTGTAGCCAGACCGCATACAACGGACGTGAAAGTGTCGTGCTGTCAGAAACTATATGGAGATCGCTTTTTGTTTTCGCCCAACACACGGGAAGCCAACTAAACCCCTTCAGTACAGGAAGTTGCTGTCTTGCTAGCTCAGCAGAACTGGTGGTTAGCACTGGTACTTCGTCGCCGGCAACTAATCCCGCTTCGTGTTGTTGAAAATCAGGTCCCCACTCCAGACGCAGATAATTCAGTTCATCTTTTGTTTGTGATGGAGCGCTGCAATAGAGCGCCAGCGTGAAATACCCCAGTAGTTGACTGCTAAATTCGTCCATTTTTGGGGATTCAGTAGTAATCAGCAGATCAAGCTGTCGTTCATGGAGTTGCTTTACTAGCGACTGGCGCTGCGCGATCCTGGCTTCAAACTGCAGGCTGGTTTGCGGCACCTGCGACTGATATAAACGACCCAGCCAGCCATTGAGCATGCATTCCCAAAGGGAAGCGCTGGCACCGATAGAGAACTCATTATGGCGTGAGGTATTTGCGACCTCCTTACGTGCTGCTTGCCACGTATTCATCAGCGTTTCAGCATATGGCAATAATTTTTCACCCGCAGCGGTTAAACGGATATTGTTTCTGTGTCGGGTGAAGAGGTTCACACCCAGTTGATTTTCCAGTTGTCTGATGCGAAAACTGACCGCCGATTGGGTCAAATAGAGCGCTTCAGCTGCCCGGCCAAAGTGGCGCGTTCGGCTAACTTCCAGGAAAGTCTTTAACAATTCCGTATCCACAACTCACTCCATAAAATTATTTGTCGTTATGATTTAAATCTTTTGTTTGACGCTCTGTCAAGCGTAACTAATACTCCGCGCCATAAATAGCTCGGCCAAAGAATTAGGAGCGTGCAGGATGGCGGAAAGCTTTACGACGACTAATCGATATTTCGACAATAAATATTACCCCCGCGGATTCTCTCGTCATGGTGATTTCACCATTAAAGAGGCACAGCTGCTTGAGCGTCACGGTTATGCCTTTAATGAGCTGGATCTGGGCAAGCGTGAGCCGGTAACTGAAGAAGAGAAGTTGTTTGTGGCGGTATGCCGTGGTGAACGTGAGCCGGTTACCGAAGCGGAACGTGTGTGGTCTAAATACATGACGCGTATTAAGCGTCCAAAACGTTTCCACACGCTGTCTGGCGGCAAACCTCAGGTAGAAGGTGCGGAAGATTACACCGAGTCAGAGGATTAATAAAAAAAGGGCGAAAGCCCTTTTTTTATGCCAGTAGTTTCTGTAAATGGATTAACAACCTGTCTATTGCCCGATAGCCAACGGCTTCCTGTAAATGTTGACGGGTGATCTGGTCACATTGCTCAATATCTGCAATTGTGCGAGCGACCTTTATCAAGCGCAGCCATGCGCGGATGGACAATCCAAGATGTGCTAACGTTTCCTCCAGCCAGCGTGCGTCATCCCTGTGTAAGACGCAGAATTGATGTATATCCTGGCTGCCCAGATGCGCATTTAACTTATTTTGCCGCTGATACTGGCGCTCACGCGCGGCCATAACCCGTTTCTTCACCGTCTCACTGTCTTCTCCCTTTGCTGCTCGCTGACTGAGTATACCGGGCGGTGGAAGGGGTATTTCGAGGGACAAATCGAAGCGGTCGAGAAAAGGGCCAGATAAGCGATTGAGGTAACGTAGCGTTTGCTCTGGGGTACAACGGTTGTGGTTTCCCTGATAGTGCCCTGTTGGGCTTGGATTCATTGCTGCTATCAATTGAAAGCGTGCCGGGTAGGTTATTTTTGCCCGGGTGCGTGATAAATGAATCTGTCCGGATTCAATAGGCTCACGCAGGGCATCCAGCGTACGGCGTTCAAACTCGGGCAATTCATCCAGAAATAATATGCCGTTATGTGCCAGAGAAATCTCGCCCGGTGCCGGTATCGATCCTCCTCCTACCATTGCGGTTAAGGACGCGCTGTGATGGGGTGAGCGAAAGGGGCGTTGCTTCCACTGTTTTTGTATGGTGTCGGAATTGACCAGACTGAGAATTGCCGCGCTTTCCAGAGCCTCATCATTGCTTAACGGTGGTAACAATCCGCGAAGGCGACTGGCAAGCATCGTTTTTCCCGTACCCGGCGGGCCGATGAGCAAGAGATTGTGGCCGCCTGCAGCGGTAATCTCCAGCCCTCGCTTGCCCTGTTCCTGGCCGATGACGTCACTGAGGTCATCAGATGAGCCTGAAGGTGGAATCTCTACGCAAACAGGCCTTTCTAATTCATGCTTACCTTCGAGAAATGCGCACACGGCTTGCAGGTGATCGGCAATCAGGCAGCCCTCGCCGTGTATTAGCCCCACTTCTGCAGCGTTCTCTTTTGCGACAATAATTCGCCTACCTGCGCGAATTGCTTCAGTTGCGCTGGATATTGCTCCGGGAACGCCACGTAGAGCACCTGTAAGCGCTAGTTCACCGACTAACTCATAAGTATCGAGATTATGTGTTGTAAGCTGCTCTGACGCAGCCAGAAGCGCAATGGCGATAGGTAAATCATATCTCCCTCCTTCTTTAGGCAGATCTGCCGGGGCAAGGTTGATGGTTATCTTCTTGGCCGGAAATTCATACCCGCTATTAATAATCGCACTGCGAACTCGATCTCGAGCCTCTTTCACGGTGGTTTCGGGTAGTCCAACCATGGTTAAACCGGGCAAGCCATTACTAATATGGACTTCAATAGTAATGGGTGGTGCATTGACGCCTAATGCGGCGCGCGTGTGGACTATCGACAGTGACATAACCCCTCCTGATGCAGGCATTATGTCTTAATAGATGGCGACGATATCTTGCTTGATTGATACTTTTAGATGCTGATTCATGTATTTTTATGCAAGGGTTAATATTTTACGTAACCTCTGGAACAACGCTCACAAGCGCCGCTCAAAGTGCCGCCTGCAAAGGGAAAACATGATCGTGTTGACTGAATAACGTGAAATATTTTCATTTTCTATTTTTTGTATAAAAAACAAGGTGATTTATAGAAACCGTTAACCGTGTCAGAAAAATGAATGCAGAAATATCTTGTGCCATAGTGAAACTCTATGGTAACTCTTTAGGTATTCCTTCGAACAAGATGCAAGAAAATACAAAAATGACAGCCCTTCTACGAGTGATTAGCCTGGTCGTGATTAGCGTGGTGGTGATTATTATCCCACCGTGCGGGGCTGCACTTGGACGAGGAAAGGCTTAGAAAACAAGCCTTAACGAACTAAGACCCCCGCACCGAAAGGTTCGGGGGTTTTTTTTGACCTTAAAAACTTAAACGAGGAGCAGAAAGTGAACACTAGCATAAAATTCTGTTTCTCAAGATTTACGGCGGGGATGTAACTATGAATGGGGCACAGTGGGTGGTACATGCGTTGCGTGCACAAGGGGTGAAAACCGTCTTTGGCTATCCCGGTGGCGCAATTATGCCGGTTTACGATGCGTTGTACGACGGCGGCGTAGAACACCTGTTGTGTCGACACGAGCAGGGGGCGGCGATGGCGGCGATTGGCTATGCCCGCTCAACCGGTAAAACCGGTGTCTGTATCGCGACTTCCGGTCCTGGTGCAACCAACCTGATCACCGGCCTGGCAGATGCGCTGTTAGATTCCGTTCCCGTTGTGGCGATCACTGGTCAAGTCTCTTCCCCGTTTATCGGCACCGATGCGTTCCAGGAAGTGGATGTACTCGGCATGTCGCTGTCATGTACCAAACATAGTTTCCTGGTGCAGTCGCTGGAAGAGCTGCCGCGTATCATGGCCGAGGCCTTCGACGTGGCGAACTCTGGTCGTCCGGGTCCGGTTCTGGTTGATATCCCGAAAGACATTCAGTTAGCCAGTGGTACGCTGGAGCCCTATTTCACCACCGTCGAAAACGCAGTTGCTTTCCCACATGCTGAGATTGAACAAGCCCGCAAGATGTTGGCGAAGGCACAGAAACCCGTGCTGTACGTAGGTGGTGGCGTAGGGATGGCGCAGGCGGTTCCAGCGCTGCGTGAGTTTATCGCCGCAACGCATGTGCCGGTGGTTTGTACGTTGAAAGGCCTTGGCGCTGTGGATGCAGATTACCCGTACTATCTGGGTATGCTGGGCATGCATGGCACCAAAGCGGCAAACTTTGCGGTGCAGGAGTGCGATTTGCTGATCGCTGTCGGTGCACGTTTTGATGACCGGGTGACCGGCAAGCTGAACACCTTTGCCCCCAATGCCAGCGTGATCCACATGGATATCGATCCGGCCGAGATGAATAAATTGCGTCAGGTACACGTTGCGCTGCAAGGCGACTTGAATATGCTGTTACCCGCATTACAACAACCGCTGGCCATCAACGAATGGTGCCAGTATGCCGCTGACATGCGCGCAGAACATGCCTGGCGCTACGATCATCCGGGGGAGGCTATTTACGCTCCGCTGTTGTTAAAACAGCTGTCCGAAAGGAAACATAAGGATAGCGTGGTGACGACGGATGTTGGTCAGCATCAGATGTGGTCAGCACAACACATGACCTACACTCGCCCGGAGAACTTCATCACCTCCAGCGGCCTGGGGACGATGGGCTTTGGTTTACCTGCAGCAGTGGGGGCGCAGGTGGCCCGTCCGAATGATACGGTCATCTGTATCTCCGGTGACGGCTCTTTCATGATGAATGTGCAGGAGCTGGGCACCGTAAAACGCAAGCAGTTGCCGCTGAAGATCGTCTTACTCGACAACCAACGGTTAGGCATGGTGCGACAATGGCAGCAGCTGTTTTTCCAGGAACGCTATAGCGAAACTACCCTGACCGATAATCCCGATTTCCTCATGTTAGCCAGTGCCTTCGGCATCCCAGGCCAACACATCACCCGTAAAGACCAGGTTGAAGCAGCGCTCGACACCATGCTGAACAGTAAGGGGCCATACCTGCTTCATGTCTCAATCGACGAACTTGAGAATGTCTGGCCTCTGGTACCTCCTGGTGCCAGTAACTCAGAAATGCTGGAGAAATCATCATGATGCAACATCAGGTCGCCGTTGAGGCTCGTTTCAATCCGGAAACGTTAGAACGTGTTTTGCGCGTGGTACGCCATCGTGGTTTTCAGGTGTGCTCCATGAATATGAACGCAGCCAGCGATGCGCAGAATATAAATATTGAATTGACCGTTGCCAGCCCACGGTCGGTCGACTTACTGTTTAGTCAGTTAAGTAAACTGGTCGATGTTGCACATGTTGCTATCTGCCAGAGCACAACCACATCACAACAAATTCGCGCCTGAGCGCAAAAGGAAGAGAAATGACGACGAAAAAAGCTGATTTCATTTGGTCTAATGGCGAGATGATTCGTTGGGAAGACGCGAAGGTTCATGTGATGTCCCATGCGCTGCACTACGGTACATCCGTATTTGAAGGTATCCGTTGCTACGATTCTCACAAAGGGCCGGTGGTGTTCCGTCATCGCGAACACATGCAGCGTCTGCGTGATTCAGCCAAGATTTATCGTTTTCCGGTTTCTCAGAGCGTTGATGAGTTGATGGAAGCTTGCCGTGCGGTGATCCGTAAAAACAACCTGACCAGTGCGTACATCCGCCCGCTGGTGTTTGTTGGCGATGTCGGCATGGGCGTTAACCCACCGGCGGGATACACCACGGATGTGATCATCGCTGCGTTCCCGTGGGGTGCTTACCTGGGTGCTGATGCCCTGGATCAGGGGATCGACGCGATGGTTTCTTCCTGGAACCGTGTCGCACCCAACACCATTCCTACCGCCGCCAAGGCGGGTGGTAACTACCTGTCTTCACTGCTGGTGGGTAGCGAAGCGCGTCGTCATGGTTATCAGGAAGGTATTGCGCTGGATGTGAACGGCTACATCTCCGAAGGCGCGGGTGAAAACCTGTTTGAAGTTAAAGACGGCATTCTGTTTACTCCACCGTTTACCTCTTCCGCGCTGCCGGGCATCACACGTGATGCGATTATCAAACTGGCGAAAGACCTCGATATCGAAGTGCGTGAACAGGTGCTGTCTCGCGAGTCGTTGTATCTGGCCGATGAAGTGTTCATGTCCGGTACGGCGGCAGAAATTACCCCGGTGCGCAGCGTTGACGGTATCCAGGTGGGTGAAGGCCGTTGTGGCCCGGTCACTAAGCGCATTCAGCAGGCCTTCTTTGGCCTCTTCACCGGTGAAACGGAAGATAAATACGGCTGGTTGGATCAGGTTAATCACTAAGTATAAATTTGGGACGGCACGCACCGTCCCATTTAAATAGTCAGACGGGAGTAAATAAAGCATGCCTAAGTATCGTTCCGCCACAACAACACATGGCCGCAATATGGCGGGAGCCCGCGCGCTGTGGCGCGCCACCGGGATGACTGACGATGACTTCGGTAAGCCGATTATCGCCGTCGTAAACTCGTTTACCCAGTTCGTGCCGGGCCACGTGCATCTGCGCGATCTCGGTAAGCTGGTTGCCGAACAAATTGAAGCTTCCGGCGGCGTAGCCAAAGAGTTTAATACTATCGCCGTGGATGACGGTATCGCCATGGGCCACGGGGGCATGCTGTATTCACTGCCGTCGCGCGAGCTGATTGCTGATTCGGTCGAGTACATGGTTAACGCCCACTGTGCCGATGCGATGGTCTGCATCTCTAACTGCGACAAAATCACCCCGGGAATGTTAATGGCTTCCCTGCGCCTGAACATCCCGGTGATCTTTGTGTCCGGTGGCCCGATGGAAGCCGGTAAAACCAAACTCTCCGATCAGATAATCAAACTCGATCTGGTGGATGCGATGATTCAGGGCGCGGACCCGAAAGTCTCTGATTCGCAAAGCGATCAGATTGAGCGCTCCGCCTGTCCGACCTGTGGTTCCTGTTCGGGGATGTTCACCGCTAACTCGATGAACTGCCTGACTGAAGCGCTGGGCCTGTCGCAGCCGGGTAACGGTTCGCTGCTGGCCACCCACGCCGATCGTAAACAGCTGTTCCTCAATGCGGGTTCACGTATCGTTGAGCTGACCAAACGCTATTACGAACAGAATGATGATTCTGCGCTGCCGCGCAATATTGCCAACAAGGCGGCGTTTGAAAATGCCATGACCCTGGATATCGCCATGGGGGGTTCCACAAATACCGTTCTGCACCTGCTGGCGGCTGCACAGGAAGCTGAAATCGACTTCACCATGAGTGATATCGACAAGCTGTCCCGCAAAGTGCCACAGCTGTGTAAAGTCGCGCCGAGCACCCAGAAATATCATATGGAAGATGTCCACCGCGCGGGCGGCGTACTGGGGATTTTAGGTGAGCTGGATCGCGCCGAATTACTGAACCGCGACGTGAAAAACGTGCTGGGGCTGACCCTGCCACAAACTCTGGATCGCTATGATGTCATGCTGACCCAAGATGAGGCGGTGAAAAACATGTTCCGCGCCGGCCCGGCGGGCATTCGTACCACCCAGGCGTTTTCGCAAGATTGCCGCTGGGACACGCTGGATGACGATCGCGCTGAAGGCTGTATCCGCTCGCTGGAACACGCTTACAGCAAAGACGGCGGTCTGGCGGTGCTGTACGGTAACTTTGCAGAAAACGGCTGTATCGTGAAAACCGCAGGCGTGGATGACAGCATCCTGAAGTTCACCGGCCCGGCGAAAGTCTTTGAGAGTCAGGACGATGCCGTTGAAGCCATCCTCGGTGGCAAAGTGGTTGCTGGTGATGTGGTGGTGATTCGCTACGAAGGACCGAAAGGTGGACCGGGGATGCAGGAAATGCTCTACCCAACCACATTCCTGAAATCAATGGGTCTCGGCAAAGCCTGCGCCCTTATTACCGACGGTCGTTTCTCCGGCGGGACATCAGGTCTGTCTATCGGTCACGTTTCTCCGGAAGCGGCGAGCGGCGGCAACATTGCGATTATCGAAGACGGCGACATGATTGCGATTGATATCCCGAATCGTGGCATTCAGCTGTTGTTGAGCGATGCGGAGATCGCAGCCCGTCGTGAAGCGCAGGATGCTCGCGGTGATAAAGCCTGGACGCCAAAAGATCGCCAGCGTCAGGTCTCCTTTGCACTGCGCGCCTACGCCAGTCTGGCAACCAGCGCCGACAAAGGCGCGGTGCGCGATAAATCGAAGCTAGGGGGGTAATGGCCATGGCGGATTCACAACCTCTATCCGGCGCTCCTGAGGGTGCCGAGTATCTCAGGGCGGTACTGCGTGCGCCGGTCTATGAAGCGGTGCAGGTAACGCCGCTACAGAAAATGGAAAAACTCTCTTCGCGCCTTGATAACGTGGTCCTGGTGAAGCGCGAAGACCGTCAACCCGTTCACAGTTTCAAGCTGCGCGGGGCCTACGCGATGATGGCAGGCCTGACTGAAGCGCAAAAAGCGCAGGGCGTGATCACCGCGTCGGCAGGAAACCATGCTCAGGGCGTGGCCTTCTCCTCTGCGCGCCTTGGGGTGAAGGCGCTGATCGTCATGCCAACGGCTACCGCGGATATCAAAGTCGATGCCGTTCGCAGTTTCGGTGGCGAAGTGCTGCTGCACGGTGCCAATTTTGATGAAGCGAAAGCCAAAGCGATTGAACTGGCACAGCAACAAGGTTTCACTTGGGTTCCGCCATTCGATCACCCGATGGTGATTGCCGGGCAGGGCACACTGGCGCTTGAGCTGCTGCAGCAGGATGCGCATCTCGATCGGATATTTGTTCCGGTTGGCGGCGGCGGTCTGGCGGCGGGTGTGGCGGTGCTGATTAAACAGCTGATGCCACAAATCAAAGTTATTGCCGTGGAAGCCGAAGACTCAGCCTGCCTGAAGGCGGCACTGGATGCGGGCCACCCGGTCGATCTGCCGCGCGTAGGCCTGTTTGCTGAAGGCGTGGCGGTGAAACGCATCGGTGATGAAACCTTCCGCCTGTGTCAGGAATACCTCGACGACATTATCACCGTTGATAGCGATGCAATCTGCGCGGCGATGAAAGACTTGTTCGAAGACGTGCGTGCGGTGGCGGAGCCGTCTGGCGCACTGGCGCTGGCGGGGATGAAAAAATACATCGCCCAGCACAATATTCGTGGTGAACGTCTGGCGCACGTGCTGTCCGGTGCCAACGTCAATTTCCACGGCCTGCGCTATGTGTCTGAACGCTGCGAGCTGGGTGAACAACGTGAAGCGCTGCTGGCGGTGACAATCCCGGAAGAAAAGGGGAGTTTCCTGAAATTCTGCCAGCTGTTGGGTGGACGTTCGGTGACCGAATTTAACTACCGGTTTGCCGATGCGAAAGATGCCTGCATTTTTGTCGGCGTACGCCTGAGCCGCGGTCTGGAAGAGCGCAAAGAAATCCTCCAGTTGCTTAGCGACGGCGGTTACAGCGTGGTGGATCTGTCCGATGATGAAATGGCCAAGCTACACGTGCGCTATATGGTCGGTGGACGCCCCTCGAAACCGCTACAGGAACGTCTGTACAGTTTTGAGTTTCCGGAGTCTCCGGGAGCGCTGCTGAAATTCCTGCATACCTTAGGGACCCACTGGAATATTTCGTTGTTCCATTACCGCAGCCACGGTACCGACTACGGTCGTGTGCTGGCGGCGTTTGAACTGGGCGATCATGAACCGGATTTTGAAACGCGGATCAACGAACTGGGCTACGATTGCCACGATGAGAGTCATAACCCGGCATTCAGATTCTTTCTGGCGGGGTAGTCCGGTTAAGGCGCTTGCGCCACTATCCGGCAACTAGTGGTTTGGTAATATCTTCCAGAATGCCTCAATCAGCGGCTCATGCAGCCGCTTTTTTTGTGCGCAAACGCCCAGCTCAAACGGTGTTTTCTCGTCGCTACGTTCTAAAATCATCACTCGGTTGCGCACCGGTTCAGGGCTATTTTCCAGCACCACTTCCGGCAGCAACGCCACACCGCAGCCCAGTGCCACCATCGACACCATCGCCTCATGGCCGCCAACGGTGGCGTAAATCGACGGATTGCTGATTTTATGGCGGCGGAACCACAGCTCAATGCGGCGGCGTACCGGGCCCTGGTCGGCCATGATAAACGGCACCGTCGACCAGTCGGGGTCATCAACGGAAACCTGATTGCGCACCGGGCAGGGTAACGCCGGGGCGATCAGCACCACCGCCAGATTTTCCAGCATGGAAAATGCCACCGCGCCCGGCAGCGTTTCGGGCTTCCCGGCGATGGCCAGGTCCGCTTCTCCCGTCACCACTTTTTCCATAGCATCGGCAGCATCGCCGGTGGTGAGCTTAATCTCCACCGACGGGTGTTCGGCGCGAAAGCGATCAAGAATTGGCGGCAGATGGCTATATGCGGCGGTCACCGAACAGAAAATATGCAGCTCGCCTGACAGCGACGGCCCTTGTTGATCGAGGGTGTGACGTAACTGCTGATACTGCAACAGCGTCTGTTGGGCAAAGACGCGCAGCTCTTCGCCCGCTTCGGTGAGGGTAACCGTACGGTTATCACGCACAAATAACGGCTGACCGAGGTCTTCTTCCAGTCGCTGGATCTGGCGTGAAAGCGTCGAGGGGCTGACGTGCATCGCCCGCGCGCTGCGGCCAAAATGGCGGCTTTCCGCCAGATGCAGGAAGGTTTTTAGATCGCGTAAATCCACGGCTCGCACTCCACGATTTTACATTGCATAAATTGCAACGTGACGTTGTGAATATATCAATTTCCGCAATAAATTTCCTGTTGTAATGTGGGTTCATTCTCGCTGAGACGCGAACCGAATAATAAGCACAACAACACAACATCACGGAGTACACCATCATGGCTAACTACTTTAATACACTGAACCTGCGCCAGCAGCTGGCACAGCTGGGCAAATGTCGCTTTATGGGCCGCGACGAATTCGCCGACGGCGCGAGCTACCTTCAGGGTAAAAAAGTGGTCATCGTCGGCTGTGGCGCTCAGGGTCTGAACCAGGGCCTGAACATGCGTGACTCCGGTCTGGATATTTCTTACGCCTTGCGTAAAGAAGCGATTGCCGAGAAGCGCGCTTCCTGGCGTAAAGCGACCGAAAACGGTTTTAAAGTCGGTACCTACGAAGAGCTGATCCCGCAGGCGGATCTGGTAGTGAACCTGACGCCAGACAAGCAGCACTCCGACGTTGTGCGTTCCGTACAGCCGCTGATGAAAGACGGTGTGGCGTTGGGTTACTCCCACGGCTTCAACATCGTGGAAGTAGGCGAACAGATCCGTAAAGACATCACCGTGGTGATGGTAGCGCCGAAGTGCCCGGGTACCGAAGTGCGTGAAGAGTACAAACGTGGTTTCGGCGTACCGACCCTGATTGCGGTTCACCCGGAAAACGATCCGAAAGGCGAAGGCATGGCGATTGCTAAAGCCTGGGCTGCGGCAACCGGTGGTCACCGTGCGGGCGTACTGGAGTCCTCTTTCGTCGCGGAAGTGAAATCTGATCTGATGGGCGAGCAGACTATCCTGTGCGGTATGTTACAGGCAGGTTCTCTGCTGTGCTTCGACAAGCTGGTGGAGGAAGGTACCGACCCGGCATACGCGGAAAAACTGATTCAGTTCGGCTGGGAAACCATCACCGAAGCGCTGAAGCAGGGCGGCATCACCCTGATGATGGACCGTTTGTCTAACCCGGCTAAGCTGCGCGCTTACGCGTTGTCCGAACAGTTAAAAGAGATCATGGCGCCGCTGTTCCAGAAACACATGGACGACATCATCTCCGGTGAATTTTCCTCCGGTATGATGGCTGACTGGGCTAACGACGATAAGAAACTGCTGACCTGGCGTGAAGAGACCGGTAAAACCGCGTTCGAAACCGCTGCACAGTTCGACGGTAAAATCGGCGAGCAGGAGTACTTCGATAAAGGCGTTCTGATGATCGCGATGGTGAAAGCGGGTGTTGAGCTGGCGTTTGAAACCATGGTGGATTCCGGCATCATCGAAGAGTCTGCTTACTACGAATCACTGCACGAACTGCCGCTGATCGCGAACACCATCGCCCGTAAGCGTCTGTATGAAATGAACGTGGTGATCTCCGATACCGCTGAGTACGGTAACTACCTGTTCTCTTATGCTTGCGTACCGCTGCTGAAAGAGTTCATGACTACGCTGCAAACTGGCGACCTGGGCAAAGCGATTGCTGAAGGTGCGGTCGACAACGCGCAACTGCGCGATGTGAACGATGCGATTCGTGGTCACGCAATCGAGAAAGTGGGCCAGAAACTGCGCGGATATATGACCGATATGAAGCGTATCGCCGTCGCGGGCTAATTCCTCGTAGAAGAATGTCATATTTATAGAATTTAGTAGGCCTGATAAGCGAAGTGCCATCAGGCAAAAAAGCCCGGAGGTTTATACTCCGGGCTTTCTATTAGTTACGGTACAGCACCTTAATGATGTGGTAACCGAACTGGGTGTGCAGCGGGCCTGTTGGCTCCAGCACCGGGCAGGAGAAGACCACTTTATCAAATGCCGGAACCATCTGGCCCTGACGGAACTCACCCAGGTGACCGCCTTTCTTACCTGACGGGCAGGTAGAGTGTTTCTTCGCCAGCTTCTCGAAGTCGGCACCATTTTTAATTTGCTCCAGAAGATCCAGAGCCAGTTTCTCTTCTTTAACAAGGATATGCAGTGCTGCTGCTGTTTTTGCCATGATCGTGCCTTGAGTGGGGTGGTTGAGGCTGGCTATACTACCATGCTCTAAATTTCCCCTCCCGACTTTCATTGAGTGATCTTTATGCGTTTAAATCCCGGACAACAACAAGCCGTCGAATTCGTCACCGGACCCTGCCTGGTGCTGGCGGGTGCAGGTTCCGGCAAAACTCGCGTGATCACCAACAAAATTGCACACCTGATCCGCGTTTGCGGCTATCAGGCGCGGCATATTGCGGCAGTGACCTTTACCAACAAGGCCGCGCGCGAGATGAAAGAGCGTGTGGCGCAGACGCTGGGCCGTAAAGAGGCGCGTGGGCTGATGATCTCCACCTTCCATACCCTGGGGCTGGACATTATCAAGCGTGAATACGCAGCGCTGGGCATGAAGTCGAACTTTTCATTGTTCGATGACACCGACCAGGTAGCGTTGCTGAAGGAGTTGACCGAAGGGCTCATCGAAGACGATAAGCTAATTCTCCAACAGCTGATCTCGACGATCTCCAACTGGAAGAACGATCTGATGACGCCGGTACAGGCGGCAGCCAGCGCTAAAGGCGAGCGCGATCGTATTTTTGCCCACTGTTACGGGCTGTACGATGCGCACATGAAGGCCTGTAACGTGCTGGATTTTGACGATCTGATTTTGCTGCCTACGCTGCTGCTCCAGCGCAATGAAGAGGTCCGTGAACGCTGGCAGAACAAGATTCGTTATCTGCTGGTGGATGAATATCAGGATACCAACACCAGCCAGTACGAGCTGGTAAAACTGCTGGTGGGTAGCCGTGCGCGCTTTACCGTGGTGGGCGATGACGACCAGTCTATCTATTCCTGGCGTGGTGCACGTCCGCAAAACCTGGTGCTGCTGAGCAAAGATTTCCCGGCGTTGCAGGTGGTTAAGCTGGAACAGAACTACCGTTCTTCCGGACGTATTTTGAAAGCGGCCAACATCCTCATTGCCAACAACCCACATGTTTTTGAAAAACGACTTTTTTCCGAGCTGGGTTACGGTGTCGAACTTAAGGTATTAAGCGCCAAAAACGAAGAACATGAAGCAGAGCGCGTGACCGGCGAACTGATTGCCCACCACTTTGTTAACAAGACGCAGTATAAAGATTACGCGATTCTGTACCGCGGTAATCATCAGTCGCGGGTGTTCGAAAAATTCCTGATGCAGAACCGCATCCCGTACAAAATTTCTGGCGGCACGTCGTTTTTCTCCCGTCCGGAGATTAAAGATCTGCTGGCCTATCTGCGGGTACTGAGTAACCCGGATGATGACAGCGCATTTCTGCGTATTGTGAATACGCCAAAACGTGAAATTGGTCCAGCGACGCTGCAAAAACTGGGCGAGTGGGCGATGACGCGTAATAAAAGCCTGTTCACCGCCAGCTTTGATATGGGGCTTAGCCAGACGCTAACCGGGCGCGGCTATGAGTCGCTGACCCGCTTTACACAGTGGTTGGGTGAAATTCAGCGCCTGGCCGAGCGTGACCCGATTGCGGCTGTGCGCGATCTGATCCACGGCATTGACTACGAATCGTGGCTCTATGAAACCTCACCCAGCCCGAAAGCTGCCGAAATGCGTATGAAAAACGTCAATACACTCTTCAGTTGGATGACGGAAATGCTGGAAGGTAGTGATATTGATGAACCGATGACGCTGACCCAGGTTGTTACCCGCTTTACCCTGCGCGACATGATGGAACGTGGCGAGAGTGAAGAAGAGTTGGATCAGGTACAACTCATGACGTTACATGCCTCTAAAGGGCTGGAGTTCCCGTACGTGTTTATGGTGGGCATGGAAGAAGGCTTTTTGCCACATCAGAGCAGCATTGATGAAGATAACATCGATGAAGAACGTCGTCTGGCCTATGTTGGCATCACTCGCGCGCAGAAAGAACTGATTTTTACACTGTGTAAAGAGCGTCGTCAGTACGGTGAACTGGTGCGCCCGGAGCCGAGTCGTTTTCTGCTGGAATTACCGCAGGACGATATTATCTGGGAGCAGGAGCGAAAAGTGGTCAGCGCTGAGGAGCGGATGCAGAAAGGGCAAGCCAGCATCGCGAATATTCGGGCAATGATGGCGAAAGCAAAAGAGAAGTAGGTTTTTGTCGGCCGGATAAGCGTAGGCTATCCGGCAATACTTGAGGGTTAGTGCACTTCTAAAGGCCAATGGACATAGCTTTGCCACTGGCTTTCCTGATCGATAAGCTCTTTACCGAGCGGATGATGCACCAGCCAGCCTTCAGGCAGCGTTATCGTAAGATGTTCATTCTTTGCTTCGAGATGAATTTCCGGTACTAAATCGTCCCGGCGACGGCTGGCAAAAATGATCGCCAGACGGAGCAAACGGCAAAGATGTTCCGCGATACGCGGCGGCACCGCGTTTTGCTGGTGGAGCGAAGAGAGATCGACCGGGTTGGTTTGGTTGAGTAACAGCGTGGCTAACAGTTTTTTCTGTGCGGGGGTAAATCCCGGAAGATCGAGATTACGCACCAGATAGGCCGCATGCTGTGGCGCTTGCTTAAAATCGACGCTGAGTCCAATTTCATGCAACTGACAGGCACTAATCAGTAGTTCGCGGCTGATAGCTTCCAAATGCCACTTTTTCTCTACCTGATCGAGGAACTTAGTTGCCAGGTTAGCGACACGATGCGCCTGATCGGTATCGACCATAAATCGACGCTGAATATTGCGCAACGTACGGCTACGAATATCCTGGTCCACGGCCAGATGCAGCATGCCATAGACCAGACCTTCACGTAATGCGCCGCCAGCAAGGGTCATACACTGGATATTGAGCTCAGTGAAAATGGCGATCAGGATTGCCAGCCCGCTGGGGAACACCAGCGCACGTTCCAGCGTTAACCCTTCGATTTCCAGCTCTTCAAGACGTCCGCAATGAATGGCGCGCTGCTTTAACTGCTGAAGTTTTGCCAGCGTAATGCGCTCGTCCATGCCCTGCGCCATCATGATTTCCTGCAGAGCCTGTACGGTGCCAGAAGCCCCGACACACACTTTCCAGCCGTGAAAACGTAGATTGTCAGCGACAGGACGTAACACTTCACGCGCCGCCTTCTCTGCCTCGTCAAAGTTTTCCTGCGCCAGATTTCGATCGGTAAAGTACCGTTCGAGCCACGTGACGCAGCCCATCGACAGGCTAAACAAAGAGGTGGTTTGTGCACCTGAGCCGGTGACCAGTTCGGTACTGGCTCCGCCGATATCGACGACCAGACGCTGATCGGCACCCCCGGTGGTGTGGGCAACTCCCTGATAAATCAGCCGGGCTTCTTCTTCACCGCTAATAACCTGAACGGCACAGCCGAGGATCTCTTGCGCTTTAGCAATAAAAATGTCGGCATTGGTGGCGATACGCAGTGTTGCCGTGGCAACCACGCGAATTTGTGGCTGAGGAATATCCTGCAGGCGCTCTGCAAACAGGCGTAGACACTGCCAACCGCGCTCCATGGCTTCAGCAGAGAGCGCATTATCACTATTCAGGCCAGCGGCCAGACGCACTTTGCGTTTAATCCGCGTGAGCGTCTGGATGCTTCCCGCTACCTCGCGTACAACCAGCATATGAAAACTATTGGAGCCGAGATCGATTGCTGCATACAACGAGGTAGAATTCATACACTTCATCCTTCAACCTGTATCTGTGTTGGCTGCGTTTTCTCACCGCCTTGATACAGGCTGAATGATTTTGTGTATGGCATAACGTTTCTTAACCTGAACGACGACGATTACGCGGAACACCACCGGTGCGGCGTGGGCCATTGCCAGGGCGCGTTCGCGTCAGGCGAAGCGGCTTCGGCAAATCGGTCATCAGTGCATCCGGGTTATACTTGCTGACCGGAATCGAATGGCCGATATAGGTCTCGATGGCAGGTAAATTCAACGCGTACTCTTCACAGGCCAGGCTGATGGAGTGTCCGCTTGCGCCTGCACGACCGGTACGACCAATACGGTGTACGTAGTCTTCGCAGTCATCCGGCAGGTCATAGTTAAATACATGCGTAACAGCCGGAATATGCAGACCACGCGCGGCAACGTCGGTTGCAACCAGAATGTCGAGATCGCCACGGGTGAACTCTTCCAGAATACGCAGACGTTTTTTCTGTGCCACGTCACCGGTCAGCAGACCGACGCGATGGCCGTCAGCGGCAAGGCTGCCCCAAATATCTTCGCAACGGTGCTTGGTGTTTGCAAAAACAATGGCGCGATCTGGCCACTCTTCTTCGATCAACGTTTGCAGTAAACGCATTTTCTCTTCGTTTGAAGGATAGAAGAGCTCTTCTTTGATACGGTGGCCCGTCTTCTGTTCCGGCTCGACTTCTACGTACTCGGCGTTGTTCATTTGTTCGAACGCCAGTTCGCGAACGCGGTAAGAGAGGGTCGCGGAAAACAGCATATTCAGACGCTGGTTGGTTGGCGGCATCCGACGGAACAGCCAGCGGATATCTTTAATAAAGCCCAGATCGTACATGCGATCGGCTTCATCCAGTACCACCACCTGAATCGCGCCCAGGTTGATGTGATTCTGTTTTGCGTAGTCAATGAGACGGCCCGTGGTGCCGATAAGGATATCGACGCCGCTTTCCAGCACTTTCAGCTGTTTGTCGTAACCGTCGCCGCCATAAGCCAGGCCTAATTTCAGACCGGTAGTTTGCGCCAGTGGTTCCGCATCGGCATGGATCTGCACGGCTAACTCACGCGTTGGCGCCATAATTAGCGCGCGCGGCTGGTTCACCTTGCGATCGGCAATCGCGGGATGAGAGAGAAGATAATGAAACGTTGACGTCAGAAACGCCATCGTTTTCCCGGTTCCGGTTTGCGCCTGTCCTGCGACATCACGACCAGCCAGCGTTAGCGGGAGGGCCAGTGCCTGAATGGGCGTGCAATTATGAAACCCTTTATTTTCAAGGGCTTCAATCACCTTTGGGTGCAGTGCGAAGTCGGAAAACTTCTGTTCTGTTAAATGTGTTTTGCTCATAGTGTGGTAGAATATCAGCTTACTATTGCTTTACGAAAGCGTATACGGTGAAATAAAGTCAACCTTTAGTTGGTTAATGCTACACCAACACACCAGGCTTTTTCCTGTGGAGTTATTATGAGCGATAAAATTATTCACCTGACAGACGACAGTTTTGACACGGATGTACTCAAAGCGGACGGAGCTATCCTCGTTGATTTCTGGGCAGAGTGGTGCGGTCCGTGCAAAATGATCGCTCCAATTCTGGATGAAATCGCTGACGAGTATCAGGGTAAATTGACGGTTGCGAAACTGAACATTGACCAAAACCCAGGCACCGCACCGAAATATGGTATCCGCGGTATCCCGACCCTGTTGTTGTTTAAAAACGGCGAAGTTGCGGCGACAAAAGTCGGCGCACTGTCCAAAGGTCAGCTAAAAGAGTTCCTCGACGCTAACCTGGCGTAAGATGGAATTATCAAGTTCGGGCGACCTGATTCCTAAATTCTTCGGATGACTGGACGCCCGACTTGAGTCGTGCTAAGTTAGTGTTGACTTCGTATTAAACATACCTTATTAAGTTTGAATCTTGTTTATCCAATGCTTCCCGTTGTTTCTCGCGCGAGAAGTGGACAGATTCCTGGCTTGTCGCTCAATCCGTCTTGTCGTTTCAGTTCTGCGTACTTTCCTGTGACCAGACAGCGAACAGACATGAGTCGATGGCCGTAAACAGGCATGGATGACCCTGCCATACCATTCACAACATTAAGTTCGAGATTTACCCCAAGTTTAAGAACTCACACCATTATGAATCTTACCGAATTAAAGAATACGCCGGTTTCTGAGCTGATCACTCTCGGCGAAAATATGGGCCTGGAAAACCTGGCTCGTATGCGCAAGCAGGACATTATTTTTGCCATCCTGAAGCAGCACGCAAAGAGTGGCGAAGATATCTTTGGTGACGGTGTGCTGGAGATATTGCAGGATGGATTTGGTTTCCTTCGTTCTGGAGACAGTTCCTACCTCGCAGGCCCAGACGACATCTACGTATCCCCTAGCCAAATCCGCCGTTTCAACCTCCGCACTGGTGACACCATTTCCGGTAAGATTCGTCCTCCTAAAGAGGGTGAGCGTTACTTTGCATTGTTGAAAGTTAACGAAGTTAACTACGACAAGCCGGAAAACGCGCGTAATAAGATTCTGTTCGAGAACTTAACCCCGCTGCACGCAAACTCACGTCTGCGTATGGAACGTGGTAACGGTTCTACAGAAGACTTAACGGCTCGTGTTCTGGATCTGGCGTCTCCGATCGGTCGCGGCCAACGTGGTCTGATTGTGGCACCGCCGAAAGCCGGTAAAACCATGCTGCTGCAGAACATTGCACAGAGCATCGCGTACAACCACCCAGACTGCGTGTTGATGGTACTGCTGATCGACGAACGTCCGGAAGAAGTAACCGAGATGCAGCGTCTGGTTAAAGGTGAAGTGATTGCTTCCACCTTTGACGAACCCGCATCTCGCCACGTTCAGGTTGCGGAAATGGTTATCGAGAAAGCGAAACGTCTGGTTGAGCACAAGAAAGACGTTATCATCCTGCTTGATTCCATCACCCGTCTGGCGCGTGCCTACAACACTGTGGTACCGGCTTCCGGTAAAGTGTTGACTGGTGGTGTTGATGCCAACGCCCTGCACCGTCCGAAGCGTTTCTTCGGTGCGGCACGTAACGTGGAAGAGGGCGGCAGCCTGACCATCATTGCGACTGCGCTGGTCGATACCGGCTCTAAAATGGATGAAGTTATCTATGAAGAGTTTAAAGGTACCGGCAACATGGAACTGCACCTCTCGCGTAAGATTGCTGAAAAACGCGTCTTCCCGGCTATCGACTACAACCGTTCCGGTACCCGTAAAGAAGAGCTGCTCACCACTCAGGAAGAGCTGCAGAAAATGTGGATCCTGCGCAAAATCATTCATCCGATGGGTGAAATCGACGCGATGGAATTCCTCATTAACAAGCTGGCGATGACCAAGACCAACGACGACTTCTTCGATATGATGAAGCGCTCTTAAGTCGGGCATCCTCTGAAAACGCCACGTTTTACGTGGCGTTTTGCTTTTGTGCCTGTAATCTTAACGACACAATAACGATAATACGGTATTACTACCGTTTGGTTAAAAAAGATTCGTAACTTTTGTCTTGTGGTTGATAATTAAACAGAACCGCCTAATGTAACGTTGGGTTTCCCTTCTGAATAAAGGTCTTCATGGTTATACTTCCGCTAATAATTTTCTCTGAGAGCATGCATTGTGAATTTACTGACAGTCGGCACTGATCTCATCAGTATTTTTCTATTCACAACACTGTTTCTTTTTTTTGCGCGCAAGGTGGCAAAAAAGGTCGGTTTAGTGGATAAACCCAACTTCCGTAAACGTCATCAGGGACTGATTCCGTTAGTTGGGGGCATTTCGGTTTACGCCGGTATTTGCTTTACATTCATCATCGCCGATTATTACATCCCACACGCTTCTCTCTACCTCGCCTGTGCTGGGGTGCTGGTCTTTGTGGGTGCGCTGGACGACCGTTTTGATATCAGTGTAAAAATTCGCGCCACCATCCAGGCCGCGATTGGTATCATTATGATGGTTGTAGGCAAACTTTATCTTCTTAGTCTTGGGTATATTTTTGGCCCCTGGGAGATGGTACTTGGCCCGTTCGGCTATTTACTGACGCTCTTCGCCGTCTGGGCTGCAATTAATGCCTTCAATATGGTGGACGGTATCGACGGCCTGTTAGGTGGGTTGTCCTGCGTTTCCTTTGCCGCGATGGGCCTGATCCTCTGGTTTGACGGACAAACCAGCCTGGCCATCTGGTGCTTCGCGATGATCGCCGCCATTCTGCCTTATATTCTTCTGAATCTGGGTATTCTTGGGCGCCGGTATAAAGTTTTTATGGGTGATGCGGGCAGTACGCTGATTGGCTTCACTATCATTTGGATCCTGTTGGAAACTACGCAGGGTCAAACCCATCCTATTAGCCCGGTTACTGCGCTGTGGATTATCGCCATTCCTCTGATGGATATGGTGGCTATCATGTATCGTCGTTTGCGAAAAGGCATGAGTCCTTTTTCTGCGGATCGCCAGCACATTCATCATTTGGTGATGCGTGCCGGGTTTACTTCCCGACAGGCCTTTGTTCTGATTACGCTGGCAGCGGCAATTTTGGCATCTATCGGCGTACTGGCTGAATATTTTCGTTTAGTGCCAGAGTGGGTCATGCTGGTACTTTTTTTATTAGCATTCGGCCTCTACGGTTTCTGTATCAAGCGTGCCTGGAAAGTCGCGAGATTTATCAAGCGTGTGAAGCGTAGATTGCGACGAATTCGTAAAAGCAAACCAAACTTAACCAAGTAAATTGAGGATGCGATGACACAGCCATTACCGGGAGATCATGCCGTGAACACTGAGAATGAACTGGACATCCGTGGGTTGTTTCGGACCCTATGGGCTGGGAAGGTGTGGATTGTCGGTATGGCCCTCGTCTTTGCGCTTGCTGCTCTCGCCTATACGTTTTTTGCGCGTCAGGAGTGGAGTGCGACCGCCATTTCCGACCGGCCTACGGTGAATATGTTGGGGGGATATTACTCTCAGCAGCAGTTTTTACGTAACCTGGATATTAAGGCTAGCCTGGCACCTGCGGATCAGCCGTCGGTGATGGACGAAGCGTATAAAGAATTTGTCATGCAGGTTGCCTCGTGGGATACGCGCCGTGAGTTTTGGCAGCAGACCGATTACTTTAAGCAACGGATGGTCGGTAACAGTAAAGCCGATGCAGCATTGTTGGATGAGCTGATTAATAACATTCAGTTTATGCCTGGTGATGCACAGCGCAACACCAATGACAGTGTGAAGCTGATTGCGGAAACGGCGCCAGATGCTAACAACCTGCTGCGCCAGTATGTGGCATTTGCCAGCCAGCGTGCGGCACGCCATCTGAACGATGAGTTAAAAGGCGCGTGGGCTGCGCGCACGGTACAGATGAAAGCGCAGGTTAAACGCCAGGAAGAGGTGGCGAAATCACTCTTTTCTCGTCGCGCTCACAACATTGAACAAGCGCTCAAAATAGCCGAGCAACATAATATTTCTCGCACTTCAACCGATGTGCCTGCGGATGAATTACCGGACTCTGAGCTGTTTTTGCTCGGACGTCCTATGCTGCAGGCGCGACTCGAAAACTTGCAGGCCGTTGGTCCAGAGTTCGATCTGGATTATTTCCAAAACAGAGCCATGCTCAATACGCTGAACGTCGGTCCTACTCTGGACCCACGTTTTCAGACCTATCGTTATTTGCGGACGCCGGAAGAACCGGTAAAACGTGATAGCCCGCGCCGTGCCTTCCTGATGATTATGTGGGGCATTGTCGGAGCCATGATCGGTGCCGGTGTCGCGTTAACCCGTCGCCGCCCGATTTAGCAATACCGTTGCAGTGAGGGGCTGGGCCCTCGCTGCCAATCCGAAGAGAATCGATGTGAAAGTACTGACTGTATTTGGCACGCGACCGGAGGCCATCAAGATGGCACCTCTGGTTCATGCGCTGGCAAAAGATCCTGATTTTGATGCAAAAGTTTGCGTCACAGCGCAGCATCGGGAGATGCTTGATCAGGTGTTGAACCTCTTTTCCATTGTGCCTGACTACGATCTCAATATTATGCAGCCAGGTCAGGGACTCACCGAAATTACCTGCCGAATCCTTGAAGGGTTAAAACCGATTCTGGCTGAGTTTAAACCGGATGTCGTACTGGTACACGGTGATACGACGACAACCATTGCCACCAGTCTGGCCGCGTTTTATCAGCGTATTCCTGTCGGACACGTTGAGGCTGGGTTGCGAACCGGTGATCTCTATTCTCCGTGGCCGGAAGAGGCAAACCGCACGCTGACCGGGCGTCTGGCGATGTATCATTTTGCACCTACTGAAAACTCGCGGCAGAACCTGTTACGCGAAAACATTGCCGATAACCACATTTTTGTCACTGGCAATACGGTGATTGATGCGTTGATCTGGGTTCGCGATCGCGTACTGGCGAGCGATGAACTGCGGGCCGAACTGGCCGAGCATTATCCTTTCCTGAGCGCGGATAAAAAGATGATCCTGGTGACCGGTCATCGTCGGGAAAGCTTTGGTCGCGGTTTTGAGCAAATCTGCCATGCGCTGGCAGAAATTGCAGCGGCGAATCAGGATGTGCAGATTGTCTACCCGGTGCACCTGAACCCTAACGTCAGCGAACCGGTTAATCGCATCCTGGGTCACGTTGACAATGTGATTTTGATCGAGCCGCAGGAGTACCTGCCGTTTGTCTGGCTGATGAACCATGCCTGGCTGATCCTGACCGATTCTGGCGGTATTCAGGAAGAAGCCCCATCTCTGGGCAAGCCAGTGCTGGTGATGCGCGAAACGACGGAGCGCCCGGAGGCCATTACTGCAGGAACTGTGCGGCTGGTGGGGACAGATCCGCAGCGTATTGTGGAAGAAGTCACGCGTTTGCTGCATGACGAAGATGAATATCAGACCATGAGCCGGGCCCATAATCCGTATGGCGATGGGCAAGCGTGTGGTCGCATTTTAGACGCGTTAAAAAACAATCGGATATCGCTATGAGTTTTACGACCATTTCTGTCATTGGGCTGGGTTATATCGGGCTGCCAACCGCAGCTGCTTTTGCTTCCCGTCATAAACACGTGATTGGCGTAGATGTTAATCAGCATGCGGTGGACACCATTAACCGTGGTGAGATCCATATCGTTGAACCCGACCTCGGTGCGGTGGTGAAAACCGCTGTAGAAGAGGGGTATCTTCGGGCGACCACCAAACCCACGGAAGCGGATGCGTATTTAATCGCTGTGCCTACCCCGTTCAAAGGGGAGCATGAGCCCGATATGGTGTACGTCGAAGCGGCGGCGAAGTCAGTGTCGCCGGTGCTTAAAAAAGGCGCGCTGGTGATCCTCGAGTCAACGTCACCCGTCGGGGCGACCGAGCAGATGGCCACATGGCTTGCCGAAATGCGGCCCGACCTGACGTTCCCGCAACAGGCGGGGGAACAGGCGGACGTCAATATTGCCTATTGTCCAGAGCGCGTACTGCCGGGCCAGGTGATGGTCGAGCTGATTAAAAACGATCGTGTGATTGGCGGGATGACGCCCGTCTGTTCCGCGCGTGCCAGCGAGCTGTATAACATCTTCCTTGAAGGTGAATGTGTGGTGACTAACGCCCGCACGGCGGAAATGTGTAAACTGACTGAAAATAGCTTCCGCGACGTAAATATCGCCTTTGCCAATGAACTGTCGCTGATTTGCGCCGAACAGGAGATTAACGTCTGGGAACTGATTCGCCTGGCGAACCGACACCCGCGTGTCAATATCCTGCAACCAGGCCCCGGCGTTGGCGGTCACTGTATTGCAGTCGACCCATGGTTTATTGTGGCGCAGAACCCGCAGCAGGCGAAATTGATCCGCACCGCCCGTGAAGTCAATGATGGCAAACCTCACTGGGTTGTTGATCGGGTAAAAGCAGCCGTAGCGGATTGTCTGGCGAAGACGAACAAACGCGCCAGCGAGGTGAAAATTGCCTGTTTTGGCCTGGCATTTAAACCGAATATTGACGATTTACGTGAAAGCCCGGCGATGGGTATCGCGCTGAGTATCGCCCAGTGGCACGGCGGTGAAACGCTGGTGGTGGAACCGAATGTTCATCAACTGCCAAAAAAACTGGATGGCCTGTGTACGTTGGCGACACTGGACGACGCATTGGCAAGCGCTGATGTGCTGGTGATGCTGGTCGACCATAATGAATTTAAAGCGATTAAAGGCGATGCGGTACACCAGCAGTACGTGGTTGATACCAAAGGAGTCTGGCGATAATGAAACGAATTCTGGTCACCGGTGGCGCCGGATTTATCGGCTCCGCGGTTGTACGGCATATCATTAACGAGACGCAGGATGCTGTGGTGGTGGTCGATAAACTGACCTATGCCGGCAACCTGATGTCGCTAATGCCGGTCGCACAGAATGACCGTTTTGCCTTTGAGAAAGTTGATATCTGCGATCGGGCTGCGCTTGACGGTGTCTTTCAACAGTATCAGCCAGACTGCGTCATGCATCTGGCGGCGGAAAGCCACGTTGATCGTTCCATTGATGGTCCGGCTGCATTTATCGAAACCAATATCGTGGGTACCTACACCCTGCTGGAAGCGGCGCGCGCTTACTGGAACGTATTAACCGATGAGAAAAAATCGGCGTTTCGTTTCCATCATATTTCGACCGATGAAGTGTATGGCGATCTCCATTCTACGGATGATTTTTTCACTGAAACCACGCCGTATGCACCAAGCAGTCCTTATTCCGCATCGAAAGCCAGTAGCGATCACCTGGTCCGTGCCTGGCTACGTACGTACGGTCTGCCTACGTTGATTACCAACTGCTCCAACAACTACGGCCCGTACCACTTCCCGGAAAAACTGATCCCACTGACGATTCTTAACGCGTTGGCGGGCAAACCGCTGCCGGTATACGGCAACGGGCAGCAGGTCCGCGACTGGCTGTACGTGGAGGATCATGCCCGCGCGTTGTATTGCGTAGCGACCACCGGGGCCGTGGGGGAAACCTATAACATCGGCGGGCACAACGAGCGTAAGAATCTGGACGTAGTCGAGACGATTTGCTGTCTGCTGGAAGAACTGGCCCTCAACAAGCCACAGGGCCTTGCGCAGTACCGCTCACTGATCACCTTTGTTGACGATCGTCCTGGTCACGATCAACGTTACGCCATTGATGCGTCGAAGATTGCACGTGAACTTGGCTGGATGCCGCAGGAAACGTTTGAGAGCGGCATGCGCAAAACCGTGCAATGGTATCTGGTGAATGAGGCGTGGTGGAAGCCCGTGCAGGACGGCAGCTACCAGGGCGAACGTTTAGGTCTGAAGGGTTAAATTCCGGAGGAGGTACGCATGAAAGGTATCATTTTGGCGGGTGGGTCGGGTACTCGCCTGCACCCCATCACGCGTGGCGTATCGAAGCAGTTATTGCCGATTTACGACAAGCCGATGATTTACTACCCGCTATCGGTACTGATGTTAGCGGGGATCCGTGAAATCCTGATTATCACCACGCCGGAAGATAAAGGCTATTTCCAGCGTTTGCTGGGCGATGGCTCTGAGTTTGGTATTGAGTTGCACTATGCCGAGCAGCCCAGCCCGGACGGACTGGCGCAGGCGTTTATCATTGGGGAAACGTTCCTTAACGGTGAGCCTTCCTGTCTGGTTTTAGGTGACAACATCTTCTTTGGGCAGGGATTCAGTCCAAAACTGCGCCACGTCGCTGCCCGAACGGAAGGGGCGACGGTATTTGGCTATCAGGTTATGGATCCTGAGCGTTTCGGCGTGGTGGAATTTGACGACAATTTCCGCGCCGTCTCGCTGGAAGAGAAGCCGAAAGAACCGAAATCTAACTGGGCGGTGACGGGACTCTATTTCTACGACAGTAAGGTGGTGGAGTACGCAAAACGCGTGAAGCCTTCCGAGCGTGGAGAGCTGGAGATTACCTCCATCAACCAGATGTATCTTGACGCGGGTAACCTGACGGTGGAACTGCTCGGCCGTGGCTTTGCCTGGCTGGATACCGGTACGCATGACAGCCTGATTGAAGCGAGTATGTTCGTACAAACAGTTGAGAAACGTCAGGGCTTTAAAATTGCCTGCCTGGAAGAGATCGCCTGGCGCAACGGCTGGCTGGATGATGAAGGCGTGAAGCGTGCCGCCAGTTCTCTGGCTAAAACCGGTTATGGTCAATATCTGCTGGAGCTACTCCGTGCTCGTCCGCGCCAGTATTGAGCCGCTGAATTGGGAGAATACGTTCTTTGGCGTGAAGAGCGCCATTGTGCGTGTTGACCCGCATGCACCGGTTCTGACTGCGGATTCGTTGCAGCCCTGGGAGCGGGTACAGGCAAAAATTCCTGCGGCGAACGCCCAGGAGTTAGATGCATTGCAGCAGTTGGGTTTCTCGCTGGTCGAAGGGGAAGTGGATTTAGCGCTGTCGGTCACGGGCGTTTATGACAATCCCGGCGCTCAGGTCGCACAAACTGCAGATATCCCGGCGTTACGTCAGCTGGCGGGGCAGGCGTTCGCGCAAAGCCGTTTTCGTGCGCCGTGGTATGCGCCCGATGCCAGCGCGCGTTTCTACGCGCAGTGGATTGAAAATGCCGTATTGGGCACGTTCGACCATCAGTGTCTCGTTTTTCGCACACAGACTGGCGATATTCGTGGCTATGTCTCACTGCGTGAACTGAATGAGACCGACGCGCGTATTGGCCTACTGGCCGGTCGCGGTGCGGGCGCAGAACTGATGCAGGCTGCGCTTTGCTGGGCGCAGGCTCACGGTAAAACAACATTACGCGTGGCGACCCAGATGGGCAACACCGCCGCGCTTAAACGTTACATACAGAGCGGTGCCAATGTAGAAAGCACCGCGTACTGGTTATACAGGTGACAACATGATCCCATTTAACGCACCGCCGGTGGTGGGCACCGAGCTTGAATACATGCAGTCTGCGATGAGCAGCGGAAAACTGTGCGGCGACGGTGGCTTTACCCGTCGCTGTCAGCAGTGGCTGGAGCAACATTTTGGCAGCGCGAAAGTGCTACTGACGCCGTCCTGTACCGCCTCGCTTGAGATGGCGGCGCTGCTGCTGGATATCCAGGCTGGCGATGAAGTGATCATGCCGAGCTACACGTTTGTCTCCACCGCCAACGCCTTCGTGCTGCGTGGGGCCAAAGTCGTCTTTGTCGATATCCGTCCGGATACCATGAACATTGACGAAACGCTGATTGAAGCGGCGATCACCGACAAAACTCGCGCTATTGTACCGGTGCATTACGCGGGCGTTGCCTGCGAAATGGACACCATTATGGCACTGGCGGCTAAGTACAACCTGTTCGTGGTGGAAGATGCCGCTCAGGGCGTGATGTCGACCTACAAAGGCCGCGCGCTGGGAACGATTGGCCATATCGGCTGCTTTAGCTTCCACGAAACCAAAAACTACACCGCGGGTGGCGAAGGTGGGGCCACGCTGATTAATGATAAAAAATTAATCGAACGTGCCGAGATCATCCGCGAAAAAGGGACCAACCGTAGCCAGTTCTTCCGTGGCCAAGTGGATAAATACACCTGGCGAGATATTGGTTCCAGCTATTTGATGTCCGATCTGCAGGCCGCCTATCTATGGGCGCAGCTGGAAGCGGCGGATCGTATCAACCAGCAGCGTCTGGCGCTGTGGCAGAATTATTATGACGCGCTTGAACCGCTGGCGCGCGCCGGGCGTATTGAGCTGCCTTCCATACCGCAGGGTTGTGTGCAGAATGCGCATATGTTTTACATCAAGCTACGCGACATCGACGATCGCAGCGCGTTGATCAACTTCCTGAAAGAAGCCGAAATTATGGCGGTGTTCCATTATATCCCGCTGCATGATTGCCCGGCTGGCGATAAGTTTGGCGAGTTCGCCGGAGTTGATCGTTACACCACTCAGGAGAGCGAACGTCTGCTGCGTTTGCCGTTGTTCTACAATCTGTCGCCGGTCAACCAGCGCACAGTGATTACGACCTTACTGAACTACTTCGCCTGATATGTCGCTTGCTAAAGCGTCCCTGTGGACGGCGGCCAGTACGCTGGTAAAAATTGGTGCGGGCTTGCTGGTGGTGAAGCTGCTGGCGGTTTCATTTGGCCCGGCGGGTGTTGGGCAGGCGGGTAACTTCCGCCAGATGGTTACCGTGCTCGGCGTGCTGGCGGGGGCCGGAATTTTCAACGGCGTCACGAAGTACGTTGCCCAGCATCATGACGATCCGACGCAGTTACGCCGCGTGGTGGGTACCTCTTCGGCGATGGTGCTGGGATTCTCCACGCTGATGGCCGCCCTTTTTCTACTGGCGGCAGCGCCGATAAGCCAGGGGCTGTTTGGTCATACGCATTATCAAGGGTTAGTGCGGCTGGTTGCGCTGGTTCAGATGGGCATAGCCTGGGCGAACCTGCTGCTGGCGCTGATGAAAGGCTTCCGCGATGCCGCCGGTAATGCACTGTCGCTGATTGTTGGTAGCCTGGTGGGCGTGGTGGCCTATTATGGCTGCTATCGACTCGGGGGTTACGAAGGTGCTTTGCTGGGCCTGGCGCTGGTACCTGCGCTGGTGGTGATCCCTGCAGCCGTGATGTTGATTAAGCGTGGGACTATCCCGCTGCATTACCTGAAACCCTGCTGGGATAACGGCCTGGCCGGGCAGTTAAGCAAGTTCACGCTGATGGCGTTGATCACCTCCGTGACGCTGCCGGTGGCGTACGTAATGATGCGAAACCTGCTGGCAGCCCATTACAGCTGGGATGACGTGGGGATCTGGCAGGGGGTGAGCAGTATTTCCGATGCGTATCTGCAATTTATCACCGCCTCATTCAGCGTTTACTTGCTGCCGACGCTGTCGCGCTTAACTGAAAAGCATGACATTTCGCGCGAGGTCGTAAAGTCGCTGAAGTTTGTGCTACCGGCGGTTGCTGCCGCGAGTTTCACCGTCTGGCTGCTACGTGACTTTGCCATCTGGCTGCTGTTTTCGGCTAAATTTACCGCGATGCGCGATCTGTTCGCCTGGCAGCTGGTGGGCGATGTCCTGAAAGTTGGGGCTTACGTTTTTGGTTATCTGGTGATCGCGAAAGCGTCGCTGCGGTTTTATATTTTGGCTGAAATTAGCCAGTTCACGTTATTGACGGCATTTGCCCACTGGCTGATCCCTGCGCATGGCGCTCTGGGAGCAGCGCAGGCGTATATGGCAACCTATGTGGTCTATTTTTCTCTCTGTTGCGGCGTATTTTTACTCTGGCGTAGGCGGGCATGACAGTACTGATTCACGTTCTGGGATCGGATATCCCTCACCATAACCAAACCGTATTGCGGTTTTTCAACGACTCGCTGGCTGCGACGAGCGAGCACGCGCGCGTGTTTATGGTTGCCGGTCAGGATGCGGGATTCAGCGAAAGCTGCCCGGCGTTATCGCTGAGTTTCTATAGCGGGAAAAAGGCGCTGGCAGAGGCGGTTATTAAGAAAGCGAAAGCGGATCGTCAACAGCGTTTCTTCTTTCACGGTCAGTTCAATACCAGCTTATGGCTGGCACTGCTGAGTGGGGGAATTAACCCCGAGCAGTTTTACTGGCACATCTGGGGCGCCGATCTGTATGAAGTCGCCAATGGACTGAAATTCCGCCTGTTTTATCCGCTTCGTCGGCTGGCGCAAAATCGCGTGGGCTGCGTGTTTGCCACGCGGGGTGATTTGCGCTATTTCGCCGGGCTGCATCCGCGCGTACGCGGCGAGCTGCTGTATTTCCCGACGCGCATGGATCCATCGCTCAATACGATGAGCGACGGGCGTGAACGCAGCGGGAAAATGACCATTCTGGTGGGAAACTCCGGTGACCGCAGCAATGAACATATTGCCGCGCTGCGCGCTGTGCATCAGCAGTTTGGCGATACGGTGAACGTGATTGTGCCCATGGGTTACCCTGCCAATAATGCGGCGTATATCGATGAGGTTCGTCAGGCTGGGCTGGCATTATTTCGTGCGGAAAATCTGCACATTCTCAGCGAAAAACTGGAATTTGAGGCTTATCTGGCGTTACTGCGTCAGTGCGATTTAGGTTACTTTATTTTTGCCCGTCAGCAGGGGATTGGCACTTTGTGTCTGTTGATCCAGGCCGGTATTCCGTGTGTGCTTAACCGCGAAAACCCCTTCTGGCAGGATATGGCAGAGCAAAACTTGCCGGTATTGTTTACCACCGATGAACTCAATGAAGGTATTGTGCGCGAAGCGCAGCGTCAGCTGGCCTCGGTCGATAAGAGCGCCATTACCTTCTTTAGCCCGAATTACCTACAGCCGTGGCATAACGCGCTGAAAATTGCTTCCGGAGAAACGGTATGAGCCTGATGCAATTCAGCGGTCTGCTGGTGGTGTGGCTGCTCTCCACTCTGTTTATCGCCACGTTGACCTGGTTTGAGTTCCGACGGGTACGCTTTAACTTCAATGTGTTCTTCTCATTGCTGTTTTTATTGACGTTTTTCTTTGGCTTCCCGCTAACCAGCGTGCTGGTATTCCGCTTCGACGTGGCGGTGGCCCCGCCGGAAATTCTGCTGCAGGCGCTGCTGTCAGCCGCCTGTTTCTATGCTGTCTATTACGTGACCTATAAAACCCGTTTACGCAGGCGAACGGCGGAAAGACCGCGTAAGCCACTGTTTACTATCAACCGCGTTGAGGCTCATCTGACGTGGATAATATTGATGGCGATTGCGCTAGTGAGCGTGGGCATATTCTTTATGCACAACGGCTTCCTGCTGTTCAGACTGCAGTCCTACAGCCAGATCTTCTCCAGTGAAGTTTCCGGTGTGGCGTTGAAGCGCTTCTTCTACTTCTTCATCCCAGCGATGCTGGTGGTGTACTTCCTGCGTCAGGACAGCAAAGCGTGGCTGTTTTTTCTGGTAAGCACCGTCGCGTTTGGCCTGCTGACCTATATGATTGTCGGCGGCACGCGAGCCAATATCATCATCGCCTTTGCCATCTTCCTGTTTATCGGCATTATTCGCGGCTGGATTTCGCTGTGGATGCTGGCGGCCGCTGGCGTGCTGGGCATTGTGGGGATGTTCTGGCTGGCGCTGAAGCGCTACGGCATGAACGTCAGCGGAGACGAAGCGTTCTATACTTTCCTGTATCTGACGCGCGACACCTTCTCGCCGTGGGAAAACCTGGCACTGTTGCTGCAGAATTACCACAATATTGAGTTCCAGGGTCTGGCGCCGATCGTGCGTGACTTCTATGTGTTTATCCCCAGTTGGCTGTGGCCAGGGCGACCGAGCATCGTACTCAATTCGGCGAACTACTTTACCTGGGAAGTGTTGAACAACCACTCGGGGCTGGCTATCTCGCCGACATTGATTGGCTCGCTGGTGGTGATGGGCGGGGCGTTGTTTATCCCGTTAGGCGCGGTTGTGGTTGGGCTTATCATCAAATGGTTCGACTGGCTGTACGAGTTAGGTAACCGGGAAACAAACCGCTACAAGTCGGCGATTTTGCACAGTTTCTGTTTCGGTGCCATTTTCAATATGATCGTGTTAGCACGTGAAGGACTGGATTCGTTTGTCTCGCGAGTGGTCTTTTTCCTCGTGATTTTTGGTGTCTGTTTGCTGGTGGCAAAACTGTTGTTCTGGCTGTTTGACAGTGCCGGACTGATTCATAAACGCATAAAATCGCTGCCCCGGACACAGGTTGAAGGATAGTAATGACTGATAACACCACTGCGCCGTTGTATTCACTGCGCGGATTACAACTGATTGGCTGGCGCGATATGCAGCATGCGCTAAATTACCTGTTTGCAGAAGGGCATCTCAGGCAGGGGACGCTGGTGGCGATCAATGCTGAGAAGTTGCTGACAGCGGAAGATAACCCTGAGGTACGCGCGCTGATCGATGCCGCTGAGTTTAAATACGCCGATGGGATCAGCGTCGTGCGTTCCGTGCGAAAAAAATTTCCACAGGCCCAGGTTTCACGTGTGGCCGGTGCCGATCTGTGGGAGGCCTTAATGGCACGAGCAGGTCGGGAAGGAACGCCGGTCTTCCTGATTGGCGGCAAGCCGGAGGTGCTGGCGCAGACGGAAGCAAAACTGCGTACACAATGGAACGTGAACATTGTGGGCAGCCAGGACGGCTATTTTACGCCGCAGCAGCGTCAGGCGCTGTTCGAGCGGATTCACGCCAGCGGTGCGCAGATTGTTACCGTAGCGATGGGGTCACCGAAACAAGAAATCTTTATGCGTGATTGCCGCCAGGTTCATCCCGATGCGCTGTATATGGGCGTGGGTGGCACCTACGACGTCTTTACCGGCCATGTAAAGCGTGCGCCTAAAGTCTGGCAAAACCTCGGGCTGGAGTGGCTGTACCGCTTGCTGTCGCAGCCGAGCCGTATCACGCGTCAACTTCGCTTATTACGTTATCTGCGCTGGCACTATACCGGCAATCTCTGATCTCCTCCCTTCTTTGGTATGTAGCGCATTCTGCTGAGTGCGCTACTTATTCACAACATAATCGCTGCTTTCTCAAACAATCTATTCATTTTTTGAATGCTTTAATTGCCATTTAAGTGATTTTAGGAAACCATTCGCAACAATCATGATAGTGCCGTGGTGTTTTGGGTGCCAACCGTCAAGCGGTCGGCGCCGTATGGCCTGTTATGGCAAAAAAAACGATGTACCCATAACGATAACCGGTCATACCGGAAAGCATACAAACACAACAAGAGGATTTATGGCAGAAAGTAAACCTGAGCTACAGCGTGGGCTGGAGGCTCGTCATATCGAATTAATTGCCCTTGGGGGCACTATTGGCGTTGGATTGTTTATGGGCGCCGCCAGCACCCTCAAATGGGCGGGGCCATCAGTTCTGTTGGCGTATATTGTCGCCGGGCTGTTCGTCTTTTTCATTATGCGTTCCATGGGTGAGATGCTGTTTCTGGAGCCGGTTGCTGGTTCATTCGCGGTGTATGCCCACCGTTACATGAGCCCCTTCTTTGGTTATCTCACTGCCTGGTCGTACTGGTTTATGTGGATGGCGGTGGGGATCTCGGAGATTACCGCCATTGGCGTCTACGTGCAGTTCTGGTTCCCGGATATGGCACAGTGGATACCCGCGCTGATTGCAGTCGGGTTAGTGGCGCTGGCAAACCTGGCGGCGGTTCGGCTGTACGGCGAAATTGAGTTCTGGTTTGCGATGATCAAAGTGACCACCATCATTGTGATGATCGTCATCGGGATCGGCGTTATCTTCTTTGGCTTTGGTAATGGCGGTCAGGCGATTGGCTTTGGCAACCTGACCGAGCACGGCGGCTTTTTTGCCGGTGGCTGGAAAGGCTTCCTGACCGCGTTATGTATCGTGGTGGCCTCCTACCAGGGGGTGGAGCTGATCGGTATCACGGCGGGTGAAGCCAAAAATCCGCAGGTCACATTGCGTAGCGCGGTAGGGAAAGTGCTGTGGCGTATCCTGATTTTCTACGTCGGCGCGATATTTGTGATCGTCACTATCTTCCCGTGGAATGAGATTGGCAGCAACGGTAGCCCGTTCGTTCTCACGTTTGCCAAGATAGGGATTACTGCTGCGGCCGGGATTATCAACTTCGTGGTCCTGACCGCCGCGCTGTCTGGCTGCAACAGCGGGATGTATAGCTGTGGTCGTATGCTGTACGCGCTGGCGAAGAACCGTCAACTACCTGCCGTTGTTGGAAAAGTCTCTCGTCATGGTGTGCCGGTGGCTGGCGTGGCGATTTCTATCGCCATCCTGCTGATTGGCTCATGTCTGAATTACGTTATTCCGAATCCGCAGCGTGTCTTTGTGTATGTCTATAGCGCCAGTGTGTTGCCGGGGATGGTACCGTGGTTTGTTATCCTGATTAGCCAGCTGCGTTTTCGTCAGGCACACAAAGAGGCGATTGCCAGCCATCCTTTCCGCTCCATTCTGTTCCCGTGGGCGAATTATTTGACGATGGCGTTCCTGATTTGCGTATTAATCGGCATGTATTTTAATGAAGATACCCGAATGTCGCTGTTTGTGGGCATGGGCTTCTTACTGGCCGTGACGCTCATTTATAAGGTTTTTGGTCTGAATCGGCATGGGGAAAGTCAAAAACTGGAGGAATAAGCGACAAAACGCACATTCCGTGACCAAACGATAATTTATTTTAAAAAAGCACTAGACAGCAGACCGAGACCTCCGTAATATCCAGCCCCGCAACGGCGCTAAGCGCCCGTAGCTCAGCTGGATAGAGCGCTGCCCTCCGGAGGCAGAGGTCTCAGGTTCGAATCCTGTCGGGCGCACCATTTAGTAGGGTGCCAGAGCTGCGGTGGTTTTAATACCGCGTAAAAGATTTGCAGTGGTGGCTATAGCTCAGTTGGTAGAGCCCTGGATTGTGATTCCAGTTGTCGTGGGTTCGAATCCCATTAGCCACCCCATTAATTTAAAGTTGTGAAATGCGAAGGTGGCGGAATTGGTAGACGCGCTAGCTTCAGGTGTTAGTGTCCTTAGGATGTGGGGGTTCGAGTCCCCCCCCTCGCACCACGACTTAAAGAATTGAACTAAAAATTCAAAAAGCAGTAAAACGGCGAGTAGCGCAGCTTGGTAGCGCAACTGGTTTGGGACCAGTGGGTCGGAGGTTCGAATCCTCTCTCGCCGACCAATTTTGAACCCCGCTTCGGCGGGGTTTTTTGTTTTCTGATTTTCTCTTCTTTCAGGCACTTACACAAAGAAAGACCTGTGTGATATCGCTGCCATGTCCCGAATTACCTGATGTCTTAAAAAGTCCGAATAACTAGTTTTTGCAGTGCAATCATGGCATGCCTTGTGCAATAATATGCGTGTAGATGCTCATTCCATCTCTTATGTTCGCCATCTGGCCTCATAAACTCAGGAATGACGCAGAGCCGTTTCCGGTGCTTATCGTCCACTGACAGATGTCGCGTTAGCCTCATCAAACACCATGGACATAACGTTGAGTGAAGCACCCATTATGTTGTCATACAGACCTGTTTAACGCCTGCTCCGAAAGGAGCGGGCGTTTTTTTATGCATATTCGTCTGAAATGATTTTGTGTATACGATTGAAAAATATGTAGGCCCGGTAAGCGAAGTGCCACCGGGCAAGAGGGAATTACTGCGAAGGATTGTTGTTCTGTAGCGTCAGCATCAGGCCATCACGACGCATGGTGGCGGCTTCTTCAGGCTGATGCAGCCTGTCCAGTGCATCAGCGAGCCAGGCGTAGTCATAGGCATCCGGGCGCTGTTTAAGGGCCGCACGGAAGGCGAGTGTTGCCTCCTGCCATTCACCGTGCTTCATCAACGACTGACCAAGCGTACTCCACAGCAGCGGGCGATCGCCCACGGCTTTAATCTGCTGGCGCAGCACTTTTTCTATCTGCTCAGGGTTGTTGGTTTTCAGACGCGGGATGGGCAGCACCAGGCGGTCGTCATATTGACGTTTCAGACCCTCAATGATGATTTGCTGTGCCGTATCATGATCGTCGCACTCAATCAGATGCTCAGCCATGGCCACCTGCAGGGCAACCTGATGACGGGTTTTACGGTTCTGGTTTTTCCACCATGCGCGTAGACCCTCACTACCCTGATCGGCGCGAACCTGATCCATCAGGCCCACCCAGGCTTGTTGTTCCAGCATGGCACGGTGTTCTTCATCACCTACGCGTGCTTTGGCCATAGAAGGAATGATATCCAGTAAGGAACTCCATGCACCGGTGCGAATGTAAGCCTGCTCAGCCAGACGCAGAACTTCCGGGTGACGCGGCGTCACTTCCAGCAGCTTGTCGACGCTGTGGCGCGCGGCGTGGTCCTCATTGCGGGCCAACTGTAGGCGAACACGGGTGATGTCCACCGGGATTGTATCGTTGCCAGCCAGTTCAGCTGCACGTTCAAGGTGCTGATTAGCGCGCGCTTCATCACCACGCTGCTGAGCCGCTTCTGCCGCCAGCAGGTAATTTACTACCGGCTGTTCCGCGTGATCGGCGTTTTTCGACATCAGTTTTTCAACCTGCTGATAGTCGCCTTCTGCCAGCTTGAGCAGAGCCTGCTCGGTCTGCTTACGTGCACGGCGGCGCTTGCGACCCACAAACCAGCCGCGCGTATGCGCACCTGTGCGGAAAATACGGCGCAGCAGCCATTCAATCGCAAACAGAATGACCATGGCGACGATCAGGATGATCGCCAGACCCGTCACGCTGGTTTCAATATTGTAGTTGTCCGTTTGGATCAGTACGTAACCCTGATGACCGGCGATCATCGGACCGACGACGATCCCGGCGATCAGCAACACAAAGAGCAATAATACTTTTAGCATCATTATTCTCCCTGCGGCGCGGTTGCCGGCGTGTCAGCCTGAGGTGCAGGTGCAGGTGCAGGTGCAGGTGCAGCCTCGGCTGGAGAGGTTGTTGGCTGTGCCAGTAAATTACGCACGCGGGTTTGCATGAGCTTCTCGAGAATGGCCTGGCTCTGCAGCGTGTCCGGCACGTTCATACTGATGCTTTGCTGGCTCAGCTGATCCACTTCATCAAGAAACGCTTTGGTGGTTGCATCGTCGGTGTCGTAATAGGCGCGTACCCAGGTGGAGACATTCTCCAGCGCCTGGCGCCAGGTTTCTTCCTGATGACGTGGCACGGCTTGTGCGGCGACTAACAGGCGAGAACGGATATTTTCACGCAGGTAAACGTCCTGATTTGGTGCCAGTAGCGGAACGGCAGTTTCATCGCGACGGCGAATGGTAATAAAGCTGTCCATAAAGTTCTGCCAGCTTTTTTGCAGATTGACGCGCCATTCGCTAATAGAGCTGGAAAGCTCACTGCTGTCGGAATCCATCGGTGAATCGTCGGTGTTGTTGTCCGCCAGGCGTAGGTTATCAATCTGGTTGGAGAGCTGATTTACCTTGAGGATAATGCCGTCGTAGTCGACCTGTGAAACCGCAGACAGGCTGGCGATATCATCGGTGATGGCGCGACGGGCGGTAATCAAACTGGGATCGTTCATGTCTGCCAGGCTGGCATCGGCGCTTTTCAGCAGCGCTGCCGCAGACGTAACGTCCTGATCGCTCCATAATTTACGTCCGGCCATTTTCACCAGGAAATCAGCCTGTGCCAGCAGCCAGGTTTTTGCATCACTGCCGGAGATGGTGGCGACCTTCTGCTGGACTTCATCAAGCTGTTTGACCAGCGCGGCCTGCTGGCGACTGGCTTCATCCAGCTGCGTGGCCTGCTGTTTAATAATGCCTTCCAGTTCGCTCTTCTGACTTTCCTGCGCTTTTTGTAGCGCGATGAGCTGAGTCGCCAGCGCATCGCTGGTTGCGGTCTGTGTTGTTGCCTGCTGTTTCCCCCAGCCATACAAACCCACGCCCGCCGCCAGTGCAATCGCAATTGCCACTGCGCTCAGGATCAGTGCGGTGTTGTTGTGGTTCTTTTTTTCTGCTTTGACTGGCTGTGGCGTTGTTTCCACGGCCTCCCTGGTCTCTTCAACCACGGCGGAGGATTTTTCTTGTTCCGTCATTATGGCATCCCATTATGAGAGTTATTGTAATGCGCGCAGTAGCGCATCGTTGTCGGCGTTATCAGCGACCTTAATATCTTGCCAGCCCAGTTCCCGGGCGAGGTGCGCCAGACGCTCACTGACGACCAGCAGCCGACAGCGTAGTAACCAGTGCTCACGATACCACTGCGGAATAAGAGACCAGAGCTGTTGCAGCATCTCTCCGCTGGTGACAACCACCGTCGTCACACCGCGTGAATGCCAGCGCATTGCCTCTTCTGCACCATCGTAATATTTTGCACTGCGTTGATAACATTCACAAAAATCAACATCTGCACCACGAGCTGTTAAGGCTTCGCCTATCAGCTCACGACCGCCGTTGCCGCGTAAAATAAGCGCGCGTTTTCCCGCAATATTTTGTAATTCAGGTAATTGTAGCAAGACTTCGCTGATTTCCCGATCCAGCGGATAGTGAATATTGCATCCGCTCACGGTATGCAATGCCAGCGCTGTTGTGCGACCGATAGCAAAATAGCGCGGGAGAGTGGGCCAGTTTGCCCCCTGCTGCGAAAGCTCGGCATCGGCAAAGTTGACGGCATGCTGCGAGAGAGCAAAGACCAGATCGTTTTCCGTGAGCGCCGACAGTCGGGAGGCTAGCGTTGCCAGTTCCCGACCGGGCGAAAACTCGATAAGCGGAAAACTCCAGGCCACCTTCCCCAGTGTGCGCAGACGGCTCACTAACTCTTCCCCTGCGGGAGACGGGCGGGTGACCAGAATACTCATGCCGGTGCTTCTCCGTTATACACTTCAGCCAGAATGGTGCGTGCACCGTTCTCTAACAGTTCTTCCGCCAGGGAAATGCCCATTTGTTCGGCATCCTGCGGTGCACCACGACGCTCTCCACACACCATCTGCGACCCGTCAGGTGCACCGACCAGCGCACGTAGCCAAATCTCACCGTTGATGAGTTCTGCATAGCTGCCAATAGGCACCTGACAGCCCCCTTCGAGGCGGGTGTTCATGGCGCGTTCCGCTTTGACGCGTAGCGCTGTTTCTTCATGGTTGAGCGGGGCCAGCAGCGCCTGGGTACGTAGATCGTCAAGTCGACATTCTATACCTACTGCGCCTTGCCCTACAGCCGGCAGAGAGACTTCCGGTGGCAGCGCGGTCCGGACGCGTGACTCAAGTCCCAAACGTTTTAACCCGGCGACGGCGAGAATAATGGCGTCATAGTCGCCGTTATCCAGTTTGCCGAGGCGAGTACCCACGTTGCCACGCAGCGAGCGGATGACGAGATCCGGGCGCTGCTTTGCCAACTGGCACTGGCGACGCAGGCTCGAGGTCCCAACGATGCTGCCTGCCGGGAGGTCATCCAGTGAGTTAAATTTATTTGAGACAAACGCATCGCGTGGATCTTCGCGTTCACAGATAGTGACCAGCCCAAGCCCTTCAGGGAACTCGACCGGCACATCCTTCATGGAATGCACGGCGATATCGGCGCGTTTTTCCAACAGCGCGACTTCCAGCTCTTTGACAAATAAACCTTTCCCCCCGACTTTCGCCAGCGGGGTATCCAGGATCACGTCGCCACGGGTCACCATAGGGACCAGTTCAACGACCAGACCGGGGTGATTTGCCATCAAAGCGTCTTTGACATAATGTGCCTGCCAGAGCGCAAGGGGGCTTTGGCGTGTGGCAATTCTCAAAACATTGTCTAACATGCTTGTTACCGTCATTATCAATCATTAACCATCCTAACATCCTTATCAAAGGGATGTCAGCGTTACGCTCAAACGTAGTGAGACGAAAAGGCGCTGCATCATCACTGGCAGTGATTAATGACGAGAAACCTCCCGACCGTATGAAGGAATTTACACGCAACGAACGGTGCTACACTTGTATGTAGTGCATCTTTCTTTACGGTCAATGAGCAAGGTGTTAAATTGATCACGTTTTAGACCATTTTTTCGTCTGTACTCCCTAAAAAAAGTACGGCGAAAAAAGGTAACGGTTATTTTTGACATACGGTTTATCTGAATTGCTGAAGAGTGTTGGTAAGCGCATGCGCTGCAGCAATCGACAACATGCCAGATAGCAAAATCAGGCGATACGTCTTGTACCTCTATATTGAGACTCTGAAACAGAGACTGGATGCCATAAATCAACTGCGTGTCGATCGCGCGCTTGCTGCCATGGGACCTGCTTTCCAGCAGGTATACAGTCTGCTGCCGACATTATTGCACTACCACCATCCGCTGATGCCGGGTTACCTCGATGGTAACGTTCCCAAAGGCATATGCTTTTACACGCCTGATGAAACCCAACGTCACTACCTGAATGAGCTGGAGCTGTACCGCGGCATGTCGCCGCAGGACCCCCCGAAAGGTGAGCTGCCGATTACCGGCGTTTACTCGATGGGCAGCACCTCTTCAGTCGGGCAAAGCTGTTCCTCTGACCTGGATATCTGGGTCTGCCATCAATCCTGGCTGGATAGCGAAGAGCGTCAGTTGCTGCAGCGTAAATGCAGCCTGCTGGAAAGCTGGGCTGCCTCGCTGGGCGTGGAAGTCAGTTTCTTCCTGATTGATGAAAACCGTTTCCGTCACAATGAAAGCGGCAGTCTGGGTGGTGAAGACTGTGGCTCAACGCAGCACATCCTGTTGCTTGATGAATTTTATCGCACCGCCGTGCGCCTCGCGGGCAAACGTATTCTATGGAATATGGTGCCGGGCGACGAGGAAGAGCATTACGACGATTACGTTATGACGCTCTACGCACAGGGAGTGTTAACGCCAAACGAATGGCTGGATCTGGGTGGGCTCAGCTCGCTTTCCGCCGAAGAGTACTTTGGCGCCAGCCTCTGGCAGTTGTACAAGAGTATCGACTCCCCGTACAAAGCGGTGCTGAAAACGCTGCTGTTGGAAGCGTACTCCTGGGAATACCCCAATCCACGCCTGTTGGCGAAAGACATTAAACAGCGCCTGCACGACGGCGAGATTGTCTCTTTTGGTCTCGATCCGTACTGCATGATGCTGGAGCGCGTGACCGAGTACCTCACGGCAATCGAAGATCCGACGCGCCTCGATTTAGTTCGTCGATGTTTCTACTTAAAAGTGTGCGAGAAACTGAGCCGCGAGCGCGCCTGCGTGGGCTGGCGTCGTGAAGTGCTAGGTCAGTTAGTGAAAGAGTGGGGCTGGGACGACGCCCGTCTTACCATGCTGGATAACCGTGCCAACTGGAAGATTGACCAGGTACGTGAAGCGCACAACGAACTGCTCGATGCGATGATGCAGAGCTACCGTAACCTGATCCGCTTCGCGCGTCGTAACAACCTCAGCGTCAGCGCCAGCCCGCAGGACATCGGCGTGCTGACCCGTAAGCTGTACGCTGCGTTTGAGGCCCTGCCGGGCAAAGTGACGCTGGTGAACCCGCAGATCTCACCGGATCTCTCGGAACCGTATCTGACCTTTATCCATGTGCCGCCGGGTCGTGCTAACCGTTCGGGTTGGTATCTCTACAACCGTGCACCCAACATGGATTCGATCATCAGCCATCAGCCGCTGGAATATAACCGCTACCTGAACAAACTGGTGGCGTGGGCGTGGTTTAACGGTCTGCTGACATCACGTACGCATTTGTTTATTAAGGGCAACGGCATTGTCGATCTGCCGAAGCTACAGGAGATGGTCGCTGACGTATCGCACCACTTCCCGCTGCGCTTGCCGGCACCTACGCCGAAAGCGCTGTACAGCCCGTGTGAGATTCGCCATCTGGCGATTATCGTCAACCTTGAATACGACCCGACGGCGGCATTCCGCAATCAGGTGGTGCATTTTGATTTCCGTAAGCTGGACGTCTTCAGCTTTGGCGAAGAACAAAATTGCCTGGTCGGTAGCGTAGACCTGCTGTACCGCAACTCGTGGAACGAAGTACGTACGCTGCACTTCAACGGCGAGCAGGCGATGATTGAAGCGTTAAAAACGATTCTCGGCAAAATGCATCAAGATGCGGCACCGCCGGACAGCGTCGAGGTCTTCTGTTATAGCCAGCATTTACGTGGTCTGATCCGTACACGCGTCCAGCAACTGGTGTCCGAGTGCATTGAGCTGCGCCTTTCCAGTACACGCCATGAAACCGGTCGCTTCAAAGCGCTGCGCGTTGCCGGGCAGACGTGGGGACTGTTCTTTGAGCGTTTGAATGTGTCGGTACAGAAACTGGAAAACGCCATTGAATTCTACGGCGCAATTTCACACAACAAGCTGCACGGTCTTTCCGTTCAGGTTGAGACCAATCACGTGAAATTACCGTCTGTAGTGGATGGTTTTGCCAGTGAAGGGATCATCCAGTTCTTTTTCGAAGAAACGGGTGACGAGCAGGGCTTTAATATCTACATTCTGGACGAGAGTAATCGGGTCGAGGTGTATCACCATTGCGAAGGCAGCAAAGAAGAGCTGGTTCGCGATGTTAGCCGCTTCTACTCCTCGTCGCACGATCGCTTTACCTACGGCTCCAGCTTCATTAACTTTAATCTGCCGCAGTTCTATCAGATTGTGAAAACCGACGGTCGCGCGCAGGTGATCCCGTTCCGGACCCAGCCGATTAACCCGGTCCCGCCGGCTAATCAGGATAATGACACGCCGATGTTGCAGCAGTATTTTTCGTGATTACGATGCCGGATGGCGGTGTAAACACCGTATCCGGCCTACAATTGACGCGAAACGGGTAGGCCGGATAAGCAAAGCGCGTCCGGCACAAATTCTCAACGGAAGCTAACGGCTTCGCCTGCCTGCAGCGTTGCAGCCTGCTCCAGTAAATCCCAGAAGCTTTCGCCGCTACGGTCGCAAATCCATTCGTCACCTTTCAAGTTAAAATGGTAGCCACCCTGTTTGGTCGCCAGCCACACCTGATGCAACGGCTCCTGACGGTTAATAATAATCTTGCTGCCGTTTTCAAAGCTGATGGTCAGCACGCCGCCGTTAATCTCGCAGTCGATATCGCTGTCGCCGTCCCAGTCATCCAGACGTTCTTCGATGGTCATCCACAGGGTGTCGGCAAGGCGGTGAAATTCACTGTCGTTCATTGGTGTTTTTCCGTTTTTTCATGATGGCGAGAGTATAACCTGAAAGAATTCACGTTGCAGTTTTAGCCAAACTCTTGCTTTTACGTCTTCTCCTGCGATGATAGAAAACAGAAAGTATGAACTTTACGGGCAATCCATAATGAAAAACGTGTTTCAGGCACTCGCTGTACTTCTTACTCTGTTCAGCCTGACGGGCTGTGGTCTGAAAGGTCCACTCTATTTCCCGCCAGCAGATAAAACCGCGCCGCCACCGACGAAGCCAGTTGAAACGCAATCGCAGTCCACAGTGCCCGATCGAAACGATCGAGCAACGGGAGATGGGCCTTCCCAGGTAAACTACTAAAGCGAAGTCTCTGTACCCGCGTGAACGGAGTGAACGATGCAATTCTCTAAAATGCATGGCCTTGGCAACGATTTTATGGTCGTCGACGCGGTAACGCAGAATGTCTTTTTTTCACCTGAGCTGATCCGCCGCCTGGCCGACAGGCATCTTGGTGTGGGATTTGATCAACTGCTGGTGGTTGAGCCTCCGTACGATCCGGAGCTGGATTTCCATTACCGTATCTTTAATGCTGACGGTAGTGAAGTGTCGCAGTGCGGTAACGGTGCCCGTTGTTTTGCGCGTTTTGTACGCCTGAAAGGGCTGACCAATAAACGTGATATCCGCGTCAGTACGGCGAATGGCCGCATGGTATTAACTGTGACGGACGATGAGCTGGTGCGGGTCAATATGGGCGAGCCCAATTTTGAACCCTCGCAGGTGCCTTTTCGCGCCAATAAAGCAGAGAAGACCTATATTATGCGGGCGGCCGAGCAGACAGTATTGTGCGGCGTGGTATCAATGGGGAATCCACACTGCGTCATTCAGGTTGATGATGTGGATACGGCCACGGTGGAAACGCTGGGACCGGTTCTGGAAAGCCATGAACGCTTTCCTGAGCGCGCCAATATTGGATTTATGCAAGTGGTGAAACGCGAGCACATCCGGCTGCGCGTCTATGAACGTGGGGCGGGTGAAACGCAGGCCTGTGGCAGCGGGGCGTGCGCTGCTGTCGCTGTCGGTATTCAGCAGGGCCTGCTGGCAGAAGAAGTGCGCGTGGAACTACCGGGCGGTCGCCTTGATATCGCCTGGAAAGGCCCGGGTCATCCGTTGTATATGACTGGCCCGGCGGCACATGTCTACGACGGATTTATTCATCTATGAAGCAACCAGGGGAAGAACTACAGGAAACGCTCATGGAACTTGACGATCGGGCGGTCGTCGAATATCTACAACGTCACCCTGAGTTTTTTATCCGTAATGCGCAAGCGGTTGAAGCGATGCGCGTCCCGCACCCGGTGCGGGGGACGATCTCTTTAGTTGAATGGCATATGGCTCGGGCGCGTAATCATATCAACGTGCTTGAAGAGAACATGACGCTATTGATGGAACAGGCTAACGCCAACGAAAGTCTGTTTTATCGCCTGTTAAATCTGCAAGGACGGCTGGTGGCGGCCAGCAGCCTCGACGATATGCTGATGCGATTCCATCGCTGGGCACGTGAGCTGGGGCTGGCAGGCGCGACGGTTCGTCTGTTCCCGGATCGCTGGCGGCTTGGCGCCCCCTCAAAGTTTACCCATCTGGCATTAAGTCGTCAGGCCTTTGAGCCGCTGCGTATTCAGCGGCTCGGGCAGTCACAGCATTATCTGGGTCCGCTCAATGGCCCGGAACTGCTGGTGATGATGCCGGAGGCGAAAGCGATTGGCTCGGTAGCCATGTCGATGTTAGGGCAAGATGGTTCCCTTGGCGTCATGCTGTTCAGCAGCCGTGATGTTAATCATTACCAGCAAGGGCAAGGCACGCAGCTATTGCAGGAACTCTCGCTGATGTTGCCGGAACTGCTGGAGCGCTGGATTGAACGTGTATGACCGACTCACCGCTTTCTCAGGACGTTGCACGCTTCTTACGCTATCTGGGCGTGGAGCGTCAGCTTAGTCCCATCACGTTACTCAATTATCGGCGTCAGTTGGATGCCATCATCGCGATAGCCGAAGAAACCGGCCTGCAAAGCTGGCAACACTGTGATGCTGCAACGGTACGCAGTTTTGCCGTACGCAGTCGCCGCAAAGGTCTGGGACCGGCGAGCCTGGCGTTGCGCCTCTCCGCCTTACGCAGCTTCTTCGACTGGCTGGTCAATCAGGGCGAGCTGAAAGCCAACCCGGCAAAAGGTATTTCTGCGCCGAAGGCACCGCGCCATCTGCCGAAAAATATCGATGTGGATGACGTTAACCGACTGCTGGATATCGATCTCAACGATCCCCTCGCCGTGCGCGATCGGGCGATGCTGGAGGTGATGTACGGCGCCGGACTGCGTTTGTCGGAACTGGTTGGCCTGGATTGTAAGCATCTCGATCTCGACACCGGTGAAGTGTGGGTGATGGGTAAAGGCAGCAAAGAGCGCCGCCTGCCAATTGGCCGCAATGCGGTTGCGTGGATTGAACACTGGCTGGATCTGCGCGGGCTTTTCGGCAGTGACGACGACGCGCTGTTCCTGTCAAAACTGGGCAAACGTATCTCCGCGCGTAACGTGCAGAAACGTTTTGCCGAATGGGGTATCAAGCAGGGGCTGAACAGCCATGTGCATCCCCATAAACTGCGCCACTCGTTCGCGACGCATATGCTGGAGTCGAGCGGTGACCTGCGCGGGGTACAAGAGCTGTTGGGACACGCCAACCTCTCTACCACGCAAATCTATACCCATCTTGATTTTCAACACCTGGCTTCAGTGTACGATGCGGCGCATCCGCGCGCCAAACGGGGGAAATAATGCGTTTTTACCGGCCTTTGGGGCGTATTTCTGCGCTCACCTTTGACCTTGATGACACCCTTTACGATAACCGTCCCGTTATCACGCGCACCGAGCAGGAAGCGCTCGCGTTTGTGCAAAATTATCACCCGGCGCTGAGCTCCTTGCAAAATACCGACCTCCAGCGTCTGCGGCAGGCTGTGCGCGACGCCGAGCCGGACATTTATCATGACGTCACCCAGTGGCGTCATCGTGCCGTAGAGCGCGCTATGCTGGAGGCTGGCCTGTCGGCGGCAGAAGCCCGAATGGGGGCGAATGCGGCGATGATGAACTTCGCCAAATGGCGCAGCCGCATCGACGTCCCGCAATCTACGCATGACACGTTGAAGGTACTGGCCCGCAAGTGGCCGCTGGTGGCGATCACCAACGGTAACGCGCAGCCGGAGCTGTTTGGTCTGGGCGAATATTTTGAGTTTGTACTGCGTGCCGGCCCCGATGGGCGATCAAAACCGTTCAGCGACATGTATTTGCTGGCGGCGGAAAAACTGAATATGCCCATGGGTGAGATCCTGCACGTCGGTGACGACCTGACGACAGATGTCGCCGGGGCCATCCGCTGTGGCATGCAGGCCTGCTGGATCAAGCCGGAAAATGCCGACCTTATGCAAATCGCTGACAGCCGTTTACTGCCGCATATCGAAATTTCACAGTTGGCATCTCTGACCTCGCTGATATAATCATCAACAACTCTGTATAAATTCCCAGGGGTCCGGCTGGGCCCTGTTGATTCCGGCGGTGCCAATGGACGTTTCTTACCTGCTCGATAGCCTCAATGACGAACAGCGCCAGGCTGTGGCCGCGCCACGCAGCAACATGCTGGTTCTGGCAGGCGCGGGGAGTGGTAAAACGCGCGTGCTGGTACACCGCATCGCCTGGTTACTGACGGTTGAAAACAACTCGCCATACTCGATTATGGCGGTGACCTTTACCAACAAAGCGGCGGCAGAAATGCGCCACCGTATTGGTCAGATCATGGGAACCAGCCAGGGCGGTATGTGGGTCGGTACCTTCCACGGTCTGGCACACCGCCTGCTGCGTGCGCACCATATGGATGCCAATCTGCCGCAGGATTTCCAGATCCTCGACAGCGAAGACCAGCTGCGCCTGCTGAAGCGTCTGATCAAAGCAATGAATCTTGATGAGAAGCAGTGGCCGGCGCGTCAGGCCATGTGGTTTATCAACAGTCAGAAGGACGAAGGGCTGCGCCCGCATCATCTGCAGAGTTACGGCAATCCGGTCGAGCAAACCTGGCAGAAGGTTTACCAGGCCTACCAGGAAGCGTGCGATCGCGCCGGGCTGGTGGATTTCGCCGAGCTGCTGCTGCGCGCCCATGAACTGTGGCTCAACAAACCGCACATTCTGCAGCACTACCGCGAACGTTTTACCAACATCCTGGTGGACGAATTCCAGGATACCAACAACATCCAGTACGCGTGGATCCGCCTGCTGGCAGGCGACACCGGCAAGGTGATGATCGTCGGCGATGATGATCAGTCAATCTACGGCTGGCGCGGGGCGCAGGTGGAGAACATCCAGCGCTTCCTCAACGATTTCCCCGGTGCCGAAACTATCCGTCTGGAGCAGAACTACCGCTCGACCAACAATATCCTGAGCGCGGCCAACGCCCTGATTGAAAACAACAACGGTCGGTTGGGCAAAAAGCTGTGGACCGACGGCGTCGACGGCGAACCGATTTCGCTCTACTGCGCGTTCAACGAACTCGATGAAGCGCGCTTTGTGGTTAACCGCATCAAAACCTGGCAGGACAACGGCGGCGCGCTGGAACAATGCGCCATTCTGTATCGTAGCAACGCCCAGTCGCGTGTGCTGGAAGAGGCGCTGTTACAGGCCAGCATGCCGTACCGTATCTACGGTGGAATGCGCTTCTTCGAACGTCAGGAAATCAAAGACGCGCTCTCTTACCTGCGTCTGATTGCCAACCGTAACGATGACGCCGCGTTTGAGCGCGTGGTCAATACCCCCACGCGCGGTATCGGCGATCGTACGCTGGACGTGGTGCGTCAAACCTCGCGCGACCGCCAGCTGACAATGTGGCAGGCGTGCCGTGACCTGCTGCAGGAAAAAGCCCTGGCCGGGCGTGCCGCCAGCGCGTTACAGCGCTTTATGGAGCTTATCGACGCGCTGGCGCAGGAAACCGCCGATATGCCGCTACACGTGCAGACCGACCGGGTAATAAAAGACTCCGGCTTGCGTATGATGTACGAGCAGGAAAAAGGCGAGAAGGGCCAGACGCGAATCGAAAACTTAGAGGAACTGGTGACGGCAACGCGCCAGTTCAGCTACAACGAAGAAGACGAAGACTTAATGCCGCTGCAGGCGTTTCTCTCCCATGCCGCGTTGGAAGCGGGGGAAGGGCAGGCGGATACCTGGCAGGACGCGGTACAGCTGATGACGCTGCACTCGGCGAAAGGTCTGGAGTTCCCGCAGGTGTTTATCGTGGGGATGGAAGAAGGCATGTTCCCCAGCCAGATGTCGCTGGACGAAGGTGGTCGCCTCGAAGAAGAGCGTCGCCTGGCTTACGTCGGTGTGACCCGTGCGATGCAGAAGCTGACGCTGACCTATGCCGAGACGCGTCGTCTGTACGGCAAAGAGGTTTACCACCGTCCATCGCGCTTCATCGGTGAATTACCTGAGGCCTGCGTGGAAGAAGTTCGTCTGCGTGCCACGGTCAGCCGCCCGGTCAGCCATCAACGGATGGGCACGCCGATGGCGGAGAACGACACCGGCTATAAGCTCGGTCAGCGTGTGCGTCACGCTAAGTTTGGTGAGGGCACCATCGTCAACCTGGAAGGCAGCGGTGAACATAGTCGTTTGCAGGTGGCGTTCCAGGGGCAGGGGATCAAATGGCTGGTTGCCGCCTACGCCAGACTGGAAACGGTATAATCGGTTTGGCTTTGCCGGATGGCGACGCTGGCGCGTCTTATCCGGCCTACAGACCGGGTAACATTTTGATTTGTAGGCCGGATAAGGCGAAGCCGTCATCCGGCAATCTTTCGGTTAATATTCTGAAATCATAGATAAATCCCCCCGTTCTGCTAACCTTGCAGCATGAGGGGAAATTATTACTTTTTCGCCATCTGTTGCGTGTTGACGTCAAAATTTTGCTGGCGTAACATGCGCGCACGATTACGCTAAGAGGACATTCGCCTTGGACACACCCAGTAGATACTGGCTCATTATCCTGTCATCCAGGATCAACTCCTAAGGCTATCCCTTTTTGCTGATAGCCTTCGCGGTTGTCAGCGACCTTCTGTTTTTTCTCGTCGCGCCGAGTCAGGCTGTTTAATGGTCTGAAACCCAATTTGTTTCTGTGTGCCCACCGAACTGTCCGATAATTTTTTGCATTGGGAGTCCCGGTCATGCTGAGCGCATTTCAACTGGAAAACAATCGTTTAATACGTCTTGAGGCGGATGAGATTGATCATCTCGCTAGCTCGGTTTGGGTCGATTTAGTCGAGCCGGATGACGATGAACGAAACCGTGTGCAAAAGGACTTGGGCCAGAACCTGGCTACGCGCCCTGAACTGGAAGACATCGAAGCATCCGCACGTTTTTTTGAAGACGAAGACGGCCTGCACATCCACTCCTTCTTCTTCTATGAAGATGCCGACGATCACGCGGGCAACTCAACCGTGGCATTCACCATTCGTGAAGGTCGTCTGTTTACCCTGCGCGAGCGTGAACTGCCGGCGTTTCGCCTGTACCGTATGCGTGCGCGCAGCCAGGCGATGGTCGACGGCAACGCTTACGAGCTGTTGCTCGATCTGTTCGAAACGAAAATCGAACAGCTGGCGGATGAAATAGAGAACATTTACAGCGATCTGGAAAAACTCAGCCGTGTGATTATGGAAGGGCGTCAGGGCGATGAATATGACGAAGCGCTTTCCACGCTGGCGGAACTGGAAGATATCGGCTGGAAAGTTCGTCTGTGTCTGATGGATACCCAGCGCGCATTAAACTTCCTGGTGCGTAAGGCGCGATTGCCGGGCGGTCAGCTGGAGCAGGCACGTGAGATCCTGCGCGATATCGAATCCCTGCTGCCGCACAATGAATCCCTGTTCCAGAAGGTTAACTTCCTGATGCAGGCGGCGATGGGTTTTATCAACATCGAGCAGAACCGCATCATCAAGATCTTCTCGGTGGTCTCCGTGGTGTTCCTGCCGCCGACGCTGGTGGCATCCAGCTACGGCATGAACTTTGAGTTCATGCCGGAACTGCACTGGAGCTTCGGTTACCCGGGCGCGATTGTCTTTATGATGCTCGCGGGCCTGGCGCCGTATCTGTACTTTAAGCGCAAGAACTGGCTGTAATGGCTGTGCCGGATGGCGCTTCGCTTATCCGGCCTACTAAAGCACATCTCCGTAGGCCGGATAAGGCGCAGCCGCCATCCGGCAATCCCTTAGCTCCGACGGCCCCGTCGTAGGGTATATATCGCATCCATCACGAATATCGCCAGCGCCACCCAGATAAAGGCGAACGTGACCATTTTATCCGTACCCGGCACCTCACCGTAGAACGTCACCGCCAGCAGGAACATCAGCGTCGGCCCGATATACTGGAAAAAGCCCAGCGTGGACAGACGCAGGCGGGTTGCGGCACCGGTAAAGCACAGCAGCGGAATGGTGGTCACGACCCCTGCGGCAATCAGCAGCAAATTAAGCGACATCGGGTTCTGCCCCATATGGCTGGTTGGGCTGTCGGCAATACCAAACAGATAGATTGCCGCAATCGGTAACAGCCACAAGGTTTCGATCAGCATGCCGGTTTGCGCCTCGACGGCGATCTTCTTACGCACCAGGCCATAAAAAGCAAAGCTGAAGGCCAGTCCCAGCGCAATGATTGGCAGTGACCCAAACGTCCACAACTGTACCAGCACGCCGCAGGCGGCGAGCAGCACGGCCAGCCACTGCATGCGGCGAAAGCGCTCACCGAGGAAAATCATGCCCAATACAATATTCACCAGCGGGTTAATAAAGTAGCCGAGGCTGGCTTCCAGCATATGGTGGTTGTTGACCGCCCAAATGAATAGCAGCCAGTTTCCGCCGATGAGCACCGCGGAAAGCGCCAGCAGGAAAACCTTCTTTGGCGTTTGCAGCAGCGTTTTAACGCCCGACCACTGGCGGCTGATGCTCATCAACACCACCATAAAGAAAAACGACCAAATCACACGGTGCGTCAGGATCTCGTCTGCGGGGACGTAGTAAATCAACTTGAAATATGCGGGTGCAATGCCCCAAATAAAATAGGCAGCAAGAGCGAGTAATACGCCCTGCCGCGTTTGCTTAGCATCCATCGGGAAAACTCATTTCAGAAATGTAACGGCAGTTTACCTTGTTTCAGGCGCTTACCCCACCATATACGTTGCGGTAGCGCTGGCGATATAAAGCTGCTCTTCGTTATGCAGCTCCACTCGCGCGACGGCAACTTTATTGCCTGCCCGCAGCAAACTGCTGGTAGCCGTGAAGCGATTCCCCCTGCCCGGGCGCAGATAATCGACGCGGAGATCGATGGTTCCCATGCGCGACATCCGCTGGCGCAGTTCGTCCTCGCTGATGGTTTCATGGCGCGTCAGCGTACTGCCCACGCACACCAGCCCGGCTGCTACGTCCAATGCTGAGGCGATCACGCCGCCATGCAGAATGCTTTGCGCCCAGTTGCCGACCATCATCGGTTGGTTATTAAAGGCCAGTTGGGCAAACTCTTTTTCGTAGCGTTCCAGCTCCAGCCCCAGCGCCCGGTTAAACGGCATATGGTAGACAAACATTTCACCCACTAATTTCAACGCTTGCTCAGCAGTCAGTACGGCAGACATACAATCCCTAACTCTCAATGGTTAATGAAGTGTTGATATTATGCTTCTTAATTGTTGTTTTCTACTTTAAGACGGGATAACTAACGAGGGACGCACTAAGTATGTAAAATGCTATCAATAAAATCTTACAATTCATCAATATTTTGTTCAGGAGAACATGACCGATGCGGGCGATTCTGGGATGGTTACTACCAGCAGTTATGCTGCCGTTGACCGTGTATGCGCAGGAAGCGACAGTGAAAGAGATTCATGATGCACCCGCTGTGCGCGGCAGTATTATTGCCAACATGCTGCAAGAGCATGACAATCCTTTCACGCTTTACCCTTATGACACCAACTACCTCATCTACACCAATACCAGCGACATGAATAAAGAGGCCATCAGCAGCTATAGCTGGTCTGAAAATGCGCGTAAAGATGAGGTGAAGTTTCAGCTGAGCCTGGCGTTTCCGCTGTGGCGCGGGATTTTAGGCCCGAACTCCGTGCTTGGTGGTTCCTATACCCAGAAATCCTGGTGGCAGCTTTCTAATAGCGAAGAATCGGCACCGTTTCGCGAAACTAACTACGAACCACAACTATTCCTCGGTTTCGCCACCGATTACCGCGTTGCCGGCTGGACGCTACGTGATGTGGAAATGGGATACAACCACGACTCTAACGGTCGTTCCGAACCGACCTCGCGCAGCTGGAACCGCCTGTATACCCGCCTGATGGCAGAAAACGGTAACTGGCTGGTAGAAGTGAAGCCGTGGTACGTCATCGGCAGCACTGACGATAACCCTGATATCACTAAATATATGGGCTACTATCAGCTCAAACTGGGTTACCACCTCGGTGACGCCGTGTTAAGCGCGAAAGGTCAGTACAACTGGAATACCGGCTACGGCGGCGCTGAGCTGGGTGTCAGCTACCCCATCACCAAACATGTTCGTCTTTATACGCAGGTCTACAGTGGTTATGGAGAGTCGCTGATTGACTATAACTTTAATCAGACGCGCGTTGGCGTGGGCGTAATGCTCAACGATATCTTCTGATCGGCATTGAGAGTATTTTAATCATTGCAGTTTCTCTCTCAGGCGCTGAAAATAGCGCCTGTTTTTATTTAAGGTTAACGGGGTTAATGTGGCGCAGGCGGAAGTGTTGAATCTGGAAATGGGCGCTAAACAGGTTTTGCAGGAAACCTTTGGCTACCAACAGTTTCGCCCTGGTCAGGAAGAAATCATTGACACCGTGCTCTCTGGCCGCGACTGCCTGGTCGTTATGCCAACCGGTGGCGGTAAATCCCTTTGTTATCAAATTCCCGCATTATTGCTCAACGGCCTCACCGTGGTTGTTTCGCCGCTGATTTCCCTGATGAAAGACCAGGTCGATCAACTGCTGGCAAACGGTGTGGCAGCGGCGTGCCTGAACTCTACCCAGAGCCGTGAACAGCAGCAAGAGGTGATGGCAGGCTGTCGCAGCGGGCAAATCCGCCTGCTGTATATTGCGCCCGAGCGCCTGATGCTGGATAACTTCCTTGATAATCTGGCGCACTGGAATCCGGTACTGCTGGCGGTAGATGAAGCGCACTGTATTTCCCAGTGGGGGCATGATTTCCGCCCGGAATATGCCGCGCTGGGTCAGCTGCGTCAACGCTTCCCCGCGCTGCCGTTTGTGGCGCTCACGGCCACCGCCGATGACACCACCCGGCTGGATATTGTGCGGCTGCTCGGGCTTAACGATCCCCTCATTCAGATCAGCAGCTTCGACCGTCCAAATATCCGCTATATGCTGATGGAAAAGTTTAAGCCACTCGATCAGCTGATGCGCTACGTGCAGGAACAGCGCGGAAAGTCCGGCATTATTTACTGCAACAGCCGCGCGAAGGTTGAAGACACCGCGGCGCGTCTGCAAAGCCGCGGGATCAGCGCCGGGGCCTATCATGCCGGGTTGGACAACAACGTGCGCGCCGACGTGCAGGAGAAATTCCAGCGCGACGACCTGCAAATCGTTGTCGCGACCGTGGCGTTTGGCATGGGAATTAACAAACCCAACGTGCGCTTCGTGGTGCATTTTGATATCCCGCGTAATATCGAGTCCTACTATCAGGAAACTGGGCGTGCCGGGCGTGATGGCCTGCCCGCAGAAGCGATGCTGTTTTACGATCCGGCCGATATGGCGTGGCTCCGCCGTTGTCTCGAAGAGAAACCCGCCGGACAGCTGCTGGATATCGAGCGTCACAAGCTCAATGCGATGGGGGCCTTTGCCGAGGCGCAAACCTGTCGTCGTCTGGTGCTGCTGAACTATTTTGGCGAAGGGCGTCAGGAGCCGTGCGGCAACTGCGATATTTGTCTCGATCCGCCAAAACAGTACGACGGCTTAATGGATGCGCGTAAAGCGCTGTCGACGATCTACCGCGTTAACCAACGTTTTGGTATGGGCTATGTCGTCGAGGTTCTGCGCGGGGCGAATAACCAGCGCATTCGTGAGATGGCGCATGACAAGCTGCCGGTCTACGGTATTGGTCGTGAACAGAGCCACGAACATTGGGTGAGCGTCATTCGCCAGCTGATTCACCTCGGACTGGTGACGCAGAATATTGCCCACCACTCCGCGTTGCAGTTAACCGAAGCTGCGCGTCCGGTACTGCGCGGCGTTGTGCCGCTACAGCTTGCGGTGCCGCGTATTGTGGCGCTTAAACCACGCGCAATGCAGAAATCCTTTGGCGGTAACTACGATCGTAAGCTGTTTGCCAAACTGCGTAAGCTGCGTAAAGCCATTGCCGATGAAGAGAATATCCCGCCGTATGTGGTCTTTAACGACGCCACGCTGATTGAAATGGCCGAGCAAATGCCGGTGTCACCGAGCGAAATGCTGAGCGTCAACGGCGTGGGAATGCGTAAACTTGAGCGTTTTGGCAAAGAGTTTATGGCACTTATCCGCGCACATGTTGATGGTGACGACGAAGAGTAGTCAGCCAGGCAAAAAAGTGCCAGGATGGTGACTCTCTGAACTATTTCCCCGCGAGTCATTTTATGTTAACGCTATTTTTTACCGTTGCGTTGGTACACATCGTAGCGCTGATGAGTCCTGGCCCGGACTTTTTCTTTGTCTCGCAAACGGCCGTTAGCCGCTCGCGCAAAGAGGCGATGATGGGTGTGCTGGGTATTACCTGCGGCGTCATGGTCTGGGCGGGCGTGGCGCTGCTCGGTCTGCATCTGATCATCGAAAAAATGGCCTGGCTGCACACGATTATTATGGTCGGCGGTGGTCTGTATCTGTGCTGGATGGGGTATCAGATGCTGCGCGGCGCGTTTAAAAAACAGGACGTTGCGGCACCCGCGCCGCAGGTTGAGCTGGCGCAGAGCGGTCGCAGTTTTTTAAAAGGTCTGCTGACCAACCTGGCGAATCCCAAAGCCATTATCTATTTTGGCTCCGTCTTTTCGCTGTTTGTCGGCGACAACGTCGGTACCGCTGCCCGTTGGGGTATTTTTGCGCTGATTATCGTCGAGACGCTGGCGTGGTTTACCGTGGTTGCCAGCCTGTTTGCACTGCCGAAAATGCGTCGTGGCTATCAGCGTCTGGCGAAGTGGATTGACGGCTTTGCCGGCGCGTTATTCGCGGGCTTCGGCATTCATCTGATTATTTCGCGTTAACTTACCAGTAGGCCGGATAAGCGGTAGCGTCATCCGGCACTGATCTCAGGCATGCCGTGCTGACGCCAGCAGGGCACCTATCAGCATAAACAGCGAACCAAACACTTTGTTCAGCGCCTTCATTTGCTTTGGCCCTTTAATCCAGCCCGCAATGCGGGTGGCCAGCGTCGCATAACCGATCATCACAATAATATCGACCACGATGGTGGTCACGCCCAGCACCACGTACTGCATCAACTGCGGCTCCTGCGGCATGATGAACTGCGGGAACAGGGCGGCGAGAAATACAATGCTCTTTGGGTTGGTCAGGTTGACGAAGACGGCGCGCTTGAACAGGCGACTGCGTGATTGCGTATTGGCGATGGTGTTCAGGTCGATGGCACCCGCCGCGCGCCATTGCTGAATGCCCAACCAGATAAGATAGGCTGCCCCCGCCCACTTCAGTACCTCAAAGGCGATCACTGACCGTGAGAATAGCGTTCCTAGCCCAACACCGACCAGCACGATATGAATGCCAAGCCCGGTCTGCAAACCGGCAATCGACGCCGCTGCTCCCCGATAACCATGGCTGATGGCGGTTGTCATGGTGTTGATCGCCCCTGAACCTGGCGACAAGCTCAAAACAATGGACGTCAGCAGGTAGGCGAACCACCATTCAAAGGTCATGAGAAACTCCCGACTTGTCTATTTTTATGCCACAATACGCTACTGCCGATGCGTTGTAACAGGCTCGGCAAAAAAAACGATTTTACTTGGTCAACGAGGCTGGATACCCGATGTTTCAGCAGCAAAAAGACTGGGAAACAAGAGAAAACGCGTTTGCCGCTTTTTCCATGGGGCCACTGACAGATTTCTGGCGTCAGCGGGAGGAAGCGCAATTCACTGGCGTAGATAATGTTCCCGTACGCTTTGTTCGCTTTCGTGCAGAAAAAAACGATCGCGTCATCGTCGTTTGTCCCGGGCGCATAGAAAGCTACGTAAAATACGCTGAACTGGCGTATGACCTGTTTTATTCTGGTTTTGACGTCCTCATTATCGACCATCGTGGCCAGGGGCGTTCCGGGCGGATGCTCTCGGATCCGCACCGTGGCCATGTGGATAACTTTAATGACTATGTCGACGATTTGACCGCCTTCTGGCAGCAGGAAGTGCAGCCAGGTCCATGGAGAAAACGCTATATACTGGCGCATTCCATGGGAGGCGCTATTGCCACGCTGTTCCTGCAGCGCCACCCTAATCAGTGTGATGCTATTGCCCTCAGCGCCCCGATGTTCGGGATCGTGATGCGCTTTCCCGACTGGATGGTGCGCCACATTCTTGACTGGGCAGAAGGGCATCCGCGCATTCGCGAAGGCTATGCCATGGGGACCGGTCGCTGGCGGGCGTTGCCGTTTGGGATGAATGCGCTCACCCATAGCCGACAGCGCTATCGGCGTAATCTGCGCTTCTATGCGGATGATCCGCAGTTGCGCGTAGGCGGTCCGACCTATCATTGGGTGCGTGAAGGCATTCTGGCGGGTGAGCAGGTGTTGGCCGGGGCCGGAGATGATGCGACCCCGACGTTGCTTATTCAGGCTGAAGAAGAGCGTGTGGTGGATAACCGCATGCACTATCGTTTTTGTGAACTCCGCGCTGCAGCGGGCCATCCTGTAGAAGGAGGTCAACCGCTGGTCATAAAAGGCGCCTACCATGAGATCCTTTTTGAAAAGGACGCAATGCGCTCAGTCGCGCTCAACGCCATTGTTGAATTTTTCGACAGGCATAACTCATCCAGCGGACACCGCTTTGCTTAGAGGTTTAATTTTTTATGTATCAGGTAGTTGCATCTGATTTAGACGGTACGCTGCTTTCCCCCGACCATACCCTGTCCCCGTATGCCAAAGAGACGCTGAAACTGCTGACGGCTCGTGGTGTGAATTTTGTGTTCGCGACCGGGCGTCATCATATTGATGTCGGGCAAATTCGCGACAATCTCGGCATTAAGTCCTACATGATCACCTCCAACGGTGCGCGCGTACATGATACTGACGGGAATCTTGTGTTCTCGCATAATCTGGATCGCGACATTGCCAGCGACCTGTTTGGCGTGGTGAATGCGAACCCGGATATTGTGACCAACGTGTATCGCGACGATGAGTGGTTTATGAACCGCCATCGCCCGGATGAAATGCGTTTCTTTAAAGAAGCGGTGTTTAACTACTCGCTGTTTGAACCTGCGCTGCTGGAGCCGGAAGGCGTCAGTAAAGTGTTTTTCACCACCGACTCTCACGAAATCCTGCTGCCGCTGGAGCAGGCGATTAACGCCCGTTGGGGTGATCGTGTGAACGTCAGTTTCTCCACGCTGACCTGTCTGGAAGTGATGGCGGGTGGCGTATCAAAAGGCCATGCGCTGGAAGCGGTGGCAAAAGCGATGGGCTTCAGCCTGAAAGACTGTATCGCCTTTGGTGACGGCATGAATGACGCCGAAATGCTATCGATGGCGGGAAAAGGCTGCATTATGGGTAATGCACATCAGCGCCTGAAGGATCTGCACCCGGAGCTGGACGTGATCGGGCTTAATGCCGACGATGCCGTGCCGCATTATCTACGAGAACTGTTTTTACAGTAACGGAACCGCTCATTAGTTAGTCAGTTGTCAACCGTGAACTTCGCTACAATGGGTGTATCTTTTGTTCAGAGACATCTATTGTGGCGCTACTCATCATTACCACTATTCTGTGGGCCTTTTCCTTTAGCCTGTTTGGCGAGTACCTTGCCGGCCATGTCGATAGCTATTTTGCCGTGCTGGTGCGGGTCGGACTGGCAGCGCTGGTGTTCCTGCCATTTCTGCGTACCCGCGGACACAGTGTAAAAACGATTGGTCTGTACATGCTGGTGGGTGCCATGCAGCTTGGCATCATGTATATGCTCAGTTTCCGTGCTTATCTGTACCTGACGGTTTCCGAGTTGCTGTTATTTACCGTCCTGACACCGCTCTATATCACACTGATTTATGACCTGATGAGCCGACGGCGTTTACGCTGGAGCTATGCGTTTAGCGCGCTGCTGGCGGTGATTGGTGCCGGGATCATTCGTTACGATCAGGTGACCAGCCATTTTTGGACCGGCCTGCTGCTGGTACAGCTTTCCAACATCAGCTTTGCCATCGGCATGGTGGGCTATAAGCGTCTGATGGAAACCCGCCCCATGCCGCAGCACAACGCCTTTGCCTGGTTTTATATGGGGGCATTACTGGTGGCGGTCGTCGCCTGGTCGCTGTTGGGGAATGCGCAAAAAATGCCTGAAACTTCGCTGCAGTGGGGGATTCTGGTGTTCCTTGGCGTGGCAGCATCGGGCATCGGTTACTTTATGTGGAACTACGGCGCGACGCAGGTAGATGCAGGCACACTGGGTATCATGAACAATATGCATGTGCCTGCGGGGCTGTTGGTTAATCTGGCCATCTGGCACCAGCAGCCTCACTGGCCAAGCTTCATCATTGGTGCGGCTGTTATAGTGGCCTCACTGTGGGTGCATCGAAAGTGGGTCGCTCCGCACTCCGCACAAACGGCAGGTGATCGCAGGCGTGATTCCGCGCTGAGCGAATAAATGCTTCCGTGACCGGCTGACGCTGCTCGCCATCGCGCACAGCGGCGTACAGTCGGCTCCACAATCCATCACCCAGGGTTTTGGTCACCACCAGGCCCTGGCGTTCAAAACTCTCCACTACCCAGTGCGGCAGCGCTGCAATACCCATTCTGGCGGCGACCATCTGGATCAGCAGCAGGGTGTTATCCACGCTCTTCAGCGACGGGCTAACGCCAGCAGGCTGCAGGAAATGCCGCCAGACATCCAGTCGGCTGCGCTGTACAGGATAAATCAACAGGGTTTCGCTGGCTAAATCTTCCGGCGTTACCTGCGTTTTGCTGGCCAGTGGGTGATCGGGCGCCAGTATCAGACGGACTTCAAAATCAAACATCGGTGAATAGTGCAGGCCGCTGCGCGGCAGAATGTCGGATGTCATCACCAGGTCCAGCTCATCCTGCTGCAGGGCTGGTTGCGGATCGAAAGTCACACCGGATTTAAAGTCCATCTCTACCTGTGGCCAGTTAGCACGGAAATTCTCCAGCGCGGGGGTCAGCCACTGAATACAGCTGTGACATTCAATGGCGATGCGCAGCCGGGTTTGCTGCGGTTCGTTGCATGCCTGAAGCGCGCGACCGATTTGTGGCAACACCTGATTGGCCAACTGCAACAAAATTTCACCCTGTGGCGTAAAACGTAGCGGCTGGCTTTTACGCACAAATAGCCGAAAGCCGAGGCGTTGTTCCAGATCGCTGAACTGGTGAGACAGGGCGGATTGGGTCTGATGCAACGTCGCTGCGGCTCCTGCCAGCGACCCACTGTTCCGCAACGCCTGTAGCGTTTTCAGATGCTTAATCTCGATCATGAAAGTCCTTCACTTCGGCATGAATAAATTGCGCTTGAGGAATATACAGTAACCGCCAATTATGGATGTGTAAACATCTGGACGGCTAAAATCCTTCGTCTTTTAAATTTATGGTGCGTTGGCTTCGTTTCCCCACCCCAGTCACTTACTTCAGTAAGCTCCTGGGGATGAGCAAACTTGCCGCCTTCCCTAAATTCAAAATCCATAGGATTTACATATAATTAGAGGAAGAAAAATGACAATATTGAATCACACCCTCGGTTTTCCTCGCGTTGGCCTGCGTCGCGAGTTGAAAAAAGCGCAAGAAAGCTACTGGGCGGGTAACGCCTCTCGTGAAGAATTGCTGGCAACGGGTCGTGAACTGCGCGCTCGTCACTGGGATCAACAAAAGCAAGCTGGCGTTGACCTGCTGCCAGTGGGCGATTTCGCCTGGTACGATCATGTGCTGACCACCAGTTTGCTGCTGGGTAACGTTCCGGCCCGTCATCAGAACAAAGATGGCTCTGTCGACATCGACACCTTATTCCGCATTGGCCGTGGTCGCGCACCGACCGGTGAACCGGCGGCGGCGGCAGAAATGACCAAATGGTTTAATACCAACTATCACTACATGGTGCCTGAATTTACCAAAGGTCAGCAGTTCAAACTGACCTGGACCCAACTGCTGGACGAAGTTGACGAAGCGCTGGCGCTGGGCCACAACGTGAAGCCCGTCCTGCTGGGGCCGGTCACCTACCTGTGGCTGGGTAAAGTGAAAGGTGAACAGTTTGATCGCCTGAGCCTGCTAAACGATATCTTGCCGGTTTACCAGCAGGTGCTGGCTGAGTTGGCGAAACGCGGTATCGAGTGGGTGCAGATTGACGAACCTGCGCTGGTGCTGGAGTTGCCCCAGGTTTGGCTGAACGCCTTTAAACCGGCGTATGACGCGTTAACCGGGCAGGTTAAACTGCTGCTGACCACCTACTTTGAAGGCGTGACGCCGAATCTGGATACCATCACCGCGCTGCCGGTACAGGGGCTGCACGTTGACTTCGTACACGGTAAAGATGACGTGGCAGAACTGCACAATCGCCTGCCTGCCGACTGGTTACTCTCAGCGGGACTGATTAACGGGCGTAACGTCTGGCGTGCCGATCTGACCGAGAAATATGCACAGATTAAAGACATTGTCGGGAAACGTGAGCTGTGGGTCGCCTCCTCCTGCTCCCTGCTGCACAGCCCAATTGATCTCAGCGTCGAAACCCGCCTCGATGCGGAAGTAAAAAGCTGGTTTGCCTTCGCCCTGCAAAAGTGCGGTGAACTGGCGCTGCTGCGTGATGCGCTGAACAGCGGTGATACTGCCACGATCGCCGAGTGGAGTGCGCCAATTCAGGCGCGTCGTCAGTCAACCCGCGTCCACAATGCGGCAGTGGAAAAACGTCTGGCGGCTATCACCGCGCAGGACAGCCAGCGTACTCACGCTTACCCGGTACGTGCCGAAGCCCAGCGTGCGCGCTTTAACCTGCCAGCGTGGCCGACCACCACTATCGGTTCCTTCCCGCAAACTACGGAAATCCGCGGCCTGCGTCTGGATTTTAAAAAGGGTAACCTGGATGCGGGCAACTATCGCACCGGTATCGCCGAGCACATCAAACAGGCGATCGCTGAGCAGGAACGTTTAGGCCTGGACGTGCTGGTACACGGCGAAGCCGAGCGTAACGACATGGTTGAATACTTTGGCGAGCATCTGGACGGTTTTGTCTTTACTCAGAATGGTTGGGTACAGAGCTACGGCTCCCGCTGCGTGAAGCCGCCGGTAGTGATTGGTGACGTGAGTCGTCCGGAAGCGATTACCGTTGAGTGGGCAAAATACGCCCAGTCGCTGACTGACAAACCGGTCAAAGGCATGCTGACAGGCCCGGTGACCATTCTTTGCTGGTCATTCCCGCGCGAAGATGTGACCCGCGAAACCATCGCTAAGCAGATTGCGCTGGCACTGCGTGACGAAGTCGCCGATCTGGAAGCCGCCGGTATTGGCATCATCCAGATTGATGAACCGGCGCTGCGTGAAGGTCTGCCGCTGCGTCGTAGCGACTGGGCGGCGTATCTGGAATGGGGTGTCGAGGCCTTCCGTATCAACGCCGCGGTGGCGAAGGACGAAACGCAGATCCATACCCACATGTGTTACTGCGAGTTCAACGACATCATGGATTCCATCGCGGCGCTTGATGCTGACGTGATCACCATTGAAACCTCGCGTTCCGACATGGAGCTACTGGAGTCGTTCGAAGAGTTCGACTACCCGAACGAAATCGGGCCGGGCGTGTACGACATTCACTCGCCAAATGTGCCAAGCGTGGAATGGATTGAAGCCCTGCTGAAGAAAGCGGAACAGCGTATCCCGGCTGAGCGTCTGTGGGTGAACCCGGACTGTGGTCTGAAGACGCGTGGCTGGCCGGAAACCCGCGCGGCGCTGGCGAACATGGTGAAAGCGGCGCAGAACCTGCGTCAGGCTTAATTAGGTGCCCGATCGCCGGGGGCGCTAACGCTTACCCGGCCAACAGGAACGTGCAAGTCGTTGTAAGCCCGGTAAGGCGTAGCCGCCACCGGGCGATTAACATTTATTTCTTCCCACCATATTGCGCAAACCACGCCAGCATTCTTTGCCAGCCGTCATTGGCGGACTCTTCGTGATAGCTCGGGCGATAATCCGCGTTAAAAGCATGCCCGGCATCGGGATACACCACGATTTCTGCTTTGGCATTCGCCGCGCGCAATGCCTGACGCATGGTTTCCACGCTTTCCTGCGAAATACTGGTGTCCTGCGCGCCATAAAGCCCCAACACGGGGGCGTTCAAGTCGGTTGCGATATCCACGGGATACCTGGGCGAGTTCAGCGTTTTGTCGCCGACCAGTTTGCCATACCATGCCACCGCCGCTTTTAACTGCGGGTTGTGTGCGGCATACAGCCAGGTGATGCGTCCACCCCAGCAAAAACCAGTGATCATCAGTCGGTGTGCGTCACCACCGTTGCGTGAGGCCCAACTGGCGACGTGGTCCAGATCGGCCAGTACCTGAGAGTCCGGGACCTTGGCCACCAGGCCGCTTAACAGCGTTGAAATATCGGCAAAATCATTCGGATCGCCCTCGCGAAAGTAAAGCTCCGGAGCGACAGCCAGATACCCTTCCAGCGCCAGGCGGCGACAAATATCACGGATGTGTTCATGAACGCCAAAAATTTCCTGCACGACGATAACAACCGGTAGTGGACCCTCGCTGTGCTTCGGGCGTGCATGATACGCTGGCATATCATCGCCTTGAGACGGAATCGACGTTATTCCCGCGATGATTTCGTTATCCGGGGTGTGAACCGCTGTTGCTGCGGGTGGGGATACTGCAGGTGCAAAGCCAGATTGTCGTGTTGTTGCCATGGTATTCTCCGTACCCTTAAGTATTTAGCCAAATAGCGCATCATTAACTATAGACGCGTGCAACGAACCACATTGCCTTAAACGGTCTATCTTTTGTGCAAGGCTTGCCTGCATCGAACAGTTAATGTGATGTTCATCACTATTTGACGGTAATGAAATGCAATTGATTTACATCAAAGTGATGGCTGTCACGAAAATATGTTTATGCCTTCGGTAAAGTGTGTTTTTGCTTCTTCTGACAAAACCGATTCACAGAGGAGTTTTTATGTCTAAGTCTGATGTTTTTCATCTCGGCCTCACCAAGAACGATTTACAAGGGGCTACGCTTGCTATCGTCCCTGGCGACCCGGAGCGTGTGGAAAAGATCGCCGCGCTGATGGACAAGCCGGTTAAGCTGGCATCTCATCGCGAGTTCACTACCTGGCGTGCGGAACTGGACGGTAAAGCCGTGATTGTCTGCTCTACCGGTATCGGCGGTCCGTCGACCTCTATCGCGGTAGAAGAGCTGGCGCAACTGGGCATTCGTACCTTCCTGCGTATCGGTACGACCGGCGCTATTCAGCCGCATATCAACGTGGGCGACGTGCTGGTTACCACCGCATCTGTCCGTCTGGATGGGGCGAGCCTGCACTTTGCTCCGATGGAATTCCCGGCGGTTGCCGATTTCGAATGCACCACCGCGCTGGTGGAAGCCGCGAAATCTATTGGCGCGACTACCCACGTCGGCGTGACCGCGTCTTCTGATACTTTCTACCCAGGCCAGGAGCGTTATGACACCTTCTCCGGTCGCGTGGTGAGCCGTTTCAAAGGCTCGATGGAAGAGTGGCAGTCCATGGGCGTCATGAACTACGAAATGGAATCTGCAACGCTGCTGACCATGTGCGCAAGCCAGGGTCTGCGTGCCGGTATGGTTGCGGGTGTTATCGTTAACCGTACTCAGCAAGAGATCCCGAATGCTGAAACCATGAAGCAAACGGAAAGCCACGCGGTGAAAATCGTGGTAGAGGCTGCACGTCGCCTGCTGTAATTTTCTCTCCTTTCTGAAAAGGCCGACATGTTCGGCCTTTTTATTTTGCGCAGTACCTCGCAGGAAATTCCTTTTAAACTGGACGTTTATACAGCACAATTCTATTTTGTGCGGGTAAGTCGTTGCTGTAAGGGGGGCGTAGTGGATATTTCGATAATGATAAGTGCCGTCGTAGCGTTAGCTGCAGGGCTGCTTGTGGGCTGGCTGGCGACCAAAGCGCGTGCTGACCAAATCCGCGCGGATCTTATCGAAGAACGGCGTGAACTGGATATTGCGCTAAGCGCCGCACGTCAACAGCTGGCGCAGGAAGCCCACTGGCGCGACGAGTGCGAGCTACTCAACAACGAACTTCGCAGCCTGCAGAGTATTAACACCTCTCTGGAAGCCGATCTCCGGGAAGTCACCACGCGACTCGACGCGACGCAACAGCATGCGGAAGATAAAATCCGCCAGATGATCAACAGCGAACAGCGTCTGAGCGAACAGTTCGAAAACCTGGCAAACCGTATTTTTGAACACAGCAATCGTCGCGTTGATGAGCAAAATCGCCAAAGCCTGAATAGCTTGCTTACACCATTACGTGAACAGCTGGACGGTTTTCGCCGCCAGGTGCAGGATAGCTTTGGCAAAGAGGCGCAAGAGCGTCATACCCTGGCGCACGAAATTCGTAACCTTCAGCAACTGAACGCGCAGATGGCGCAAGAAGCGGTTAACCTGACACGGGCGCTGAAAGGCGATAACAAAACCCAGGGCAACTGGGGAGAAGTCGTACTCACGCGAGTCCTGGAGGCTTCCGGTCTGCGTGAAGGCTATGAATATGAAACCCAGGTCAGCATAGAAAATGATGCGCGCTCGCGGATGCAGCCGGATGTTATTGTCCGATTGCCGCAGGGCAAAGACGTGGTGATCGATGCGAAAATGACGCTGGTGGCCTATGAACGCTACTTTAATGCAGAGGATGACTACACCCGCGAAAGTGCGTTACAGGAACATATCGCCTCCGTGCGTAACCATATTCGTCTGCTGGGCCGCAAAGACTACCAGCAGTTGCCGGGATTACGTACGCTTGATTATGTGCTGATGTTTATCCCGGTTGAGCCCGCTTTTCTGCTGGCGCTGGACAGGCAGCCCGAACTGATTACAGAGGCACTCAGAAATAATATTATGCTGGTAAGCCCGACCACGTTGTTGGTGGCATTGCGCACCATTGCTAATCTGTGGCGGTATGAGCATCAAAGTCGTAATGCGCAGCAGATCGCGGACCGGGCCAGCAAGCTTTATGACAAAATGCGACTGTTTGTCGATGATATGTCGGCGATTGGCCAGAGCCTGGACAAGGCGCAAGATAACTATCGGCAGGCGATGAAAAAATTGTCTTCAGGGCGTGGAAACGTTCTGGCTCAGGCAGAAGCGTTTCGTGGATTGGGTGTAGAAATTAAGCGCGAGATTAATCCTGAACTGGCTGAACAAGCCACGAGCCAGGATGAAGAGTTTCGTTTACGTTCGGTCCCCGAGGCGCAACAAGACGAGACTTACCCCGATGGAGAGGCGGTAAATCAGCAATCAAACTAGCCCGTTTGGGGTAGTGGAACCCGGTAGAAGGGTAGGGCAAATTGGCCCAATCTGTTACACTTCTCGAACATTTTTTGGATGAGCAGGCACTGAGATGGTGGATAATTCACAAGAAACGACGCACTTTGGCTTTCAGACCGTCGCTAAAGAGCAGAAAGCTGACATGGTGGCCCACGTTTTTCATTCTGTGGCGTCTAAATATGACGTTATGAATGACTTAATGTCATTTGGCATTCATCGTTTGTGGAAGCGCTTCACCATTGATTGTAGTGGCGTGCGCCGTGGGCAGACTGTCCTGGATTTAGCCGGTGGTACGGGCGATCTGACGGCGAAATTTTCTCGCATGGTCGGTGAAACCGGGAAAGTGGTTCTGGCGGATATCAATGACTCAATGCTCAAAATGGGTCGCGAAAAGCTGCGCAACATTGGCGTGATTGGCAACGTCGAGTATGTCCAGGCGAACGCGGAAGCATTGCCGTTCCCGGACAACACCTTTGACTGCATTACCATTTCGTTCGGCCTGCGTAACGTCACGGATAAAGACAAAGCACTGCGTTCTATGTATCGCGTGCTGAAGCCTGGTGGACGTTTACTGGTGTTGGAATTTTCCAAGCCGATTATCGAGCCGCTGAGCAAAGCGTATGACGCATACTCTTTCCATATTCTGCCGCGTATCGGTTCAATGGTGGCAAGCGATGCCGATAGTTACCGCTATCTGGCGGAGTCCATCCGTATGCATCCCGATCAGGACACGTTAAAAGCAATGATGCAAGATGCCGGGTTTGAAAGCGTTGATTACTACAACCTGACGGCAGGTGTTGTTGCGCTGCATCGTGGTTATAAGTTCTGACAGGAGATCGGGGATGCCTTTTAAACCCTTAGTGACCGCAGGCGTTGAAAATCTGCTCAACACCTTTCTGTATCGTTCACCGGCACTGAAATCAGCCAGAACGCGTTTGCAGGGCAAGGTGCTGCGTGTGGATCTCAAAGGATTTTCGACACCGCTAGTCCTGGTGTTTAGCGAGCGCCAGGTTGACGTCCTGGGGGCATGGGAAGGCGACGCTGATTGCACCGTGATCACTCATGCCAGCGTGTTACCGAAATTGCGCGACCGCCAGCAGCTCACGACGCTTATTCGCAGCGGTGAACTGGAAGTGCAGGGCGATATTCAGGTAGTGCAAAACGTTGTCGCGCTGGCCGATCTGGCGGAGTTCGACCCCGCAGAACTGCTTGCCCCTTATACTGGCGATATTGTTGCAGAAGGGATCAGCAAGACCCTGCGCGGTGGGGCTACGTTTTTATGCCGTACCGTTCAACGTCAGCAGCGTTATGTTGCCGAAGCGATCACCGAAGAGTGGCGCATGGCCCCGGGCCCGCTGGAAGTTGCATGGTTTGCCGAAGAAACCGCTGCCGTTGAGCGTGCGGTCGACTCTCTGGCCAAACGGCTGGAAAAACTGGAGGCCAAATGACGCCAGGTGAAGTACGGCGCCTTTATTTCATCATTCGCACTTTCTTAAGCTACGGTCTTGATGAACTCATCCCCAAAATGCGTATTACGCTGCCGCTTAGGTTGTGGCGCTACACGTTGTTCTGGATGCCAAACCGGCATAAAGATAAACCGCTGGGTGAAAGGCTGAGACTGGCTTTGCAGGAGCTGGGACCGGTGTGGATCAAGTTTGGTCAAATGCTTTCCACCCGCCGCGACCTTTTTCCTCCGCAAATCGCCGATCAGCTTGCACTGCTGCAGGACCGGGTGGCCCCATTCGATGGGCAACGTGCAAAACAACAAATCGAAGAAGCAATGGGCGGACTCCCTGTTGAAGAATGGTTTGATGATTTTGACATCACTCCACTGGCATCTGCGTCTATTGCACAGGTACACACTGCGCGACTGAAATCGAACGGCAAAGAGGTCGTGATCAAGGTCATTCGCCCGGATATTCTGCCGGTCATCAGAGCCGATTTAAAACTGATCTATCGCCTTGCTCGCTGGGTGCCTCGCTTGCTGCCGGATGGTCGCCGCCTGCGGCCAACGGAAGTGGTGCGTGAATATGAAAAAACGCTGATCGATGAGCTGAATCTGCTGCGCGAGTCGGCGAACGCGATTCAGCTGCGGCGTAATTTTGAAGACAGCCCGATGCTGTACATCCCGGAAGTGTATTCTGACTATTGCAGTCAGAACATGATGGTGATGGAGCGTATTTACGGTATCCCTGTTTCAGATGTTGCCGCGCTTGAGAAGAACGGCACCAATATGCAACTATTGGCTGAGCGTGGCGTTCAGGTCTTCTTTACTCAGGTATTCCGCGACAGCTTTTTCCATGCGGATATGCACCCTGGGAATATTTTTGTTAGCTATGAACACCCTGAGAACCCGAAATATATTGGCATTGACTGCGGGATTGTCGGTTCGTTGAATAAAGAAGATAAGCGCTACCTGGCGGAAAACTTTATCGCGTTCTTTAACCGCGACTACCGCAAGGTTGCCGAGTTGCACGTAGATTCTGGCTGGGTTCCGCCGGACACCAACGTCGAAGAATTTGAATTTGCTATTCGTACCGTGTGTGAACCGATATTTGAAAAACCGCTGTCGGAAATTTCATTTGGTCACGTGCTGTTGAACCTGTTTAACACCGCACGTCGGTTTAATATGGAAGTCCAGCCGCAACTGGTGCTGTTACAGAAGACATTGTTGTATGTTGAGGGCGTTGGTCGACAGCTGTATCCGCAGTTAGATTTATGGAAAACAGCCAAGCCATTTCTGGAGTCGTGGATTAAAGATCAGGTCGGTATTCCTGCGCTTGTCAGGGCTTTTAAAGAAAAAGCACCGTTCTGGGTCGAAAAAATGCCAGAAATACCTGAACTTGTGTATGACAGTTTGCGCCAGGGCAAATATTTACAACACAGTGTTGATAAGATTGCGCGCGAGCTTCAGGCGAATCATGTTCGTCAGGGACAATCCCGTTATTTATTGGGTATTGGCGCAACGCTGCTGCTAAGTGGGACATTCCTGCTGGTAAGCCGTCCTGAGTGGGGTTTGATGCCTGGCTGGCTAATGGCGGGTGGCGTCATAGCCTGGCTGATAGGCTGGCGCAAAATGCGCTGAATTTTTCATCGCTCAAGGCAGGTCGTGTAACGTATACTACGGTCTTATTAATTCATCATCTATAACAGAGGAACATGTATGGGTGGTATCAGTATCTGGCAGTTGTTGATCATTGCCGTCATCGTTGTACTGCTATTCGGCACCAAGAAACTCGGCTCCATCGGTTCCGACCTTGGCGCGTCAATCAAAGGCTTCAAAAAGGCGATGGGTGATGATGAACCTAAGCAAGATAAAACCAGCCAGGATGCTGATTTTACTGCTAAATCTATCACCGATAAGCAGGGCGAAGTGAAAAAAGAAGACGCCAAAAGCCACGATAAAGAGCAGGTATAATCCGTGTTTGATATCGGTTTTAGCGAACTGCTATTGGTGTTCGTGATTGGCCTCATTGTTCTGGGGCCACAACGACTGCCGGTGGCGGTAAAAACGGTCGCGGGTTGGGTTCGTGCATTGCGCTCTCTTGCAACGACGGTTCAGAATGAACTGACCCAGGAGCTTAAGCTTCAGGAGTTTCAGGACAGCCTGAAGAAAGTTGAGAAAGCGAGCCTGACAAATCTGACGCCGGAGCTGAAAGCTTCGATGGATGAATTGCGTGAAGCTGCGGAGTCGATGAAGCGTTCTTACAGCGCTAACGACCCTGAGAAAGCCAGCGATGAAGCCCACACTATCCATAATCCGGTAGTGAAAGGGAGCGAAGCGCAGCATGAGGGGGTTACCCCGGCGACCGCTGAAGCGCAGGCCAGCTCGCCAGAGCAAAAACCGCAATCCACGGGTGCTAATACGCCGGAACTGACGGAAGCCGCTTCCGTAACGTTGATGGACGCAGAAAAGAAATCCGCCGCGCCTGTTGTCGAATCCTCCCCTTCGTCGAGTGATAAACCGTAAACATGGCTGTAGAAGATACTCAACCGCTCATCACGCATCTGATTGAGCTGCGTAAGCGACTCCTGAACTGCATTATTGCGGTTCTGGTGATCTTTCTGGCGTTGGTTTATTTTGCCAACGACATTTACCATATGGTTGCGGCACCGCTGATCAAGCAAATGCCGCAGGGTGCGACGATGATTGCCACAGATGTGGCCTCGCCGTTCTTTACCCCGATAAAGCTCACCTTTATGGTGTCGCTGATCCTGTCAGCGCCAGTGATCCTGTACCAGGTATGGGCATTTATTGCACCGGCCTTATATAAGCATGAACGCCGCCTGGTTGTGCCGCTACTGGTTTCAAGTTCGCTGCTGTTCTATATCGGCATGGCATTCGCCTACTTTGTCGTCTTCCCGCTGGCGTTTGGTTTCCTTGCCAATACGGCTCCGCAGGGCGTGCAGGTGTCGACGGATATTGCCAGCTATCTCAGCTTCGTCATGGCACTCTTCATGGCCTTTGGTGTCTCTTTCGAGGTTCCCGTTGCCATTGTGCTGCTGTGCTGGATGGGCATTACGACGCCTGACGAATTACGTAACAAACGTCCTTATGTTGTCGTCGGCGCCTTTGTCGTGGGGATGTTACTGACGCCGCCGGATGTCTTCTCGCAAACGCTGTTGGCCATACCGATGTACTGCCTGTTTGAAGTCGGCGTTTTCTTCTCCCGTTTCTATGTCGGTAAGCGACGTACGCGAGACGAAGATAACGAGGCGGAGAACGAGAAAGCTGAAGCTGCCGATAAAACCGAAGAATAAATTCAACCGCCCGTAAGGGCGGTTGTCATATGGGAGGAAGCATGTTTGATATTGGCGTTAATCTAACCAGTACGCAATTTGCAAAAGACAGGGATGAGGTTGTCGCGCGTGCCTTTGCTGCCGGCGTAAATGGCATGCTTTTGACCGGAACTAACCTGCACGAAAGCCAGCAGGCGTTAAAACTGGCACAGCATTATCCACATTGCTGGTCCACCGCGGGTGTTCATCCGCATGACAGTAGTCAATGGCAATCCTCAACGGAAGAGGCGATTGTGGCGCTGGCAAACCAGTCAGAGGTGGTCGCCATTGGTGAATGTGGCCTGGATTTCAATCGCAATTTCTCCACGCCACAGGAGCAGGAGCGAGCGTTTGAGGCGCAACTGCGCATCGCCGCCGAGCTGCAGATGCCGGTTTTCATGCATTGCCGCGATGCACATGATCGTTTCCTGACGCTGCTCGAACCCTGGCTGGACAGCCTACCAGGCGCTGTGTTGCACTGCTTTACCGGCTCACGCCAGGAGATGCAGGACTGCGTAGACAGGGGGCTGTATATAGGCATCACCGGATGGGTCTGCGATGAGCGTCGGGGCATGGAACTGCGGGAACTGTTGCCGTCTATCCCGGTGGAAAGGCTCCTGATCGAAACCGATGCTCCTTATTTACTCCCCCGCGATTTAACACCGAAACCGGCTTCACGTCGTAATGAACCTGCGCACCTGCCGCACATTCTTGAGCGTATTGCGCACTGGCGTGGGGACGATCCTCAGCGCCTGGCAACCGCTATCGACGCCAATGTCAGGACACTCTTCGAAGTCACCTTCTGAAGCCGATTTAGATTTTGCGAAAACCGGTGTTTTTCACGCTCTGCTTAACCTCTTTATTCAGCAGGTTGAGCAGCAGCATGGAGCGTGCCTCGCCATCAGGTTCGGTGAAAATTGCCTTCAGCCCTTCAAATGCACCCTCGGTGATAATCACGCTATCTCCTGGATGCGGGGTTTCAGGGTCAATAATCCCCTCTGGTTTGTAGATGGAAAGCTGGTGAATAACGGAGGACGGAACCGTTGCCGGTGTCGCACCAAAGCGGACGAAATGGCTGACGCCACGCGTGGCATTGATGGTGGTGGTGTGGATCACTTCCGGGTCGAATTCGACAAACATGTAGTTAGGGAAAAGTGGCTCACTGACTGTAGTACGTTTTCCACGCACTATTTTTTCCAGGGTGATCATGGGTGTCAGGCAGCTCACTGCCTGTCTTTCCAGGTGTTCCTGGGCACGCTGAAGTTGCCCGCGTTTGCAGTACAGTAAATACCAGGCTTGCATAATAACTCTTATCCGCTTGTTCTGAGGGTAAGCATAACAAAAGCCATGCGCTAAGTTAATTATACCCGCCTCAACGCAACCCGAAACGCATTGGGTATATAATCCCTGCGCTTGCATGTACCGCCAGAGTTCACGCTAATTTAACAAAAATACAGCATCGCAATGATGAACGCCGTATAATGAGGCGCTTACGAAGAGGCCACAATGGACGCCATGAAATATAACGATTTACGCGACTTCCTGACGCTGCTTGAACAGCAGGGTGAGCTCAAACGCATTACGCTGCCAGTGGATCCTCATCTGGAAATCACTGAAATTGCCGATCGCACGCTGCGTGCGGGCGGGCCCGCGTTGTTGTTTGAGAACCCTAAAGGCTATTCGATGCCGGTGCTGTGCAACCTGTTTGGCACGCCAAAGCGTGTTGCCATGGGCATGGGACAAGAAGATGTCTCTGCGCTGCGGGAAGTGGGTAAGCTGTTGGCGTTTTTGAAAGAGCCGGAGCCGCCAAAAGGGTTCCGCGATCTGTTTGATAAGCTGCCGCAGTTCAAGCAGGTTTTGAATATGCCGACCAAACGGCTGCGCGGTGCACCTTGTCAGCAAAAAATCGCGTCAGGCGATGACGTCGATCTCAACCGTATTCCCATCATGACCTGCTGGCCGGAAGATGCCGCCCCGCTGATCACCTGGGGGCTCACCGTGACGCGTGGCCCGCATAAAGAACGGCAGAATCTTGGCATCTACCGTCAGCAGCTGATCGGCAAAAACAAGCTTATTATGCGCTGGCTTTCCCATCGTGGTGGCGCGCTTGATTATCAGGAGTGGTGTGCAGCCCATCCTGGTGAGCGTTTTCCAGTTGCGGTAGCGCTGGGGGCCGATCCGGCAACGATTTTGGGCGCGGTAACGCCGGTACCTGACACGTTATCGGAATACGCGTTTGCCGGACTGTTGCGCGGTACCAAGACCGAAGTGGTCAAATGTATTTCAAACGATCTCGAAGTCCCAGCCAGCGCGGAGATCGTGCTGGAAGGCTACATCGAGCCGGGGGAGTTAGCGCCGGAAGGTCCGTACGGCGACCATACGGGTTACTACAATGAGGTGGATAGCTTCCCGGTCTTCACCGTCACGCACGTTACCCAGCGTGAAGATGCTATTTATCACTCCACCTACACCGGGCGTCCACCCGATGAACCTGCCGTGCTGGGTGTGGCGCTGAACGAAGTGTTCGTGCCGATTCTGCAAAAGCAGTTCCCGGAAATCGTCGATTTTTACCTGCCGCCGGAAGGCTGTTCGTATCGACTGGCGGTTGTCACGATCAAAAAACAGTACGCCGGTCATGCCAAACGCGTCATGATGGGCGTTTGGTCGTTTTTACGTCAATTTATGTACACCAAATTTGTTATTGTCTGCGATGATGATGTCAACGCACGTGACTGGAATGATGTGATTTGGGCGATTACCACCCGTATGGACCCGGCCCGGGATACGGTGCTGGTAGAGAATACCCCCATTGACTACCTGGATTTTGCCTCGCCGGTCTCCGGTCTTGGTTCAAAAATGGGCCTGGATGCCACCAATAAATGGCCGGGCGAGACCCAACGTGAATGGGGACGTCCGATTAAAAAAGATCCCGAAGTGACTGCGCGCATTGACGCAATTTGGGATGAACTGGCCATCTTTAATGACGGCAAAAGCGCCTGAGGCGCGATCGTTTTGCCTATTGATCCGACAGAGAGAGCGCATGACAACCTTAAGCTGTAAAGTGACCTCGGTAGAAGCTATCACTGACACCGTATATCGCGTCCGTTTAGTGCCAGACGCGGCGTTTTCCTTTCGTGCTGGTCAGTATTTAATGGTCGTGATGGACGAACGGGATAAGCGTCCGTTCTCCATGGCCTCAACGCCGGATGAGCACGGGTTCATTGAGCTGCACGTGGGTGCCTCTGAGCTTAACCTGTATGCCATGGCCGTCATGGATCGCATTCTCCAGGATCGGGAAATCAACGTGGATATCCCGCACGGCGAAGCCTGGCTGCGTGACGATGAAGACCGTCCGCTGATCCTGATTGCTGGCGGCACCGGCTTCTCTTATGCACGCTCGATTTTACTGACCGCGCTGGCGCGCAATCCAAACCGTGATGTGACGATTTACTGGGGCGGGCGTGAAGAGAAGCATCTATACGATCTCGGTGAACTGGAAGCGTTGTCTGTTAATCACCCGAACCTGCGCGTTGAGCCCGTGGTTGAACAACCTGAAGCAGGCTGGCGTGGTCGTACGGGTACCGTACTAACGGCAGTATTGCAGGATCACGGCACGCTGGCTGAGCATGATATCTACATTGCCGGGCGTTTTGAGATGGCAAAAATCGCGCGCGATCTGTTCTGTAATGAGCGTCAGGCACGTGAAGATCGCCTGTTTGGTGATGCGTTCGCTTTTATTTAAAAATAAAAAACCCGCCCCTGACAGGCGGGAAGAACGGCAACTAAACTGTTATACAGTGGTGTTCTCGTTGTAGGCCGGATAAGACGTTTTTACGTCGCCATCCGGCATCGTTGCCGGGGGCGCTTCGCTTGCCCGGCCTACAAGATGCGGCACTCTGTGATTACACTCTCTCAAATACCGTGGCGATACCCTGACCCAACCCAATACACATCGTCGCCAGACCAAACTGCACGTCTTTGCGCTCCATCAGGTTCAGCAGGGTAGTGCTGATACGCGCACCGGAACATCCCAGCGGGTGACCCAGGGCGATCGCGCCGCCGTTGAGGTTGATCTTCTCGTCTATCTGCTCCATCAAGCCCAGATCTTTAATGCACGGCAGGATCTGTGCGGCAAAGGCTTCGTTCATTTCAAACAAACCGATGTCACTGACGGAAAGCCCAGCTTTTTTCAGCGCCAACTTTGAGGCTGGAACCGGGCCGTAACCCATGATTGACGGATCGCAACCGACCACCGCCATTGAGCGAATGCGCGCTCGCGGCGTCAGACCCAGCTCACGGGCACGGCTCTCACTCATTACCAACATAGCAGCGGCACCGTCGGAAAGCGCGGAAGAGGTACCGGCAGTGACCGTACCGCTGACCGGATCAAACGCCGGACGCAGGGTCGACAGCGCCTCGATGGTGGTTTCCGGACGGATCACTTCGTCGTAGTTAAACTGTTTCAACACGCCGTCGGCATCGTGACCGCCAGTCGGGATGATTTCATTTTTAAATGCGCCAGACTGGGTGGCAGCCCAGGCGCGAGCGTGTGAACGTGCGGCGAAGGCATCCTGCATTTCACGGCTGATACCGTGCATACGAGAGAGCATTTCCGCCGTCAGGCCCATCATCCCCGCGGCTTTTGCCACGTTGCGGCTCATTCCCGGATGAAAATCTACGCCGTGGCTCATTGGCACGTGACCCATATGCTCCACGCCGCCAATCAGGCAAGCCTGAGCATCGCCGGTCATAATCATGCGCGCCGCATCGTGCAGGGCCTGCATGGATGAACCGCACAAGCGGTTGACGGTGACAGCCGGGACGGAGTGTGGGACTTCCGCCAGCAGTGCGGCGTTACGGGCGATATTGAACCCTTGTTCCAGCGTCTGTTGTACGCAACCCCAGTAAATGTCATCGAGAGCCGCGGGCTCAAGCGCTGGATTCCGCGCCAGCAGGCTACGCATTAAATGTGCGGAGAGATCTTCTGCCCGCACGTGACGGAACGCGCCCCCTTTCGAACGGCCCATCGGGGTACGGATCGCATCAACAATTACAACCTGTTCCATTGTGACTCCTTAAGCCGTTTTCAGGTCGCCAACCGGGCGGGCTGGTTCAACTTGGGGATAATACGGTTCATTATGGCGTGCTTTATCACGCAGACCGGCCGGCACTTCATACAGCGGACCAAGGTGCTGGTATTGCTGCGCCATATCGAGGTATTTGGCGCTGCCGAGCGTATCCAGCCAGCGGAACGCACCGCCGTGGAACGGAGGGAAGCCGAGACCGTAAACCAGTGCCATATCGGCTTCCGCCGGGCTGGCAATGATGCCTTCTTCCAGGCAGCGCACCACTTCGTTGACCATCGGGATCATCATACGGGCGATAATCTCTTCATCGCTGAAGTCTTGCTTCGGCTGACTGACGTCCGCCAGCAGGCCATCGACTGCGGCATCCTCTTCTTTCTTCGGCTTGCCTTTGCTGTCTTCTTTATAACGCCAGAACCCGAGACCATTTTTCTGTCCAAAGCGGCTGGCATCGAACAGGGCATCGATCGCGTCGCGATAGTCTTTCTGCATCCGCTGTGGGAAGCCTGCGGACATAACGGCCTGCGCGTGATGTGCGGTATCAATACCGACTACGTCCAGTAAATACGCCGGGCCCATTGGCCAACCGAACTGTTTCTCCATCACCTTATCGACTTTGCGGAAGTCCGCGCCGTCGCGCAGTAACTGGCTGAAACCAGCGAAGTATGGGAACAGCACGCGGTTTACAAAGAAGCCAGGGCAGTCGTTGACCACAATCGGCGTTTTGCCCATCTTACTGGCCCAGGCGACGACTTTAGCGATGGTTTCATCCGAGCTTTTCTCACCGCGGATGATCTCAACCAGCGGCATCCGGTGCACCGGGTTAAAGAAGTGCATGCCACAGAAGTTTTCTGGGCGCTTCAGAACGCTGGCCAGTTCGCTAATCGGAATGGTAGACGTGTTTGACGCCAGCACGGTATCCGGGCGCACTTTATCTTCGGTCTCTGCCAGCACCGCTTTTTTCACTTTTGGATTTTCAACAACCGCTTCCACCACCACGTCCACGCGCTCAAAGCCGGTGTAGTCGAGGGTTGGCTGGATGGTGGAAATCACGCCTGCCAGTTTCAGACCATCAATCTTGCCGCGCTCAAGTTGCTTATTCAGCAGCTTGGCGGCTTCGGTCATGCCCAGCGTCAGCGATTTATCGTTGATATCTTTCATGATTACCGGCACGCCTTTCCAGGCGGACTGATAAGCGATACCGCCACCCATAATGCCTGCGCCCAGAACTGCGGCTTGCTTCGGTGTCTCAATATCTTTCGTCAGTTTTTTCGCTTTCGCTTTGACGTACTGATCGTTGAGGAAAATACCGACCAGCGCACGCGCCTCGTTGGTGTGCGCCAGCGGGACAAAACTTTGGTTTTCCAGATTCAGCGCTTCTTCGCGACCAAAGCGGGCGGCAGCTTCAATCGTTTTCACGGCGGTGATCGGGGCCGGGTAATGTTTCCCTGCCGTCTGCGCAACCATGCCTTTGGCGATGGTAAAGCTCATGGCCGCTTCAATTTTGCTGAGTTTCAGCGGCTCCAGTTTTGGTTGGCGTTTGGCCCGCCAGTCGAGGTCGCCGTTGATGGCCTGACGCAGTACCGCCATTGCGCCCTCGAGCAGTTTTTCCTGCTTCACAATGCCATCAACCAGACCGATTTTCAGTGCCTGCTCGGCACCGACGTCTTTACCTGCGGCAATGATTTCCAGCGCGCTGTCTGCACCCAGCATGCGTGGCATACGCACGGAACCGCCAAAGCCCGGCATGATGCCCAGCTTGGTTTCCGGTAGACCGATGCGCAGGTCCGGGGTTGCCAGACGGTAGTCGGTCGCCAGGACGCACTCGCAGCCGCCACCCAGTGCATAGCCGTTGACCGCAGACAGGGTTGGGACAGGCAGATCTTCCAGGCGATTAAAGACGCTGTTGGCAAAGTGCAGCCACTGGCTTAGCTGTTCTTCAGGAACAAGGAACAGTGAAAGGAATTCGGTGATATCGGCACCGACAATAAAGGCTGCTTTGTTAGAACGCAGCAGCAGCCCTTTTAAATCATGTTGTTTCTCCAGCACATCCAGCGCATGGCCAAGGCTGGCTACGGTTGCCGTGTCGAGTTTATTGACCGAGCCAGGGGCATCGAACACCAGTTCGGCGATGCCATCTTCCAGCCAGTCGAGGTACAGGGTGTCGCCTTTGTAAAGCATGTCAGTCTCCTGAATCCGCAAGGTGATCTGGTCATACCAGATGAATCGAAGTGTGTGTTTTATGTTAATAAAATGCAAATGAATGATTAAAGAAATGACGGGCCGATCACGCTCGGCAGAAATCACGCAGCCACAGGACGATGTGCTAAGATGCGGAGACTTGAGGTCAAAAAAACAGAAGGGTAAATAATGGAATCACTGGCCGCACTCTATAAAAATCATATTGTTACCTTACAGGAACGGACCCGCGATGCGCTGGCGCGTTTTAAGCTGGATGCGTTACTTATTCACTCCGGTGAGCTGGTTAACGTTTTTCTCGACGACCATCCGTATCCGTTCAAGGTCAATCCGCAGTTTAAAGCCTGGGTACCCGTCACGCAGGTTCCCAACTGCTGGTTGCTGGTGGATGGCGTTAATAAGCCTAAGTTGTGGTTCTACCTGCCGGTGGATTACTGGCACAACGTTGAGCCGCTGCCGACCTCTTTCTGGACCGAAGAAGTTGAAATCATTGCGTTGCCAAAAGCCGATGGGATTGGCAGCCAGTTGCCTGCTGCCCGCGGCAATATCGGGTACATCGGCCCGGTACCGGAACGTGCGTTGCAGCTGGACATTGCTGCCAGCAACATCAACCCGAAAGGGGTGATCGACTATCTTCACTATTACCGTGCGTATAAAACCGATTACGAGCTGGCCTGCATGCGCGAAGCGCAGAAAATGGCGGTAAGTGGACACCGTGCAGCCGAAGAAGCGTTCCGTTCAGAGATGAGCGAGTTCGACATCAACCTGGCGTACCTGACAGCTACGGGGCATCGCGATACCGACGTGCCTTACAGCAACATCGTCGCGCTCAACGAACATGCATCTGTGCTGCATTACACCAAGCTGGATCATCAACCGCCATCAGAATTCCGCAGCTTCCTGTTGGACGCCGGGGCGGAATATAACGGCTATGCGGCAGACCTGACGCGGACCTGGTCGGCGAAAAGCGACAACGACTATGCACAGTTGGTGAAAGACGTTAATGAAGAAGAATTGGCGCTGATTGCCACCATGAAAGCGGGCGTCAACTATGTGGATTATCATATTCAGTTCCATCAGCGCATCGCGAAGCTGCTGCGTAAACATCAAATCATCACCGACATGAGTGAAGAGGCGATGGTGGAAAACGATCTTACCGGGCCGTTTATGCCGCACGGTATTGGGCACCCGCTGGGATTACAGGTGCATGATGTCGCTGGTTTTATGCAGGATGACAGCGGTACGCATCTTGCCGCACCGTTGAAGTATCCGTACCTGCGCTGCACTCGCGTGCTGCAACCGGGCATGGTCCTGACCATTGAGCCGGGCATTTACTTTATCGAATCCCTGTTAGCGCCGTGGCGTGAAGGGCAATTCAGCAAACACTTCAACTGGCAGAAGATTGACGCGCTGAAGCCGTTCGGTGGTATTCGTATTGAAGACAACGTGGTCGTCCATGAGAATCATATCGAAAACATGACCCGGGATTTGAAACTGGCGTAATGGACAGTTGGTTAATCCCTGCGGCGCCGGTTAGCGTCGTTGAAGAGATCAAAAAAAGCCGCTTTATTACGTTGCTCGCCCACACGGACGGCGTAGAGGCGGCAAAAGCGTTTGTCGAGTCAGTCAGGACAGAGCATCCGGACGCCCGCCACCATTGCGTGGCGTGGGTAGCGGGTGCACCGGATGACTCGCAACAGCTGGGCTTTTCGGACGACGGCGAACCGGCGGGGACGGCAGGTAAACCGATGCTTGCGCAGCTAATGGGCAGTGGCGTCGGCGAGATTACCGCGGTGGTGGTGCGCTACTACGGCGGTATTCTTCTCGGTACCGGTGGGCTGGTCAAAGCCTACGGTGGTGGGGTGAGTCAGGCACTGCGGCAGTTAACAACGCAGCGCAAGACGCCGCTAACCGAATATACTTTGCAGTGTGAGTACGGCCAACTGGCAGGTATTGAAGCACTGTTGGGGCAGTTCGACGGTAAAATCATAGCCAGTGATTACCAGGCATTCGTTCAGCTACGGGTAGCGCTTCCTTACACGAAAGTGAATGAATTTTCAGCAAGGCTGGCGGATTTTAGTCGAGGTTCATTGCAATTGTTAGCGATTGAAGAATAATCCCCACCTCATTTTAAAGAACTAAGGAAGCGGCAGAGATGCATTTTCGCGCCATTACCCGAATCGTTGGACTACTGGTCATCTTATTCTCGGGGACAATGATCATCCCCGGACTGGTAGCGCTCATCTACCGTGATGGGGCGGGTCGTGCATTTACGCAAACTTTCTTTGTCGCGCTGGCGATTGGCTCCATGCTGTGGTGGCCGAACCGTAAAGAAAAGGGCGAACTGAAATCCCGCGAAGGGTTTCTTATCGTGGTCTTGTTCTGGACCGTGCTGGGCAGCGTGGGTGCGCTACCGTTTATCTTTGCTGAAAGTCCAAACCTCACGATCACCGATGCGTTTTTCGAATCCTTCTCCGGCTTAACTACGACGGGCGCAACCACGCTGGTGGGGCTGGATTCATTACCACATGCGATTCTCTTTTATCGTCAAATGCTGCAATGGTTTGGCGGGATGGGGATCATCGTGCTGGCGGTGGCTATTCTGCCCATTCTTGGCGTCGGCGGTATGCAGCTTTACCGTGCAGAAATGCCAGGGCCGCTGAAAGACAATAAAATGCGTCCGCGTATTGCCGAAACGGCGAAAACCCTGTGGCTTATCTATGTCTTGCTGACAGTGGCCTGTGCGCTGGCGCTGTGGTTTGCCGGCATGCCTGCGTTTGACGCTATCGGTCACAGCTTTGCGACCATTGCTATCGGCGGTTTTTCAACGCACGACGCCAGCGTGGGCTATTTCGACAGTCCGACTATCAACACAATTATTGCAATCTTCCTGCTGATCTCCGGGTGTAACTATGGCCTGCACTTCTCTTTATTAAGCGGGCGTAGTCTGAAGGTCTATTGGCGCGACCCGGAATTTCGGATGTTCATTGGGGTACAGCTGACGCTGGTGGCTATCTGTACGCTGGTATTATGGATCCACAATACCTACGGTTCGGCGCTAACGACAATCAATCAGGCCTTTTTCCAGGTGGTGTCGATGGCGACCACCGCGGGGTTCACCACGGACAGTATTGCTCGCTGGCCGTTGTTCCTGCCCGTGCTGTTGCTGTGTTCTGCCTTTATTGGTGGCTGTGCCGGGTCAACGGGCGGTGGCTTGAAGGTGATTCGTATTCTGCTGCTGTTCAAGCAGGGTAACCGTGAGCTGAAGCGCCTGGTCCACCCGAACGCGGTTTACAGTATTAAGCTAGGTAACCGTGCACTGCCAGAACGTATCCTCGAAGCAGTATGGGGATTCTTCTCGGCCTATGCGCTGGTCTTTATTATCAGCATGCTGGCGATTATCGCGACCGGCGTGGATGACTTCTCTGCATTTGCTTCCGTTGTCGCGACACTGAATAACCTGGGGCCAGGGCTGGGTGTGGTTGCCGACAACTTTGCCAGTATGAACCCGGTGGCGAAATGGATCCTGATTGCCAATATGCTGTTTGGTCGTCTGGAGGTCTTTACTCTGCTGGTACTCTTTACCCCTACCTTCTGGCGTGAATAATGGAGTAACACGTGAAAACACTGATTCTTTTTTCTTCCCGGGATGGACAAACGCGCGAAATCGCCGAGTATCTGGCTTCTGAGCTCAAAGAGTTGGGCATCTGGGCGGATGTGATGAATCTGCACCGCACCGAAGAGCCTGACTGGCAGCACTATGACAGCGTGGTGATCGGTGCCTCGATTCGCTACGGTCACTACCATTCTGCTTTTCAGACGTTTGTGAAGAAGCACGCTACGCGGCTGAACGCGATGCCGAGTGCGTTCTACTCCGTTAATCTGGTTGCCCGTAAGCCGGAAAAACGTACCCCGCAAACCAACAGCTATGCGCGCAAGTTTCTGATGAGCTCGCCGTGGCGACCCGATCGTAGCGCGGTGATCGCTGGCGCACTGCTTTATCCTCGCTATCGTTGGTATGACCGCGTCATGATCCAACTGATTATGAAGATGTCCGGTGGCGAAACGGATACGAATAAAGAAGTGGTCTATACCGATTGGGAACAGGTTGCGAGTTTTGCGCGAGAAATAGCCCAATTAACCAACAAAGCGTCGTTAAAATAAACGTAAAGAATAAAAAATACGCACTCGGAAAATTATTTTAAATTTCCCCTTGTCAGCCTGAAATAACTCCCTATAATGCGCCTCCACTGACACGGAACAACGGATTACATGCCGCCGGGTCAGCGGGGTTCCACTGAGAATCCCACAGAGAAAAGCGGAAAGAAATGCTTGACTCTGAATGAGGAAAACGTATTATACGGGACCTCGCAACG
>NZ_JASJUJ010000015.1:0-110624 GCF_047467975.1 Citrobacter sp. C348 | reverse complement strand
AACAAAGCATTCTTCTTTGATTAAAAATCTAACTACCTATTAATTTATGGGGGGTAGCAGCGACGGTTTCGGGTGATTGATAAGGAGATGGATTGGGATTGGCTGAGAAGTCTTGGGAAATAAAATAGCAAAAGACCAGCCCGTCGGTTGGTTTCTTTAGCTTCGATCCTATCGCGAAATAACTTCTTTCAAGGAAGTCATCTGAATTTTCCGCGCGTCCTTACATTCCTATGTTATCCAGTAAAACCTCCAGAAAATCCGAGGCTATTCCGTATATCCAGTCAGGAAAATCATAATTTATACCGCATAAAAAAATTTAACATTACATATAATGACTTCATTTATGTTGGTAATGATATATTAATATAGTTTAGCTCCGGAATTTCAGTGGTGCGGTAATGAGGATGTATTATTTTTATTGTCGCCATTTAAACTTTTATATCATTTTTATTAGTGCGGGTTGATGGGGGTTCAATTTTTTCTTTATGATTTATTCAATACTTGTCTGGATTTGTTTCTGTAGTTTATTGAATTTAAAGTAAATTAAAGTGAGACTGTTAACGCATTGATGATCGATTAAATACTGGGTGATGTATTAGCTGTGCAATATTGATGATTTTTTTGCCATTCGAAATTTAAAAATAGTTGCTACTAATTGACGAATGTTATTTTTTTGGCTTTATTCAATATTAAGGGGTCGCTTGTCTGAAGCCTGCTATCAGTTTGGCAAAGTAAGTCGTCGCGATTTTCCAGTGGGGGCTGAGCATATCTATCATAGGGTCTTTTGTGACGTTAAAGGGTGATATATAGGTTGTGCGTCCACCCGGAGCTCGAAGTCGCTCTACCTATTCGCTCAGTTAGCAATTCCAGGCGCGTAATTCGAGTGCCGCTTACCGGCTTCGCCTTTTCGTGCCTTTCATAATCATTACTGAGAGAAATGAAAATGAAGAATGTCATAAAACCTGACCTGAAATATACCCTCAAACAAATATCTATAGCACAAATGGATGTCGACGATCTCAACTTCAATATATTATCTAACCATCTTGTGCCATTCAGTATGCGAACCTTCGATGCTAGCTTTAACAACCTGGTTACAGGGCAAGGCAAGTTTGGTGCCACAGACTTTTCCTTCCTGCGCTTTTTTGATTCCTCATTTCAGGCGGGATACGCTGGGATATGGTCGGTTATAGATCCGCCGTCATGGATTATCAGCAACCGGACCGCCAATTTCTTATCCGCAGTTGAAGTGAACAAAGAGACCGATCCGGTGCTCAGCATAGGCCTAGATGATGTGTTTGGCTCGCCGACGCCGCAGGAGGTTATTGAGCTGGCACCGAGAACCAAGGCTTCTACGCTAACTCAGGACAAGATCACGGTGCATGATGGCATAAACACTAAGTTGAAACCTACCGATCCCATTCTCTTAGCGCGCAAGGAAACGTCGACGGAAGCCGATGACGATGACGATGACGATGACAATGACGATGTCGGCGGCGACGGTGCTTTCCCTCTCACCGCCAGTGATGTCGCCAACCTGAAGAATCTCGTCAACGGGCTTGAAGGAGGGGAAGACAACGATGCGCTCGGTATCCGAGATCTCGAAGGTACCGGTAATAACCGGGTTCACCTTGACTATGGTTCAGCCGATCAGCCGTTCATACGGCTCACCGACGCGCACTATGGCGCCTGGAATGAGACGACCCAAAACCGCGACATTAACCCCCTGTTCTCCGGGCTGGATCCGCGAGCCATCAGCGATGCCCTTGGTGCACAGGAAGCAAACCTGTCCGGCAATGCCGCTGGCGTGAACAGCTTATTCACGGCCTTCGGTCAGTACTTCGATCACGGTCTCGATTTCCTCGGTAAGGGAGGTAACGGAACGATCCAGATTGGCGCTCCGGGCTCGGTTCCAAACCCCGCGGACCTGACTCGCGGCACCGTTGACAGTATTGATGCCAATGGAATCCCGCAGCATCTCAATAAGACATCGCCATTCGCTGACCAGAACCAAACTTATGGCTCTAACGAACTCGTCGGCCAGTTCCTGCGAGAAGGTGATGGACTGGGCGGGTTTACGGGCAAGCTGTTAGAGGGCGGAGTGGATCCATCAAATCCAAATTTCAAGCTACTGCCCACGTTGAGTGAACTGATCCTGCATCACTGGAACAACAACACGCTGTTCACCGACAGCTCGCTGCCGGGCGACCACCGCGTATCCTTCCGGGAGTACTTCGCCGGACTGGTCGACAGCAATGGCGTTATCAACCAAGCGATGCTTCCTGCCATGACCTCTAATTTCATGGGAAGTGGCTTTGCGCTGCTGCTCGACACCAACCCCTTTATCAACCTGCTCGACCACTACGTGGCGGGTGATGGACGTGCGAACGAGAATATCGCACTAACCGCGATCCACAACATCTGGGAGCGGAATCACAACTTCCATGTTAACGCATTGCTCGAAGCCGGATTTGATGGAACAGCTGAAGAGCTGTTCCAGGCTGCCAAGATCATTAACGAAGCTGAATATCAGCGCGTTATTTACACCGACTTTGCCGACAAGTTGCTTGGTGGCATGAGAGGTGAGGGCGATCACGGCTTCGCCGAGTACAACCCGGAAGTGGATGCACGAGTCTCGCACGAGTTCGCGGTTGCCGCTTACCGGTTCGGACATTCGCTGATAGGGCAGACGCTGACGGTGCTCGACGCTGAGGGCAATGCAACGCAGGTGCCGCTGTTCGACGCGTTCCTCAACCCGACCAACGATACGAGTGCGTTCAACTTCCCCAAATCGCAATTGCCTTACTCTCCACAGCCGGGCTATGAGCAACTGGGTGCCGCCGGGATCATTGCCGGGGGGGTTGTCCAGCCTGCGGAAGAAGTCGACGTCAATATCGTCGATGCTGTGCGCAACGACCTCGTTCGTATGAGTGCTGACGTGTTCGCCTTCGACGTCGCCCGTGAGTGGGACGTCGGTCTGGGTTCGATGAACCAGATCCGGGCCGACCTGATGGCCTCTCTCGATCCGTACGTCAAAGAGGCGGTGAGTTTTGCGGGCGATCTCACACCCTACAGTTCATGGGAAGACTTCCAGGCACGGAACAATCTCAGCGACACCGTCATTGCGCAATTCAAGAAGGCCTATCCCGACCTCGTACTAGAGGATACTCAAATTGCAGACTTCCTGGCGGCGAATCCTGGCTATAAATTGGTCAACGGAAACACCGTCAAAGGCATCGACAGAGTGGATCTGTTCGTTGGCGGACTCGCCGAGAAGCACATCAATGGTGGTGTGGTTGGCCAGACCTTCTGGGTCATCATCCATGAACAACTTGACCGCATCCAGGAAGGTGACCGGCTGTATTATCTCGACCGCGTGGAGCATCTGGACCTCTACGAGGTTATCGAGGAACAGGGCTTTGCCGGGATCGTGGCACGCAACACGGGCCTGACCAATCTTCCCGAGAACATCTTCGGGACGAGTCAGCTCGATAAACCGCCGGTCATTGCCCACAATAACGTCGTCCTGAATGGTGGGAACGACATTGACATCCTGAATGGTGGGCTCGGCAACGACGTCCTGAATGGCGGGGGCGGCAACGACACGCTCAACGGTGGGGCTGGCAACGATATCCTCAACGGCGGCCTCGGGGCCGATGTGATGGTGGGTGGTCTCGGCAATGACACCTATATTGTTGATAATAATGGCGACGTCGTTACAGAAGGTCTTAATGGCGGGACAGATGCTGTCCAGACCACCCTCCACAATTACACGTTGACCAATAACGTTGAAAGCCTGGTGTTCACCGGGACAGGCGCGTTTACCGGCAGAGGGAATGCCATTGCCAACACCATCACCGGTGGCAGTGGTAATGACTTTTTATATGGGATGGGAGGAAGCGACACGCTCAACGGAGGGGCAGGAAATGACGTACTCGACGGGGGGGAGGGTGCTGATAACCTTCAGGGCGGGACCGGTAATGATAAAATGACAGGCGGAGCGGGTAACGACAGACTTGAGGGCGGCGAGGGGGCTGATGTGATGGTGGGCGGCCTCGGCAATGACACCTATATTGTTGATAATAATGGCGACGTCGTTACAGAAGGTCTTAATGACGGGACAGATGCTGTCCAGACCACCCTCCATAATTACACTCTGACCAATAACGTTGAAACTCTGGTATTTACCGGGACTGGCGCGTTCACCGGCAAAGGGAATGCCATTGCCAACACCATCACCGGTGGCAGTGGTAATGACTTTTTGTATGGGATGGGAGGAAACGACACGCTCAACGGTGGGGCAGGAAATGACGTCCTTGATGGGGGGGACGGTGCCGATATCCTTCAGGGCGGGGCTGGTAACGATAAACTGACAGGCGGAGCGGGTAACGACAGACTCGAGGGTGGCCAGGGTGACGATATCATGACCGGTGGTGCCGGAAATGACACCTTCGTCTTTAGCACAGGCTTTGGGCGAGACCGTATTACCAGCGGCTTCGACAGTAATCCCAGCGGGGGACAGGATTACCTCGATGTGAGTTTATTCGGCATTGATGTGACGAATTTTGCCAGCAGCGTCAAGATTGCCGGGGGAACCGGTAACAGTACCGTAATTACCATCGGCGATCCTGCTAATGCCAATGTCATTACTTTAGAAAACGTAAACTCTAAAAGCGTCAATATTGATGATTTTATTCTAATCGGATAAGGAGACGATGATGTCGCGCCAGCATACGCCAACAACACTAAATAAGTTATTAAGGGGAACGAAAACTACCTTTATAACGCTGTTTTTTAGTCGCGTTATCCATTTGCTTATGCTGGCGCCTCTACCGATGTGAATAGATTTAATGCCCAAAACCGAGGCTATCAAGATAAGGCGTTCAGGATTATTTTATTCCGAAAGCAATATAGTTTAATGCTCTCCATTAAATCTGAACGAGTCACAAGGAAGCGCAAAGAATTTACAGAAATCCTGAGTGGACAACTTAAAAAAGGTCACAAATTTTTCAGTGCCATCAACATCCTCAGACTGGATGGCGGAAGCTCGGTAATGACATCCGCGGTTAAAGTGACCAGAAATCTACCGTAACCCCAGAAAGCAAAAAACCAGCCCGTAGGCTGGTTTTTCTAAATAGTGGTGCCCGGACTCGGAATCGAACCAAGGACACGGGGATTTTCAATCCCCTGCTCTACCGACTGAGCTATCCGGGCAACGGGGCGCATTAAACCGCATTCACGCCTGGCAGTCAATCAAATATCGTGAAAAGCTGTTCAACCGCTTAATATTACGGCAGTCTGTACGTTTATGCCTGAAGTTTGCACAAATCTTCCAGACAGGTGTGATTTAACCAGGCAATGCTGGCAGTGAGAGGAGGGCAGTATGGAAAACGACTGGCTTGAACTACGACAGCATGCCGATACCGGTATTGAGACTATTAAGGCGCACTTTGAAGGCCATGCCTTTGACCCGCACTGGCATGACAGCTATCTGGTGGGGATCACCCTTTCCGGTACCCAGCAGTTTCACTGTCGCCGGGAACGTCATCACAGCCAGCCGGGTGATGCGTTTCTGCTAGAACCGGGTGAAATCCATGATGGTGATGCCCCGGTTGCAGGCGGTTTTACCTATCTGACCTTTTACCTTGATGAACAGTGGCTGACCCACACGTTACATGGGCTGTACGAGGCTACTCCGGGTAGCTATTCACTGCACTTTAACCAAACGCTGACCCGTGAGCCGCATCTGGTTCGGGCGATTGGTGAGACATTTGGTTCACTGCATACCGATGAAATGCGTATCGTGCAGCAAAGCAATATGGATAATTTGCTGACTCAGCTCACGGCACATTGTCGGTGGCGTAAGCGTCTGCCATCACAAATACAGGGTTGTGCAATGGCGCATCGAGCGCGGGACTATATGTATGCGCATATGGGCGACAATATCGGCCTTTCCGATCTGGCACGGGAGACAGGAACAGACCGCTTTACCCTGACCCGCAGTTTCAAGCGAGAATTCCATATGGCACCGCATGCCTGGCTTATCCAGTTGCGGCTGGCAAAAGCACGTCAGCTACTGGCGCGAGGGGAACGGCCCGTCGCTGTGGCGACAACGCTGGGCTTTGCCGATCAAAGTCATCTTGGACGCTGGTTCCAGCGGGCGTACAGGATTACGCCTGCACATTACCGTAAGTTGTGCACAAACCTTCCAGACGTTTCCAATAAATAACGTCACAGTCAGGACTCCAATAATAAGGAGTCACCTGTGAATATTATGCCGTACTTGTTGTTTGCTTTTGTTGCTTCGATAACGCCAGGCCCCACCAATATTCTTGTGCTGACCAGCAGTCAGCATTATGGCGTGAGAGCCACACTGCCTGCGCTTGTCAGCGGCTGTGTGGCCGCCAGCGCCATTGTGCTGATATCTGGAGCCGGTGCAGGTGAACTGCTGCGCCAGTATCCGCTGGTACGCCAGGTGATGAGCTGGGCGGGTGTACTGTGGCTGACATGGATGAGCTGGCAGCTGTTTTGTGCTCCGGCAACGAATATTGCTGGGCAAACGCGCCATCGCTTTACTGCCAAAGCAGCGGCACTGTTGCAGATTATCAATCCCAAAACGTGGATGATGGCGCTGGCGGTGGTGAGTCTGTTTGCCCCGACGGGTGAGCATATGCTGCGGGATGTTGCGCTAATGGCGCTGTGGTTCTTACTGATATCTGTGGCGTGCTTGTTGTGCTGGGCGTGGCTGGGTAAGGCGGTAAACAGAGTGTTTCGCACCACCACGGCGATGGTGCGTTTTCAACGGGTGATGGCGCTGTGTCTGCTTATCTCAGCATGGGCGGGTATGTTTGCTTAGGTCAGCGCACCACCCTGTCGGCATTGGGCGAAGCGCAGGATGTCTTCCGCCAGCCGGTGTGCCGTTTCCACGTCAGCCTGGCTACGATTGACCAGCATGCGGCTCAGGCAACCTTCAAGCACCAGTTCCATCTGTTTGGCGACCATCGCCGGGTCGTCAACTTCCAGCGTCGTCAGCAGTTCATGGGTAAAATCATGGGCTGCCTTTTTTTGTTGATCCGCAAGTTGATGGATAGGGTGGCCGGGGTCAGGGTAGAAGGTACAGGCGGCGATGAACAGGCAGCCGGGGTAACGATTGTTGCTCACACATTCGGCCAGGGCGTTATAGCGAGCCAGTAACTTTTGCTCAGCGCTCAGGGTGTCATCAAGCAGAAGCTGACGCCGCCAGATATCTACCCGCTGGCTAAGGTACCGCAGGGCATCGTACAGGATGGCCTCTTTATCGGGCCAGAAGCGCTGCAGCTCATCAAGCGGATAATCAATATGGTCGGCCACCATTTCCAGCGTGGTATTGGCTATCCCTTGCACCTCAAGTAATTTCAGGGCTTCTCCCAGGACATCTTCACGTTGCACGGTATTCTCCTCCGTTTTCCTTTTGCAAGTGTCGCTCACGGTTGGCGATCGTGCAAATGTGCGTTAAATGTTGCGGCATCCATAAAACCCGTTACCCGCGCGTTTGGCTGCTCTTTACCCTGGGCATCAAAGAACAAAATGGTGGGCAGCCCTAAGACCTGTAGGTGCTTCAGCAGTGCGACATCCTGGGCATTATTTGCCGTGACGTCCGCCTGCAGTAATACCGTGTTGCCTAATGCCTGTTGAACCAGCGGATCGCTGAAGGTGTATTTCTCAAATTCTTTGCAGGCTACGCACCAGTCGGCGTACAGATCCAGCATCACCGGCTTACCTTTTGCCTCTGCCAGCGCCTGACTTAACGCATCGACCGTCGCGATGGGTTTGAAGTTCAGATGTGCCTGCGTTTGTGCATGCGGTGTACCATATGCCCAGTCCTGCAAGGGACGTACGCTCACCAGAGCGGCGGCGAGCAGGGCTATTTGCACAAGGCGCATCCATGGGCGCTTGGCTTGCAGACTGGTAATGAAGGCCCAGCTAAAGAACGCGACGCCGAGTAACGACCACAAGCGGATCCCCCACTCGTCACCGATAATACGTTCCAGTAAAAATACGGGAAGCGCCAGGATGACAAAACCAAAGGCGGTTTTGACATGCTCCATCCACGGGCCGCTTTTCGGCAGTAGACGGTTACCAAAGACGGTAATGAGCATCAGGGGCAGTCCCATTCCCAGCGCGTACAGATACAGCGTGCCGCCGCCTAGCCACATGTTTCCGCTCTGAGCGATATACAGCAGAATTGCGCTCAGTGGGGCGGTGGTGCAAGGCGAACAGATCAGACCGGCAATTGCCCCCATTACAAACACGCTGCCGGGAGAGCCGCCTTGCTGACGATTACTCATTAACGTGAGACGTGTCTGTAGTGAAGAGGGTAACTGTAGCGTGAACAGGCCAAACATCGACAGCGCCAGCAGCGTAAAGACGATGGCAAGGCCAACCAGTACATAAGGATGCTGTAGCGCCGCCTGGAATTGTAATCCTGCAGCGGCAACCACCAGACCCAGTGCGGTGTAGGTAAGCGCCATCCCCTGGACGTAGATAAAGGTCAGCAGCAGTGCGCGTCCGGTTGATAAGCGTTGTTTGCCACCCAGTACGATACCGGAAATCAGCGGATACATCGGCAGTACACAAGGCGTAAAGGCGATGCCAATCCCGATCAACAAGGCCCACAGTGCGGAAAAGGGAAGTTGGGCTGTGGGCTGCGGTTTCTCTTCCTGCGCGACAGGCGCCGGAGCTGGCGCTGGTGTTGTCCTGGTATCAGCAGAAATCTCACTTAACGGTACGGTTTTGGTTTCTGGTGGATAGCAGAACCCGGCGTCGGCGCAGCCCTGGTAAGTGACCGTTAGCGTCGCACCCGCGGCAGCCTGCTTGACGGTGACCGGAACGTTCAGCTGTTTACGATAGATTTCACTCTTGCCGTAAAACTCATCTTCATGCCAGACCCCTGGCGGCAATTTTACCTCGGTAGTATCGGCCTGAGACGGGATTATGCTTATCTGTTTACGATACAGGTAATAGCCATCTTTGACCTGCCAGGAGAGGTTCAGATCGTGTTGGTTTTGCTGAAAATCAAACACAAATGCTTGGTCGGCAGGGACAAACTGCGAGCGGCCAGGCGCGTCAAATAAGCCAGCAAAAGTCGATGTGCTGCAGAGCAGCAGGATCAGCGTAAGGATGCGTTGAGCCATGAGCGGTAATCAAAATCTCCGTGAGTGACGGGTAAAACCAGAAGTTCAGGTGTTTGATACGGGTGGTGTGACTTCAGGCAATCGAGAAGTGCTTGCTGGTGTGAAACTGCGGTTTTTAAGATCATCTGGACTTCATATTCCTGCTCCAGCTTGCCTTCCCAATAATAGAGGGAGGTAGCCCCAGGTAGCAGTGTGACGCAGGCGGCCAGTTTTTCCGCCAGCACTTTAGCGGCCAGATCCTGAGCGGTTGCTTCATCCGGGGCGGTACAGAGCACGACAACGGTATCGGGGATGGAGATATCCTGATTCTTTACATCAAGCATAAACACCTCGAAAGCACAGAGTAACCAGCAAGAGAGGAGTCACTATACAACGGACGCAAGAAGGATGTTAGTCAAAGCGAGACGGGAGAGAGGAACTGCAGGGCGCACAGGCGCCCTGCAGGTAGAACTTACAGCATAAAGCTGCCCAGCAGGAAGCCGAAGCAGACAGCCAGTACCACACCCAGCGTACCCGGGATGAAGAACGGATGGTTAAAGACGAATTTACCGATGCGGGTTGTCCCGGTGTCATCCATCTGAACCGCCGCAACCAGCGTTGGGTAAGTTGGCAGAATGAACAGGCCAGAAACGGCCGCGAAAGACGCGACAGCGGTCAGCGGAGAAACGTTCAGCGCCAGAGCCATCGGCATCAGAGCTTTTGCGGTTGCTGCCTGAGAGTACAGCAGCGCAGAAGCAAAGAAGAAGATGACAGCCAGCAGCCACGGATGGCCCTGAATAACGCTACCTGCAGTGTCTTTGATCCAGTCAATGTTGTGAGAAACGAAAGTATCACCCAGCCATGCAACGCCCAGGATACAAATACAGGCGCTCATACCGGCTTTGAAGGTGCTGGAGTTCAGGATAGAGTCCGTTTCAACGCGGCAGATGATCGTGGTCAGCGTCGCGATGCTCAGCATGATGATCAGGATGGCGTTGGTGGTGTTCATCAGCGGTTTAGCGACCAGGCCGAGGCTTGGGCTGTTGATAATGGCGTAAGCCACCACGCAAACCACGCCCAGCAGGAATAACCATACGGAGGTTTTTGCGCCCGCTTTGATTTCAACTTGTCTTTCACCACGCAGTTCGACCAGGCCTTCTTCCAGACGTTTACGGTAAACCGGATCGTCAGACAGCTTGGAGTTGAACAGCATAGTGACCAGGAAGGACATCACCAGTACCGCCAGCAGCGTGGACGGAATGACCACGGACAGCAGATGGATGTAGCTGATGCCATGACCTTCCATGACGGAAGACATGTACACCACGGCTGCGGAGATTGGCGATGCAGTAATCGCAATCTGTGCAGAAACCACCGCAGTAGACAGCGGACGGCAAGGTTTGATGCCTTGTTCCTTCGCCACTTCAGCGATAACCGGCAGCGTTGCCAGAGAGATGTTGCCTGTACCTGCAAAGATAGTCAGGAAATAGGTCACGATCGGTGCAAGGATCGTGATGTATTTTGGGTTCTTACGCAGCAGTTTTTCAGTTTGGTGAACCAAATAGTCCAGACCACCTGCAATCTGCATAGCAGAAATGGCAGCGATAACCGCCATGATAATGGAAATAACATCGAACGGAATATTACCCGGTTTTACGCCAATAGCGGCGAGAACCAGAACACCCAGCCCACCTGCAAATCCAATACCGATACCCCCAAGTCTGGCACCTAAAAAGATTGCCAGCAAAACGATGATAAGTTCTAAAACTATCATATTAGCCTTCCTTGTTGTTTAACAAGTTGATATTAAATTGTTGTTTTTAAGTAACTTCGTGCAAGAAAAAAGGCACGTCATCTGACGTGCCTTCTCTGGTACTACCCTACACGATTACTGCTCGCTTTCATCAGTATAACGTTTTGCTTTATAAGCAGGGTGCATCAGGTTCTGAGCAGAGAAAATATCGTCCAGCTCAGCTTCGGTCAACAGGCCGCGTTCAAGGACAACTTCGCGCACGCTCTTACCGGTTTCGGCACAGATTTTACCGACGATATCGCCGTTGTGGTGACCGATGAACGGGTTCAGATAGGTCACGATACCGATGGAGTTATACACGAATGCTTCACACACTTCTTTGTTAGCCGTAATGCCGCTAACGCATTTTTCCAGCAGGTTGTAGCAAGCATTGCTCAGGATGTGGATAGATTCAAACATTGCCTGGCCAATAACCGGTTCCATAACGTTCAACTGCAACTGACCAGCTTCAGACGCCATGGTAACGGTGATGTCGTTACCGATGACTTTAAAGCACACCTGGTTGACGACTTCCGGGATAACCGGGTTTACTTTTGCAGGCATGATGGAAGAACCCGCCTGCAGTTCCGGCAGGTTGATCTCGTTCAGGCCAGCACGTGGGCCAGAGGAGAGCAAACGCAGGTCGTTACAGATTTTGGACATCTTAACAGCCAGACGTTTCAGTGCGCTATGCACCATAACATATGCGCCACAGTCGGACGTTGCTTCAATCAGGTCTTCAGCCGGAACACAGGCAAAGCCAGTGACTTCAGCCAGTTTCTGTACAGCCAGCGGAGAGTACTCTTTCGGGGTGTTCAGACCTGTACCGATTGCGGTTGCGCCGAGGTTAACTTCCAGCAGCAGCTCAGCAGTACGGCCAATGTTCTTCACTTCTTCTTTCAGCAGAACGCTGAAAGCACGGAATTCCTGACCGAGAGTCATCGGTACAGCATCCTGCAGCTGGGTACGACCCATTTTCAGGATGTCCTGGAATTCAACGGCTTTTTGTTCGAAGCCTTCACGCAGCTGGTTCAGGGCATCAATCAGTTTGATGATGGATGCGTAAACAGCGATACGGAAGCCGGTCGGGTAAGCGTCGTTGGTGGACTGACATTTGTTCACGTGGTCGTTCGGATTCAGGTACTGATATTCACCTTTCTGGTGACCCATCAGTTCCAGACCGATATTGGCCAGCACTTCGTTGGTGTTCATGTTGACGGAGGTACCCGCACCACCCTGGTAAACATCTACCGGGAACTGATCCATGCATTTTCCGTTATTCAGAACTTCATCACATGCTGCGATGATGGCATTTGCCACACTCTTAGGAATGGTTTGCAGCTCTTTGTTGGCCAGGGCCGCTGCCTTTTTCACCATTACCATACCGCGAACAAACTCAGGGATATCGCTGATTTTGTTGTTGCTAATGTAGAAGTTTTCAATCGCTCTCAGAGTATGAACACCGTAGTAGGCGTCCGCTGGAACTTCCCTGGTACCCAACAAGTCTTCTTCGATACGAATGTTGTTTAACATGTGAACCTTCTTTTTCAAGCTGCCAATGATTTTTTACTAAACACACAGGATATATGTGATTTCGATTGTTTCTCGACCGACGATTATCCCCTGCATCGGTCTGATACCCGAGATCATATGCTGGTTCAGGATTTCTACCGTAATCTGGATCACTTAAAACGCGGAAATTACCCCTTAATTATTATTCTGTGAAATAGATCACCCCTTTAGGATTAATACCAAAAATAAGTGTAGAACCCGCTTGAAATTTTGCTAATTCCCCCCACATCTTTCCGATGCGAGTCACATAACCATTTGGACAGACGTGGCGAAAACGGCTGTTATTTACAGGAGAGTCCTTTGCGCTGGATACCATTACTTGCCATTTTTCTCTATGTTTACATAGAGATATCTATTTTCATTCAGGTTGCCCATGTTATGGGTGTTCTGATGACGCTGATTTTGGTCATTTTTACCTCGGTTATCGGTATGTCTCTGGTTCGTAACCAAGGATTTAAGAACTTTTTGTTGATGCAACAAAAAATGGCGGCGGGTGAAAGTCCTGCTGAAGAAATGATCAAGAGCGTGTCGCTGATTATTGCTGGTTTGCTGCTGGTGCTGCCGGGCTTCTTCACCGATTTCCTCGGTCTTCTTCTTTTGTTACCTCCGGTGCAGAAGCATCTGACCATGAAGCTGCTGCCGCACCTGCGCTTTTCTCGTATGCCGGGGGGCGGCTTTAGTGCAGGAACTGGTGGGGGCGAGACCTTTGACGGTGAGTTCCAGCGTAAAGATGATGAGCGCAACCGCCTTGATCACAAAGACGACGACCGTCGGGATTGATTCCGTAGGCCCGGTAAGCATAGCGCCACCGGGCATTTTTGCCGGATGGCGCTAATGCTTATTCGACCTATCGGCCTACAGTCTATTTTCTGCCATTTTCCTTTTTGGCAGTAACAACCACAGTCCTGCCAGCATAATCAGTGCATACAGACTCTTCCAGCCAACCATTGCCAGCAGCAACAGGCACAGCAGGCAGCCAATCACCGCCAGCACCCGATAATGCCCTTTCAGAAGTCGGCACCCTGCTAACATGCACAGCAGATAAATCATAATAAAGATGCCGTTGGCATAGATGATTAATGCATCGAGGTTGATTTGCAGTATATAGATGCACAATGTGCTGACCACGCAGCAAGCTAACACCGCGTTCAAAGCATTGCGCGGAAGATGGCGAGGGGACAAGCGAGCCAGGTAACTCTCCGGCTTATATTGCGCTTGCGACCACACCAGGCGGGAGAAACTCTGAATATAAATGTTCAGGCTGGCAAAGCAGGCCAGATAACCAATGATGCAGGCGACCCACAGAGCTTGTACGCCAAACAGTTGCACGACAATATTAGGTAGCGATGCCGCCGCAGCCATTTGCTCACCATAGGCGCCAAAATGTAGTACCACGACCGTACATGCCCAGTAGACTGAACCGGCCAGTAGCAGGCCGATCATCAGTGCACGGGGAAAGTCTCGCTCCGGTTTTTTGAACTCCGAGGCCAGGTGTGCGAATGCTTCAAGACCGACAAAACACCAGAACATCACCGACAGCGCCGCGAATAACCCAGGCAGTTCAATATCGGTAATGGCAGGAAAGGGGATTTCGCCGGGTTTAAGTTCACCCGCCCACCAGATGGCAGCGATAAGGGCAACAATCAGCCCGGCGATGACCGTTTGCAGGTTTGCACTGGAGCTGGCGCCGCGGGAACCCACATACCAAACCAACGCCAGCGTACCGAGCTCTGCCAACAAAAGCTGCCAGCCATGCCAGCCAAACATGGCCTGACCGAATCCGGCGGCAATGTGCAATGCCGCTGGCAGCCCGACCGGAATCACCGATAAAAACAGCCAGCCGGTAACGCGCTCCAGGCGAGGGCCAAAGGCCATGCCGACAAAATGTGCCACACCGCCGGCGCTGGGGTAATGGCGACCGAGCACGGCAAAGACAATCGCTACGGGGAAGACTAGAAGAATGAGGACCGGCCAGGCCCACAGGCTATTGCTACCCGCCACCAGGGCAGCCAGTGCGGGAACAGCAAAAACGCCTGTCCCTAACAATGATGTCGACAACAGGCCAATGCCCTGAGCCAGCCCCAGCTCTTGCTTCAGTCCACTCATAAATTGTTATCCGATTATGCCCGTTAAATAGGCTACAACGCAGATTTTCGATGGTATCACAATCGGATTTGCTTATGACGACGCGACTGAAATCGGTATTAAATGTGAGGTGTGTCGGTGTTTTGGCGGGATTTTCTCCTGATAAAAAAAATTTTTCGCTTGCCCCCTTGAAGGGAGAAAACCCCATCCCCATCTCTCTGGTCACTAGCCGGTAAACCGTTCACGGGCCGGCGCCACCCATAACTGATAAAGACTTTCTCAAAGGAGAGCTATCAATGAGTATTCGTCCGTTACATGATCGTGTGATCGTCAAACGTAAAGAAGTTGAATCCAAATCTGCTGGCGGCATCGTACTGACCGGTTCCGCAGCGGGTAAATCAACTCGTGGCGAAATCATCGCTGTCGGTAAGGGTCGCATCCTGGACAACGGTACCGTACAGCCGCTGGACGTGAAAATCGGCGATATCGTCATTTTCAACGATGGCTACGGTGTTAAATCTGAGAAGATCGACAATGAAGAAGTGTTGATCATGTCTGAAAGTGACATCCTGGCGATTGTTGAAGCTTAATCCGCGAACGACACTGAACATACGAATTTAAGGGAAAGAGAAAATGGCAGCTAAAGACGTAAAATTCGGTAACGACGCTCGTGTGAAAATGCTGCGCGGCGTGAACGTACTGGCAGACGCAGTAAAAGTTACCCTCGGTCCGAAAGGCCGTAACGTGGTTCTGGATAAATCTTTCGGTGCCCCAGCTATCACTAAAGATGGTGTTTCCGTAGCACGTGAAATCGAGCTGGAAGACAAGTTCGAAAACATGGGCGCGCAGATGGTGAAAGAAGTTGCCTCTAAAGCGAACGACGCTGCAGGTGACGGCACGACTACTGCGACCGTACTGGCTCAGTCCATCATCACTGAAGGCCTGAAGGCTGTTGCTGCGGGTATGAACCCGATGGATCTGAAACGTGGTATCGACAAAGCTGTCGCTGCTGCGGTTGAAGAACTGAAAGCCCTGTCCGTACCGTGCTCCGACTCTAAAGCGATTGCTCAGGTTGGTACCATCTCCGCTAACTCCGACGAAACCGTAGGTAAACTGATCGCTGAAGCGATGGACAAAGTCGGTAAAGAAGGCGTGATCACCGTTGAAGACGGTACCGGTCTGCAGGACGAACTGGACGTAGTTGAAGGTATGCAGTTCGACCGTGGCTACCTGTCTCCTTACTTCATCAACAAGCCGGAAACGGGCGCAGTAGAGCTGGAAACGCCGTTCATCCTGCTGGCTGATAAGAAAATCTCCAACATCCGCGAAATGCTGCCGGTTCTGGAAGCCGTTGCGAAAGCAGGCAAACCGCTGCTGATCATTGCTGAGGATGTTGAAGGCGAAGCGCTGGCTACCCTGGTCGTTAACACCATGCGTGGCATCGTGAAAGTGGCTGCGGTTAAAGCACCTGGCTTCGGCGACCGCCGTAAAGCTATGCTGCAGGATATCGCGACTCTGACCGGCGGTACCGTTATCTCTGAAGAGATCGGTATGGAGCTGGAAAAAGCGACCCTGGAAGATCTGGGCCAGGCAAAACGCGTTGTGATCAACAAAGACACCACCACCATCATCGATGGTGTGGGTGAAGAAGCGGCAATCCAGGGTCGTGTAACCCAGATTCGCCAGCAGATCGAAGAAGCAACTTCTGACTACGACCGTGAAAAACTGCAGGAGCGCGTAGCGAAACTGGCAGGCGGCGTTGCAGTCATCAAAGTGGGTGCTGCTACCGAAGTTGAAATGAAAGAGAAGAAAGCACGCGTTGAAGATGCCCTGCACGCGACCCGTGCTGCGGTAGAAGAAGGCGTGGTTGCTGGTGGTGGTGTTGCGCTGATCCGCGTAGCATCCAAACTGAGCGAACTGCGTGGTCAGAACGAAGACCAGAACGTGGGTATCAAAGTTGCGCTGCGCGCAATGGAATCCCCGCTGCGTCAGATCGTTCTGAACTGCGGCGAAGAACCGTCTGTTGTCGCTAACACCGTGAAAGCGGGTGACGGTAACTACGGTTACAACGCTGCAACTGAAGAATACGGTAACATGATCGACATGGGTATCCTGGATCCGACTAAAGTAACCCGTTCTGCTCTGCAGTACGCGGCTTCTGTTGCGGGTCTGATGATCACCACCGAGTGCATGGTAACCGACCTGCCGAAAGGCGATTCCGCTGACTTAGGTGCTGCTGGTGGTATGGGCGGCATGGGCGGAATGGGCGGCATGATGTAATTTAATCTTCATACTTCAAGCCGCAGGTTCGTTGGCTGCAACTTGAATTATTTGATTAAATACGCATCTCGCGAAAAATGAGAAACCCCCGGGCAGAAATGTCCGGGGGTTTTTCTTTTGGTCATCTTTTTAGTATATGATTCATCTACGGACAAAACGTCCAGCGCATTGATTATGGGGAATAACATGCACGTGAAATATTTAGCAGGGATCGTTGGTGCCGCGCTACTGATGGCGGGTTGTAGCTCCAGCAACGAACTGAGTTCAGCCGGACAAAGCGTACGCTTCGTTGAAGAGAAGCCAGGTGCCGAGTGCCAGCTGATTGGTACCGCAACCGGTAAGCAGAGCAACTGGCTTTCTGGTCAGCACGGCGAAGAGGGCGGCTCTATGCGCGGCGCGGCGAACGATCTGCGTAACCAGGCTGCGGCAATGGGCGGTAATGTGATTTATGGTGTAAGCAGCCCATCACAAGGTATGTTGTCGAGTTTTGTCCCAACCGCCAGCGAGATGATTGGTCAGGTTTATAAGTGCCCTAATTGATAAACGCTGTTGATGCCGGATGGCGACGCTGAAGCGTCTTATCCGGCCTACGGTACACATGAGCGTAGGCCTGATAAGCGCAGCGCCATCAGGCGTTCTGAGCTTTATGCGCAGACTGAACGCGTAAATGATGTAGCGCGCGCAAACACTGATCCTGATTGAGCTTTTGGGTGTTATCACCCGTCAATGTTCTGACAAACACCTGGCACGGTACACCGGAAAGTTTTTTCAGTCGTGGGCTGAAGTCCAGAAGGCGTCGAGTAATGGCCTCAGCTTCTTTGCTGCCGGAAAGGGCGCGAGTTTTCACTATTGCGCCACAGTATTGAGCTTTACCCTTTTCATCCTTATAGCGGTAGATAATCGCCAGGTAATGGTTAAACAGGTTATGTTTCCATTCTGGTTGTGTATATGAATCATATTCAAGATTGTCGTTTTGCTGGCAATCAACATCGTACAGCGGTAAGAAATCCAGCAGCGATGTAATTCTTAGCGCTAATTCGCGCATCCCTGCATTATTTATTGCGTGAATAATTGCATGTGCCAGTACCGTAATTTGTAGTTCATTAATTAACAACTCGCAGATTTGGCTATCATGCAGCGTAAGAGATAACGTTAAGTTCTCGCCTTCGTCGTTTACTAATGCCAGTGAATTTACCCGACGATTAATATCCGCATTTTTAAGCTCATCTTCCAGGATTAATGGCATGTTTTCATGCATTTTATGACTGGCTTTGTCACGTGCTTTTTCATACTGCAGACGCGCATCCTCGCCCAACAGGTGCTTGGTATGCAATCTGCTCTCCAGCGCGATAAGCAGGTCTCGTAGCCCGAATGGTGACAGAAAAAACAGCGAATCTTTATTTCTGGGTTCCTTTATCTTTAATGCCAGCGCAATGAACTCATTTTTTTGACGAATAATGCCCGTATTAATACCTTTAATCGTTATAGCCACGGCGGTTCTCTCTCACCTAATATTCAACGGAAAACTAAATATTGATTTATTTATATGATTTATAAATACATTAAAAGATAGCTATCGCTAAAATAACATAAATTAAAAGCCAGAGAAGGACTGAATAAATTGAAATTATATTATTCGGCAGTGAGTGTCCGAAAGCGGACACTCATTTGGATTATTGTTGACGTAATTGCAGATCCAGCGGCGTTTTACTGGGCTCTCCGCCAATTTCACGCGCCAGTTTGGGGACCATATAGCCTGATACCAGCGTCAACAGTTCTCGCATGATTTGACGCGCTTCATCGTCGCTGACCATAAAGTGCGCAGCCCCTTGCACCTTATCCAGCACGTGCAGGTAATAGGGCATCACGCCGGCATCAAATAGCGCGTTGCTAAGATTCGCCAGCGTCTGGGCGTTATCGTTCACGCCGCGCAATAACACGCTTTGGTTGAGCAGTGTGACGCCAATCCGACGCAGTTTTGCCATCGCCTGACGAAATGTCTCATCAATTTCGTTGGCGTGGTTAATGTGATTCACCAGCAGAACTTGCAGAGAAGAGTGAGCAAAACGCTCGACCAATCCGTCGGTAATTCGCGCCGGAATGACAATCGGCAAACGGCTGTGAATGCGCAGGCGCTTAATATGTGGGATGGCTTCCAGTTGCGTGAGCAACCAGTCCAGTTCGTGGTCTTTGGCCATTAACGGATCGCCGCCGGAGAAGATAATCTCATCCAGCTCCGGGTGCGCCGCGATGTAATCTAACGCAATCTGCCAGTTACGCTTATTCCCCTGATTATCGGCATAAGGGAAATGGCGACGGAAGCAGTAGCGACAGTTGACCGCGCATCCGCCTTTTACCAGCAGCAACGCCCGATTGCGATACTTATGTAGTAATCCCGGCACGACGCTGTGCTGTTCTTCCAGCGGGTCGGTTGAGAATCCTGGCGCGGCGACAAATTCATCTTGGGAGGTGAGTACCTGGCGCAGCAGCGGATCGTTGGGGTTGCCTTTTTCCATCCGCGCGATAAACGATCGCGGGACGCGCAGGGCAAAAAGACGTTTTGCCTCACGACCTGCGAGCATATTTTCATCAGCGTCTATATTCAAAAGACGTAATAGTTCATCCGGATCGGTGAGAACATCGGCAAGTTGTACTAACCAATCTTCTCTGGATGGGGTGTTTAGGGTTACAATATGCGCCATTTTGTGGCTAAGCTACCAGTTAACAATTTCAGAGGGCCTTATGGCGACTTACTATAGCAACGATTTTCGTGCCGGTCTTAAAATCATGATGGACGGCGAACCTTATGCGGTTGAAGCCAGTGAATTCGTTAAACCGGGTAAAGGCCAGGCTTTCGCGCGCGTTAAGCTGCGCCGCCTGCTGACCGGTACTCGTGTAGAGAAAACCTTCAAATCCACCGACTCCGCTGAAGGCGCAGACGTTGTAGATATGAACCTGACTTACCTGTACAACGACGGTGAGTTCTATCATTTCATGAACAACTCCACTTTCGAACAGCTGGCTGCTGACGCGAAAGCGGTAGGCGATAGCGCTAAATGGCTGTTGGATCAGGCTGAGTGCATCGTGACCCTGTGGAATGGTCAGCCTATCTCCGTGACCCCACCGAACTTTGTTGAGCTGGAAATCGTTGAAACTGACCCGGGTCTGAAAGGTGACACCGCGGGTACGGGTGGCAAACCAGCGACGCTGTCCACCGGCGCAGTTGTTAAAGTTCCGCTGTTCGTACAGATCGGCGAAGTGATCAAAGTGGATACGCGTTCAGGCGAATACGTTTCCCGCGTTAAGTAATACATCCTATTTGATCGATGGCGCAGGCTGCTGCGCCATACTTTTCCAGGGCAGGAATGATGAAACGTCTTCTCGGTCTTGTAATGCTTATCCTGTTCACCAGCACACTCCTGACGGGCTGTAATACCGCACGTGGCTTCGGTGAAGACATCAAACATCTTGGTAATTCCATCTCTCACGCGGCCAGTTGAGCCTGTCATATTGTCTTAAAAATATGCGTTTTTCCGTCATCCTTCCGGATCTTGTCTATCATTAAGTAGCTATACACAAACAATATTGGCTAGAAAAGGAAGACGTTATGGTTAAAAAGACAATTGCAGCGCTCTTTTCTGTGTTGGTTCTTTCTTCAGTGTTGACTGCGTGTAATACAACAAAAGGTGTTGGGCAGGATATTTCTGAAGGCGGTAGCGCAATCTCTGGTGCAGCGACAAAAGCTCAGCAATAATCATGAACGGTACGACGCTCTGTCGTACCGTTAATTCATTTTCTCGGGTAGCGACAGAAACGGTGAAAAGCGGTTTCCTAAATGCAGCTTGATACGAATGTTGCGTTTATAGGTGTAAACCGTCTTGCTATGAATGCCGAGGGCCGAGGCTATCGCAGTGTTACTCACGCCATCCATCCACATCGACAGTACTTTCTCTTCCTGCGGCGTAAGCAGCGGTGTCGCGTTTTTAGTGGCCTTTAGCGCAGGACGAACGCAGAGAGCATCCTGAATACTGTCTGACAACTCAGAGAGCGTAGTGCGTTTGGATAATACCGAATGGACGGCGTATTGCGGGTTGTGAGCGGGTACAGCCTTTCTGTCCCCTGATTGCAGTAAAATCAGGGGGATCAGACCACAGCTCATAAAAAAAGGCGCAATCGGCGGACTGGCATGTACATCGCTGAGAAAACCATATAAATCCGCGATCACCAGATGCGGTTTCCACTGCGAAATATGTTCTTTTGCCAGTAAGAGGTTATTGATTCCTGACACCAGAAACGAAGAATTAAACCTGCCAGAATGATTAAGCAGGGCCTCGATCCCCGTGCGGGTAAAGTGGCACCGGTCAATCACTAAAATTTTATGCATAAACTTTTCGCATTCAGAAGTGGGGCAAACGGCTTCCTGACTTCAGAAAGCTATTTATCATAGAGAAGTCCAACGGCAGCCAAATGCGGGAACTACGCTGCTATTTGTGCTCAATTCTTGCTTTAAGCAGGCAATGGATAAAAAGGTTGAAATTCATTTTCTGTCAGGCAAAAATACCTTTTCATACTTCAGCGTTGTAGGACGACCTGCAAACGCTTCTCTCACCGGGGACGGCCCCATTGCTATTCTGGAGCCTGATATGTCCTGGATCGTTTTATTGATTGCTGGCCTGCTCGAAGTCGTATGGGCAATTGGTCTGAAATATACCCACGGTTTTACCCGCCTGACGCCGAGTATTATTACCATTGTGGCGATGATCGTCAGTATCGCTATGCTGTCCTGGGCGATGCGAACACTACCTGTTGGAACGGCTTATGCGGTCTGGACCGGTATTGGTGCGGTAGGGGCGGCCATTACCGGTATCCTGCTGCTGGGGGAATCCGCCAGTCCGGCACGTTTGCTGAGTCTGGGTCTGATTGTCGCCGGAATTATTGGTCTGAAGCTCAGTACCCACTAAGCGCCAGGCTGTTTTACCCAAATTAGCTTGTTCACTTCAAACCCTTCCCGGGTCGCGACTGCCAGCATCTGCTGTTTCATCTCGTCTGAAATAGTCGGGGTACGTGAGAGGATCCACAGGTAGTCGCGATCCGGGCCGCAGACCAGCGCGTGGCGATACTCCCGATCGAGAGCAATCACGTTATACCCACCGTAGAACGGGCCGAAGAACGACACCTTCAGCGCCGCTCGCGTAGGATCGCCGGTGAAATAAGCCTTACCCTCCGTTTTTTGCCACATGCTTCTGTCAGGGTTGTAGCCCTTGTTGATCACGTTGATACCGCCGTCATCACGTAGGCTGTAGGTTGCAGTGACTTTTTCCAGCCCGCGCTCGAAGCGATGGTCGAAACGCGCGATTTCGTACCAGGTCCCGAGATAGCGTTTAGCGTCAAAATTATTGACAACGGTCACGCCTGCAGGCGGCGTAGGAGAGCTGCAAGCGACAACCAGAAATGCAGCGGTAACGGCAGCAACTACAGGCAGCAAGCGCATAGGATTTTCCTTTTAAGGTTTTTCCTAAGTGTAGAACCTGGCGGGGAATTAAGGGAAGAGAGAGCGAAAAAACGCCCTCTTACCGGATGATAAGAGGGCGGAGCGATTAGATGGTCAGAATACCAATCGCCGTTACAACGGTCAGGATCGCAGCCAGACCGTAGAATACCCACTTGCCAGCCGGCACGTGAATTTTCAGGTCATGCATCGCGTGGTGCATACGGTGTAAACCACACCACAGCGGCAGAACGATCATCAGGAACAGGAACGCACGTCCGATGAAGCTCTGAGCAAATGCCAGTACGCGTTCATAGCTGAACGCATCAGGAACAAAGCCCAGCGGCAGCATAATGCCTACCAACAGGATCATCACCGGCGCAATGATAGCGCTCCACATACCGCCTGCACCAAACAGGCCCCAGAATACGGGTTCGTCAGAGCGTTTTGGATTTGGATTAATCATTCCGGACTCCTTACCAGAACAGGGCAACAAACAGTATTACTACTGTCGCAACCACAGTAACTGCCCAGAGACCTTTGATTACCGGCTCTGGCCCCATTTTTTCGTCTTTTACGATGATGTTGGCAGCTTTTGGCGCCAGCTCAAACCAGGTTTTGGTATGCAGCAGCGCTGCAGCCAGGGCGATAATATTAAGAATTACCACCACCGGGTTTTGTAAAAAGGCGACAAAACCCATCCAGGACTCTGCACCATGCTTGAGTGCAAACAGGCCGATAATCAGTTCAATGCTGAACCAGACTGCCGGAACTGCCGTGCCTTCACGCAGCATGTAAAAACGATAAAATGGCAGTTTTTTCCACCAAGTGGACGTCATTGGCCGCACATAGGCTTTGCGTTTAGTCGTCATCGTGCACTCCTTAGCGTGGTTTCAGGGTAGCGATAAGAAAGTCTTTTGAACTTTCAACTTTACCCTGCTGAATGGCCGCAGCCGGATCGACGTGTTTCGGGCAGACTTCGGAGCAGTAGCCCACGAAAGTACAGGACCAGACGCCGTTCGGGCTGTTCAACTGAGCCATACGCTCCTTCTTACCGTGGTCGCGGCTATCTTCGTTATAACGATGCGCCAGGGTGATTGCAGCCGGTCCAATGAACTCTGGGTTCAGGCCGAACTGCGGGCACGCGGCATAGCACAGACCACAGTTGATGCAACCGGAGAACTGATGATACTTCGCCATCTGCGCCGGAGTCTGGGTGTTTGGACCCTGATCCGGAGTACGCGGGTTACCAATGATGTATGGCTTGATCGCTTCCAGGCTTTCGATAAAGTGCGTCATATCGACGACCAGATCGCGTTCGATCGGGAAGTTGCCCAGCGCTTCAACCTTCATACCGTTGGTGTATTCACGCAGGAAGGTTTTGCACGCCAGTTTAGGCACGTTGTTGACCATCATGCCGCAGGAGCCGCAGATTGCCATACGGCAGGACCAGCGGTAGCTCAGGTCCGGCGCCAGGTTATCTTTGATGTAACCCAACGCATCCAGTAGAGATGTGGTTTCATCATAAGGAACTTCATAGAAAGCACTGTGCGGCGCGGTATCGGTTTCCGGGTTATAGCGCACCACCTCAACTTTCAGATTTTTCATCTCAGCCATTCGCCTTCTCCTTCTTATCGGCTGCTTCCGCTTCGCCACCGTACATACGTTTAGCTGGCGGCAGAGTGGTGATTTTCACGTCGCTGTATTCCAGGCGAGTTGTGCCGTCAGCATCGCGGAAGGCGAGAGTGTGTTTGAGGAAGTTAACGTCATCACGCTCGGTGCAGCCTTCATCCAGACGCTGGTGCGCGCCGCGGGATTCTTTACGTGCCAGCGCAGAGTGCGCCATACATTCAGCAACGTTCAGACCATGACCCAGTTCGATGGTGTACAGCAAGTCGGTGTTGAAGACGCTGGAGGTATCGGTGATACGTACGCGCTTGAAACGTTCCTGCAGTTCGGCGAGTTTATCAACGGTTTTCTGCATGAGTTCCGGCGTACGGTAGATACCGCAACCTTCTTCCATGGACAGACCCATTTCGTCGCGGATTTTAGACCAGTTTTCGTTACCTTCCTGGTTCACCAGATCTTTCAGACGTTTTTCAACGCCAGCAACCTGTGCGTCGAGTGCGGCACCGTTTGCAGCGCCAGCAGTAGAAGCGCGTTCCATTGCTTTCTCACCGGCCATGCGGCCGAAGACCACCAGTTCTGCCAGAGAGTTAGAACCCAGACGGTTAGCGCCATGCAGACCAACAGAGGAACATTCACCAACGGCGAACAGACCTTTAATGCGAGTTTCACAGTGCTGATCGGTTTCGATACCGCCCATGGTGTAGTGTGCGGTCGGACGTACCGGGATCGGTTCTTTAACCGGATCGACACCCACGTAGGCTTTCGCCAGTTCGCAGATGAACGGTAAGCGCTCGAGCAGTTTTTTCTCGCCGAGATGACGCAGGTCGAGGTAAACCACATCGCCACGCGGGGTGGAAATGGTGTTGCCTTTACGCCATTCGTGCCAGAACGCCTGAGAAACTTTGTCACGCGGACCCAGTTCCATGTACTTGTTCTTCGGCTCGCCCAGCGGAGTTTCCGGACCCATGCCGTAGTCTTGCAGATAGCGATAGCCATCTTTGTTGACCAGAATACCGCCTTCACCGCGGCAGCCTTCGGTCATCAGGATACCGGAGCCTGGCAGACCAGTCGGGTGATACTGAACGAATTCCATATCACGCAGCGGAACGCCGTGGCTCAGTGCCATGCCCATACCGTCGCCGGTAACAATGCCGCCATTGGTGTTGTAACGGTACACACGGCCTGCGCCGCCTGTTGCCATAACAACCGCGTTAGCACGGATTTGCATCAGCGTGCCTTCCATCATGTTCATCGCAACCAGGCCGCGAGCCTGACCGTCATCAACCAGGATGTCCAGGACGAAGTGTTCGTCGAAACGCTGAATTTGCGGGAACTGCAAAGATGTTTGGAACAGCGTATGCAGCATGTGGAAGCCGGTCTTATCCGCGGCAAACCAGGTACGCTCGATTTTCATACCGCCGAAGCGACGTACGTTGACGCTACCGTCTTCACGACGGCTCCATGGGCAACCCCATTGTTCCAGTTGCGTCATTTCAGTTGGGCAGTGGTGGACAAAGTAATCCACGACATCCTGCTCACACAGCCAGTCTCCGCCAGCTACCGTATCGTGAAAATGGTAGTCAAAGCTGTCATGATCCTGCGCGACAGCAGCAGAGCCGCCTTCGGCAGCAACGGTATGGCTGCGCATTGGGTACACTTTTGAGATCAGTGCGATTTTAGCGTTGGGATTTGCTTGTGCGGCAGCAATTGCAGCACGTAATCCCGCGCCACCGGCGCCTATAATGGCAAGATCGGCTTGAAAGGTTTGCACGACATTCCTCCAGATTGTTGTTATTTCATCCCCGCCCGTAATCAGATGCTTCATCTGAGTCAAACGGGTTATGAACGCGTTTCCACTGCTCCTTTATAGGTACAATAGTATAGTCTCAGGGAGGAGCGGGAAATTTGACGTGTTCGATTTTTTTAGCGTATCACAGGGGGGAATTATCATTGATTTTGATTAATTTAATTACTAAACCACCCAATGTTGCTTTTTTTATCAACTTGTCCGTGTTTGTTATTCCCTCCCGAAATTTGTCTCGCTAACGCGTTACGAGTAGACTTCGTGCCCTTGTCTTAAATCGGAGAAACAACCATGAGCGAAACGGCAACCTGGCAGCCGAGCGCGTCCATCCCCAATCTGTTAAAACGTGCAGCAATTATAGCGGAAATCCGCCGCTTTTTTGCTGACCGTGGCGTGCTTGAGGTTGAGACACCTTGTATGAGTCAGGCGACGGTTACGGATATTCATCTGTTCCCGTTCGAAACGCGTTTCGTTGGCCCAGGTCATTCTCAGGGCATGAACCTCTATTTGATGACCAGCCCGGAATACCATATGAAGCGCCTGCTGGTGGCAGGGTGTGGTCCGGTCTACCAACTGTGTCGCAGTTTCCGTAACGAAGAGATGGGGCGTCACCATAACCCCGAGTTCACCATGCTCGAGTGGTACCGTCCTCATTACGACATGTACCGTCTGATGAATGAAGTGGACGATTTGCTCCAGCAAGTGCTGGACTGCTCTCCGGCGGAAAGCCTCTCTTATCAGCAAGCCTTCCAGCGTCATCTGGAAATCGATCCGCTGTCAGCGGATAAAACACAGTTGCGCGAAGCGGCGGCTAAGCTGGATCTCAGCAATATCGCGGACACCGAAGAAGACCGGGATACCTTGCTGCAACTGCTGTTTGCGATGGGCGTCGAACCGCACATTGGCAAAGATAAACCGACGTTTGTATATCATTTCCCGGCCAGCCAGGCGTCGTTGGCGCAAATCAGTACTGAAGACCACCGCGTGGCCGAACGTTTTGAGGTGTACTACAAAGGTATTGAGCTGGCGAATGGTTTCCATGAGTTGACCGATGCACGCGAGCAGCAGCAACGCTTCGAACAGGATAACCGCAAACGAGCCGCCCGTGGCTTACCGCAACAGCCTATCGATAACAATCTGCTTGAAGCGCTAAAAGTTGGGATGCCGGATTGCTCAGGCGTGGCGCTGGGCGTCGACCGTCTGGTTATGCTGGCTCTGGGTGCTGATAGCCTGGCCGATGTTATCGCCTTTACCGTCGATCGTGCGTAATTCACGTCTCCGCATTGCAAAGTGGCGCATAGTCGCCACTTTGTAGCATCTTTTTTCATTTCCCCTCTAATAGCCACAATTTAACTCTGGAATTTTGTTAGCATTCAGGTATCAATCCTGTGTTGATTTTCTTATTGCTGATCTCTGCAAGGGGGCAGTATTCACCGGTGAGTGGTGTTTGATAAACACTCTCCAGAGTAAGGGATAGTTTAATGACCCAAACAATAAAAAAGATGAGCCTGACTGGTCTCATCCTGATGATATTTACGTCTGTTTTTGGATTTGCTAATAGCCCCTCGGCTTTCTATTTAATGGGATACAGTGCCATTCCATGGTATGTATTTTCTGCATTATTATTCTTTATCCCATTTGCCTTAATGATGGCTGAAATGGGGTCTGCCTATCGGAAAGAAGAGGGTGGGATCTATTCGTGGATGAATAATAGCGTCGGACCTCGTTATGCGTTTATCGGCACCTTTATGTGGTTCTCTTCCTACGTTATCTGGATGGTGAGCACCGCGGCGAAAGTCTGGGTGCCTTTTTCCACCTTTATATTCGGCGCGGATATGACGCAGACCTGGCGTATCGCCGGGTTTGAGCCCACGCAGGTCGTCGGACTGCTTGCTGTTGGCTGGATGGTGTTGGTGACTGGCGTAGCGTCACGGGGTATTAATAAGATTGCTCGCATTACGGCGGTTGGCGGAATTGCCGTCATGTGTCTTAATTTAGTTCTGTTGTTAGTGAGTATCGCTATTTTGTTATTAACCGGTGGCCACTTTGCACAGGATATTAATTTTGTCTCTTCACCGAATCCGGGATATCAGTCCGGTCTGGCCATGCTGTCATTTGTGGTGTTTGCTATTTTTGCCTATGGCGGAATAGAGGCCGTGGGTGGACTGGTTGATAAAACAGAGAAACCTGAAAAGAACTTCGCGAAAGGCATTGTCTTCGCGGCGATTGTCATTTCAGTGGGTTATTCGCTGGCCATCTTTTTATGGGGCGTGAGTACCAACTGGCAGGATGTATTAAGTAATAGTTCAGTGAACTTGGGTAATATTACTTATATCCTGATGAAAAGTTTGGGGATGACTCTGGGCCATGCGCTGCATCTTTCACCTGAGGCGGCTATCACTACAGGCGTCTGGTTTGCGCGTATTACCGGCCTGTCTATGTTCCTTGCTTATACCGGGGCATTCTTCACGCTCAGCTACTCGCCGCTGAAAGCGATTATTCAGGGGACGCCAAAAGCACTGTGGCCTGCACCGATGACCAGACTGAACGCTATGGGGATGCCGACGACGGCGATGTGGATGCAGTGTGGGCTTGTGAGCCTGTTTATTCTTCTGGTGTCGTTTGGCGGCGATACGGCCTCAGCGTTCTATAACAAGCTGACGCTGATGGCGAACGTCTCGATGACGCTGCCGTATCTGTTCCTCGCACTGGCGTTCCCTTTCTTTAAATCTCGCGTCGGTCTGGAAAGACCGTTTGTGATATTTAAAACCCGAGCCGCAACGCTACTGGCAACGAGTGTCGTGGTGCTGGTGGTGACGTTCGCCAACGTGTTCACCATTATCCAGCCGGTGATTGAAGCTGGCGACTGGAACAGTGCACTGTGGATGACCGGCGGGCCGATTTTCTTCTCGTTGTTAGCCATGGCGATTTACCAGAACTACAGCCGTCGTATGGCCAATGAGCCTGAATGGGCGGTTGAATAAACGACCTGCCTAATCCGGCCTACTAAAGAAGCATCTTCGTAGGCCGGATTAGGCGAAGCCGCCATCCGGGACCACTCACGTTTACAAGCTTCCCGCCGGGCGCTTACCTCTGCCCGCAGAACTTAACGTTCTCCCCGTTTGCTTTCCGCTGAGGCTCTCCAGACGCATCTGGAACGGTGGGAATGGCATATCAATACCGTGCTCACGGAAGCCCGCCAGAATCAGCTGGTGGATCTCGTGGCGCAATGGCATACGGTGTCCCATCTCTGCGGCATAGATACGCAGCTCAAAGATCTGAATCCCCTGCTGAAGGTCAACCAGGAAGACTTCCGGCGCCGGTGTGTCGATAACCAGTGAGCAGCGCTGGGCGGCAGTGAGCAGGATTTGCGTGACCTCTTCGCTGTTGGCTTCTGACGGTGCAGGAATGGTCAATACCACACGAGTCACTGAGTCGGATAACGACCAGTTGATAAACTGCTCGGTGATAAACGCCTTGTTGGGCACGATGATCTCTTTACGATCCCAGTCGCTGATGGTGGTCGCGCGGGTGTTAATCTTGGTCACGCTGCCGGTGAGGTCGCGAATGGTCACCGTGTCGCCAATACGAATTGGTTTTTCAAACAGGATGATCAGGCCGGATATAAAGTTGGCGAAGATCTCTTGCAAACCAAAGCCCAAACCAACACCGAGAGCAGCAACCAGCCACTGCAGTTTCGACCACTCAATACCAATCATTGAGAAGCCCACCAGGCCACCAATTAGCATCAGTAGATACTTGGTTATAGTGGTGATGGCGTAACCGGTACCTGGTGTTAAATCCAGGTGCTGCAACAGCGCCAGTTCCAGCAGTGCAGGCAGGTTACGCACCAGCTGGGTGGTGATGATAAACACCAGAATGGCAATAAGCACTGCGCCCAGCGTAATCGGCTCTAAGCTTTCTACGCCCTGCACCGTGGACGTCACATCCCATAGTGAGATATTTTCCAGGAAGCCGAACGCGGAATGAATTTCTGACCACAGCACGATGACTGAAAGCAGGGCGATGAGCATCAGGATAGACCGCACCAGGCGCAGCGACTGTGCGCTTATCGCGTCCAGATCGACTTCGCTTTCATCGATATCTATCGCTCCTTCCAGGCTGGTTGAGTGCGCGGGTTCTTCTTCACCACGTGCACGCTGCGCCAGCATTTCTGCGCGTCGGTGTTTGGCGCGGTCAAAAGCCAGACGACGGCGCTGGATAAGCATCCAGCGGCGGATGACGTGATAAACCACCAGCAACAAGAACCATATAGCAACAGACGTCTCCAGGCGGGCCAGCAGCGCCTGTGCTGTGGCCAGGTAACCTACCGCGGCCGCAAGAATGGCAACTAACGGGGCACCCATTAGCATATTCCACAGCATGCTGTTGACCATGTTGTCGCCGTTACCCTCTTTGTCGAGGTACAGCGGAATACCGGCGCGCTTCAGGCTCAGGGTGACGATGGCCAGTGCGCCACAGATCAGCATAAAGCACAGGCGACCCAATGAGGCGGAGAACTCCCGGTCATTGAGATTATCAAACATGATCACCGCCATGATCAGCGGAACAATCAGCCCGATGCTCATCAGGTAATAGTGCATAGCTTTAGCGACGCGGTTGCGCGGCCAGCCAAAGTGCGCGATGAACAGACCATTCGGCCGCGCAAAGGTGGCGCAAATCATCACCGCCCACAGCATAGGCACCGTGGCGGTCACACCATCGCCGATGGCGACGGCCAGCGGATAGGGCCAGGCTTCCTGCAGGCCGTAACCCAGTGTCGCCCACAGCACCGGCAGCGGCGAGGCAACGAGAATTGACCAGAATACCGTTCGTATCGTCAGCCAGAAGTGATCCTGGGTGACTTTGCCGACCCGCGCAGACGATCGCTCAAGAAAGCGGGTGAAGTGCTTACGCGAATAGAGGCTAAACCCCACCAGCACCAGCGCGGCGAACAGCGGCAGCAGCGTGGCCTTACTGGTGAGCATCATGACGCTGGCTTTACCAAGCTGATTAAACGTATCTAATGAGATTAGACGACGCAGATCCTGAACCAAATCGACCGGCCAGGAGAGTGAAATCGGACTGACGTCAGAGGTCCAGAACAGATAGCGGTGCGTGGCTTCGTTAACCTCTTTCAGCGCATCTTCCAACTGACTATTGGAGACTTTCAGCTTGGTTAACTCGAGTATCAGCGTATCGCCGCCCTGTAGCAGGGAATTCAACAGCTCACGCTGGGTACGCAGTTGGGCATTGAGAATACGGGTCTGCTCTGCGGTAAGCGGCTGTCCATCCGCTTGATGGATCTGGCGTAGCTGCGGCTGTTTGTTGAGGAGGTCTTCATAGCGCATGCGATGTACGCGAAGCTGCGCCATTTCGGTATCGAGCTGTTGCGGCTTAGGCATTTCAGGTAGACGGGAAACCTGCGCGCGAAGAGCTTCGCCCAGCATATTCGACGCTCCCAGCCACTGTGACTGCTCGCGCAGCGTGTTCAGCGCCTGACGTACCTGCAACGTTTGACCGGTGGCCTGGCGCTGTTGAGACGCCACCAGGTCCATGCGTTGTGCCTGCTGGTTTAACGCCTGTGACAGTTCGCGGTTGACCTTGAACTGATCGACAATGCCTTCCGGCAGTCCCGCACTGTTTTCTGCCAGCAGCTCGGTGCTTTCCAGCGCCCGCTCCGCTTCACGCTGCCGCTGGCTATTGAGCTGATTTCGTAATGCCTGCAGGTAAGCGTCGAGCTGCTGGCTCTGTTTTTCGGCCAGTTCGGAGCGCATACGCGCCAGTTCCTGACGATTGTTGGCGGAAAGTTGAGCCAGCTCCAGCTCATCGACCAGCGCTTTGAGTCTGGCGGATTCAGCCTGCAACGACTGATTGAGCGGCGTATTGCTGCTGGCTGCGCCAAGGCGTCGCTCAATCTCATTTAACTGACGGCGGGCATCGGTTTGCTGTTGGGGAAGCTGGTTTAATGAATCGGCGATTTCCCGGGCGCGATCTTGCTCCTGCTGGGCCTGACGGCTTTTTTCCAGCAACTGGCTGCTGACCTGCAGGATCTCCTGGTTTAAGGCATCAGTCGAAAGGTCTGTAGGAATGCTGCGCGGTTCATCACGCAGGTTGCTAAGCTGCGCGCGAAGCGTCGCGGACAGCTTGGGGAAGTTATCAATAACCTGCTGATACTGTTCGGCGCGCTCGAGAGAGCCTTTACGCTCTTCAAGGGCATTCAGCGCGGACTGGAGCGCCTCGACGGCTTCCGGCTGAGCGGGTTTTGCCGCTTTGGCCTGCTCCAGTTCCTGGGTAATTTGTTTGGTATCGGGGGCCGTCGCAGCGTACGCCCCCTGGCTGAGGCACCAGGCCATCAGAAAAGTGATAATCAGGCGCACAGCAGCGATTCCTATGTTTAACTTTCGTCTTTTTTGTCGTCAACCAGCGGGCTGGCAGCGTGTTCTGCTTCGATCTCGTCTTGCGCAAGCGGGGCGGGTTCGGCCTCTGGCGTCACGAACGTTTCGGTAGAGATTGCCATCGGTTGACCGATTTTGGTGACCGAAAGATCCTGCAACTGCTCGACCAGATTAACTTTGCCTGGCGCAAACAGGTTGATGACGGTTGAACCAAGCTTAAAGCGGCCCATTTCCTGGCCTTTCAGCAGCGCCACTGAACCTTCACTTTCACCTTCAGGCCATGTCCAACGCTTAATTACGCCTTCACGCGGTGGCGTGATGGTGCCAGCCCAGACAGTTTCGATGCTACCGACGATGGTTGCACCGACCAGAATTTGCACCATCGGGCCAAATTCAGTGTCAAACAGGCAAATAACACGTTCGTTACGGGCAAAAAGGTTGGGCACGTTTTGCGCGGTCAGAATGTTGACCGAGAAAAGATCGCCGGGCACGTACAGCATTTCCCGCAGGATACCGTTACACGGCATATGTACGCGGTGGTAATCACGCGGTGAGAGGTACGTCGTGACAAACGTTCCGTTACGGAACTTGTCCGCCATCTGGTAGTTACCTGCCAGCAGTGCTTCAAGGCTGTAGCTGTGCCCTTTGGCCTGCAACAGTTTGTCTTCTTCGATGTTCCCCAACTGGTTAATCACGCCGTCAGCTGGCATAACCAGAACATTCGGGTCGGTATTAATTGGGCGGGCATCGTCACGCAGTGGGCGCACGAAGAAGTCGTTAAAGGTGCGATAGCTGGCGGTATCCGGCTTCTGCGCCTCTGTCATATCGACCTTGTAATATTTCACGAACAGATCGATAACCAGTTTAGTTAGCCATCCAGCTCGTTTGCTTGCACCCCAACCCGCCAGGCGAGTGAGCCATAGTTTCGGCAGAATGTATTGTAGCGAAAGCTTAAATGAGTTTAACAAGGTAGCCTCCAGGCCATAATTTGTTCCCGATCCGGCATGCGGGCCGGATCCTGAAAAAAGGGGGACGATTCTAGCGATGCTTAGCTTAGTTGTCAGTTGTCCGTATCAGAAAAGTTTTTACGCGTTTTTACCTGCGCCATGCTTTCGAGGATACGGTGATAATTTTCAAACCGAGTTTCGGCGATAGCCCCTTTCTCTACTGCTTCGCGGATAGCGCAGCCTGGATCCGTATCATGTTTACAGTCGCGGTATTTGCAATGACCTAAGAAGTCATGGAATTCGACAAACCCGTGGGTGATTTGTTCCGGCTCAAGATGCCACAACCCAAACTCACGTACGCCGGGGGAGTCGATGACGTCACCGCCGTGCGGGAAGTGGTACAAGCGAGAGGCCGTGGTGGTGTGTTGCCCAAGACCGGAGTTATCGGAGACATCGTTGGTCAGGATCTCTTTCTGCAGGCCGAGCAGGTTATTGAGCAGGCTGGATTTGCCCACGCCTGATTGACCAGCAAAAATGCTGATGCGATCGGTCAACGCTTCCTCAAGCGGCTGCAGGCCGTCTTTTTTATGGCTGGAGACCATCAACACGCGATAGCCAATATTGCGATAGATATCCATCTGCTCATTCACGAAGACCATGCCTTCATCGTCGAGCAGATCGATTTTGTTGAGTACGATAATGGGCTCAACCTGCAACGTTTCGCAGGCAACCAGATATCGGTCGATAATATTGAGTGACAGCTCGGGTAAGATGGCTGAGACAATGACGATTTGGTCGATGTTGGCCGCAATGGGTTTTACACCGTCATAAAAGTCCGGACGCGTTAGCACCGAGGTACGTTCATGTACCGCTTCAACGATCCCTTTAACGTTCACGCCTTCGGCTGCGGCCTTACCTGGACGCCAGACTACACGATCGCCGGTTACCAGCGAACGAATTGTGCGACGGATGTTGCAACGGTGGACATCGCCGTCGGCAGACTCCACGTCGGCATGCATGCCAAAGCGGCTGATAACAATACCTTCAGCGGTCTCGCCAAACAGGTTGTCGTCGTAGTCGGGCTTCTCCGTGGACGTTTTAAGACGACGCTGGTGATTGGCGTTCACGCGGCGCTGTTGGCCTTTGGAGAGTTTATTTTTACTCAATCGTACTGACTCCTGGTCGCCCATGATGGGCAAAACATTTATGATACACGCAATTTTAGATGAATATAGTCACACTGAATGTGACGTCTGAAGGGTGGAAAATAGCATGAGTGGCAATGAAAACAACCTGATTTGGATCGATCTGGAGATGACAGGTCTGGATCCCGAGCGCGATCGCATTATTGAGATCGCGACGCTGGTGACTGACGCCAATCTGAATATTCTGGCTGAAGGACCGACGATTGCCGTCCACCAGTCCGACGCGCAGCTGGCGCTAATGGATGACTGGAACGTGCGTACGCATACCGGAAGTGGTCTGGTGGAGCGCGTGAAGGCGAGCACCATGGGCGATCGTGAAGCGGAGCTGGCGACGCTGGCATTTTTAAAAGAGTGGGTTCCGGCGGGGAAATCCCCGATTTGTGGCAACAGCATCGGCCAGGATCGTCGTTTCCTGTTTAAATACATGCCGGAACTGGAAGCGTATTTCCATTATCGCTATCTGGACGTTAGCACGTTGAAAGAGCTGGCCCGTCGCTGGAAGCCGGAGATCCTCGATGGCTTCACGAAGCAGGGGACACACCAGGCGATGGACGACATTCGTGAGTCCGTCGCTGAGCTGGCTTACTACCGTGAGCATTTTATTAAGCTTTGATTTTGTTCTCCGGTGGCTTGCGTCACCGGCTTTTTGACGCTAAATTGTCCAGCTTGATTGTAAAGTAATCACTTGAACGAGTTTTCAAAAAAATCGTATTCAAGGGGGTTGCAGCTAAACGAATTTCTCGTATAATGCGCCTCCCGTAACGACAGAGATTTACGCGTTACGACAGCAACAAAAGCAGTACAGATTTGCGGGAATAGCTCAGTTGGTAGAGCACGACCTTGCCAAGGTCGGGGTCGCGAGTTCGAGTCTCGTTTCCCGCTCCAAAATTTGAAAAGTGCTTTCTAAGCACAGACCACCAATCGCAGGATTTCGAATTGCGACAAGGCGGCAACTGAATGAATCCTTGGGAACTTACTTGAGTAAGTGACTAAGGTGAATGAAGGCAGCCAACGCAGTAGCGTTTCGAAAGACGAAGATTAAGCGGGAATAGCTCAGTTGGTAGAGCACGACCTTGCCAAGGTCGGGGTCGCGAGTTCGAGTCTCGTTTCCCGCTCCAAAATTTGAAAAGTATCGCAAGATACGCACCACCCAAGCGGGAATAGCTCAGTTGGTAGAGCACGACCTTGCCAAGGTCGGGGTCGCGAGTTCGAGTCTCGTTTCCCGCTCCAAATTCTTATCTCAATAAACATATCCACAACGAATAATCGCGTTGGGGCTGTTTTCTTTTGTCTTTGACATACTCTTGTAAACAGACTTATCCACAGGTCAGAGTAATATTCCTGGAATGCAAAAAACTTCGCCTGGTGAATAGTATCTTTATAACTATTTGAGTTTAATGAATTAATTATCATTTCAAATTGTTAATGTGATCACTTGACGATTTTTTCCTTCTTGAATATCAATGTGTTTTTATTTTTATACACAAGCTGTGGATGACTTAAGCATCACGCGGCAGACCTTTTTCAATCACCCTGACCAGTCGCTGTTTCTTTGGTAACTGGACTTCAACCACGCAGGCATTTCTTTTCTCAATCTGCTGCGCAATCGCCCATTCTATGTGCTCGTCGAGAAGTGGGTGCTCACCTCTGCGATTTTCCAGCGCATTTATTACGGTTTCATCCCACGGGGCATTTCCCAGCGCGACGGCGATATTTCGCAACCAACGCAGGTGTCCGATGCGACGAATAGCCGAACCTTCCGTCACTTTTAAAAACCACGCTTCGCTCCAGCCAAACAGCTCAATCAGTTCCGGGGCATGCAGTTGTTTACGTGGGCTAAAGTCATCTTCTACAGTGAGCTGCGAATAGCGATTCCAGGGGCAAATGAGCTGGCAGTCATCGCAGCCATAGATTCGGTTGCCCAACAGTGGGCGAAACTCTTCCGGGATAGCACCTTCCAGTTCGATCGTGAGATAGGAAATACAGCGGCGGGCATCAACGGTGTAGGGTTCAACGATGGCGCCCGTGGGGCAAATGGTCATACAGGCCACGCATTTACCGCAGGCTTCTTCTACAGGCTGATCCACAGGAAGCGGTAAATCGATCAGCAGTTCACCAAGGAAGAAAAATGACCCGGCTTCACGGCTAAGAATTAGTGAGTGCTTACCAACCCAGCCAAGCCCGGCTTTTTCCGCCAGCGGACGCTCCAGAATGGGCGCAGAATCGACAAAAGGTCTAAAATTCAGCGAAACGCAATGCTGCTGGATCAACTCTCCCAGCTTTTTTAAACGGTTACGCAGCAGCTTATGGTAGTCACGGCCCAGTGCATAACGGCTGATGTAGCCCAGCGACGGATTTTTTAGCGTGCTGGCAAACGCGGCGTTGGCGGGGAGATAATTCATCCGTACGCTGATGACGCGTAAAGTTCCGGGTAATAACTCGTGGGGGCGGGCGCGCATCATGCCGTGACGGGCCATCCAGTCCATTTCGCCATGGTATTGTTTATCCAGCCAGGCCTGCAGTTTGGGTTCGGCTTCGCTAAGGTCTGTATCGGCAATACCGACCTGCTGAAAGCCAAGTTCCAGCCCCCACTGCTTAATTTTTTGTGCTAACTGATTGAGATCGAGGGGCTCTGACATGACGGACCATACAATGAAGAAAAACCCCGCAAGTATACCACACTCCATCTGGCACGCCGATGACATCAAACGGATGGAACATGAGGCGGCAGACAGCCTTGGGCTGACGCTGTATGAGCTGATGCAACGTGCGGGAGAGGCGGCGTTCCAGGTTGCTCGCAATGCATATCCTGCCGCTCGGCACTGGCTGGTGCTCTGTGGCCACGGTAATAACGGCGGCGACGGCTATGTCGTGGCGAGACTTGCCAAAGCCGCGGGGATTCACGTCACGCTATTAGCGCAAGAAAGCGACAAACCGCTCCCACAGGAGGCAGAACATGCTCGTCATGCCTGGCTGAACGCAGGTGGCGTTATCCACGCCCCGGATATTATCTGGCCGCAAGAGGTGGATGTGATTATCGATGCGCTGCTCGGCACCGGCTTAAAACATGCACCTCGCGACCCACTGGCGACATTAATCAAACAGGCGAATGCGCATTCTGCTCCCACAGTGGCTATTGATATTCCTTCCGGTCTGCTGGCGCAGACGGGGGGAACGCCCGGAGCGGTGATTCATGCTGCCCATACAGTGACCTTTATTGCATTGAAGCCCGGTCTGATCACGGGCAAAGCGCGTGATGTCACAGGGCGTATCCATTTTAACGCGCTCGGGCTGGATGTCTGGCTGGCGGGGCAGGACGCGCCCATTCAGCGCGTTGATGCCTCACAGCTTAGATGCTGGCTGACACCACGCCGCGCAACATCGCACAAAGGTGACCATGGTCGACTGGCGATCATCGGGGGTGACTATGGCACAGCAGGCGCCATACGCATGGCCGGTGAAGCGGCGCTTCGCGCTGGTGCCGGATTGGTTAAGGTGCTCACGCGCAGTGAAAATATTGCACCGATCCTGACCGCCCGTCCGGAACTGATGGTCGATGAGTTGACGCCTCGCGCGGTGGAGGAAAGTCTGGTGTGGGCGGATGTCGTGGTCATCGGTCCCGGACTTGGGCAGCAAGAGTGGGGAAAAAAAACACTGCAAAAAGTTGAGAATTTTCGCAAACCGATGCTGTGGGATGCCGATGCGCTTAACCTGCTGGCAATCAATCCCGATAAACGTCACAATCGCGTGATCACGCCGCATCCGGGCGAGGCTGCGCGACTGTTGGGCTGCTCCATTACAGAAATTGAAGACGATCGCTTACTTTCTGCACAACGTCTGGTAAAACGGTACGGAGGTGTGGTGGTGCTGAAAGGAGCGGGTACGGTAGTGGCCTCGGAGCACAATGCATTAGCCATTATCGATGCCGGTAACGCAGGAATGGCCAGCGGCGGTATGGGTGATGTCCTTTCCGGAATCATTGGCGCATTGCTCGGACAGAAGCTTACCCCGTATGATGCTGCGTGTGCGGGATGTGTGGCGCACGGCGCGGCAGCGGATGTGCTGGCGGCGCGATTTGGTACGCGCGGCATGCTGGCGACAGATCTCTTTACCACGCTACAGCGTATTGTTAACCCTGATGTGATTGACGTTTATCATGATGAATAGAGTAATTCCGCTACCGGATGAACAGGCGACATTAGACCTGGGACTGCGGGTCGCGAAGGCCTGTGACGGCGCAACGGTTATTTATTTGTACGGCGATTTAGGCGCGGGTAAAACCACCTTCAGCCGGGGATTCCTGCAGGCGCTAGGTCATAAAGGCAATGTAAAAAGCCCCACCTATACGCTGGTCGAACCCTATTCGCTTGAAAATTTAATGGTATATCACTTCGATCTGTACCGACTTGCGGACCCCGAGGAGCTCGAATTTATGGGGATCCGTGATTATTTTGCCAATGATGCAATTTGCCTGGTGGAATGGCCACAACAAGGTAAAGGTGTGCTCCCGGACCCGGACGTCGAAATACACATCGAATACCAGGCGCAAGGTCGAGAGGCGCGCGTAAGTGCCGTCTCCTCATCGGGTAATTTATTGCTGGCGCGTTTAGCCGAATAACCTTAAAGGGTGGCGGGATGATTTATCGCATCAGAAATTGGCTGATGGCAACCCTGGTCCTGCTGTGCGCGCAGGCAGGGGCCGCCAGCCTTTCCGATCTTCAGGTTTCTAACGGCGAACAACAGGCGCGGATTACGCTCAGTTTTATTGGCGAGCCTGAATATGCTGTTTCGCAGGACGGGAAGCGCACCGTTGCGCTGGATATTAAACAAACCGGCGTGATTCAGGGACTGCCGCTGCTGTTTAGCGGTAATAACCTGGTTAAGGCCATCCGTGCGGGTACACCGAACGATCCACAGTCTTTGCGACTGGTTGTCGATTTAACCGAGAACGGAAAAGCCGCCGCTGTAAAACGGCAAAACGGCGGTAACTATACCGTGGTGTTTACCATCAATGCTGATGCACCTCCGCCGCCACCGCCACCTCCTGTGGTGGTGAAGCGCGTTGAAGCACCCGTTGTCGCTCCGCGTCCGTCAGAACCTGCGCGTAACCCGTTTAAAACGGAAAATAATCGCACGACAGCCGTCATCAACAGTAATACGGCCACGCGGCCTGCCGCTCGGGCGGTGAGCAACAATAATGGCGATAAAGTGGTCATTGCGATTGATGCCGGGCACGGTGGACAAGATCCTGGCGCGATTGGTCCTGGCGGCACGCGTGAGAAAAACGTCACCATCGCCGTCGCGCGTAAGCTGCGCAGTCTGCTCAATGACGATCCGATGTTTAAGGGCGTACTCACTCGTGACGGCGATTACTTCATCTCGGTGATGGGCCGTTCTGACGTGGCGCGTAAACAAAATGCCAACTTCCTGGTCTCCATTCATGCTGATGCGGCACCCAACCGGGATGCCACGGGTGCTTCCGTTTGGGTGTTGTCAAACCGTCGAGCCAACACTGAAATGGCTGGCTGGCTGGAACAGCACGAGAAGCAATCGGAGCTGTTGGGTGGTGCGGGTGATGTGCTGGCCAACAGTCAGTCCGACCCGTATTTGAGTCAGGCGGTGCTGGACCTGCAGTTCGGTCATTCACAGCGTGTAGGGTATGATGTGGCAACCAGTATGATCGGCCAGCTGGAGCGCATTGGTTCGATGCATAAGCGCCGCCCGGAGCACGCCAGCCTTGGCGTATTGCGTTCTCCGGATATCCCGTCTGTGCTGGTTGAAACCGGCTTTATCAGTAACAACAGCGAAGAACGTTTGTTGGCGAGCGATGATTATCAGCAGCAACTGGCCGAGGCGATTTACAAAGGATTGCGTCATTACTTCCAGTCGCATCCGATGCAAACCGGGCCACAGGGCGCACCGGCGCAAACTGCCAGCGCCATCTCGCCGGGCGACACGTTAACCAATTAAGGATTAGCCATGCCAATTCAGGTTCTACCGCCACAGCTGGCGAACCAAATTGCCGCAGGTGAAGTGGTAGAACGGCCTGCGTCAGTGGTTAAAGAACTGGTAGAAAACAGTATCGATGCGGGTGCAACGCGCATTGATATTGATATCGAACGTGGTGGCGCCAAGCTGATCCGTATTCGTGACAACGGCTGCGGCATTAAAAAAGACGAGCTCGCGCTGGCGCTGGCGCGTCATGCGACCAGTAAAATTGCCTCCCTTGACGATCTCGAAGCTATTGTTAGCCTCGGATTTCGCGGGGAAGCGCTGGCCAGCATCAGCTCGGTCTCTCGTTTAACCCTGACGTCACGTACGCAAGAACAATCCGAAGCCTGGCAGGCCTATGCCGAAGGGCGCGATATGGATGTGACGATTAAACCTGCCGCACATCCGGTGGGCACCACGCTGGAAGTGTTGGATCTGTTCTACAACACGCCAGCACGGCGTAAGTTCATGCGCACCGAGAAAACCGAATTTAACCATATCGACGAGATTATCCGCCGCATTGCGCTGGCGCGTTTTGATGTGACCATAAATTTATCGCACAACGGTAAAATGGTGCGTCAGTACCGCGCAGTCGCCGCCGATGGGCAGAAAGAGCGTCGTCTGGGCGCGATTTGCGGCACGCCGTTTCTGGAGCATGCGCTGGCGATTGAGTGGCAGCATGGCGATTTAACGCTGCGTGGCTGGGTCGCTGACCCGAATCACACCACGGCGGCGCTGGCCGAAATACAGTACTGCTATGTGAATGGCCGTATGATGCGCGATCGACTGATCAACCATGCTATCCGTCAGGCCTGTGAAGACAAACTTGGGGCCGATCAACAGCCAGCGTTTGTCCTGTACCTGGAAATCGACCCGCATCAGGTGGACGTTAACGTGCATCCTGCCAAGCATGAAGTCCGTTTCCATCAGTCCCGACTGGTGCATGACTTTATCTATCAGGGGGTGCTGAGCGTATTGCAACAGCAGCTTGAAACGTCGCTGCCGTTGGCCGATGACGACACGCCTGCGCCAAGGCATATCCCGGAGAACCGGGTTGCGGCTGGACGAAACCACTTTGCCGAACCCGCCCCCGCGCGTGAACCGGCTACACCGCGTTATTCCGTATCGGCAGGCGGTGGTGGTGGCCGTCAGGCGAGTGCCAGTTGGCCTCATGCTCAGCCTGGGTATCAAAAGCAGCAGGGGGAAGTTTATCAGCAACTGCTGCAGACACCTGCGCCAACGCATAAAACCACGATGCCTGAAACACCCGCGGCACCGCTTACCGGAAATAGCCAAAGTTTTGGTCGTGTATTGACGATCGTGGGGGCTGACTGTGCATTACTGGAATGTGACGGTCATATTCGCCTGCTGGCGTTGCCGGTGGCCGAGCGCTGGCTGCGTCAGGCGCAGTTAACGCCAGCGCAAGGACCCGTCTGCGCCCAGCCGTTACTGATCCCCTTGCGTTTGAAAGTGACCGATGATGAGAAGAAGGCACTGGAAAATGCACAGAGTCAGTTGGCTGAGTTGGGCATTGAATTTCAACTGGATGCGCAGCATGTGACCATCCGAGCGGTGCCTTTACCCTTACGCCAACAAAATTTACAAATCTTGATTCCTGAACTGATAGGCTACCTGGCGCTGCAGTCCGTATCCGAATCTGGCGATATTGCACAGTGGATTGCGCGCAACGTCATGAGTGAACATCCGCAGTGGAGTATGGCTCAGGCCATTACGCTGTTAACGGATGTTGAGCGGCTATGCCCACAATTAGTGAAGGCGCCGCCGGGTGGTCTGTTACAACCTGTTGATTTACATTCGGTAATGAACGCCCTGAAACATGAGTGATACCAGTAAGGCGAGCCTGCCAAAGGCACTGTTTTTGATGGGGCCAACGGCCTCCGGTAAAACGGCATTAGCAATTGAATTGCGTAAAGTTTTGCCAGTAGAGTTGATAAGCGTTGATTCCGCCCTTATTTACAAGGGGATGGATATCGGTACAGCTAAGCCGGATGCTGAAGAGTTAAAGGCTGCGCCGCATCGACTGCTGGATATTCGCGATCCAGCGCAGGCGTATTCCGCGGCGGATTTTCGTCGTGATGCGCTAGCCGAGATGGCCGATATCACCGCAGCGGGACGAATTCCGCTGTTAGTGGGCGGCACAATGTTATATTTCAAAGCCTTGCTGGAAGGGTTGTCGCCGTTACCGTCGGCGGATCCGGAGGTCAGGGCCAACATTGAGCAGCAGGCGGCAGAGCGTGGATGGGATGCGTTACACCGACAGCTTCAGGAGATCGATCCAGTTGCTGCGGCGCGGATTCATCCAAATGATCCGCAAAGACTTTCCCGGGCACTGGAAGTTTTTTTCATTTCGGGTAAAACTTTAACGGAGCTGACGCAAACGTCAGGAGATGCTTTGCCGTATCAGGTGCATCAGTTTGCAATCGCCCCGGCGAGCCGTGAACTGCTCCATCAGCGAATTGAGCAGCGTTTTCATCAGATGTTAGCTTCAGGTTTTGAAGCAGAAGTCCGGGCGCTTTTTGCCCGAGGAGATTTGCATACGGATTTGCCTTCCATTCGTTGTGTTGGGTATCGCCAGATGTGGTCGTACATTGAAGGCGAAATTTCATACGATGAAATGGTTTATAGAGGTGTTTGCGCCACGAGGCAGTTGGCGAAGCGGCAGGTAACCTGGTTGCGTGGTTGGGAAGGGGTGCACTGGCTTGACAGTGAAAAGCCTGACCAGGCGCGAAACGAAGTATTACAGGTTGTTGGTGCTATCGCGAATTGAATGTGTACAATTGAAACGTATCGTGCGCAATTTTTCAGAACCATAAGGTTCAATACGCAAAATCATTCTAGTTGCATCAAGGCAGCGAGAGAGTGAACCCCAGGAGCTTACTCAAGTAAGTGACCGGGGTGAACAAACGGAGCTAACGCAGAGGCAACCTGAAGGATGAAGCGTATTAAGTACAAATAAGCATATAAGGAAAAGAGAGAATGGCTAAGGGGCAATCTTTACAAGATCCGTTCCTGAACGCATTGCGTCGGGAACGTGTTCCAGTTTCTATTTATTTGGTGAATGGTATTAAGCTGCAAGGTCAAATCGAGTCTTTTGATCAGTTCGTGATCCTGTTGAAAAACACGGTCAGCCAGATGGTTTATAAGCACGCGATTTCTACTGTTGTCCCGTCTCGCCCGGTTTCTCATCACAGCAATAATGCCGCCGGCGGCACTGGCAGCAACTACCATCACGGTAGCAACGCGCAGGGTTCTTCTGCGCAACAGGACAGCGAAGAAACCGAGTAAGGTTTTGGGCTGTTTTACACACGGGGAGCCAGAGATCCTGCGTTCCCCGTTGATATATATTAAGGGGTTGACGCTTGTTTGACCGTTATGATGCCGGTGAGCAGGCGGTACTGGTACACATCTATTTTTCGCAAGACAAAGATATGGAAGACCTCCAGGAGTTTGAATCTCTGGTTTCTTCCGCCGGTGTCGAAGCAATGCAGGTGATTACCGGGAGCCGTAAAGCACCGCACCCGAAGTTTTTTGTTGGTGAAGGTAAGGCAATCGAAATTGCGGAAGCCGTAAAAGCGACTGGCGCTGCGGTGGTGATTTTTGATCATGCTTTGAGCCCTGCCCAGGAACGTAACCTGGAACAGTTATGCCAGTGTCTTGTTATCGACAGGACCGGTCTCATTTTAGATATTTTTGCCCAGCGTGCGCGTACCCATGAAGGTAAGTTGCAGGTTGAGCTGGCGCAGTTGCGCCATATGGCTACGCGTCTGGTCCGTGGCTGGACCCACCTTGAAAGGCAAAAGGGCGGGATTGGTTTGCGCGGTCCGGGTGAAACCCAGCTCGAAACCGACCGTCGTTTGCTGCGTAATCGTATTTTGCAGATCCAGTCGCGCCTGCAAAAAGTTGAAAAGCAACGTGAGCAGGGGCGGCAGTCGCGCAAGAAAGCGGATGTCCCAACCGTATCACTGGTGGGATATACCAACGCCGGAAAATCCACCCTGTTCAACCAGATAACCGAAGCCCGGGTTTATGCAGCAGATCAACTGTTTGCGACCCTGGATCCGACGCTACGTCGTATCGATGTGGCGGACGTCGGCGAAACCGTGCTGGCGGATACCGTAGGGTTTATCCGTCATTTACCGCATGACCTGGTAGCGGCATTTAAAGCCACTTTACAGGAAACTCGTCAGGCGACATTGCTGCTGCACGTGATTGATGCGGCAGATTTTCGTGTGCAGGAAAACATTGAGGCCGTCGATACGGTACTCGAAGAGATCGATGCGCATGAGATCCCGACTCTGCTGGTGATGAATAAAATCGATATGCTGGACGATTTTGAACCGCGTATCGACAGAGATGAAGAAAATAAACCAATCCGCGTTTGGGTTTCAGCGCAAACCGGTATTGGCATACCACAGCTTTTTCAGGCTTTAACAGAGCGTCTTTCTGGTGAGGTTGCGCAGCATACGCTGCGTTTGCCGCCGCAGGAAGGGCGTCTGAGAAGCCGGTTTTACCAACTTCAGGCAATAGAAAGAGAGTGGATGGAGGAGGACGGCAGCGTAGGTCTGCAAGTACGTATGCCAATCGTTGACTGGCGTCGCCTCTGTAAACAAGAACCGGCACTGGAAGACTATGTTGTCTGACCTGTCGGATATGGCCTGAAGATTTTTTCGCCTCTATACCTCGTGGATTTTGTACGGTAGGAAGGCGGCAAGTCCCGACATCCCCAAACGCATAGTCAACTATGTGACTGGGGTTGAAGGGCGTAGCCAACGCATCTGCAACGCAAAAGACGCAGGTATAGCATCGCATAACAAATATGGAGCACAAACATGGCGTGGAATCAGCCCGGTAATAACGGACAAGACCGCGACCCCTGGGGAAGCAGCAAACCTGGCGGCAACCCTGAGGGAAATGGAAACAAAGGTGGTCGCGAGCAGGGGCCTCCCGATCTCGATGATATCTTCCGCAAGCTGAGTAAAAAACTCGGTGGTCTGGGTGGCGGTAAAGGTACAGGCTCTGGTGGCGGTAGTTCATCGCAAGGTCCGCGTCCGCAACTGGGCGGTCGAGTCTTTACTATTGCTGCAGCCGCTATTGTCATTATCTGGGCAGCCAGCGGTTTCTACACCATTAAAGAAGCGGAACGCGGCGTAGTAACACGCTTCGGTAAATTCAGCCATTTGGTTGAGCCGGGTCTGAACTGGAAACCGACATTTGTGGATACCGTTACGCCGGTAAACGTTGAAGCCGTGCGTGAACTGGCAGCCTCCGGTGTGATGCTGACTTCTGACGAAAACGTCGTGCGCGTTGAGATGAACGTGCAGTACCGCGTGACCGACCCGCAGAAATATCTGTTTAGCGTGACCAGTGCTGATGACAGCCTGCGTCAGGCAACCGACAGTGCACTGCGTGGGGTTATCGGTAAATACACCATGGACCGTATCCTGACCGAAGGGCGTACCGTTATTCGTAGCGATACCCAGCGTGAACTGGAAGAAACCATTCGTCCATACAACATGGGTATTACCCTGCTGGACGTCAACTTCCAGGCTGCTCGTCCGCCGGAAGAAGTGAAAGCGGCATTTGACGATGCCATTGCGGCGCGTGAAAACGAGCAGCAGTACATTCGTGAAGCAGAAGCGTACACCAACGAAGTACAGCCGCGTGCTAATGGTCAGGCGCAGCGTATTCTTGAAGAAGCGCGTGCATACAAAACACGAACCATCCTGGAAGCTCAGGGTGAGGTGGCGCGTTTTGCCAAAATCCTGCCGGAATATAAAGCCGCACCGCAAATTACTCGCGAGCGTCTGTATATCGAGACCATGGAAAAAGTGCTGAGCCATACCCGTAAGGTGTTGGTTAACGACAAGGGTGGCAATCTGATGGTTCTGCCGTTGGATCAAATGCTAAAAGGCGGCAACGCTCCGGCAGCCAAGAGTCAGAGCAGCTCAAACCTGCTGACTCTGCCGCCAGCATCCTCTTCCAGCACGGGAGCAAGCAACACTTCGTCCACCAGTCAGGGCGATATTATGGACCAACGCCGCGTTAACGCGCAGCGTAACGACTACCAGCGTCAGGGGGAATAACGATGCGTAAGTCAGTTATTGCGATTATCATCATCGTTCTGGTAGTGCTGTTCATGTCTCTCTTTGTGGTCAAAGAAGGCGAGCGTGGTATTACTCTGCGCTTTGGCAAAGTTTTACGTGACGATGACAACAAACCATTGGTTGTTGCACCGGGTCTGCACTTCAAGATTCCATTTATTGAATCCGTGAAGATGCTTGATGCGCGTATTCAGACCATGGACAACCAGGCCGATCGCTTTGTCACCAAAGAGAAGAAAGACCTGATCGTTGATTCCTACATCAAGTGGCGTATCAGTGACTTCAGCCGTTACTACCTGGCAACGGGCGGTGGCGATGTTTCTCAGGCAGAAGTTCTGCTGAAACGTAAGTTCTCTGACCGTCTGCGTTCTGAAATTGGTCGTCTGGACGTAAAAGACATCGTTACCGACTCTCGTGGTCGCTTAACGCTGGAAGTCCGTGACGCGCTGAACTCGGGTTCTGCAGGTACGGAAGACGAAGTCGCAACGCCGGCAGCGGATAGCGCGATTGCCGAAGCGGCTGAGCGCGTTCAGGCTGAAACCAACGGTAAAGTACCGGTCATCAACCCGAACAGTATGGCGGCGTTGGGGATCGAAGTGGTTGACGTGCGTATTAAGCAAATCAACCTGCCTGCTGAAGTGTCTGAGGCGATCTACAACCGTATGCGTGCTGAGCGTGAAGCCGTAGCACGTCGCCATCGTTCACAGGGTCAGGAAGAAGCGGAAAAACTGCGTGCAACAGCGGACTATGAAGTCACCAAAACGTTGGCAGAATCTGAGCGTCAGGGCCGTATTATGCGCGGTGAAGGCGATGCAGAAGCCGCTAAACTGTTTGCTGATGCATTCAGTCAGGATCCTGACTTCTACGCCTTCATCCGTAGCCTGCGTGCTTATGAGAAGAGCTTCGAAGGCAATCAGGACGTGATGATCATGAGCCCGGACAGCGATTTCTTCCGCTACATGAAGACGCCGAGCAACGCAACACGCTAAACTCGCACCCGCGGTTTTAAACCAGCAAAACCACCAGCATCCCCAAGGATGCGGTGGTTTTCTTTTTAGATAAGGACAACGGATGAACTCAATAATTTTGTTGGCACTCGCGCTGGTTTTGGTGCTGGAAGGACTGGGTCCGATGCTATATCCCAGTGCCTGGAAGAAAATGATCGGGGCAATGGCGCAACTTCCTGAAAATATTTTGCGGCGTTTTGGTGGAGGTCTTGTGGTTGCAGGCGTGGTGGTCTACTACATGTTGAAGAAAACGATTGGCTGACCAATAAGTAGACTAATTTACGGATTTCCGCATGCAAAAAGTGCTGTATATCTGAAAAAGCGGTGGTAGAATCCATTTTTAAGCAAACGGTGATTTTGAAAAATGGGTAACAACGTCGTCGTACTGGGCACCCAATGGGGTGACGAAGGTAAAGGGAAGATCGTCGATCTCCTGACTGAACGGGCTAAATATGTTGTGCGCTACCAGGGTGGTCACAACGCAGGCCATACTCTCGTAATCAACGGTGAAAAAACCGTCCTCCATCTTATTCCATCAGGTATTCTTCGCGAAAACGTCATCAGCATCATCGGTAACGGTGTTGTGCTGTCTCCGTCCGCGCTGATGAAAGAGATGAAAGGACTGGAAGACCGCGGGATTCCTGTCCGTGAGCGCCTGCTGCTGTCTGAAGCGTGTCCGCTGATCCTTGATTATCATGTTGCGTTAGATAATGCGCGTGAGAAAGCACGTGGCGCGAAAGCGATCGGCACCACCGGTCGTGGCATCGGGCCAGCTTATGAAGACAAGGTAGCACGTCGCGGTCTGCGCGTTGGCGATCTGTTTGATAAAGCAACCTTCGCTGAAAAACTGAAAGAAGTGATGGAATATCACAACTTCCAGCTGGTGAATTTCTATAAAGTTGAAGCCGTTGACTACCAGAAAGTGCTGGATGATGTGATGGCGATTGCCGACATCCTGACCTCTATGGTTGTTGATGTTTCCGATTTGCTGGACCAGGCGCGTAAGCGTGGCGATTTCGTCATGTTTGAAGGTGCGCAGGGTACGCTGCTGGATATCGACCACGGTACCTATCCGTACGTAACGTCCTCCAACACCACCGCAGGTGGCGTGGCGACCGGCTCCGGCCTGGGTCCGCGTTATGTGGACTACGTTCTGGGTATCATCAAAGCCTACTCTACTCGTGTAGGTGCGGGTCCGTTCCCGACTGAACTGTTTGATGATGTCGGCGAGTTCCTGTGCAAGCAGGGTAACGAATATGGCGCAACCACCGGTCGTCGTCGTCGTACCGGCTGGCTGGACTCCGTTGCTGTGCGTCGTGCTGTACAGATTAACTCCCTGTCTGGCTTCTGCCTGACCAAACTGGACGTCCTGGACGGTTTGAAAGAAGTGAAAATCTGTGTCGCTTACCGTATGCCGGATGGCCGTGAAGTCACGACTACCCCGCTGGCAGCTGACGACTGGAAAGGCATCGAGCCGATCTACGAAACCATGCCTGGCTGGTCTGAGTCCACCTTCGGTGTGAAAGAGCGTAGCGGTCTGCCGCAGGCAGCGCTGAACTACGTCAAGCGTATTGAAGAGCTGACCGGTGTGCCGATTGATATCATTTCAACTGGCCCAGACCGTACTGAAACCATGATCCTGCGCGACCCGTTCGACGCATAATCATGTGTAGCGCAGTGCCTGATGGCGCTGCGCTTGCTTTATCATAGGCCGGATAAGATGTATTGCATCGGTATCTGGCTTAAAATCACGTAAGTTCCTCGCTTTTTTCCTTCCCGAACTGAAATAAATTAGCGACCTGGCTGGTGGCTGGTTTATCATCAATATAATTAATACTACCAGGCTTATCCGTTTTATCCTTTTTTCCTGAGGTTGATGTGCAGTTAACAAGTTTCACCGATTACGGATTACGTGCGCTAATCTACATGGCGTCGCTACCCGAAGGACGTATGACCAGTATTTCTGAGGTGACAGAAGTCTACGGCGTGTCCCGTAATCATATGGTCAAAATAATTAATCAACTTAGCCGGGCTGGCTTCGTTACTGCTATCCGTGGAAAAAATGGCGGTATCCGCCTGGGCAAAGCGGCAAAAGATATTGGTATTGGTGATGTGGTCCGCGAGCTGGAGCCGTTGACGCTGGTCAACTGTAGCAGCGAGTTTTGCCACATTACCCCTGCCTGTCGACTCAAACAGGCGCTTTCTAAGGCAGTGCAAAGTTTTCTCACGGAACTGGACAACTACACACTTGCCGATTTGGTTGAAAAGAATCAACCGCTATATAAATTATTGCTGGTGGAGTGACGAAAATCTTCATCAGAGCTGACAATGGAGGAACCTCGATGTCACATGATCCTTTCCAGGAACGCGAAGCAGAAAAATACGCGAATCCCATCCCGAGCCGGGAATTTATCCTCGAACATTTAACTAAACGTGAAAAACCGGCCAACCGCGATGAGCTGGCCGTTGAACTCAACATTGAAGGCGAAGAGCAGCTCGAAGCGCTTCGTCGCCGCCTGCGCGCGATGGAGCGTGATGGGCAACTGGTCTTCACCCGTCGGCAGTGTTACGCACTGCCGGAGCGTCTTGACCTGCTGAAAGGTACCGTTATTGGCCACCGTGATGGCTACGGCTTTCTGCGCGTCGAAGGACGTAAAGACGATCTGTATCTCTCCAGTGAGCAGATGAAAACCTGCATCCATGGCGATCAGGTACTGGCGCAACCGCTGGGCGCGGATCGTAAAGGCCGCCGCGAAGCGCGTATTGTGCGTGTACTGGTGCCGAAAACCAGTCAGATTGTCGGTCGCTACTTTACCGATGCGGGCGTAGGTTTTGTCGTCCCGGACGACAGCCGTCTCAGCTTTGATATCCTGATCCCACCAGAAGAGGTGATGGGCGCCCGCATGGGCTTTGTGGTGGTGGTTGAACTGACCCAGCGCCCAACTCGTCGCACTAAAGCGGTGGGTAAAATTGTTGAAGTGCTGGGTGACAACATGGGTACCAGCATGGCCGTTGATATGGCCCTGCGTACGCACGAAATCCCTTATATCTGGCCTGATGCGGTTGTTAAACAGGTCGCCGGGCTGAAAGAAGAAGTACCGGAAGAGGCTAAAATCGGTCGTGTTGACCTGCGTGATTTGCCGTTGGTGACAATTGATGGTGAAGATGCGCGTGACTTTGATGACGCAGTCTACTGTGAGAAGAAACGCGGCGGTGGCTGGCGTTTGTGGGTTGCTATCGCTGACGTCAGTTATTACGTGCGTCCGCCTACCCCGCTGGACCAGGAAGCGCGCAGTCGCGGGACTTCCGTCTACTTCCCGTCGCAGGTTGTACCGATGCTACCGGAAGTCCTTTCCAACGGGTTATGCTCGCTGAACCCACAGGTAGACAGGCTGTGCATGGTTTGTGAGATGACCATCTCCACGAAAGGGCGTCTGACGGGCTACAAATTCTATGAAGCGGTGATGAGCTCCCACGCGCGTTTGACCTACACCAAGGTCTGGCACATGCTGCAGGGTGATGAGGAGCTGCGTGAGCAATACGCACCGTTGGTGAAACACATTGAAGAGCTGCACAATCTCTACAAAGTGTTGGATAAGGCCCGTGAAGAGCGCGGCGGTATCTCGTTTGAGAGCGAAGAAGCGAAGTTTATCTTCAATGCCGAACGCCGTATTGAACGCATTGAGCAGACTCAGCGTAACGACGCACACAAGCTGATCGAAGAGTGCATGATCCTGGCGAACATCTCAGCGGCACGTTTTGTTGAGAAAGCCAAAGAGCCGGCACTGTTCCGTATCCACGACAAGCCGACGACTGAAGCGATTACCTCCTTCCGTTCCGTGCTGGCGGAGTTGGGACTGGAATTGCCGGGCGGTAACAAACCCGAGCCGCGCGATTACGCCGAGTTGTTGGAGTCGATTGCCGATCGACCTGACGCAGAAATGCTGCAAACAATGCTGCTGCGCTCGATGAAGCAGGCGATTTACGATCCCGAAAACCGCGGTCACTTTGGTCTGGCGCTGCAGTCTTATGCCCACTTTACCTCGCCGATCCGTCGTTACCCGGACCTCTCTTTGCACCGTGCGATCAAGTATCTGCTGGCGCAGGAGCAGGGCCACAAAGGCAATACCACGGAAACCGGTGGCTACCACTATTCGATGGAAGAGATGCTGCAACTGGGTCAGCACTGTTCTATGGCAGAACGTCGTGCTGATGAAGCTACGCGTGATGTTTCTGACTGGCTGAAGTGTGACTTCATGCTGGATCAGGTCGGTAATGTCTTTAAAGGCGTCATTGCCAGTGTGACCGGTTTTGGCTTCTTTGTCCGCCTGGATGAACTGTTTATTGACGGCCTGGTGCATGTCTCCTCGCTGGATAACGACTACTATCGCTTCGATCAGGTTGGGCAACGCCTGACCGGTGAATCAAGCGGTCAGATGTATCGCCTGGGCGATCGCGTCGAAGTGCGTGTGGAAGCCGTCAACATGGACGAGCGTAAAATCGACTTTAGCCTGATCTCCAGCGAACGTGCCCCGCGCAACGAGGGTAAAACTGCGCGTGACAAGGCGAAGAAAGGCGATACGGGTAAAAGCACCGGCCGACGTCGTCAGGCGGGAAAAAAGGTGAATTTCGAGCCGGATAGCGCATTCCGCGGCGAGAAAAAAGGCAAAGCCAAACCTCAGGCGGATAAAAAAACGGCTGAGAAAAAAGGCGATAAAAAAGCGAAAAAACCCTCGACAAAAACGCTTAAAATCGCGGCCGCCACCAAAGCCAAACGCGCGGCGAAAAAGAACGTCGCGCAATAACAGCCATAAACCGTAAGCCGGGCGGCCACCGCGTTGCCCGGCGTTACACTTAAACTATCTTAACGAGTACATTCATGAGTGAAATGATTTACGGCATCCATGCGGTGCAGGCCCTGCTTGAGCGTGCGCCTGAGCGCTTTCAGGAGGTCTTTATTCTCAAAGGGCGTGAAGACAAACGCCTGCTGCCGCTGATCCATGCCCTGGAAGCCCAGGGTGTTGTCATCCAGTTGGCGAATCGCCAGTTCCTGGATGAGAAAAGTGAGGGTGCAGTTCATCAGGGAATCATTGCCCGCGTGAAACCGGGTCGTCAGTATCAGGAGAACGATCTGCCGGATCTGATTGCCTCACTTGATCAACCGTTCTTTTTGATCCTCGATGGTGTCACCGATCCGCACAACCTTGGTGCTTGCTTGCGTAGCGCAGACGCTGCCGGTGTGCACGCGGTTATCGTACCGAAAGATCGTTCTGCGCTGCTGAATGCCACGGCGAAAAAAGTAGCCTGCGGTGCTGCTGAAAACGTACCGCTGATCCGCGTGACCAATCTGGCGCGTACCATGCGTATGCTGCAGGAAGAGAATATCTGGATCGTCGGAACCGCCGGTGAAGCGGACCATACTCTGTTCCAGAGCAAAATGACCGGTCGTCTGGCATTGGTGATGGGCGCAGAAGGCGAAGGTATGCGTCGTCTGACCCGCGAACATTGTGATGAGCTGATCAGTATTCCGATGGCGGGGAGCGTTTCATCACTTAACGTTTCTGTTGCGACGGGGATTTGCCTGTTTGAGGCTGTGCGTCAGCGCGGGTAATTGATTCCTCCATTTTCTCAAGCCATCCATCCGGGATGGCTTTTTTGTGACCGCTATCCCAGGCACTCTCTTTGCTGAATGACCATACTTATGGTTACAGCCATTGATGGAGGGAGACGCAATGCACTGGCAAACGCATACCGTTTTTAACCAACCTGTACCACTCAATAACAGCAACTTATACCTGTCGGATGGAGCACTGTGTGAAGCAGTCAACCGCGAGGGCGCGGCCTGGGACAGCGATCTCCTCGCCAGTATTGGTCAGCAATTAGGCACCGCAGAATCGCTTGAACTGGGCAGGTTGGCTAATGCGTATCCGCCTGAATTGCTGCGATACGATCCGCAGGGGCAGCGGTTGGATGATGTGCGCTTTCATCCCGCCTGGCATTTACTGATGCAGGGATTATGCGCCAACCGCGTGCATAATCTTGCCTGGGAAGAGGATGCGCGGCAGGGAACGTTTGTTGCCCGAGCTGCACGTTTTATGCTGCATGCACAGGTGGAAGCGGGAACCTTATGCCCGGTGACCATGACCTTTGCCGCTACGCCGCTGTTACTCCAGATGTTACCTTCGCAATTTCATGACTGGCTGACGCCGCTGCGTAGCGATCGCTACGATTCTCATCTTCTGCCCGGTGGGCAAAAACGCGGCCTGCTGATTGGTATGGGGATGACGGAAAAGCAGGGTGGCTCGGATGTGCTGAGCAATACCACTCAGGCAGAACGGCTGGCGGATGGTGCGTATCGGCTGGTGGGGCATAAATGGTTCTTCTCGGTACCGCAAAGTGACGCCCATCTGGTGCTGGCGCAGGCCAGGGGCGGCTTATCCTGCTTTTTTGTGCCGCGGTTTTTACCTGATGGTCAGCGTAATGCCATTCGCCTTGAGCGGCTGAAGGATAAGTTAGGCAATCGCTCTAATGCCAGCTGTGAGGTTGAATTTCAGGACGCGATGGGCTGGCTGCTGGGAGAAGAAGGTGAAGGTATTCGCCATATTCTGAAAATGGGCGGCATGACGCGTTTTGACTGTGCGCTGGGGAGCCACAGTATGATGCGACGCGCTTTTTCTGTCGCCATTTATCATGCGCATCAACGCCAGGTATTTAGCAAGCCGCTGATTGAGCAACCGATGATGCGACAGGTATTAAGCCGCATGGCGCTTCAACTGGAAGGTCAAACCGCGCTACTGTTTCGCCTGGCGCGGGCCTGGGATCGTCGAACTGATGCGAAAGAAGCGTTGTGGGCCCGGTTGTTCACCCCGGCAGCCAAGTTTTCCATCTGCAAAAGCGGTATGCCGTTTGTTGCAGAGGCCATGGAGGTGCTCGGTGGTGCAGGCTATTGCGAAGAGAGCGAGTTGCCGCGCTTATACCGTGAAATGCCGGTCAACAGCATCTGGGAAGGGTCTGGCAACATCATGTGCCTTGATGTGCTGCGGGTGTTGGCGAAGCAACCTGGTATGGTCGACATGCTCAGCGAGGCCTTTGCCGAGGTCAAAGGGCAAGACAGGCATTACGATCGAATGGTGCGTAAGCTACAGCCGCATTTACACAAACCCAGTGAAGCGCTGGGACGGGAAATTACCCAGCAGCTGTTCCTGCTCGGCTGCGGGACGCAGATGTTGCGTTATGCGTCTCCGCCCGTGGCGCAGGCCTGGTGTCAGATGATGCTGGATACGCGCGGCGGGATGAAGTTGTCTGAACAGGTACAGAATGATTTGCTACTGCGGGCAACGGGGGGATTACGGTAATAATATGCCTGATGGCGACGCTGGCGCGTCTTATCCTGCCTACGTTTAATGTAGCCAGGATAAGTTTACGTCATCCGGCAATCTGTTATGCATAAAGTATGGCCTGTACGCGCCAGTTATCGGGCTGCTGTTCTTCGTACATCTGAATAATCCGGTACCATGAGGCACCTTGCTCATCCGCTTTTAACGCCACAACACGCTCCACATCCTGCGGATTTCCCGCAATGTTACTGACAGATATCTGGCCAATTTCGTTGAGACCCGTTACGCAGTCAGCGCTGGCGAACTCGGCAGACTGTGCCGTGGTATCCACCATTCCAGCAGAAAGCAGCAGTGAGGATAAGGCTAGTGATTGTTTCATCGTCAGCTCCATTATTCGTACCCCTACACGTGGCAGGGCATTCCATCGCGAGAATAAACCTCCAGCTCCCTGCTGTTGGTTTATTGTGCACAGGAAAACGCATAGGGGCGCAAAGCAATGTAAAACTGACTAAATTTCAACCCAATGTTATTTACGATACAAAATGGCTTGTGAATACCATTGGCCTGTTACGATGGTCTCATCGACTAATAAGACAACGTAATAATCAGCTTTAGCCGCAGCGGCTTTGGCGCGGATCTCTGCCAGCGCATCATCTGGAGAACCTCTTACCAACGCGCTCACAACCCCCAATCGCTGTAACCCATTACTCTGGTCACGGCGGATTTCTTGTGGGTGATCGGCGACGGGCGGTGCCGGTTGTGGCGTGCCCTGCAGCACGCTACAGGCGCTTAACAACATCACCAGCATCAAAGAGGCAAACCGACGCATAACTCTATCTCGTTTCCTGATAGCCATAGTGTAGTGCCTTATTAATTTCCCTTTAGGGGGAATGTTCCCGAATTGTTATCTCTCACGCGATTTTCGAATGAAAATGTTGCGAAAGCGTAACCCAGTTCTCAACATTATGAATCATTGCCGCACACATTCACTTGCGTTAAGTATTTCGCCATGGCATACCAGAAAAAAAGAGGCGACAAATGATAGAAATTGAAACACGACAGTTAGCGGGGATCCCCGTCCTGCACGCATTTCCTGCGGATAAACGCAACCTTTCACTCCCCTGCATTATCGTCTACCACGGGTTTACCTCTTCCAGTCTGGTCTACAGCTATTTTGCCGTTGCACTGGCACAGGCCGGGTTTCGGGTCATCATGCCCGATGCGCCCGAGCATGGCACGCGCTTCCACGGAGATGCGCAGGAAAGAATGCACCGCTTCTGGCAGATATTGCAGCAAAACATGCAGGAATTTACGGCGTTACGTGCGGCGTTGGTGGCAGAAAATTGGCTGTTGGATGAACGTCTTGCCGTGGCAGGGGCATCTATGGGGGGCATGACAACGCTGGGCATTATGGCGCGCCATGCCGAGGTGAAATGTGCAGCCTGCCTGATGGGATCGGGCTATTTTACCCGACTTGCCCATACGCTTTTTCCGCCAGTATTGGTACAGACGACGGAGCAGCAGGCGGAATTTGATGCGATTGTCGCGCCACTGGCTGACTGGGAGGTAACGCATCAACTGGAGCGCCTTGCCGACAGACCGCTGCTGTTGTGGCATGGCCAGGATGACGACGTGGTGCCGGCAGTGGAAACCTTCCGCTTACAACAGGCGCTAATCCAGGCAGGTCTGGACAACTCGCTGACCTGCCTGTGGGAAGCAGGCGTACGGCATCGCATCACGCCAGAAGCGCTGGCGGCGACAGTCGCGTTTTTCCGCCAACACCTCTAAACGCGCAGAATAGTCACGCCCTGTGCTTCCAGCTGTTGCAGGATCTCAGGGTTCGCATTTTTGCCGGTAATCAGCATGTCGATTTGATCGGCACGGCTGAACAGCATGCCCGCGCGCTCACCGACCTTGCTGCTATCAACCAGCACCACCAGTTTGCCGACCACGTTAAGCATCTTTTGTTCAGCCATCGCGGTGAGCATATCGGTTTTATACAGTCCGTCAGCGGTCAGTCCTTTACCGCTGGTAAACATCCAGTGTCCGGCATACAGGCTATTCTCGCTGCCTTGTGGGCTCAGCGTGATGGACTGACTTTTGTTGTACTGCCCCCCCATGATGATCACGCTTTCATGCTCCTGGTCGATCAGAAAATTCGCCAGCGGCAGGTAGTTGGTGATGATTTGCACCGGTTTGCCACACATTTCGCGGCCAAGCAGGAACGCCGTTGATCCACAGTTGATCACGACACTTTCACCCGCGTTCACTAACTGGGAAGCGGCTTTGGCAATCCGCACTTTTTCGTCGTGGTTTTGCGCCTGATGCAGATTCATTGGGGTCCAGCGCGGGCGCTGCTGGGTAATGGCTTCTGCACCGTTACGGACTTTCTTGAGCTTGCCGCTTTCGTCGAGTTTATTGATGTCCCGGCGTGCTGTGGCAGGTGAAATGCCCAGACGCTCGATCACATTCTCAACGGTAACAAAGCCCAATTGCGCCAGCATATCCAGCAATATTTGATGTCTTTGTGCTTCAGTCATGAGCTATTCCGATACAAATTGATTTGAAAAGATGATATTTGAAATAGCCTGAAAATACTAAGATAAATGGGTAAAAATGCCGGGAAAACCCGGCATTTTAAGTGCAATCACAGGAAGGATTTAAACGGTAAGTCCGGTTCAATCGTAAAGCAGTCTTCAAAGCCGCGCGGGTAGTGATACTCAAAATTATCTTTGTCCAGCGGCCAGGTGAACTTGCCGCCAACCTGCCAGATAAACGGTTTGAAGCCATACTTCAGCCGGTCTTTTTTCATCTCCCACAGCACGCGGATCTCCTGCGGATCGGCCTGGAAGTTTGACCAGATGTCATGATGGAAGGGGATGACTACTTTTGTATTCAACGCTTCCGCCATACGCAGCATGTCGGAGCTGGTCATTTTGTCGGTGATACCGCGCGGGTTCTCACCGTAGGAGCCCAGTGCGACGTCGATGTGATGCTCGTTGCCGTGCTTTGCATAATAGTTGGAGTAGTGCGAGTCACCGCTGTGATATAGCGTACCGCCCGGCGTTTTGAACAGGTAGTTAACCGCACGTGCATCCATTCCGTCAGGCAGGACGCCTGCCGCTTTTTGATCCGCAGGTAAGGTGATCAATGCCGTACGATCAAACGCGTCGAGCGCATGAATTTCAATATCTTTTACTTTAACGACGTCGCCTGGCTTCACCACGATGCAGCGTTCTTTTGGCACGCCCCAACCCACCCACAGATCCACACAGGTTTGTGGTCCGATAAACGGCACATCGTCGGCACAGTTCTGCATGACGGCGGCAGCAACGTTCACGTCGATATGATCGTTATGATCGTGTGTGGCTAGAACGGCATCGATCTGACGAATGGCGAAAGGATCGAGTACAAACGGCGTGGTGCGCAGGTTTGGCTGGAGTTTCTTCACGCCTGCCATACGCTGCATCTGATGGCCCGTTTTCATCAGTGGATTACCGTGGCTCTGCTTGCCTGTTCCGCACCAAAAATCAACGCAGACGTTAGTCCCGCCTTCCGATTTCAGCCAAATTCCGGTGCAGCCCAGCCACCACATCGCAAAGGTGCCAGGTGCGACCTGTTCCTGTTCGATCTCTTCGTTTAGCCAGCTACCCCACTCCGGGAATGTGCTCAGGATCCATGATTCACGCGTGATACTTTTTACTTTACTCATCGCATTTACCTTCATGTTTGTTCAATTTTAATCAAAATGTGAGTTATTTTGATTAATTCTGACACCATTTTATCAAAATGGCAATGCGTGATTTTTCAACAAAAAGAGAAGGTGTCGATAAGCGTTACAGTGAGATGACGTGATTTATCATCAGTTATAAATTATATTTGATTGTTTTTATTGGATTTATTTTTAACTGATTGGATGTGGATAAAACCATTGCATTCGTAAGTGAATAATTTGCGTACTGCATCACATTTAATCAAATTCAATCTTGATGTGATTACTTTTGAAAATTAGAGTGAGGGCACAACATCCTGGGCATCTGTAATGAATGTTCAGCAACTTCGTCTACTGGAGATCGTTATGGAGATCCTCTACAACATCTTTACCGTCTTTTTTAACCAGGTGATGACCAACGCCCCGCTGCTGTTGGGTATTGTGACCTGCCTCGGTTACATCCTGCTGCGTAAAAGTGTCAGCGTTATCATCAAGGGCACTATCAAAACGATCATCGGCTTTATGCTGCTGCAGGCCGGGTCCGGCATTCTCACCAGCACGTTCAAACCGGTAGTGGCGAAGATGTCTGAGGTTTATGGCATCAACGGGGCGATTTCCGATACCTACGCCTCAATGATGGCAACCATTGAACGCATGGGCGACGCTTATAGCTGGGTGGGCTATGCGGTGCTGTTAGCGCTGGCGCTGAACATCTGTTACGTGTTGCTACGACGGATTACCGGTATTCGCACCATCATGCTGACCGGGCACATCATGTTCCAGCAGGCGGGACTGATTGCGGTCTCTTTCTATATCTTCGGCTATTCCATGTGGACCACTATTATCTGCACGGCGGTGCTGGTGTCGCTCTACTGGGGTATCACCTCCAATATGATGTACAAGCCGACGCAGGAAGTGACCGATGGCTGCGGCTTTTCTATCGGGCACCAGCAGCAGTTTGCGTCGTGGATTGCTTATAAAATCGCACCGTATCTGGGCAAAAAAGAGGAGAGCGTTGAAGACCTTAAGTTGCCAGGCTGGCTGAATATCTTCCACGACAATATCGTCTCGACAGCGATTGTGATGACCATTTTCTTCGGCGCGATCCTGCTCTCTTTCGGTATCGATGTGGTGCAGGCGATGGCGGGGAAAACCCACTGGACGGTCTATATCCTGCAAACCGGCTTCTCGTTTGCGGTGGCCATTTTCATTATTACTCAGGGCGTGCGCATGTTTGTCGCCGAACTCTCTGAAGCCTTTAACGGTATCTCCCAGCGTCTAATCCCAGGGGCGGTACTGGCCATCGACTGTGCGGCCATTTATAGCTTCGCGCCAAACGCTGTGGTTTGGGGCTTTATGTGGGGCACCATTGGCCAACTGATTGCTGTCGGGATTCTGGTTGGTGTCGGCTCTTCCATTCTGATCATTCCAGGCTTTATCCCGATGTTCTTCTCTAACGCCACTATTGGCGTGTTTGCTAACCACTTTGGCGGCTGGCGTGCGGCGCTCAAGATTTGCCTGGTGATGGGGATGATTGAAATCTTCGGCTGCGTCTGGGCGGTAAAACTTACCGGTATGAGCGCCTGGATGGGCATGGCGGACTGGTCAATTCTGGCACCGCCGATGATGCAGGGCTTCGCCTCCATTGGGCTGATTTTTATGGCCGTCATTATTGTGATTGCACTGGCTTATATGTTCTTCGCTGGACGCGCGTTGCGCGCTGAAGAAGACGCAGAAAAACAACTGGCAGAACAGTCTGCTTAATAAGGAGTTCCGATTATGACCGTACGTATTCTGGCTGTATGTGGCAATGGGCAAGGCAGCTCCATGATCATGAAAATGAAAGTGGACCAGTTTTTAACCCAGTCAAATATCGACCACACGGTGAACAGCTGCGCGGTGGGGGAATACAAAAGTGAACTGAGCGGCGCAGATATCATCATCGCCTCCACCCATATCGCCGGTGAGATCACCGTTACCGGCAATAAATACGTGGTGGGCGTACGCAATATGCTGTCGCCTGCTGACTTTGGTCCGAAGCTGCTGGAAGTGATCAAAGAACATTTCCCGAAGGATGTGAAGTAAGGACGCGCCATGAAATTACGTGATTCGCTGGCGGAAAATAACGCCATCCTTTTACAGGCCGACGCCAGTACCTGGCAGGAAGCGGTCAAGCTGAGCGTTGATCTGCTGGTTAAGGCTGATGTGGTTGAGCCGCGCTACTACCAGGCCATTCTTGATGGTGTTGAGCAGTTTGGCCCGTATTTTGTTATTGCGCCGGGTCTGGCGATGCCGCACGGGCGCCCGGAAGAGGGCGTCAAGAAAACCGGTTTTGCGCTGGTGACCCTGAAAACGCCGCTGGTCTTTAACCACGAAGATAACGACCCGGTCGATATTCTGATAACGATGGCGGCGGTTGACGCTAACACCCATCAGGAAGTGGGCATCATGCAGATCGTCAACCTGTTTGACGATGAAGCTAACTTCGACCGTTTACGCGCCTGTCGCACCGCGCAGGAAGTACTGGATTTAATTGATAACGCCACCGCGGCGGCTGTTTAAAAGGAACACCAAAATGTCATTACCTATGTTGCAGGTTGCGCTGGATAACCAATCCATGTCTTCCGCGTATGAAACGACACGCCTGATTGCCGATGAAGTAGACATTATTGAAGTGGGTACCATTCTTTGCGTTGCCGAAGGCGTGCGTGCGGTTCGCGATCTGAAAGCGCTGTATCCGCATAAAATCGTGCTGGCAGACGCCAAAATCGCCGACGCGGGAAAAATTCTCTCCCGCATGTGTTTTGAAGCCAACGCGGATTGGGTGACAGTTATCTGCTGTGCAGATATCAATACCACCAAAGGTGCGCTGGACGTGGCGAAAGAGTTCAATGGCGACGTGCAGATTGAACTGACCGGCTACTGGACCTGGGAGCAAGCGCAGGAGTGGCGTGAAGCGGGCATTCAACAGGTGGTGTATCACCGCAGTCGCGATGCGCAGGCCGCAGGTGTGGCGTGGGGTGACGCGGATATCAGCGCCATCAAACGTTTGTCTGATATGGGCTTTAAGGTCACGGTAACCGGTGGTCTGGCGCTGGAAGATCTGCCGCTGTTCAAAGGCATTCCGATTCACGTCTTTATCGCGGGTCGCAGCATTCGCGATGCCGCTTCCCCGGTTGAAGCCGCGCGTCAGTTTAAACACTCTATTGCCCAGCTTTGGGGCTAAGGAGCAATTATGCTGTCGAAACAAATTCCGCTCGGCATCTACGAAAAAGCACTCCCCGCCGGAGAGTGCTGGATGGAGCGGCTACAGCTTGCGAAAACGCTGGGTTTTGACTTCGTTGAGATGTCAGTAGATGAAACCGACGCTCGCCTGGCGCGTCTCGACTGGAGCCGTGAGCAGCGTCTGACGTTGGTTAACGCCGTTGCCGAAACCGGCGTGCGGGTACCGTCGATGTGCCTGAGCGCCCATCGTCGCTTCCCGCTCGGCAGTGAAGATGACGTGGTACGTGCGCAGGGGCTGGAGATCATGCGTAAAGCGATCCAGTTCGCCCAGGACGTCGGCATTCGAGTCATCCAACTGGCGGGCTATGACGTTTACTATCAAGAAGCCAACAACGAGACGCGTCGGCGTTTTCGTGACGGGCTGAAAGAGAGCGTCGAGATGGCGAGCCGCGCACAGGTGACGCTGGCGATGGAGATCATGGATTACCCGCTGATGAACTCGATCAGCAAGGCGCTAGGCTACGCGCACTACCTGAATAACCCGTGGTTCCAGCTTTACCCGGATATCGGCAATCTGTCGGCGTGGGATAACGACGTGCAGATGGAGCTACAGGCCGGAATCGGACACATCGTCGCCGTACACGTGAAAGACACTAAACCCGGCGTATTCAAGAACGTACCGTTTGGCGAGGGCGTTGTCGATTTCGAGCGTTGTTTTGAGACGCTCAAGCAGAGTGGCTATTGCGGACCCTATCTGATTGAGATGTGGAGTGAAACCACTGACGACCCTGCGCTCGAAGTGGCGAAAGCGCGTGACTGGGTGAAGGCCCGAATGGCAAGCGCAGGTCTGGTGGAGGCGGCGTAATGCAAAAGCTTAAACAGCAGGTGTTCGAAGCCAATATGGATCTGCCGCGCTATGGCCTCGTGACTTTTACCTGGGGTAACGTCAGCGCTATCGACCGCGAACGCGGGCGGGTGGTAATCAAGCCCAGCGGTGTCGCCTATACGCATATGACAGTAGACGATATGGTGGTGGTGGATATGTCAGGGAAAGTGGTGGAGGGTGGCTATCGCCCTTCCTCTGATACCGCGACTCATCTGGCGCTGTATCAGCGTTATCCATCGCTTGGCGGCGTAGTGCATACCCACTCTACTCACGCCACAGCATGGGCGCAGGCGGGGCAGGCGATCCCGGCGCTGGGAACCACCCATGCGGATTACTTCTTTGGCGACATTCCCTGCACCAGGGCGTTAACGGCAGACGAAGTACAGGGCGAATATGAGCTGAACACCGGTAAGGTGATCGTCGAGACGCTGGGCGATGTTGAGCCATTGCATACGCCGGGCATCGTGGTTTATCAACACGGCCCGTTTGCCTGGGGAAAAGATGCCCAGGACGCGGTGCATAACGCGGTGGTGATGGAAGAGGTGGCGAAGATGGCGTGGATTGCGCGCGGCATTAACCCAGCGCTTAACGCCATCGACGATTATCTGATGAATAAACACTTCATGCGTAAGCACGGCCCGAACGCCTATTACGGACAGAAGTAACAAAACGCCCCGGAGCTAAATCTTTAAGGGGATGTTATCGGTCTGGCTTCGGCGGCGTTTTACTGCAAAAAAAGCCCCCAATCAAGGGGGCAAGTCAAACTGTGGCAATGTTCTCGTTGGTTATTTCTGGGTAGCTAGCGATAAATATCCGCGCTGGCGTGCATATTTCCGTTACTTCCGGGTTCCCTGGTGAGGATCACGTGGTAGTAGGTTGCGCCTTGCGCATCTGTTTCTTCATTCAGGGCCTGATTTGCTTCACTTTCAGTGGCGAAGTTATGGTTTATGTAAATCACGCCTAAGCTCTGCACATCATCCATATTCCTGGCCTGACGATGGGTAATTTCAATGGCTGCCATTGCATTTGCACTGAGCAATAGCACCGCCAAAAGGGTCAACACACGGACTCGCATAGATACCTCCTCGACCGCGGTCTCTGGTTAGTGCTCTCCTGTGAGTGGATAACTTCTGATTTAATTTTAACCACAACCGACAGAGTCGATAGCGACCATTTCTGATGCAGTTGTTCAAAAAATTACCGCATTGCCGTCTTTCCTTTAATTAACAATCAACTGATGCCTTCCGCTACGGTAAAAAAATTCCTGTTTCCCTGGCATAAGCTCTTACCAAATGGTCAATTTAACTGGGAGAGTACGCCGTTTATAGTTAGCTGAAAAATAATGTAACTTCATGATTATAAGGCAAAAACTTATGGATACTTCATTCATGGATTTCAGCTACTTCGTGATTATGTTTATGGTTGCGCTGGTGGCGGGTTTTATTAATGTGGTTTCAGGGGGCGGTGGATTTCTTTCAATTGGTGCATTACTGATCTCCGGTTTACCGCCGGCCAATGCGCTGGCGACCAATAAAATCCAGGCTCTGGGTAGTTCACTCACCTCCGGGATTTACTTTTTGCGCCGGGGGCATATCAACGTGCAGGAACACAAGTATGTGTTCTTATCTGCCTTTATCGGTTCCGCGCTGGGTACCACACTGATTCAGTTCATTGAGCCGGACCTGCTAAAAAAGCTGCTGCCGGTGCTGATAATTACCGTCGCCATCTACTTTATTTTTGCCCCTAACCTGAGCGAACCAAAAAGAAAGCAGCAGGTATCGCTGTTTCTCTTTTCACTTATCGGCGGTGGGTGCGTAGGTTTTTATGACGGTTTTCTCGGCGCAGGGGCCGGTTCCTTGTATACGCTCTGCTATATCACGTTATGGGGATACAGCATCGATAAGGCGCAAATTCACTCCAATTTTATTAATCTGGCGTCGAACATCGCCTCTATTCTGTTCTTCATTTTCGGCGGTAAAATGATCTGGTCGCTGGGACTGGTGATGTTCGTTGGGCAATCTCTCGGTGCGCGTCTTGGAGCCTCGGTGGTACTAACGCGTGGGAAGAAAGTCATCCGGCCGATGATAGTGATTGTCTCGATTTGCATCAGTGTCAAAATGCTGGTGGATATGTATTAATGACGGTTTGATAAATATTCATACAATCACCTTGAGTTTACCTGCTACCGCCAGTATTATGACGCGTCATTTTTCAGCCGACCTTTAACACGTTCCTTGCCTCCATGGGCCTCGGCTGACCCAGACAGGAGGCTGAATAATCCGTAAGGAGCAATTCGATGCGTCATTACGAAATCGTTTTTATGGTCCATCCTGACCAGAGCGAACAGGTTCCGGGTATGATCGAACGCTACACTGGTGCAATCACTGCAGCAGAAGGCACGATCCACCGTCTGGAAGACTGGGGCCGCCGTCAGCTGGCTTACCCGATCAACAAACTGCACAAAGCTCACTACGTTCTGCTGAACGTTGAAGCGCCGCAGGAAGTTATCGATGAGCTGGAAACAAACTTCCGCTTCAACGATGCCGTTATCCGTAGCATGGTAATGCGTACTAAGCACGCTGTTACCGAAGCATCTCCGATGGTTAAAGCGAAAGACGAGCGTCGTGAACGTCGCGATGATTTCGCTAACGAAACCGCAGATGATGCTGAAGCTGGGGATTCTGAAGAGTAATTTCTGATGACCAACCGTCTGGTGTTATCTGGCACAGTGTGCAGGACGCCGCTTCGCAAGGTCAGCCCATCAGGAATTCCTCATTGCCAGTTCGTGCTTGAGCATCGTTCTGTGCAGGAGGAAGCCGGTTTCCACCGGCAGGCGTGGTGCCAAATGCCCGTTATTATTAGCGGACACGAAAACCAGGCCATTACTCACAGTATAACGGTCGGTAGCGCAGTAACTGTTCAGGGGTTCATTTCTTGCCACAAGGCAAAGAACGGCCTGAGCAAAATGGTTCTGCATGCCGAGCAGATTGAATTGATAGATTCTGGAGACTAGCCATATGGCACGTTATTTCCGTCGTCGCAAGTTCTGCCGTTTCACCGCGGAAGGCGTTGTTGAGATTGATTACAAAGACATCGCAACGTTGAAAAACTACATTACCGAAAGCGGTAAAATTGTCCCGAGCCGTATCACCGGTACTCGTGCAAAATACCAGCGTCAGCTGGCTCGCTGCATCAAGCGCGCTCGCTACCTGTCCCTGCTGCCGTATACCGATCGTCATCAGTAATCGGCCGCTGTCTATTAACGACTTTAAGAGGATAAGGTAATGCAAGTTATTCTGCTTGATAAAGTAGCAAACCTGGGTAGCCTGGGTGATCAGGTTAACGTTAAAGCGGGCTACGCTCGTAACTTCCTGGTACCACAGGGTAAAGCTGTTCCTGCTACCAAGAAAAACGTTGAATTCTTCGAAGCACGTCGCGCTGAACTGGAAGCCAAACTGGCTGACGTTCTGTCTGCTGCTGAAGCTCGCGCTGAGAAAATCAATGCACTGGAAACCGTAACCATCGCGTCTAAAGCAGGCGACGAAGGTAAACTGTTCGGTTCCATCGGTACTCGCGACATCGCTGACGCTGTAACTGCAGCTGGCGTTGAAGTGGCTAAGAGCGAAGTTCGTCTGCCGAACGGCGTTCTGCGTACCACTGGCGAGCACGAAGTGAGCTTCCAGGTTCACAGCGAAGTGTTTGCTAAGCTGACTGTAAACGTAGTTGCAGAATAAGTTTTTATTCTAAAAACCGCGTAAAAGCGCCGGCCTTGTGCCGGCGTTTTGCTTTTCTGCCCTCCTGTTTTTCGCTCTGGCTATTCTTTATCCTTTTCGCGATAATCATAAAAATAAAACACAATTTCAAAGTGGTGATGGCATGGATACAACGCACCAACCTCTGTTCGCGCGTAAAAACGTGGTCTACCTGAGCGCGGCATTTTGCTGCCTGCTGTGGGGGAGCGCCTATCCGGCGATTAAAAGCGGATATGAGATTTTCCAGATTGCCACCGATGATATTCCGTCAAAGATTGTTTTTGCCGGATACCGCTTCTTATTTGCAGGATTATTACTGTTGCTGCTGGCGATGGCGCAGCGCAAACCCATTGGCAGGTTAAGTCCGCGTCAATTTGGTCAGCTTACGCTGCTGGGGCTGACACAAACCTCGCTGCAGTACATCTTCTTCTATATTGGTCTGGCCTTCACCACAGGTGTGAAAGGCTCAATCATGAACGCCACTGGAACGTTCTTTAGCGTGCTGCTGGCCCACTTTATCTATCAGAACGATAAGCTGAGCTACAACAAAGCATTGGGCTGCATTCTGGGCTTTGCTGGCGTGATGGTGGTGAATTTTAACAGTGGGCTGATGGATTTTAGCTTTACCCTGTTAGGAGACGGTTCAGTGGTATTGGCGGCCTTTATTCTCTCTGCCGCTACGCTGTACGGAAAACGTATTTCGCAGACGGTTGACCCGACGGTAATGACGGGGTATCAGCTGGGGATGGGCGGTCTGGCTCTGGTTATCGGTGGCTACGCTTTTGGCGGAACGCTTACCGTCCACGGCTCTGCATCGGTGGCGATTCTGGGCTACCTGACGCTGCTCTCCTCAGTGGCGTTCGCACTATGGAGTATTCTGCTCAAATACAACCGTGTGGGAATGATCGCGCCGTTTAACTTCCTGATCCCGGTCTCTGGTGCGGTGCTGTCGTCGATTTTTCTTGGTGAGAACATTCTCGAATGGAAATACGCAGTGGCGCTGGTGTTGGTCTGTTCGGGGATTTGGTGGGTGAATAAGGTGAAGCGGTAACGCCTGATGGCACTACCGCTTATCAGGCCTACAATCGCGGGGGCCGTAGGCCGGGTAAGGCGAAGCCGCCGCCCGGCAATCAGTACATTTAACGCGCGCGAATAAAGCTGCCGTTAGGCTGGCGGGTAAACAGCACCTGCTGGCCGTTGCCGGTATCAATGGTTAACCCCGTGACCACGCCATTGGCATTCTGCCTGATTTGTATCATCTGACCGTCTTTCAGGTTGCTCAGCGGTTTTCCGGTACCTTCAACCTGTGCCATGGCATACACATCAGTCGGTGGAAGATTATGGTCACGGAACACCTGGGCTAGCGTTTTTCCGGAGTCTACACGGTAGGTACGCCATTGTTGGTCAATCCCGCTATCAGGCTGAAAAGGCTGCGTCTGAGGCTGGGACTGCGGCTGCGCGTCGGGATCGCCTTCCTGGATGGGTTCCGGTGCGACCGGTGCCATCTGACCCGGATCGTTTTGCGGGGCGACCAGCTGCGCCTGCAGCTGAGCTTCAGTGGGTGGCTGCGATTGCGACTGGAGATCCAACTGGGCATCACGTGTGACCGCAGGAGTATCGCTGGTATCGTTGGAAGGGAGCAGGAAACCTATCACCAGCACGATAGCGGCAGCAATAATGCCGCGGCGATGCATAGGCGGTAGCGGGTCCATAATGCGAAAATTGTCCGGTGCATGCCAGATTTTCGCCAGGGTTGGTTTTAATTCAAAGCGCCCGGGCATGGCTTTCCTCCTGCTCCGCGTCTCGTTCCTGAATCATAGAGTATAGATGCCTGATTCTATGATATTTGCCTTCATGCCCGCTTTCGTGACGTCAACGCGGGATATTCCTATTGTTTATGTTTCCTCGCGATTTGTCATCTGTTCCCGAGACAAAGTTTTACCGGATGCGGCATGGCTGCTATGCTGCCCGCTACTTTACCTCCGATGAAAGGAAATATGATGGCCACCCCGACTTTTGACACTATCGAAGCGCAAGCAAGCTACGGCATTGGTTTGCAGGTAGGACAGCAGCTGAGCGAATCCGGTCTGGAAGGGCTGTTGCCTGAAGCGCTGGTTGCGGGTATTGCTGACGCGCTGGAAGGCAAACATCCAGCTGTGCCGGTTGACGTTGTGCACCGTGCGCTGCGTGAAATCCACGAACGTGCTGATGCGGTCCGTCGTGAGCGTTTCCAGTCTATGGCTGCTGATGGCGTCAAATATCTGGAAGAAAACCGTGAGAAAGACGGTGTAAACAGCACTGAATCCGGTCTGCAGTTCCGCGTTCTGACGCAGGGCGAAGGGGCTATTCCGGCACGTACCGACCGTGTACGCGTGCACTACACCGGTAAGCTGATCGACGGTACCGTGTTCGACAGCTCCGTTGCCCGTGGTGAACCGGCTGAATTCCCGGTTAACGGCGTTATCCCTGGCTGGATTGAAGCGCTGACCCTGATGCCGGTGGGTTCCAAATGGGAGCTGACTATCCCTCAGGAACTGGCCTACGGCGAGCGTGGCGCGGGTGCGTCCATTCCTCCGTTCAGCACGCTGGTCTTCGACGTTGAGCTGCTTGAAATCCTGTAAGCAGTGACTTCTGTTCCCCTCAGCCTTGAGGGGAGCAGAGAAATAGCGTGAAAAGCTATAGTTATACCGATATCGATATTTTATCTTGCAAATAGCGCACTTGCGCGTATTTTTGTGAGCTGATTCGCGCTATCAGAGTGATATGACACTCACTTTAAACATAAAATTAACATTATATCTAAATCTTAGTATTCATCCCGCCAATTCTTACCTAATATCGATGAGTCCTGATAACGGGATCGTCGTATCATAGACACACCAAAGGCCGTAGAGCCTGAACAACACAGACAGGTACAGGAAGAAAAAAACATGGTAGATCAGGTAAAAGTCGTTGCCGACGAAGAGGCTTCGTCTGAACAGTCGCTGCGGCGCAATCTCACAAACCGACATATTCAACTTATTGCCATTGGTGGCGCTATCGGTACCGGCCTGTTTATGGGCTCCGGGAAAACCATCAGCCTCGCCGGGCCGTCGATCATCTTTGTTTATATGATCATCGGTTTTATGCTGTTTTTCGTGATGCGCGCAATGGGAGAATTGCTGCTCTCGAATCTCGAATACAAATCTTTTAGTGATTTCGCCTCTGACCTGCTCGGGCCGTGGGCTGGGTATTTTACCGGCTGGACCTACTGGTTTTGCTGGGTCGTGACCGGGATGGCGGACGTCGTTGCCATTACCGCGTATGCGCAATTCTGGTTCCCTGGGCTATCCGACTGGGTGGCATCGCTGGCGGTAATTATTCTGCTGCTGGTCCTCAACCTCGCCACGGTGAAAATGTTTGGTGAGATGGAATTCTGGTTTGCGATGATTAAAATTGTCGCCATCGTCGGCCTGATCGTGGTTGGTCTGGTGATGGTGCTGACGCACTTCCAGTCACCTACTGGCGTTCAGGCATCGTTCACCCACCTGTGGAATGACGGTGGCTGGTTCCCGAAAGGCCTGAGCGGCTTCTTTGCGGGCTTCCAGATTGCGGTGTTTGCGTTCGTGGGTATTGAATTGGTCGGGACGACAGCGGCGGAAACCAAAGATCCGGAGAAATCCCTGCCGCGTGCGATTAACTCGATTCCAATCCGTATCATCATGTTCTACGTGTTCGCGCTGATTGTGATTATGTCCGTCACCCCGTGGGGCTCGGTGGTTCCAACCAAGAGCCCGTTTGTCGAACTGTTCGTGCTGGTCGGCTTGCCGGCGGCGGCGAGCCTGATTAACTTTGTGGTTCTGACGTCTGCGGCGTCTTCTGCGAACAGCGGTGTGTTCTCGACTAGCCGTATGTTGTTCGGTCTGGCGCAGGAAGGCGTGGCACCGAAAGCGTTCGCCAAGCTGTCCAAACGTGCTGTTCCGGCGAAAGGCTTAACCTTCTCCTGTATCTGCCTGCTGGGCGGTGTGGTGATGCTGTACGTTAATCCGAGCGTGATCGGTGCGTTCACCATGATCACCACCGTATCGGCGATTCTGTTCATGTTTGTCTGGACCATCATTCTTTGCTCGTACCTGGTGTACCGCAAACAGCGTCCGCAGCTGCATGAGAAGTCGATTTACAAAATGCCGTGGGGCAAGGTGATGTGCTGGGTGTGCATGGCGTTCTTCGTGTTCGTGCTGGTACTGCTGACGCTGGAAGAAGATACCCGTCAGGCGCTGATCGTCACGCCGCTGTGGTTCATTGCACTGGGGCTGGGCTGGTTGTTTATCGGTAAGAAACGTATGGCAGGTGTACGTTAATAAAAAAAGAGCCGCGACGCGGCTCTAATGCTTCATCAATCAGGGCGCTCTCAGGCGCCCTTTTTATTCACCAGCGAGGGCACGCGGGAACAACACATTGTTTTCCAGACTGATGTGTTCCATCAGGTCGTCGATCAGTTCGTTAATGCCGTTATACATGGCTTTCCAGGTGGTGCAGGCTTCCGGCGGCGGCGTCACGTTTTGGGTGATGTGCTTGATCACTTCGACCAGCTCACCGGCGTCGTCATGCTCGCTTTCCATCACGCTGATTGGCCCCATCGCCTGGCTACCCATTCCCTGTTTGATCATCGGGAACAGGATCTGCTCTTCTTTCATCATGTGGCTGGACAGCTCGTCATGCAGCATGGTCAGGTTTTTCGCCAGACCGCGTGGTACGTTTGGCTTGTCTGCGTGCACGCGTTCAACTTTGGTGGCCTGCAGGATCAGTTCCGGCAGCTGTTCGCGGTGGCGGTCATGATAACGAACGACGATATGGTCGATAATTTCTGCCAGTGCCACGCTGCGCCAGTCTTTTTCCAACGGTTGCTCAGCCAGTTTTGCCAGTTCGGCTTCGATAGCCTCGACATCCAGCTCTTTACGTGCGGCAGCGCGTGCCAGCGTTTGCTTACCGCCGCAGCAGTAATCCATATCGTACTTACGAAACAGTGCCGAAGCGCGAGGAATAGAGAGCGCCAGTTCACCTAAAGGTTGATCGCGATAAGACATAGCCGTTACCTCATTCTCAATAATATAAGATGTATTTTAAATGCAACTTATAGCGAAGGATATACCCCTTTCGGGGTGGTGGGATTTGTGATGGCTGTCACGAAAATTTCTTATACCGTTAACCTGCTGAATCTTATTGAAAAGGCGCAAAACGGCGAAAAAAGCCGCGTCAGAAGATTAAATAAGCGGGCGCGGCTGCCGATAGTTAGACCTCAGACAATACCTGCATAATAAAAAGGCAACAGATGTTCAAACGAATCAAAGTGATAACCTTACTTATCACCGTGTTACTTTCCCTGGGCGCGATGCAGCTCATCTCCGCAGGCGTCTTTATTGGCGCACTCAACAACGATAAGCAAAATTTTAACGTGTCTCAGCTTTCCAGCCAGAACGTGGCCGAGTTTACCGATGCGTGGATTAGCCTGAACCAGGCGCGCGTCACGCTCAACCGGGGCATGCTGCGTCTGCAGGGCACGATGGCCAGCGAGGTGAACGGCGGGCAGCTAACAGAGCTGGTAAGCACTGCAAATCGCCTGCTGGCAGAAGCGAAAGAGCATTACGATAAATACTATGCGTTGCCGGAAACGCCGGGTCTGGATGAACATCTGGCTGATCGACTGGAAGAGCAGTACGGCATTTATTCGACCACGCTTACCAAAATGAATGCGCTGCTGGCGGAAGGCAAACTGGAAGAGATGTTCAAACAGAATGCTGAACAAAAGCAGACGGCCATGCAGGGCGTTTATCAGGAATGGCGTGCGGCGCAATCCGCGCTGGCAAATGCGGGCGTGCAGGATAACGAGAATGACTACCAGAAAATTATCTGGTTGCTGTCTGCCGTCATGCTGATTGTGGTCACGGTGATTGTCGTTAGCTGGATAGCCATGCAGCGCGTGCTGTTGAAGCCACTGCGCGAGGTGATGGAACATATTCGCCATATCGCCGCAGGTGACCTGACCCACAGCATCAGTGCTGACGGCAGCAATGAAATGGCGCTGCTGGCACGTAACGTCCGCGATATGCAGCAGTCGCTGGCGAACACGGTTAGCGTGGTGCGTGACGGGGCCGATACCATTTACACCGGGGCGGGTGAAATCGCCGCGGGCAGTAACGATCTCTCCTCGCGTACCGAACAGCAGGCCGCATCGCTGGAGGAAACCGCCGCCAGCATGGAACAGCTCACCGCTACCGTGAGACAGAATGCGGATAATGCACGACAGGCGACCAGCCTTGCAAAAAATGCCTCGCAGACGGCGCAAAAAGGTGGCTCGGTGGTTGATGGCGTGGTGCGTACCATGGATGAAATTGCCACCAGTTCCAGCAAAATCGCGCAAATTACCACTGTTATTGACGGTATTGCCTTCCAGACCAATATTCTGGCGCTGAATGCGGCGGTTGAAGCCGCACGGGCCGGTGAACAGGGGCGTGGTTTTGCGGTAGTTGCAGGCGAAGTGCGTACCCTGGCGCAGCGCAGCGCGCAGGCGGCGAAAGAGATTAAGGCCCTGATTGATGATTCTGGTCATCGGGTCAACGCCGGTACTGCACTGGTGCATGAAGCGGGTGAAACAATGGCGGAGATCGTCAGCGCCGTCACCCGCGTGACCGATATCATGGGTGAGATTGCTTCAGCCTCTGATGAGCAGAGTCGGGGAATCGATCAGGTTGGTCAGGCCGTTGCCGAGATGGATCGCGTGACGCAGCAAAACGCCTCGCTGGTGGAAGAATCCGCGTCAGCGGCGGCTGCGCTCGAAGAACAGGCGGCACGCCTGAATCAGACCGTTGCGGTGTTTAAAGTTTAACGTCTGCTCCGGCCTACAAGATATTATCCAGTAGGCCGGATAAGCGCAGCGCCATCCGGCACATTATGGTTGTGGAACCACGACGACGCTCGGTTTCTCCGGCTTGGCTCTGACGGCCACCACCACACCGATAACCAATAACGCGATGCCGCTAATCGTCAGCGCCGACGGCATTTCATGGCGCAAGATAAAGGTATACAGCAGTCCCGCCAGCGTCTCGAAGACAATCAGCGGCCCGAGGATCACCGTCGGCAGCTTTTGGCTGGCGATGTTCCAGCACAATGCCCCCACCCACGAACACAGCACCGCAATGGCGACCATCAGGCCGATAAATACGCCAGGACGCGGGCCGAAGGGCAGGGAGAAGTCCGGCGTTTGCCCGTTCAGCCACAGGCAGGCCGCAATGTAACCGAGCAGAGAAACGGGCAGCGTCACCAGTGCCTGGGCGGTGGCCCACATCATCGGATGCTTATCGGGGTTTTCACGCAGCCAGCGGGCATTACGCAGCGCATACCATGCCCAGCACACCACGGAAACCAGTGCCAGGGCGATACCCGACCCGTAGCGCCAGCCGCTAAAATCAGGTAACCCCTGATTCAACTCAGAAATATTCACGCACAGCAGGCCAATGCCGATCAGCACCAGCGCCGGGGCCAAACGCCACCAGGATAATTTACCGTCACGCTGGCTATAGAGCAGGTTGGCGAAGACCGGGATCACTACCGGTAACGTGCCGATGATCATCGTCGAGACCGGCGCACCGGTGCGCTGAATGGCGCTGGCCAGACAAACATAATAAATCAGGTTGCCCATCATCGTCAGAGCCAGCGCGGTTCTCCAGTCCTTGCGCGATAGCTGACGCAGACGTCTGCGACCCAGCCAGGCCAGCGGCAGGGCAATCAGCCCCAACGCCAGATAACGCCCCATCGACTGTAATACCGCCGGGTATTCCGGCACGATCAACGGCCCGACAAAAATCAGCCCCCACATCAACCCCGCCAGCAGGGCGTACAACACACCGCTAATCATTTTGACATCCACATCATTGAACATTGCGCCGAGTGTAGGCAGGGAAAACGCCGCTGTATTGTATGAGATTGCGCATTAGCGCGAATAAACCTGCTTCTGATAACGCACAGGCGTAATACCGTAGCGATGGGTAAACGCGCGGGTGAGGTGCGACTGGTCGGTCAGGCCGGTTGCCGCAGCAACGTCGGCGGCGGGCATACCGCGCGTGAGAAAATCTTTGGCGCGCCACAGGCGAACAGCCATCAGCATCTGATGCGGGGTGACGTGAAAGTGCAGTTTGAACTGGCGCTGAAAATGCCAGGGGCTGAGCGCAGCCACGCGAGCCAGTTCGTCGAGCGTTACCGGGTGCATATAGTTATCGTGCAGATATTCACGCACGCGTTCGAAACGATGTCCCCCCTCCTGTATTACCGGCGCATGGCGAGCCAGCGGCTGGAAGGTGTCGATCAGATCGAGCAGCAATCCTTTTTGGGCCAGCGGATCTTCGGTGTTCCACAGACCGTGGATCAATGAACAGATCTGACGTGAACGCAGCGGATCGTGACGGGTAACGTCATGGAACCACCAGTGACGAACCCCGGTGACCTCTTCCAGAAGATCGGGCTCAAGGTAGATCATCCGGTAGCGCCAACCGTCGGCGGTTTCAGCCTCGCCGGTGTGCAGCTCATCGGGATTCATGGTGACGACGGAATGAACCGGGGCAACATACTGCGTGCCGCGATAGCGAAAACGCTCGGCACCGGCTTCGATCGCGCCAATGCCAAACGCTTCGTGGGTATGCGGCTCAAACGCGTAACGCGAGATATGCGCATGATACAGCTCAACGCCCGGTATCTGCGCCAGATGGCGAAAACGGGCGCTGTCTTTCTCATCAATAAACTGCTCAGGTACACCCTGCACGTAATCTCTCCACACACATCGTCTTATCATTATCAGAGAGGATGCGCGGGGATGCCACCGTAATTAACCAAATTTTAACAGTTATACGATGCCGCTGATGCTGTCCGCCAACGATGTGGTTGGGCGACCAATCAGTGTGCTCAGCGTATGGCTGTCGTCAAACAGCCCGCCTTTTGAGGCACCGATATCAGAGTCGGCCAACATCTCTGCCAGTCCGGCAGGCAGGCCAAACCCTTTCAGCGCGGCGGCAAAATCGGCTTCGCTCAGGTTCTGATACACCACTTTTTTGCCGCTCTGTTGAGCCAGTTCGGCGGCCAACTGGCTCAGCGTCCAGCCTTCATCTCCCGCCAGCTCGTAGATTTTCCCGGCATGGCCTTCTTCACTGATGACGCGCGCGGCGGCGGCAGCGTAGTCCGCGCGGGTGGCGGCGGCGATTTTGCCGTCTCCGGCGGCACCAATAAACACGCCGTGCTCGAGGGCGGCGGGGGCGCTGGCGAGATAGTTTTCGCAGTACCAGCCGTTACGCAGCAGCGCGAAATCGAGGCCGGATTCTGCCAGCATCCTCTCGGTTGCCACGTGTTCATCTGCCAGCCCCAGCGGGGAGGTGTCGGCATGCAGTAGGCTGGTGTAGGCGATGAATTTCACGTGGGCCGCCTGTGCCGCGTTAATCACGTTGCGGTGTTGTGGGGTACGCTGTCCGACTTCGCTTGAGGAGATCAGCAGCAGTTTGTCGATGCCTTGCAACGCGGTGGTAAAGGCGGCTTCGTCGCTGTAATCCGCCTGGCGGACGGTAATACCCTGCTGGCTGAGGGCGGCGGCTTTCGCTGGGTTACGCACAATCGCCACAATCTGGCTGGCGGGAACGGTTTTCAGCAGGTTTTCAATAACGTGTTGGCCCAGTTGGCCAGTGGCGCCGGTAATCGCAATCATGAGGAACTCCAGGTTTTTGTCTTGTGTTGACTCACGCTAACACCTAAACTTACTTTTAGTAAGTACGCACAAAAAGGTAAGTATGAAAATGACAGATTCGACGCTTTCTCAGCAACTGCGCGACGGCAACTTATTTGCTGAACAGTGTCCTTCCCGCGAGGTGTTAAAACACGTTACCAGCCGTTGGGGAGTATTGATTCTGGTGGCGCTGCGCGACGGCACGCACCGTTTTAGCGATCTGCGCCGTAAGATGGGCGGTGTCAGTGAAAAGATGCTGGCGCAATCCTTACAGGCGCTGGAGCAGGACGGGTTTATCAACCGGGTATCGTATCCGGTGGTACCGCCGCACGTGGAATACAGTCTGACGCCGTTGGGTGAGCAGGTGAGTGATAAAGTCGCCGCACTGGCGGACTGGATTGAACAGAATTTGCCGCAGGTTTTGGCGCAGCGGATCCCGGCGTGAACGATGTGCCGGATGGCGCTGCGCTTATCCGGCCTACAAGTCGGCTTCATGCGTAGGCCGGATAAGACGCTATTGTGTCGCATCCGGCACTAAAATTACTTGCTCAAATCCAGCTGATAAATCGCAAAACCGATATCGTCGGTGGCGACTTTTTGCAGCGGATACTGTCCTTTTTCTTTGATAAACGCGGCGGCTTTATCGGACGGCGAGGTTTCAAAACGAATATCCAGCTTCGTCTCGCTGTGGATCGGCGCCAGACGCCAGTTATTATCCGCCGCCGGGTGAATTTCACCGGCACGCTTCGTCTCGGCCCCTATCCACGCGGCCAGCACCGAGCGGTTTTCATCCGGTGAGGCAAAGGCGATATGGCTGTCGCCGGTACCGGCAAACTTACCGCCGTAGGCGCGATAGTTATTGGTTGCTACCAGGAAGGTAGCGTCCGGGTCGATAGGTTTACCGTTAAAGGTCAGATGCTTAATACGCTCTGCCTGCGGGTTGACCGTCTGGCATTCGCCGTCGTAGCGGGCGGGTTGTGACACATCAATCTGATAGTCTACGCCGTCGATCACGTCGAAGTTATAGGTACGAAAGCCATCCCAGTTGATCAGCGACTGCGGTTTGCTGCTGTGAATATCAATCTGATTAAACTGTCCTGCGGAACATTCCAGCCACTCTTTCACCTCTTTACCGCTGGCTTTTACCACCACCAGCGTGTTGGGATAGAGGTACAGATCGGCGGCGTTGCGGAAGGTGAGCTGGCCTTTTTCCACCTCAACAAAGCTGGCCGGATCGTTCTTACGGCCGCCCACTTTAAACGGTGCGGCGGCGGAAAGTACCGGCAGTTTCGCCAGATCCGGATCGCCCTGAATAAAGCGTTCAACGTAAGCTTTTTGCGCGTTGTTCACCACCTGCACGGTTGGATCGTCCTGCACCAGTGCCAGATAGCTGTACATGTTATCGGCCGATTTACCGATTGGTTTGCTGACGAATTCGCGCGTGGCGTCATGGTCGGCTTTCAGGATCTCAACGATTTTCGTGTCTTCAGCAGCCAGGGATTTTTTTGCCGCCGCATCATAAATCGGGCGGGCTTCAGCTTTCGCCTGGGTGACCTGCCATTTCCCGCTGTCGTTATTCAGCACCAAATCCACCACGCCCAGATGATCGCCCCACATGCCTGGCATTACTGCCGGAACGCCGTTCAGGGTACCTTTAGCGATATCTGCGCCTTTGATGTTAGCAAAGTCTTTCCCCGGGAACACGGCGTGAGCATGACCAAACATGATGGCATCAACACCCGGTACTTCGCTGAGGTAATAAACCGAGTTCTCCGCCATAGCCTGATACGGGTCGGCAGAAAGGCCCGAGTGAGCCACCACGACGACCACATCCGCGCCCTTGGCCCGCATTTCCGGTACGTATTGACGTGCGGTTTCGGTGATGTCATTCACTGTCACTTTGCCGCTGAGATTGGCTTTATCCCAGGTCATGATTTGCGGTGGCACAAAACCGATGTAGCCAATTTTCAGCGTCTGCTTGTGACCCTCTTTGTCGACCACCTCGGTGTCTTTAATCAAATAAGGGGTAAAAAGCGGTTTTTTGGTTTTAACGTCGATGATATTGGCGTTAACGTAAGGGAACTTCGCGCCTGCGAGCGCCTTATGCAGATAGTCCAGACCGTAGTTAAATTCATGGTTGCCGAGGTTGCCGACCGCGTAATCCAGCGTATTCAGCGCCTTATAAACCGGGTGCGTTTCGCCGGCTTTCAGCCCTTTCGCCGCCATGTAATCTCCTAGCGGGCTGCCCTGAATCAGATCGCCGTTATCGACCAGTACGCTGTTTTTGACTTCATTTCTGGCGGCATTGATCAGACTTGCCGTACGTACCAGGCCGAATTTTTCCGTTGGCGTATCTTTGTAATAATCGAAATCCATCATATTGCTATGCAAATCAGTGGTTTCCATTATGCGCAGATCGACGGTTGAGGCATTCACGCTGGCCGCTATCAGCGTGGCCAGAAGCGTTGCACTAAACTTAATCATCAGAGGGCATCCTTTTTAGAACCAGGCCACAAAAGAAAATGTATATACAGCTTATTGCTTACAGAAGTGTGAATCATGCCATGAATAGAGCGTTTAAAACCGCAGGCGCTATCACAGTTGGCGGATCCTCTGACGATCGGGTATAAGTAAAACAACGAGTTAACACCGCTGCTATAAATGAGGTGGAGAATGCTAGAACATGTATGCCAGCTTGCACGGAACGCGGGCGATGCCATTATGCAGGTCTACGATGGAATCAAACCGATAGAAATCACCAGCAAGCAGGATGATTCTCCGGTCACGGCGGCGGATATTGCCGCGCACACGGTGATCCTTGCAGGATTACAGGCGCTGACGCCGGATATTCCGGTGTTGTCAGAAGAGGACCCGCCGGGCTGGGATATCCGCCAGCACTGGCAGCGTTACTGGCTGGTTGATCCGTTGGATGGTACCAAGGAGTTCATCAAACGTAACGGTGAATTTACCGTTAATATCGCGCTGATCGAGAAAGGAAAACCGGTACTGGGCGTGGTATATGCCCCGGTAATGAAGGTGATGTACAGCGCGGCGGAAGGCAAAGCGTGGAAAGAAGAGTGCGGCGTACGCAAACAGATCCAGGTGCGCGACGCACGTCCACCGTTGGTGGTGATCAGCCGTTCACACGCTGACAACGAGCTAAAAGAGTATCTGCAACAGCTTGGTGAACACCAGACCACCTCGATTGGCTCATCACTGAAGTTCTGCCTGGTGGCAGAAGGGCAGGCGCAGCTGTACCCGCGCTTTGGGCCGACCAACGTGTGGGATACTGCAGCAGGCCACGCCGTTGCCGCGGCAGCCGGAGCGCACGTTCACGACTGGCAGGGTAAACCGTTGGATTACACCCCGCGTGAATCGTTCCTTAACCCCGGCTTCCGGGTCTCTATTTACTGAGCAATTTGTGCAGCAGGGCGATGACCTGCTGCACCTCTTCCTGCGTTAACGCCCCGTCTTTCGCCCACTGAACGCGACCGTCTTTGTCGAGGACCGCGATGGCTGAGCTCTCTTCGTCCAGTTGCCAGGTTTTACGTGCTATACCGTTGCTGTCGACAATAAACTGTGACCACGGGTAGAGCTTCTTATTGCTCTCAAGGCTGCTGCGTACAAACATGCCGGAGCCGGGAATGGCATCATCCGTGTTAACGATGGTGGTGGTCTGATAGCGGTCGTGCGGCAAGTTCGCCGCTTTGATGGCCTCAATCAATGTGGCGTTTTTCTCTTTTGCCGAGGTGCGTCCGGCGATGTGTTGCACAATGCGAACTTTCCCCGGCAACTGCGCGCTATTCCAGCTTTTGTAGCTAAACTTATCGTTATCAAGAATCAGTTCGCCGCGATCGGCGATCCCGACCGGCGGCACGCGCTGGTTGGTTTCAAATTTATGGGCAGAGGCCATCATCGGCAGCAACAGGCACGACAGTGCCAGCAGTTTTTGTAAGGTCATGGTGTTTCCTTCTTTCTTATTTTGCAGGTGATCCGACCATTTGGGTGTGGAATTTAATCATATGTGCGAATGATGCTTTTTCCCGCAAGCGCGATGCCAGTTTGCGGACGAGCGCACAAATCCTGTGAAAAATGAAGGCTTATACTGAGGACAGCGAAACGTTGAAAAGATAATTCTGAATAATTGTAACCTGAAGGTAAATAAACTTATACACGCTGGAAACAACGTAGAGATAGTCTATAGTCATATGGCATTAAAATTTGCGCCTGAGGATTGTCGGACCGATTGTGGTACCGCAAAGGCGTAATGCTCAGCAGGAGACAACAATGAAAATTTTCCAACGGTACAACCCGCTGCAGGTGGCGAAGTACGTGAAGATCCTGTTTCGTGGACGGTTATATATCAAGGACGTAGGCGCTTTTGAATTTGATAAGGGTAAGATTCTTATCCCAAAAGTGAAGGACAAACTGCATTTTTCAGTTATGTCCGAAGTTAACCGTCAGGTCTTGCGTCTGCAAACTGAGATGGCTTGATCAAAGTGCTATGCGGTAGTTTATGTAGTCTATAAAAAAACGGCTCCTGTAACAGGAGCCGTTGATGTTTTCAGGTCGGCAAACTTATGCCACGCCGTCTTCTTTCGCATCCGGCAGTTTTGGCGTCAGCACGGTGGGCTTGCTGTCCAGACGTGTCACCAGCAACTGATCGATCTTGTAGTTATCGATGTCCACCACTTCAAATTTATAGCCAGAGTACTTCACCGAGTCGGTACGTTTCGGGATTTTACGCAGCATAAACATCATAAAACCACCGATGGTTTCATAGTTGCCGGACTGCGGAAACTCGTCGATATCCAGTACGCGCATCACGTCATCAATGGGCGTACCGCCGTCGATTAGCCAGGAGTTCTCGTCACGCGCCACAATCTGTTCTTCCAGACCCTGACCGACTAAGTCACCCATCAGCGTGGTCATCACGTCGTTCAGTGTGATAATGCCCACCACCAGCGCGTACTCGTTCATGATAACGGCAAAGTCTTCGCCTGCGGCTTTGAAGCTTTCCAGCGCCTCAGACAGCGTCAGGGTATCCGGGACGATCAGCGTATTGCGGATCTGCACGCCGCTGTTCAGCGCCATGCTTTGGTTGGCCAGCACGCGGTTCAGTAGATCTTTGGAGTCCACGTAGCCGATGATGTGATCGATATCTTCATTACATACCAAAAACTTAGAATGCGGATGCTCCGCTACTTTGTTCTTCAGACTCTGCTCATCTTCGTGCAGATCGAACCAGATGACGTTCTCACGTGATGTCATGGACGACGGCACGGTACGGGATTCCAGTTCGAACACGTTTTCGATCAGCTCATGCTCCTGCTTACGCAACACACCCGCCAGCGCGCCGGCTTCAAATACGGCATAGATATCATCGGAGGTGATGTCATCTTTGCGCACCATCGGGATCTTGAACAGCCGGAAAATACTGTTCGCCAGTCCATTGAAGAACCACACCAGCGGACGGAACACCATTAAACAGAAGCGCATCGGGTTGATGATGCGCAAAGCCACAGTTTCTGGCGCAATCATACCGATGCGTTTCGGGGTTAAATCCGCGAACAGGATAAACAGACCCGTCACCAGCGAGAACGACAGAATAAAGCTCAGTTGTTCGGACAACTCCGGGGCAAAGTACTTCGAGAAAAGGCCGTAAAAGACCGGAGAAAACGCTGCATCACCGACAATACCGCCAAGAATAGCGACGGCGTTAAGGCCAATCTGTACAACGGTGAAGAACATGCCGGGGTTTTCCTGCATCTTCATTACGCGTTGTGCATTAATATTGCCTTCATCGGCAAGCAGCTTAAGTTTGATTTTGCGTGATGCGGCAAGCGAGATCTCGGATATCGAGAAAAACGCACTCACGGCGATCAGGCAGAGAATGACTAAAATACTGTTTAACATATCTTATCCAGCCGTTCAGGCCAGATCCTCGGAAGGGAAATGGATAAATCCGTGTGAAATACACATTGAAAACCGGCTCGTGGAAGTGAGCCGGTAAATTCAGAAGCTAGTATAGCGTAAGGTACTGTAAAGTCGCCAGAGGAGGTTTTTTCGACCTACTTCACCGCGTTAAGCCTGCTTACCATGAGCATTTCTGTTTCACTATAGGGTGAACCGTCTGGCTTCAGGACATCATGAAACCATAGCTGTGCGGTCTTGTCGTTGAGCGCGATATCCGGCCACGGTAGCCAGGTTTGCGTTTTGCCCTGCACCAGCCCCCAGTGATAGCTTGAAACGCGCTGCGCGTTAAACAGCGGCAACTGTTCTTCTATTCGGCTCCCGACGTGACGGGCCAGCCACTCGGTACAGAAAACCGGTCTGCCAAACTCAGCAAGCTGTGACAAAAGAGAGAGCTGGCCTGGGGTATCAACATACGCATGGTAGCTAATCACATCTGAAAGTCGCAGCGCGGCAATATCTATCGGATGGGTAAAGGCGTTCCCGCACGCTGCGCGATCGTCAATATGCCAGGCGGCGACGGTTAATGGCTGAGACGGCGACTCCTGTCGCGCCCAGCTAAACAGGTGGGTTAGCAGGGTCAAGGCGTAAATTTCCAGCCGGTCGTCGTAACGGGCAAATTCACCTGTGCTACAGAAAATCCCGCCATTGCCGGGCTCATTGTAGAGATCCCAGACGCAGATGCGCGAGTCATGACGATAGTATCGAATGATATCGCGAACGTAGGTTTCAATGTGCGGCCAGCAGGTTCTGTCCATTACGCAGGCCCGTCCCGGACTGCCCGCCGCCTGGCTATTATGCACGCCGGGAACCGGGGCTTTTTGCAGGCCGATAAACGGTTCATCGCCGGAAAAGGCGCAGTCGTCGAGCAGCGTCAACATCACCTTGATGCCGTGGGTGTGCGCGATGCTCAGAAATGTGTCGATACGCTCAATCAGGCCATCGCGGTCATGCTGCCAGACGGTAAACGGTAAGTTCGTTCGCAACTGGTTATAGCCGTACTGGCTGGCCCAGCGAAGTTCCTGTTCGATGGTACGGATGTCGAAACTGTCGGCTTGCCACATGTCGAGCCAGTTGACCGCTGTACGTGGTAAATAGTTAAAACCACAGCCCCAGGGTTGCTGCTGATGCCAGCGCTGTGCCTGCGTTTTACTCCAGGGTTTATACATGATGCGCTCCTTTATTCTGCATCTGAGAGGCTGACGCGTCCCGTGGCCCGCTGCGTGGCACGGCCACCCCATACTTCATCGTACTCGTAGCCGGTGAGCTGTTTTATCACCACTCGGGTTTCCTCATCGCAGTCGCGATAGTTGCCTCCCAGCTTGCGACGGGCTATCTCTTTGAGCAGCAATTTATGCGTCTCACGCGTGAGCTTGAACTTGTAGGTGGTGTAGAAACTCACGGCCAGCAGCGCGGCGGTGGCAAAGATCATCAAGCCGATAATGGCGTGCAGCGCCATTGCAGGCTGGGCGCCGCTGCCTTTCACAAAACCCGACTCCTCCAGCACCATGCCGATCAGCAGGATAGCGATAGCCACGGTACTCTTGCGGGTGAGCACCATCACGCCGGCAAAAATGCCTTCGCGCCGCTGTTGGGTCACCATCTCGTCGATATCGGGGATAAAACTGTAAATATTCCACGGAATATAATAGAGCCCCGAGCGCGCCATACCGAGCAGAATAAAGACGGCGGAGAACAACACGTTGGAGACCTGAGTTTGGGTGTAATAGATAATAAATAAAAATGCCAGTACCGCAAATATACAGCTATAAGATAGTCGCAGCGCCGCAGACGGCGTAATATTGAGTTTATTCAGTAACAGCATAAAACCATAGGTGCCAAACACTGACGCAAAGGCGGCAATGCTTAACCAGCCGGAAACCGATGCGGCATCCTGATTCAAACAATAGATAACGTAAAAGGTAAATACTGAGCCGAATACATCCATGGCGGTGAAAGAGAATATATAAATAATAATGTGCAAACGAAATGCGCGAATTTTGAACGAGGAGAAGAGATCGAGTACCAGGTACTTCAGATGATTGAACAATCCGCTACTGCGCTGAAGGTCCGTTTTAAATGTCTCCTCTTGCACATCTTTGGCCTCCCAGGTGCAGCGCCAGGTAATAAATACGGCGATACAGAAAACGACGGAAAAGATAATCCCGGTCAGGGTGTAGGTAAACGGATTATCTTTGCCGGTAAACTGCATCAGAATGCCGGGAACCGAGACGGCCAGAAAACCGCCCAGCTGCGAGCAGATCATGCGCACGCCGGAAAGGCGGCTGCGCTCTTCGTAACGGTTAGTCATCTCTGCTGCCAGCGTTTCCCACGGCACCAGCACCATGGCTGACAGTAATTCAATCGACAAATAGGTTCCCAGGTAATACCAGTAACCCATATCGGTCAGCCACAGCAGCGCATAGAGAAACATTAATGGCGAACTGAGTAATAAAAAGAAGCGGCGACGGCCAAATTTCCGCCCAAGCCAGGTGTTACCAAAATTATCGGTAATATATCCCATAATTGGGCTGAGTAGCGCATCAATCACGCGGGCAATAGCAAAAATAGAACCGGCTTCCAGGACGCTTAAACCGCAATAGGTCGTGTAAAAAAATAACAGCCAGGTGCCGATAATAGCGAAAGCCCCGCCGCCAAATAAATCAGTGATGCCGTAGCCAATTGCCACGCCATAACCGACTCTGCGTTCAGTTGGTTTAACCATAATTATTTTTCCAGTGTATATACACGTCATCCTTAAAGCTGCCTCTTTGTTGGCTACACCTGCTCACCCCAGTCACTTACTTATGTAAGCGCCAGGGCCTTACCAGACTTGCCGCCTTGATGCATCTTGAATAATTTTGTGTATAGGGTATCTGTATGCCGGTATTACCCGGCTGATTTATTTAATTCTGGAATGCTTACTGAATTTTAATTATTAATATTTATCCATTGTCGCGTCAGAGATGAACGATAAATAGCGTCCACCATCAACAGCGATTTTTGGGCTTGATGGATATCGATATATTCTGTCTGACCGCGATGGGTAATAGCATGATAGAACTGGCGAATGGCCAGTTGGTGACCAAGACCCCAGTAGCTTTTGGCGCTGCCGTCTGGTGAACCATCGCTATCCAGCTTCAGGCGCTGGTCCTTTGTGATGCGCCATAGCGCGTTGTCAGTTAGCTGAAGCATGCCGTTTTCACAGTGGATCTCCAGCAGCAGCGGCGAATCGAGCGTATTGCAGTTGCTGGCGTAAAACAGGCCACGGGCGCCGTTGGCAAAATGCAGCGTTGCCATCGCGCTGTCTTCTGCTTCCGTCACCGCTGCCAGTTCGCTGCTATCCACCACGCCTTTTAAGCGGGTGACGCCCCCGGCGAACCACTGCATCAGATCGAGGGTATGAATGGCCTGATTAATCAGCAAACTGCCGCCTTCGCGGGCAAAACACCCGCGCCACGGACTGTCGCTGTAGTACGCCCCGGAGCGTGACCAGGTCAGCACGGCTTTCATGCTGAGCATTTTGCCAAGCGTATTTTTTGCCAGCTCATCGCGGATGCGTAAGCTGGTGGGATTCAGCCGGTTCTGGTAGCACACGCCCAGCAGCCCCGGCGCCGAGACTGCGGCATCCGCGATGTCGGCAACTTCCCCTCCGTTCATGCCTACCGGTTTTTCGCAAAACACATGTTTCCCGGCAGCAAGGGCGGCGAGAATCATATTTTTATGCTCAAAATGCGGCGTACAGATATGCACGACATCAATGTCATTATCCAGCAACATTTCCCGGTAATTGGGGTAAAAGCGGCAGTTGTAGGCCATTGCCTGCTGTAGCCCGTTGACGCTGTCAGTGTCGACCAGCGCGCGTAGCGTCACCCCCGGCAAGAGCCGTAGGGCGTTGACGTGGTTACGGTGGATGGCACCGGCACCAATAATGGCGGCATTTAACGTTTTCATCTTGCCCCCATTATGCATGCGCATTGGCGAGCATTTGCGCCTTCACGCACAGCTCGGCGGCTTTAAAGGCGTGGGCCTGGGTCATGGCGTTTTCGGTGCGGTTCAGGCAGTCGAGAATAAACTCGCCGAAGAACGGGAACCCTACCTTGCCCGCGACCGGATAGCGGAATTCCCCCTCATTATTGACCAGATACACTACGTCCTGTTCACCCTGGGTGATATCCACATACTTACGAATCTCAATGTAACCTTCGGTACCCAGCAGCGTCAGGCGTCCGTCACCCCAGGTGCTGAGGCCGTCCGGCGTGAACCAGTCGCAGCGGAAATAGCCCGTGGCACCGTTATCGCCTGCCAGCATCGCATCGCCAAAATCTTCAAACTGTGGATACTGCGGATGATTGACATTGCGCACCTGGCTTGCGACCACACGCGCCTCGAGGTTGTCGGTGTAAAACAGGAACTGCTCAATCTGATGGCTGCCGATATCACACAGAATGCCGCCGAAATAGCGTCGATCGTAGAACCAGTCCGGACGTCCACTGCCTTCACGATGCGGGCCGGTGCCCAGGGTCTGGATCACCCGGCCAATTGCCCCCCGCTTGACCAGATCGCCCGCAAAAACTGCGCTTTCAACGTGCAGGCGCTCGCTGTAGTAAACCGCGTACTTGCGCCCGGTCCTGGCCACCATGGCTTTGGCGTCTTCCAGCTGTTCGAGAGTAGTCAGCGGTGCTTTGTCGGTGAAATAATCTTTACCCGCCGTCATCACCTTTAGTCCCAGCGGGCAGCGTTCAGAGGGAATTGCCGCCCCGGCGACCAGCCTGACATCGCGGTCGTTGAGAATGGTCTCCAGTGAGTCAGCCACCTGCGCCTGCGGGTACTGTTGCAGGAATTTCTCCACTTTCGCCGGGTCCGGGTCGTACACCCACTTCAGGGTGGCTCCGGCTTCGATCAGCCCGTTGCACATCCCGTAGATATGACCGTGGTCGAGCGTGGCAGCGGCAATCACAAACTCACCAGGTTTTACCACCGGCTGCGGTTTGCCGGTCGGGGCGTAGTTCATTCCATCATTTTTGTTCATGGCTTAACTCCTGAATCTAAATCTTTACCCAGAGGGATGGCACCGACTTCCGTAAAATTGCTCACGGAGGCGGATTTCTCATAAAAATGCGGGGCTTTTGCCATCAGGCCGCCGGTACGATAAAAATCGTCGTGGCTGGGGATGGGCAGCGTTACCACCGTGCGGGTAATGGCGGATTTGTAGATAGCGGTAATCAGTTCCAGCGAACGTTTACCCTGTTCCCCGTCGACCAGTGGGGGCGTCTGTTGTTCGATGGCGCTGAGCAGGTTGTCGATTTGTCCGCTATGCAGCGTCCATTTAAGCGCCGGTGTGGCATGAAACAGCGCGTCCAGTTGCTCTTCCAGCTCGCGATTATTGCCCGCCTGCGGAAAGCCGTTATCCGCCGACTGGCTGGCATACACCTGCCACGGGGCGGAGATCCGCGCCTTTTCGCCCTGAATAACGATCTTCTGATCTTCGCCATGATGTACGACCGAGGCGGTGAGCTGAGTCAGCGCCCCGCTCGGGTATCTGAAAATCGCCGCGCTGAGGTCTTCCACTTCCGCGTTGTCATGGGCGACGTTGCTCATCATCGCCACCACTTCACTCGGGAAGCCGAGCATCCACTGAATTGCATCGATGTGGTGTACCGCATGATTCAGCGTGCAGCCGCCGCCTTCTTTCTGCCAGGTGCCGCGCCACCACAGATCGTAATAGCAATGCCCGCGCCACCAGAACGAGTCCACCTGTGCGTGGCAAATTTTGCCCGCCAGGCCGGAATCAACGGCGGCTTTTAAGCGCCAGAAGGCATCGGTAAAGCGGTTTTGTGCGATGACCGATAACATTTTTCCGCTGGCTTTCTGCGCGGCAATCATCGCATCACACTCTGCGAGCGAGGCGGCCATCGGTTTTTCGCACAGCACGTGTTTGCCCGCGTGCAGGGCATCAATGCTGATGTCGGCGTGGACGTACGGCGGAGTACAGACGTCGACAACGTCCACATGAATACCCGCGTCCAGCATGGCCTGATGGCTGTTGTAGACCCGTGCTTCGCTTAGGCCGTAGCGCGTTTTCTTCTCTTCGGCTTTTTCCGGCCAGATGTCGACCAGCGCGACGATCCGGCAGCGATCCGCAAACTGTAAATAGCTTTGAATGTGGTTATGGGAGATGTTTCCGGTGCCGACAATGGCAATATTCAGCATGGTCATCCCCTTAACGCTGCCAGCTTGCGGAGGCGTCCAGCGTGCGGCTGGCGGTGGTTTTCTCTACCGATGAGTCGATACGTTCCTGCAACAGCCGGGCGTAGCGCTGCTCGTCAATCGGTAACTCAACCCAGTCATCGGTCCAGGTGGAGAGGTGCATGGCGTTGGACAGCGTCAGGCCGCGAATGCCTTCCAGACCCGGGGCGATGAGCGGTTCGCCGTGCAGGACCGCGGCGGTGAAATTGGCGGTGATGACGTGATGCTCACTGCATTCTGGTGCGGTAGGGATAGTCACTTCCCAACACTCCGGCTCGCCAAAGCCGTTTTGCCAGCGGGCGTTGAAGTCGGTTTCGGATTCACGCAGTCGCCAGAAGCGCAGGCGGCCTTCTTCCACCACCACTTTTCCGCGATCGCCGACGATCTCGAGGCGGTTGGTGCCGGGGGTTTCGGCGACGGTGGTGATGAACACGCCGGTTGCACCGTTGGCATATTCCGCGTAGGCGGTGACCTCATCTTCTACTTCAATCTGGCGGTGTTTGCCAAACTGGCAAAACGCGCGCAAGCGTATGGGCATACCGACCAGCCATTGCCATAAATCAAGCTGGTGCGGGTCCTGATTGAGCAGCACGCCGCCGCCTTCGCCTTTCCATGTCGCGCGCCAGCCGCCGGAGTTGTAGTAACTCTGTGAGCGATACCAGTTGGTGATTATCCAGTTGGAGCGGCGCAATTCGCCCAGCTCGCCGCTGTCGATCAGATCTTTCACCTTCTGATACAGCGGGTTCGGGCGCTGGTTGTACATCATGCCGAACACCACATCGCATTCACGGGCGCAGGTGTTCATCTCGTGGACCTGCGCGGTACAAACCCCGGCCGGTTTTTCGCACAACGTATGAATGCCAAGACGCATCGCCATCATCGATAAACCCGGATGCGCATAGTGCGGCGTAGCGACGATAACCGCGTCGACAAGCCCACTGTTCAGCATCTCCTCAGCGCTGATAAACAGTGCAACCGCATCGCCTACTAACTGGCGAATAGCGGCATGCTTGTCGGCGTTATTATCACAGACCGCCGTCAGGCAGGCGTCCTTTACGGTCCCGGCCAGCAGATAGCGGGCGTGGACGGTGCCAATATTTCCCACGCCAATAATGCCAAAGCGTAATTTTTTCATGTCAGGCCTTTTCATCAGAAATAAGGGATAAGCGGACCATAAGAAACGCCTGGAATATCGACAATGTGATTTTGTGAGAGCGGTTGCAGGATGAGGAAGAAATCTGCACAGGCATTGAAAAAGTGTTTTAGAGTCAATGAACTAGGTTTGCAAAAATTTGCAAAGATAGATTGAGAGCGAGGTCACAGAATGTCAGGCAAGCTAAAAATGGACGAAATCGCTGCCTTAACCGGGTTCTCCGTGAGTACCGTGTCGAGGGTGCTGAGCGGGAAGTCCTGTACCAGCGATAAAGCGCGGGAAGCCATCGTGAAATGCGCGCGCCAGCTAGGGGTACTTGACACGCTGGCCAGCGGACGGCTGCTGATCAATGGCATTGCGGTCTTCGCTCCGCAGCGCACCTTTATCGCGCAGGGCGATGCGTTTTACCTCGAAGTGACGCGCGGCATTGCCGAAGCCATCGCACCGCATGATGTCTATCTGAGCTACTGTGGGCTGGACGAGCAGCGAGCCGACCTCAAGCTCTTTCTGGAAAAGGCCAACAACAAGAATATCAACGCCATTATTCTCATCGGTATTGATGACCCCACCGTGCATAAGCTGGCGCAGTCGCTGGGAAAACCCTGCGTGCTGATCAATTCACAGGATAAAGAAGGGTTATTGGATGCAGTCTCGCCCGATCACCGGGCGGTAGGCAATCAGGCGGTGCAGTATCTTTTTGAACAGGGGCATCGGCGCATTCTCCACGTTACCAGCCTGCGACGTGAAACCCTGTACTGGCGGCTGGAAGGCATAAAGGAGATCTATCGGCAGTATCAGGTGCCGTTTGATGCCCGGCGCGATCTGTTGGTGACGGAAGGATTTTCTGAACCAGAGGCGATACAGGCGATTAGCGACCGGCTACGTGAATTGCCACAGAGTGAATGGCCGGAGGTGATTTTTTGTGCCGGGGCGTCAATGTCCAGTGGTGTTCGTCGCGTGCTGGAAGCGCTGGGAGTCAGTATTCCCGATGATATCTCGCTGATGACCACGGACGTCAAAGAACTGGACGGGCATGTGGTTTCTGCGGTCACCAGTATTACTATTCCCTGTCGGGCATTAGGTGTAGAAGCGGTGCATTTGCTGCAAAACCGCCTCAATCGTCCGGCTGCACCGGTGTTTAATCTGCTGCTCAAGGGCAAGGTGACGGAAAGAGGAACCGTCGCCAATGCCACGCGCCATGCCGCACTGGCGCGGGAACAAGAGTTGACCCGATAAGCGTCGCGCCATCGGGCAACAGCAGGTTAGTTCTGCGGCGGCAGACACACGCCAATGCCGCCAATGCCACAATACCCATAGGGATTTTTATGCAGATATTGCTGGTGATCGTCCTCGGCATAGTAGAACGGCGTGGCGGTATTAATCTCTGTCGTGATGTGGCGGTCATCGCCCGCAGCGGTCATTGCCGCCTGAAAACGTTCCAGGCTGGCATGCGCAGCGCTTTGCTGCTCCGGCGTAAGCGGATAAATGGCCGAACGATACTGCGTGCCCTGGTCATTGCCCTGACGCATGCCCTGCGCCGGGTCGTGATTCTCCCAGAACACCTGCAGCAACTGCTCGTAGCTGATAACATGCGGGTCATAAACGATACGCACCGCTTCGGCATGGCCCGTTTCGCCAGAACAGACTTCCCGATAGGTTGGGTTAGGCGTGTAGCCGCCGGTATACCCGGCAGCCGTGCTGTAAACGCCGGGTAAAGACCAGAACAAACGCTCCACGCCCCAGAAACAGCCCATGGCGAAAAGGGCGATTTCCATCCCTTCGGGCACGTTGGTCATCGAATGTTGGTTCACCGCATGCAGCGTTGCCACGGGCATCGGGGTGTTGCGTCCAGGTAGAGCATCTGCTTGAGAAACAAGATGCTTTTTATCAAATAAACTCATGGCCGTTCTCCCGAAATCAGTCATTTGGGTTAAGGTTGTAACAAGACGCGTCTTTGCCCACAATAACTGGCGTGAATACGTCTAGAGTTAAACATAAGAAATATTTGGGTTGCCGTCTGTTTTTCAACTCTTATTGTTGATTTTTTGTTAAGCCGAGGAACGGCAGAGTATTTTTTTCCAGGGGTGGGAAAAAAGGATATTCAGGAGAAAATGTGCCACATATCCGTCAGTTGTGTTGGGTGGGGTTGCTGTGCTTAAGCGGCCCGGCCGTCGCCGCAAATGTTCGCTTACAGGTCGAAGGATTATCGGGACCGCTGGAGAAAAACGTCCGTGCGCAGTTGTCCACGATTCAAAGTGATGAAGTCACACCGGACCGCCGTTTTCGTGCGCGCGTTGATGACGCTATTCGCGAAGGGTTAAAAGCGCTGGGCTATTTTGAGCCGACCATTGATTTTGAACTGCGTCCGCCGCCGGCGAAGGGACGTCAGGTATTAATCGCTAAAGTGACGCCCGGTGAGCCGGTGCTGATTGGTGGAACCGACGTTGTTTTACGCGGCGGGGCGCGCACCGATAGCGATTACCTGGATCTGCTGAAAACGCGTCCGGCAATCGGCACGGTACTCAACCAAGGAGACTATGACAGCTTCAAAAAGTCATTAACCAGCGTAGCGCTGCGCAAAGGCTACTTTGACAGTGAATTTAATAAAAGCCAGTTGGGGATTGCGCTCGATCGTCGCCAGGCGTTCTGGGATATCGATTACAACAGCGGTGAGCGCTATCGCTTTGGCCATGTCACCTTTGAAGGGTCGCAAATCCGCGATGAGTACCTGCAAAACCTGGTGCCGTTCAAAGAGGGCAAAGAGTACGAATCCAAAGACCTGGCGGAGCTGAACCGCCGTCTCTCAGCAACCGGCTGGTTTAATTCTGTCGTTGTGGCGCCAGAGTTCGACAAAGCCCGCGAAACCAAAGTGCTACCGCTGAAAGGCGTGGTCTCACCACGCACGGAAAACACCATTGAAACCGGGGTGGGCTATTCAACCGACGTCGGGCCACGGTTAAAAACCACGTGGAAAAAGCCGTGGATGAACTCCTACGGCCATAGCCTGACCACCAGTGCCAGTCTCTCTGCGCCTGAGCAGGTCCTTGATTTTAGCTATAAAATGCCGCTGTTAAAGAACCCGCTGGAGCAGTATTACCTGGTGCAGGGGGGCTTTAAGCGTACCGATCTGAACGACACCGAGCAGGACTCAACCACGCTTGCCGTCTCCCGCTACTGGGATCTCTCCAGCGGCTGGCAGCGTGCGATCAACCTGCGCTGGAGTCTCGACCACTTTACCCAGGGTAACGTTACCAACACCACGATGCTGCTGTATCCGGGCGTGATGATCAGCCGGACGCGCTCGCGCGGCGGCCTGATGCCCGTCTGGGGCGATTCCCAGCGCTATTCCATTGATTACTCCAATACCGCCTGGGGCTCTGACGTCGATTTCTCCGTCTTCCAGGCGCAAAACGTCTGGATCCGTACGCTGTACGACAGCCATCGCTTTGTGATGCGTGGCAACCTCGGCTGGATTGAAACCGGCGACTTCGACAAAGTCCCGCCGGACCTGCGTTTCTTCGCCGGGGGCGATCGCAGTATTCGCGGCTATAAATACAAATCTATTTCGCCTGAAGGGAGTGACGGCAAGCTGAAAGGGGCCTCCAAGCTGGCGACCGGATCGCTGGAATACCAGTACAACGTAACCGGTAAATGGTGGGGGGCGATGTTTGTGGATAGCGGTGAAGCGGTGAGCGATATCCGCCGAAGCGATTTCAAAACCGGTGCCGGGGTTGGCGTTCGTTGGCAGTCACCGGTCGGGCCCATTAAGCTCGATTTAGCTGCGCCGATCGGCGACAAAGATGAACATGGTTTACAGTTTTACATCGGTCTGGGGCCTGAATTATGAGTTTATGGAAGAAGATAAGCCTCGGCGTATTGATTGTTATCCTGCTGTTGTTGGGCACCGTGGCGTTCCTCGTCGGCACGACCTCGGGTTTGCACCTGGTCTTCAAGGCCGCTAATCGCTGGGTTCCGGGGCTGGAGATTGCTCAGGTCACCGGCGGCTGGCGGGATCTGTCGCTTAAAAATATTCGCTACGACCAGCCTGGCGTGGCGGTAAATGCCGGTGAAGTACATCTGGCCGTTGGTCTTAACTGCCTGTGGGACAGCAGCCTGTGCGTCAACGATCTGTCACTGAAAGACATCAACGTGGCGATCGACAGCAAAAAGATGCCGCCTTCTGCGCCGGTTGAGGAAGAGGACAGCGGCCCGCTAAACTTCTCCACGCCTTATCCGATCACGCTTTCCCGCGTGGCGCTTAACAACGTCAATATCAAAATCGATGACACCACGGTGTCGGTGCTGGATTTTACCTCCGGACTGAACTGGCAGGAAAAAACGCTGACCCTGAAACCTACGTCATTGCAGGGGCTGTTAATCGCCCTGCCAAAAGTGGTGGACGTGGCGCAGGAAGAGGTGGTGGAACCGAAGATCCAAAACCCGCAGCCGGATGAAAAACCGCTGGGCGAAACGCTGAAAGATCTGTTCTCAAAACCTGTTTTGCCGGAAATGACCGACGTTCATCTGCCGCTGAATCTTAATATCGAAGAATTTCGCGGTGAGCAGCTGCGCGTCACCGGTGATACGGATTTAACGGTATATAACATGCTGCTGAAGGTGAGCAGCATTGACGGCAACATGAAGCTCGACGCGCTGGATATCGACTCCAGCCAGGGGGCAGTGAAGGCCAGCGGTACGGCGCAACTGACCGACAAATGGCCGGTTGATATTACCCTCAACAGCACGCTGAACATCGAACCGTTAAAAGGCGAGAAGGTGAAGCTGAAGGTTGGCGGCGCGCTGCGTGACCAGCTGGAAGTGGGTGTCAATCTGTCTGGTCCGGTGGACATGGATCTGCGTGCACAGACACGTCTGGCGGAAGCGGGATTACCGCTCAATCTGGAGGTGGTGAGTAAGCAGGTTTACTGGCCATTTACCGGCGACAAGCAGTTCCAGGCCGATGACATCAAGCTCAAGCTGACCGGCAAGATGACCGACTATACGCTCTCGATGCACGCCGCCGTGAAAGGCCAGGATATTCCTCCGGCGATCATCGCGCTGGATGCCAAAGGCAATGAGCAGCAGATCAATCTCGACAAACTTAGCGTTGCCGCGCTGGAAGGTAAAACCGAGCTGAAAGCGCTGGTGGACTGGCAGCAAGCCATTAGCTGGCGCGGGGAGCTGACGCTGGACGGCATCAATACGGCGAAAGAGGTGCCGGAATGGCCCTCGAAACTCAATGGTGTGATCAAAACCCGCGGTAGCCTGTACGGCGGAAGCTGGCAGATGGAGGTGCCAGAGCTGAAGCTGAGCGGAAACGTCAAGCAGAACAAGGTCAATGTGAACGGATCGCTGAAGGGTAACAGCTACCTGCAGTGGACCATCCCCGGCCTGCATCTGGAACTGGGGCGCAACAGCGCTGAGGTGAAAGGTGAGCTGGGCGTCAAAGATCTCAATCTCGACGCGACGATTGATGCCCCAAGTCTGGATAACGCGCTGCCGGGGCTGGGCGGCACGGCGAAGGGGCAGGTCAAGGTGCGTGGTACGGTAGAGGCGCCGGAACTGCTGGCGGATATCACTGCCCGTGGCCTGCGCTGGCAGGAACTGTCCGTGGCTCAGGTGCGTGTTGAAGGCGATGTGAAATCAGCGGAGCAGATTGCCGGTAACCTCAACGTGCGCGTTGAGCGGATTGTGCAACCTGATGTGAACATCAATCTGGTTACGCTGAACGCCAAAGGAAGCGAAAAGCAGCATGAGCTGCAGCTACGTATTCAGGGCGAGCCGGTCTCGGGACAGCTTGATCTGGCCGGGAGTTTTGATCGCAAAGAGCAGCGCTGGAAAGGGGAATTAAGCAATACCCGCTTCCAGACCCCGGTTGGTCCGTGGTCGCTGAGCCGCACCATTGCGCTGGATTACCGCAATCAGGAACAGAAAATCAGCATCGGGCCGCACTGCTGGAACAACCCGAATGCGGAACTGTGCGTACCGCAGACGATAGATGCCGGTGCAGAAGGTCGCGCAGTGGTGAACCTCAACCGTTTCGACCTGGCGATGTTAAAACCGTTTATGCCGGATACGACTCAGGCCAGCGGTGTGTTCACCGGCAAAGCCGATGTCAGTTGGGACACGACCAAAGAGGGACTGCCGCAGGGGCAGGTCACGCTTTCCGGACGCAACGTGAAGGTCACGCAAAGCGTCAACGATGCGCCGCTGCCGGTGGCGTTTGACACGCTGAATCTCACCGCCGACCTGCACAACAACCGTGCCGAACTGGGCTGGCTGATCCGTCTGACCAATAACGGCCAGTTTGACGGTCAGGTGCAGATAAGTGACCCGCAAGGACGACGTAATCTGGGCGGCAACGTCAATATCCGCAATTTCAATTTGGCGATGGTGAACCCTATCTTCTCGCGCGGCGAAAAAGCCGCTGGGATGCTAAACGCCAACCTGCGTCTTGGCGGCGATCTGCAAAGTCCACAATTGCTCGGCCAGCTGCAGCTTAGCGGCCTGGACGTTGACGGCAACTTTATGCCGTTCGATATGCAACCCAGCCAGTTGGCGATTAACTTCACCGGGACTCGTTCGACAATTGCGGGCGTGGTGCGCACGCAGCAGGGAGAGATTAACCTGAGCGGCGATGCCGACTGGAGTCAGCTAGACAACTGGCGGGCGCGCATTGCGGCCAAAGGCAGCCGGGTGCGTATCACCGTGCCGCCAATGGTGCGCCTGGATGTCTCGCCGGATGTGGAATTTGAAGCCACGCCGAACCTGTTTACTCTGAACGGCAATGTTGATGTGCCGTGGGCGCGTATTGTGGTGCACGACCTGCCGGAAAGCGCAGTCGGTGTTTCCAGTGATATGGTGATGCTCAATGACAATCTACAGCCGGAGAAACCGCAGAGCGCCGGGATCCCGATCAACAGCAACCTGAACATCCACGTCGGCAACAACGTGCGCATCGATGCCTTTGGTCTGAAAGCACGTTTGACGGGCGATCTCAAAGTGGCACAGGATAAGCAGGGGCTGGGCCTCAATGGGCAGATTAATATCCCAAGCGGCCGCTTCCATGCGTATGGTCAGGATTTGATTGTACGTAAAGGTGAGCTGTTGTTCTCCGGTCCACCGGATCAGCCGTTGCTCAATATCGAGGCTATTCGTAACCCGGATGCCACCGAAGACGACGTGATCGCCGGTGTTCGCGTAACGGGTACGGCAGATGAACCGAAAGCGGAAATCTTCTCCGACCCGGCGATGTCGCAGCAAATGGCGCTCTCTTACCTGCTGCGCGGGCAAGGATTGGACAGCGAACAGAGCGATAGTGCGGCAATGACGTCTATGCTTATTGGCTTAGGGGTTGCACAAAGTGGTCAGATTGTGGGTAAAATCGGGGAGACGTTTGGCGTAAGCAATCTGGCGCTGGACACGCAAGGGGTGGGCGATTCATCTCAGGTGGTTGTCAGCGGATATGTACTGCCAGGTCTGCAGGTGAAATATGGTGTGGGTATATTTGACTCTTTAGCGACACTCACGCTACGTTATCGTCTGATGCCTAAGCTATATCTGGAAGCTGTGTCTGGCGTTGATCAGGCACTTGATTTGCTCTATCAGTTCGAGTTTTAGCAATGCGAATATTTGTTTATGGTAGTTTACGTACCAAGCAAGGTAACAGCCACTGGATGACCAACGCCCAGTTGCTGGGTAATTTCAGCATCGATAACTACCAGTTGTACAGTCTGGGCCACTATCCAGGCGCGGTTCCGGGAAACGGAACGGTACACGGGGAAGTTTATCGTATTGATAACGCCACGCTGGCAGAGCTTGATGCGCTGCGCTCGCGTGGCGGAGAGTACGCACGCCAGTTAATTCAGACGCCTTACGGAAGTGCATGGATGTATGTATATCAACGTCCGATAGATGGGTTAACGCTGATAGAAAGCGGTAACTGGTTAGATCGAGATAAGTACTGATGTGAACACGCCACCCTTGGGTGGCGTTGTTTTATCTGGGGTTTAAAACTCCACGCGCGCGCCGAGGTTATAGCGGCGTCCTTCCACCTGAGCGGACTCACTCCATGCGGTCGTGAGTTTCGGATCCTCATCCAGCACGTTGTAGACCCCCGCCATCAGCTGTGTGTGCTTATTCAACTGGTAGCGTACGCCCACATCCACCATCGTGTAATCATCGTACTTGTTGTTATTACCGCTGTTGCGGTTGCTGCTGCGGTAGTTCACCGTACTCCACACGTCGAGGCTTTGCGTCGCCGCCCAGTTCAGCGACAAGTTCGCCATATGGCGTGGGTAATCGTTCAGCGCGTAGCCTTTGTTGACGCCGCTTTTCTGCTCGCTGTGGTTGTAGGTGTAGTTGGCATTGGCTTTGACGTCGGTGCTAATTTGCCAGTCGGCGTTGAGCTCGACGCCGTAGACATCGGCTTCGCTAACGTTAAAGTATTTACTCACCGAGTCGGCGTTGTAGCCATTGACCGAGCACTGGTTGGTCGCCGTGGTTTCACAAATGGTTTGTTCCGCAATCTTGTCTTTGAATTGCGTATAGAACACGGTGCCATCGAGCGACAGCACATCGCCCGTCCAGTACAGACCCAGCTCGGAGTTAACGCTTTTCTCCGGTTTTAAGTCGTCATTGCCGACCGTCAGGAAGGGATAGGGCACAGTTGAACCGTAAGGGGTGACGAAGTTACTGGAGGTGGCTCGCAGTTCCGGCTTTTTATACCCGGCGGAGACGCCGCCTTTCAGCGCCCAGGCATCGTTGAATGCCCAGTTGCCGTACATTTTCGGCGTAATGTGCGTACCAAAGTTATCGTCCTGATCCATACGTGCGGAGGTCGTCAGGATGAAATCGTTGATGCTCCAGCCGTCTTCCACGAACAACGCCCAACCGTTGCGGCTGATTTTGGTAACAGGCTCCGAGCCTGGCAACGTTTTGTTGGCGACATCAAACCGGTCGTTTAACTCTTCGCGGGTGAAGTTCGCCCCGACGGTCAGCTTATGGGTGTCGAGCGTGAAGGTGGTTTGTGAATTGGCGACGTAGTTTTCCATCTGCACATACTGCGGTGACTGCCCGTCATAAACGTATTTGGAACGGCCTTTTTCGTAGTTAATGTAGTTAGTTGTCGCGATAGTATCGTCGGCATACCAGCCGGTATGGGTCAGGGTGGCGGCGTTACGATCATATAACCATGACCACGGCGCACCGCGTTTCTGGGTGCGGTTTTTTTCCTGCTCGCCGGTGACAACGTTGAGATCGAAGAGGTTATTTTCGCTGGCGGCCAGACCCAGAGTCATATCCACGGATTTGCGGTTATGTTTGCCGAAGTAATTATTCAGATCGTCGTCGCGACGGTCGAGCCAGTCGGCGGCCACGCTTAAGCCGAGAACATCGGGAATAATTGGCCCCATGGTGAACAGATTCATCTGACTGGTATTGCCGAGATACTGGTGTTCCTGAAGCCAGGTATTCGCGGCAATTGCCGTCGTCCAGTCTTTCGCCCCATACGGCTTTTTGGTGATGACGTTAACCACGCCGCCGATGGCATCGGAACCGTACAATGATGACATCGGCCCACGAATAACCTCGATGCGCTCAATGGCTTCCATTGGCGGTAAGAAGTTGGCTTCGGTGCCGATGTCGTGCCCATACGGGCGCGACTGGCCGGTATTTTGTTTGACGCTGTTGACCATAAAAGCGGTATAGGACGGGTCCATGCCGCGGATCATAATACTACCGGCATTCATCCCGCTGCTGTTCGACACCGAGACGCCGGGAATATTTTTAATGGCTTCCCCCACGTTGCGGTCCGGCTGAATATCCAGCGTTTTACGGTCGATAACTGAAATAGTCGCCGGGGCTTCACGCTTTTGCTGCGAGAAACCGGACGCCGTAATCACCATTTCATCTTCGCTATTGCGTGAAGTTTCCGTTAATTCTTCGGCCTGCGCGGGAAAAATAACCCCGCCTGAGAATGCAACGATCCCTGTCAGCGTAATAAGTTGACGCGTTTTCATAATATAAGACACCTGAAAAGTAAAAAAATAAAAGCGCCACCTTGCCGCGCAATATGGCGACAAGGTGCAAAATAGTTTTTGATTATTAGTATTGAGTTAAATCGATTTTCAGCACGTAGTCGGGCTTGACGCCAATCATTTTTTCCGGCTGTTTTACGCTGACATACAAGGTGTTAGCATCCGGTGAAAGCGCCAGACTGTTAGGTAACGCATTGGTTTCAATGCTGTGTTTTACCTGATAGGTGTTGCTGTCGACAATGCTGACCTGCTTGGCATTGCGGTGTGTAATATAAACTTCCTGACGCGTCTCGTTATAGAGAACGGCCAGTGAATTAATGACTTTGATTGGGGCAATGACTTTTCCGGTATGAATATCGACAACCAGAACATCGGCTAAATCAGGATCGGTCAGGAATGCGCGATTATTTTTGCTATCAAGGGCGATATTCAGAAAGAAATGTTTTTTGGCAGGCTCAACGGCAAAACGGTTAATTATTTTATGGCTGGTAGTGTCCAGTACAATCAGCTCGTTTCTGCCATTTACCACGTACAGACGATCGTTTTTGGCATCAATCGCCATGCCGGTCGGGTATTCGCCCATATTTTCAAGGGTGGCGATTTTCTCACGCTTTAGCGTATCTACCACCCAGACAATGCCTTTTTCAGCCACGCCAGAAACATACAGACGGTGGTGTTGCTTATCGAGCACCATTTCACGCGTATGGATGATTTCCTTTGGGTTGCTGGTATCGCTCAGTTGCAGTATTGCCCGTTCTTTACCGCTGCGGGTATCGATAATCGTCACCGAACCTTCCAGCGTATTACCGACATACAGCACCTGATTTTCTTCATCCAGCGCGGTAGCAAACGCCCGGCGGCTGGTTTCGATAACTTCGGTGGTGGTGAGTTTCTCCAGATCGAGCTTGTAGATAATCCCGCGGGTTTTGTCTTTATCAAACGACGGAGAAGAGGCGGCAAAAAGCGCCTTTTGCTGACCATCAACCGCCAGCTCATACACCCCGTTACCGACGTCGCGGGTCAGGAAATCTTTCTCAGACAGCGTCTCTGCCACGCTGGGCAGGCTGGTAAATAACAATGTTGTGGCGAGGGCCACGGCGGAATAGTGTTTCAGGGACTTCACAGTGTGGAGGTTCATTGACGTTTATTCACATTTATTTACGTGTTGCGAATGATAATGAGATCCAGTCTCATTCGCAAATAAGATGAGCAAAATGTGACTACCCGATCTGGTAGGTCAAAAAGAAAACAGCGGAGAAAGGAAAAACGAAGAGAGGGAAAATGAGAAGTAAAAAACCCTTACTAACCAGACGCTGGCGTTCAGGGTTTTGAGCTCAGGCGAACTTATTTCTTCGCACGCTCGAAGGATGCAACGATTTCAGCTTTAGCGGCTTCAGCGTTGTCCCAACCGTCAACTTTCACCCATTTGCCTGCTTCGAGATCTTTGTAATGCTCGAAGAAGTGAGTGATCTGCGCTTTCAGCAGGTCCGGCAGGTCGTTCACATCTTTGATGTGATCGTATTCTTTGCTCAGCTTGGTGTGCGGTACCGCAACCAGTTTCGCATCTTCACCGGATTCGTCGGTCATTTTCAGTACGCCAACCGGACGGCAGCGGATCACTGAACCTGGCTCCAGCGGGTACGGTGTCGGGACCAGAACGTCGACCGGGTCGCCATCCAGAGACAGGGTGTGGTTGATGTAACCGTAGTTGCACGGATAGAACATCGCAGTGGACATGAAGCGGTCAACGAACAGGGCGCCGCTCTCTTTGTCAACTTCGTATTTGATCGGATCTGCGTTCGCAGGGATCTCGATAACAACGTAGATATCTTCCGGCAGATCTTTACCGGCAGGGACGTTGAGTAAGCTCATGTCTGTTTCCTTTAAATATGCTATGGCAAACAAGTGGCGGGTATTATAGCCAACTCGCGCTGAATGTCTCCGCTTGTTTTCGATTTGCCACCTCGGATTTTCGCTTTTTCCCCCTGTCTTGATGACAGAAAAATCCATAACTTCAGCTGCATTTTTCATAGGGTAATGAAAGCGATTACAAACTTGTGATTAACGTTTTATTTACTTTTTTGAAGTGTGATGTAACGCAATCCGTTACATGCTGGATTGTCTATAGTTTTTTCGCGACGGTTTATTAATCAACAATAATCACCCTACGAGGACGCACTTATGTGGAAGCGCTTACTTTTAGTCACAGCAGTTTCGGCAGCCATGTCATCTATGGCGATGGCCGCCCCTTTAACCGTAGGATTTTCGCAGGTCGGGTCTGAATCCGGCTGGCGTGCAGCAGAAACCAACGTAGCGAAAAGCGAGGCCGAGAAGCGCGGCATTACGCTGAAAATTGCCGACGGCCAGCAAAAACAGGAAAACCAGATTAAAGCGGTACGTTCATTCGTGGCGCAGGGCGTGGATGCTATATTCATTGCGCCAGTGGTAGCAACGGGTTGGGAGCCGGTATTAAAAGAAGCGAAAGATGCCGAGATCCCGGTCTTTTTGCTCGATCGTTCCATCGATGTCAAAGACAAATCTCTCTATATGACCACCGTGACGGCCGACAACGTGCTGGAAGGCAAATTGATTGGCGACTGGCTGATTAAAGAAGTGAACGGCAAGCCGTGTAACGTTGTGGAGCTACAAGGAACCGTCGGTGCCAGCGTGGCGATTGACCGTAAAAAAGGCTTTGCTGAAGCCATTGCCAAGGCACCAAACATCAAAATTATCCGCTCTCAGTCCGGCGACTTTACCCGCAGTAAAGGCAAAGAAGTCATGGAGAGCTTTATCAAAGCGGAAAACAACGGCAAGAACATCTGTATGGTTTACGCCCACAACGATGACATGGTGATCGGGGCGATTCAGGCAATCAAAGAAGCGGGTCTGAAACCGGGCAAAGACATTCTGACCGGCTCTATCGACGGCGTGCCGGATATCTATAAAGCGATGATTGACGGGGAAGCCAACGCCAGCGTCGAGTTGACGCCAAACATGGCCGGTCCAGCCTTTGACGCGCTGGAGAAATTCAAAAAAGACGGCACCATGCCTGAGAAGCTGACCATTACCAAATCTATCCTCTATCTGCCGGATACCGCGAAAGAAGAGCTAGAGAAGAAGAAAAACATGGGCTACTAAGCCTTCATGAAAATGCCGGGGGCGCTGCGCTTGCCTGGCCTACATTACGCGCTTTTGTAGGCCGGATAAGCGTAGCGCCATCCGGCGTAATGCAGGGGGAACCATGACCACCGACCAACATCAGGAAATCCTTCGTACCGAAGGGTTAAGCAAATTTTTTCCTGGCGTCAAAGCGCTGGATAACGTGGATTTCAGCCTGCGGCGTGGCGAGATTATGGCGTTGCTCGGTGAAAATGGGGCCGGTAAATCGACGCTGATTAAAGCGCTGACCGGCGTTTACCACGCCGATCGCGGCACCATCTGGCTTGAAGGCCAGGCTATCTCACCCAAGAATACCGCCCATGCCCAGCAACTGGGGATTGGCACCGTGTATCAGGAAGTGAACCTGCTGCCCAATATGTCAGTGGCAGATAACCTGTTTATTGGCCGCGAGCCGCGACGCTTTGGTCTGCTGCAGCGCAAGCAAATGGAAAAGCGTGCCACGGAGCTGATGGCCTCCTACGGTTTTTCCCTTGATGTGCGCGAGCCGTTAAACCGTTTTTCGGTGGCGATGCAGCAGATTGTCGCCATTTGCCGGGCTATCGATCTGTCGGCGAAAGTATTGATCCTCGACGAACCCACCGCTAGCCTGGATACCCAGGAAGTCGAGATGCTGTTCGGTCTGATGCGGCATCTGCGCGATCGCGGCGTCAGCCTGATCTTCGTTACCCATTTTCTCGATCAGGTCTATCAAGTCAGCGATCGGATCACCGTTCTGCGTAACGGCGGCTTTGTCGGCTGTCGCGAAACCCGCGAACTGCCGCAGATCGAACTGGTGAAGATGATGCTCGGCCGGGAACTGGATACCCACGCGTTGCAGCGTGCGGGCCGCACGTTGCTGAGTGACAAACCGGTGGCGGCCTTCAGTGGTTTTGGCAAAAAAGGCACGATTGCACCGTTCGATCTGCAGGTCCGTCCCGGCGAGATCGTCGGCCTGGCGGGGTTGCTGGGATCGGGACGTACAGAAACCGCAGAAGTGATCTTTGGCATTAAACCTGCCGACAGCGGCAGTGCGCTGATCAAAGGCAAACCGCAGACCCTGCGATCGCCGCATCAGGCCTCGTGTCTGGGGATCGGCTTCTGCCCGGAAGACAGGAAAACGGACGGCATTATTGCTGCCGCCTCGGTGCGAGAAAATATCATCCTGGCCTTGCAGGCACAGCGCGGCTGGCTGCGGCCTATTCCGCGCAAAGAGCAAAATGACATTGCCGAGCGTTTTATCCGCCAGTTGGGTATCCGTACCCCCAACGCTGAACAGCCGATCGAGTTTCTCTCCGGCGGTAATCAGCAAAAAGTTCTGCTGTCGCGCTGGCTGCTGACCAAACCGCAGTTTTTGATCCTTGATGAACCCACGCGGGGGATCGACGTTGGGGCGCACGCCGAGATCATTCGCCTGATCGAAACTCTGTGCGCCGACGGTCTGGCGCTGCTGGTGATCTCCTCTGAACTGGAAGAGCTGGTGGGTTACGCCGATCGGGTCATTATCATGCGCGATCGCAAACAGGTGGCCGAGATCCCGCTGGCTGAACTGTCCGTACCGGCCATCATGAACGCCATTGCGGCCTAAGGAGACTGTTGTGATGCCTCAATCTCTCCCTCAATCCAACATCACGAAACGACGATTTCGCTGGCCGAAGGGCATGCCGCAACTGGTGGCGCTGCTGCTGGTGCTGCTGGTTGACAGCCTGGTCGCCCCGCACTTTTATCAGGTGATTTTGCAGGATGGCCGTCTGTTCGGCAGCCCGATTGATATTCTCAACCGCGCCGCGCCCGTGGCGCTGCTGGCGATTGGCATGACGCTGGTGATTGCCACCGGCGGTATCGATCTTTCCGTTGGCGCGGTGATGGCCATTGCGGGGGCAACCACCGCCGCGATGACGGTTGCCGGGCACAGCCTGCCGGTGGTCCTGCTTGCGGCGTTAGGCTCCGGTATCCTGGCGGGATTGTGGAACGGGATTCTGGTGGCCATCCTTAAGATCCAACCGTTTGTTGCCACGCTGATTCTGATGGTGGCCGGACGCGGGGTAGCGCAGTTGATCACCTCCGGGCAGATCGTCACGTTTAACTCGCCCGATCTGTCATGGTTCGGTAGCGGATCGCTGTTGCTGTTCCCGACGCCGGTGATCATCGCGCTGCTAACGCTGGTCGCTTTTTGGCTGCTGACGCGTAAAACGGCGCTGGGTATGTTTATTGAGGCGGTCGGCATCAACATTCGGGCGGCGAAAAATGCCGGTGTGAATACCCGCGTTATCGTGATGCTCACCTATGTGCTGAGCGGTCTGTGCGCGGCCATTGCCGGGATTATCGTCACGGCGGATATTCGCGGAGCCGATGCCAACAACGCCGGGTTATGGCTGGAATTAGATGCCATTCTGGCGGTAGTGATCGGCGGCGGTTCGCTGATGGGCGGGCGATTTAACCTGCTGCTGTCGGTGGTGGGGGCGTTGATTATTCAGGGCATGAACACCGGGATTTTACTGTCCGGCTTCCAACCGGAGCTCAACCAGGTGGTTAAAGCCATCGTGGTGCTGTGCGTGCTGGTCGTCCAGTCGCAACGCTTTATCAGCCTGATAAAAGGAGTGCGTGGTCATGATAAAACGTAACTTACCGCTGATGATCACCCTTGGCGTCTTTGTGCTGGGCTACCTCTACTGCCTGACGCAGTTCCCGGCCTTTGCCTCAACGCGCGTGATCTGCAATATCCTGACCGACAACGCCTTTTTAGGCATTATCGCCGTGGGTATGACCTTCGTGATCCTCTCCGGCGGCATCGATCTTTCCGTCGGTTCGGTGATTGCTTTTACCGGCGTATTTCTGGCCAAAGCCATTGGTTACTGGGGGATTTCTCCGCTGCTGGCGTTCCCGTTGGTTCTGGCGATGGGCTGCGCATTTGGCGCCTTTATGGGGTTACTGATTGATGCCCTGAAGATACCGGCGTTTATTATTACGCTGGCGGGAATGTTCTTTCTGCGTGGCGTCAGCTATCTGGTCTCCGAAGAGTCTATCCCCATTAACCACCCGATTTATGACACGCTCTCCAGCCTTGCCTGGAAGATCCCCGGCGGTGGTCGTCTGAGCGCCATGGGACTGTTGATGCTGGGCGTCGTGGTGATCGGTATCTTCCTTGCGCACCGTACACGCTTTGGCAATCAGGTGTACGCCATTGGCGGTAGCGCGACGTCAGCTAACCTGATGGGGATCTCGACCCGCAGCACGACAATCCGCATCTATATGCTTTCTACTGGGCTGGCGACGCTGGCCGGGATTGTCTTCTCCATTTATACCCAAGCCGGTTATGCGCTGGCAGGCGTCGGCGTTGAACTGGATGCCATTGCCTCGGTGGTGATCGGCGGTACGTTGCTGAGCGGTGGCGTGGGCACGGTGCTGGGCACCCTGTTTGGCGTGGCAATCCAGGGATTGATTCAGACCTACATTAACTTTGACGGCACATTAAGCTCATGGTGGACGAAGATCGCCATCGGTATTCTGCTGTTTGTTTTTATCGCCTTACAGCGCGGTCTGACGGTGCTATGGGAAAACCGCCAAAGTTCACCGGTCACACGGGTGAATACCACGAGCGCGTCAAAATGATGTCGTGGGCTGTTTTTCGCGTATAGCGGGTAATGCGTATACACTAGGAGGCTACACTTACTTAATGGAATCAAAAGCATGAAAGGAATCGAAGGCGAAGGGCTACCGACAGCATGCGCCAGCTGTGGGGAGAACGTACTGCCTCCGGATACCCACTGCACGCGTTGTGAGAATAAAAAATATACGGGAATTGGCGGCTGGCTTTATTTACCGGCGGTGACGCTGGTGATGTCCGTCATTTCTGGGGTCATTGGCTTTTTCGGTGTGGCGATGTTTGTTTTGCACACTGAAACGGACGTGAGTGCGCTGGTTATTTTTGAACTCGTCTGTATGGCCGTTCTCTTAATGCTGCTGGTTTACACGACGTTTTTGTTTTTCAAAAAGAAACGTCAGCTACCCAAGTTTTATACTGCCTTCATTTTAGGCACCACGCTTTACTACGCGATGGACAGCTGGTTGGGTGCCATGTTCTATGGCGTGGGGCTGAGCACTGACGATATAAAAGCGTTTGTCTCCTGCGCGGCCCAGATCCTTATCTGGATACCGTATTTCCGCGTATCAAAACGGGTCAAACTGACCTTCGTCAACTAAGCACGTAAAGGACGCCGGATTGCTCCGGCGTCTGAGTCTTACGCGTCCGGGAACTCACGGATTAAACGTTCAACGTCTTCAACCATATGGTCGTTACCGACGAAGAATGAACGACGCTGGTGCAGGCTCTCCGGGATAATATCCAGAATACGGTTTTTACCGTCACTTGCTTTGCCGCCCGCTTGCTCGGCCAGCAGGGCCATTGGGTTGCATTCGTACAGCAGGCGCAGTTTTCCATCCGGATGGCTGGCCGTGCTCGGGTACAGATAGATCCCGCCTTTCAGCAGATTGCGGTGGAAATCCGCCACCAAAGAGCCAATGTAGCGCGAGGTATACGGGCGCTGGGTGGCTTTATCTTCTTCCTGGCAGAACTTAATGTACTTCTTCACGCCATTCGGGAATTTGATGTAGTTGCCTTCGTTAATGGAGTAGGTGCTGCCTTTGGCCGGGAAACGCATGCGCTCCTGGCTGAGGCAAAATACGCCCAGAGAAGGATCGTAGGTGAACGCATGTACGCCACAACCGGTGGTATACACCAGCATGGTGGATGAACCGTAAACGACGTAGCCCGCCGCCACCTGCTTGTTGCCTGGTTGCAGGAAATCCTCTTCCGTTACCGGCGTACCGACAGGGGTGACACGACGATAAATCGAGAAGATCGTGCCGACAGAGACGTTAACATCGATGTTCGATGAACCATCTAGTGGATCCATGAGTACAACGTATTTTGCGTGTTCACAGCCTTCGAAGACGACGATTTCATCTTCTTCTTCAGAGGCGATGCCCGCCACAATATCGCGTGCCTTCAGTGCAGCTTTCAGTTTTTCGTTCGCGAACAGATCGAGCTTCTGCTGAACCTCTCCCTGCACGTTCTCAGCACCGCTGGCACCCAGGATATCGACCAGACCGGCCTTGTTGATATCGCGGTGGATGATCTTGGCGCCCAGCTTTATTGCCGATAACAAAGCAGTCAGCTCACCGGTAGCATGAGAGAACTCGTGCTGCTTTTCGACAATAAATTCACCTAACGTTTTCATAACACTTTCCCTGCAAATTGTATGGAGTAAAGCGACCGCCATAATCTTAACAAATATTTCAGCCCTCGCGCTTAGGTGAATCGCGCCAGCAAACTGCGGATTATCCTGAAATGCGTTTCTCAGTTGCCTGACATGTGCGTAAAATGGCCCCCAGATTAAAAAAGGATAGTGACGTATGCGCATTCATATTTTGGGAATTTGTGGCACCTTCATGGGCGGTCTGGCGATGCTGGCGCGCTCGCTCGGTCATGAAGTAACGGGTTCGGACGCCAATGTGTATCCGCCGATGAGCACCTTACTTGAGAAGCAGGGCATCTCACTGATTCAGGGTTACGATGCCAGCCAGGTCGACCCGCAACCGGACCTGGTGATCATCGGCAATGCCATGACACGCGGTAATCCGTGCGTGGAAGCGGTGCTGGAGAAGAACATTCCGTTCATGTCTGGCCCACAGTGGCTGCATGACTTCGTCCTGCGCGATCGCTGGGTGCTGGCGGTAGCGGGAACCCACGGTAAAACCACCACCGCTGGAATGGCGACCTGGATCCTCGAAGCCTGCGGCTATAAGCCGGGCTTTGTTATCGGCGGTGTGCCGGGTAACTTCGAGGTTTCTGCGCGTCTGGGCGAAAGTGACTTTTTCGTTATTGAAGCGGACGAGTACGACTGCGCGTTCTTCGATAAGCGTTCCAAATTCGTGCATTACTGCCCGCGTACGCTGATCCTCAACAACCTTGAGTTTGATCACGCAGATATCTTTGACGATCTGAAAGCTATTCAGAAACAGTTCCACCATCTGGTGCGTATCGTGCCGGGTCAGGGACGTATCATCTACCCGGAAAACGACATCAATCTGAAACAGACGATGGCGATGGGCTGCTGGAGCGAACAGGAACTGGTTGGCGAGCAAGGTCACTGGCAGGCGAAGAAACTGACCACCGATGCATCCGTTTGGGAAGTGTTGTTAGACGGTGAAAAAGTGGGCGAAGTGAAGTGGGGCCTGGTCGGCGAACACAACATGCACAATGGCCTGATGGCCATTGCTGCAGCCCGCCACGTTGGCGTTCAGCCTGCAGACGCCGCCAATGCGCTGGGTTCGTTTATCAATGCGCGTCGACGTCTTGAGCTGCGCGGCGAAGCCCATGGCGTGACGGTGTATGACGATTTCGCCCATCACCCGACGGCGATTCTGGCAACGCTCGCCGCGCTGCGCGGAAAAGTCGGCGGCACGGCGCGCATTATTGCCGTGCTGGAACCACGCTCTAACACCATGAAAATGGGATTGTGCAAAGACGATCTGGCACCGTCGTTAGGCCGTGCGGATGAAGTGTTCCTGCTGCAACCGCCGCACATTCCGTGGCAGGTCGCGGAAGTCGCGGAAGCTTGCGTTCAGCCTGCTCACTGGAGCGGTGATGTTGACGCGCTGGCGGACATGGTGGTGAAAACCGCGCAGCCTGGCGATCATATCCTGGTGATGAGCAACGGCGGGTTTGGCGGTATTCATCAAAAACTGCTGGACGGCCTGGAGAAGAAAGCTCAGCAGGAGTAATTCGCCTGGTTTTGCGCTGAGCAGGTTGCCCCTAGCCCTGTGGGGATAGGGGACTTGTTTGAAGTGGTCTACTTAATTTAGATACAGTCAGAGGTTTTTGTTTTTCCATTTCGGTGGTGTTAGCCCTCCGTTGTTTTTATGTGGCCTAAGACGGTTGTAATATCCGCTCAGATACAGCATCACATCTTTCTCTGCTCCACTTCTGTTTCAGTAGCCTTCGCGCGGTAACCATTCTGTTTTCAGACCATGGAATAGCCTTTTCGCAACAGTGGGATCCCAACAATTTCCTTTGCGTCTCATACTGATCTTGATTCCATATCATTCAGCCAACTCTTGGTATGGCATGCTAATGTACTGGCATCCCTGATCCGAATGGAACATTAATCCCTCGGGGAGCCCTAGCTCATCATCAGTGCCGTTCAATATGGCAACTGTTGAAAAAGGTTCGCCATTTTATGGAAACCGTCAGCTTAATCCCCGGAGGTAAACATTGGCTGGCAAAAGTGTAGAGGTATTCGACGTAGCTATTTAGCCGAAGATACAGGGTTGTAGTAGTCGAGTAATATTGACCACAGGTTAGAGTCTTGGTGGAAAATCTACAACCCATAGCGATTTTTGAATACAAAATGCCCGATGAATTTCATCGGGCATTATCAGGCTGGAAAGTGTCAATTTCTACCAGGATTAGTAACCTAAATAGTTAAACACGATTGATTAGAAACCAAAACTCAAACCAACCGCAACACCAGTATTGTGTTGGGTATCAAGAGAGGCCTTCGCGGAAAGAGTGGCATTCTTACCAACATTATAATATGCACCGGCAGCCATGGATTGTTCACCACCAAATGTAGCTGCGCCCATACCGAAGTTGAAATCATAGCCAAATTTTTGCGGAATTGCAGTCATCGCCATTGCGCCAGCAATACCTGCTTTTGCTTGTTTATCGTTATCATCAATTTTGTTATCCAGGCTATTTACTCGACCATCAAGTTGGGAGAACTTGTTATCGGTATAATTGTTTGCTTGGGTGAGCGAATTATCGACATACGCTTTACCATCTGCGCGATTTTTGGCCGAAGTTGTATCGGTGTAAGCATAAGAAGTGCTGATTGCATCTGCTTTTGCGACATCAGTATAACTATTT
>NZ_JASJUJ010000014.1:0-131777 GCF_047467975.1 Citrobacter sp. C348 | reverse complement strand
CGGGCTTTTTTGCGTCTGTGCAAAGTGAAAACTGCCGGATGCGGCGTGCCGCCTTATCCTGCCTACGCCGGACTGAACATATTTTGTAGGCCTGATAAGCGCAGCGCATCAGGCACATCGTAACATCGTAGTTATCATCTTATCCATTGCGTAACAAACCCTGCAATTTGTTGTACGTCGTTGATATCTAACAATGGAACACCCACTTCAAGTGGAACATCACTGGCAACTGCAACAACATACTCATCAATCGTCAATTCTTCTGCACCATGCCCGCAACCCTCACGAAATAGCAGGATCTTTGCGACAGGCTCATGCTTAAAACCTTCCACCAGCACCAGATCTAAGGTTGAAGCATCCATCCGGCTCACCAGATAGGCTAAATCCAGCGTAGACTCTTCCGGCGTTTCCGTCATCAGCGCCCAGCGCTGCTGGCTGGCGACCAGTGTTTGCGCGGCGCCAGCTTTACGTAACTCATAGCTATCCTTGCCGGGTTTATCTACGTCCATGTTGTGGTGGGTATGCTTAATTAATCCTGGACGAATGCCTTTGGCGCACAGTTCCGGGATCAGTTTTTTGAGCAGTGTGGTTTTTCCTGTGCCGCTCCATGCGGCAATACCGAGCAATGGGATCATGATTTATCCTGCCATCTGGCCAATTCTTCAGGTGTGTTCACATTCACAAACGCATCTTTATGATCGCTAAAATCGACGGCGTGTCCGCCGGCCTGGCGCATAAAGACCATCACCCGTCGTTCACCTGCCTGAAGATACTCCTGCAGTAACGGCTGCATTGCTCTGTGCATCAGCGCAATTGTCGGGTGATCCCGCTCCCCATCATGCACCCACACCACCGGCGCATTTTGGCGCTGTTCTGCCAGTCTTGCGACCAGGTTGTGGGGAATATAGGGCATATCGCAGGGGCAGAATAAAAACCAGTCACCTGCCAGTTGTAAAAATACCGACAGCATTCCGGCCAGCGGGCCAGGGAAATCAGGCAATGAATCAGGGATAACTTTCAGACCACTTTGCTGATAAATATCCTGATGGCGATTGGCATTAACCACAACGGTCTCGACCTGTAAGGCGAGCGCATCGGCGACGTGCCGCCACAAAGGTTTGCCGTCCAGCTCAAGCAGTCCTTTATCTGCACCCCCCATCCGCCTGGCCTTACCGCCCGCCAGGACAACCCCTGTAATTGCACTATCCAGAATCACTGATATCGCCTCTTTTAATGTGGGATTGACCCTGCTAACGTATCTGTATTAAGCGTAAGGAGCACAACCATGAAATGTAAACGTCTGAATGAAGTTATTGAACTCCTCCAGCCAGCCTGGCAGAAAGAACCCGATCTTAATCTGATGCAATTTTTACAGAAACTGGCGAAAGAGTCAGGTTTTGACGGAGAACTGGCGGATTTAACTGATGACATTCTGATCTATCACCTGAAAATGCGTGACTCAGCGAAGGATGCGGTGATCCCAGGTATTCAGAAAGATTATGAAGAAGACTTTAAAACCGCATTGCTGCGCGCTCGTGGCGTAATTAAAGAGTAAAAGCTTGTAATCGCCGCCACCGAAAGTGCTGCGAAATGATATCCTGAATCATTCGTAGTAATTTCCGGATGATGGGATGAATAACAACGCTTTTACTTTCCAAACGCTACACCCGGATACCATCATGGATGCGCTGTTTGAGCAGGGGATCCGGGTGGATTCCGGGCTTACCCCGCTCAACAGCTATGAAAACCGTGTCTACCAATTCCAGGACGAAGACCGTCGACGCTTTGTCGTAAAGTTTTACCGCCCTGAGCGTTGGTCCGTTGATCAAATACAGGAAGAACATCAGTTTGTACTGGAACTGGTGCGTGATGACGTGCCGGTTGCGGCGCCGATGGTTTTTGATGGTCAGACGTTACTGGGGCATCAAGGGTTCCACTATGCGATATTCCCCAGCGTAGGAGGTCGACAGTTTGAAGCCGACAATATCGATCAAATGGAGTCGGTTGGCCGCTATCTCGGGCGTCTGCATCAAACCGGGCGAAAACAGCCTTTTGCTTTTCGACCGACCATTGGTCTCGACGAGTATCTGATTGAACCGCGTAAACTTTTCGACAGTGCACCGATTATTCCATCAGGGCAAAAAGCGGCATTTCTGAAAGCAACGGATGCGCTTATCACCGTGGTTACCGAACGGTGGCATACGCGTTTTGACACTCTGCGCCTGCACGGTGACTGTCATGCCGGAAATATTCTGTGGCGCGATGGTCCGATGTTTGTCGATTTAGATGATGCCCGCAATGGCCCGGCCATTCAGGATTTATGGATGCTGCTTAATGGTGATAAAGCCGAGCAGCGCATGCAGCTTGAAACCATTATCGAAGCTTATGAAGAGTTTACTGAGTTCGACGTCGCTGAATTAGGACTCATAGAACCTTTACGCGCCATGCGTTTAGTTTATTATCTAGCCTGGCTGATTCGACGTTGGGATGATCCTGCGTTTCCAAAAAACTTCCCGTGGTTAACCGGAGAAGATTACTGGCACCGTCAGACGGCGACCTTTATTGAGCAGGCAAAAATTCTGCAACAACCCCCCTTACAATTAACGCCAATGTATTAATCGGAGAGACATGGATATGAAAAAAATATGGCTGGCGCTGGCTGGTATGGTTTTAGCTTTTAGCGCATCGGCAGCGCAGTTCCAGGATGGTAAGCAGTACATCACACTGGAAAAGCCTATTGCGGGTGAACCGCAGGTGTTGGAGTTCTTCTCCTTCTACTGCCCGCATTGCTACCAGTTTGAAGAAGTGCTTCACGTGTCTGATAACGTGAAGAAAAAACTGCCTGAAGGCACCAAGATGACCAAATACCACGTTGAGTTTTTGGGACCTCTGGGCAAAGATCTGACGCAGGCGTGGGCGGTTGCGCTGGCGCTGGGCGTAGAAGATAAGGTCACAGTACCGTTGTTTGAAGCGGTGCAGAAAACTCAGACCGTCCAGTCTACCGCTGATATCCGTAAAGTATTTGTTGATGCGGGTATTAAAGGTGAAGACTATGATGCGGCATGGAACAGCTTCGTGGTGAAATCACTGGTCGCGCAGCAGGAAAAAGCGGCTGCCGATCTGCAACTGCAGGGGGTTCCGGCGATGTTTGTGAATGGCAAATATCAGGTGAATCCGCAAGGCATGGATACCAGCAGCATGGATATCTTTGTACAGCAGTATGCCGATACCGTGAAATATCTGGTAGGCCAGAAGTAAACGAAAAAGCCGGTCAGAGACCGGCTTTTTTAGTTGAGGCTTTAATCGCGTCTATTTGCGTATCTTTCTCGGCCCAGAGCGTATTCAGCCACAGCTGGAACCGACGCTTAAACCCTTTATCATTAACGTAATCACCGTGTAATTCCTCTTTCACCGGCTCCAGATTCACCCGTACTACAATGCGCGTTAACTTACCGCTCAGCATGTCGTAGAAAGGATGGCTGCTGTTTTGCGGATAACACAGCGTGACGTTCAGCAACTTATCGAATTGCGATCCTAAGACATTCAGCGCCATCGCAATACCGGCAGCCTTAGGTGGCAGCAGGTTTTTATAGGGAGATCGGGTCTGCTGGCATTTCTCGTGGGTGAACCGTGATCCTTCGACAAAATTCACGATCGTTGTTGGATGCACACGAAACTTCTCACAAGAAAGGCGTGTTGTTTCCACATCTTTACCACGTCGTTCAGGGTGACGGAGTAAATAACCGCGCGAATAGCGTTTCATAAATGGCATATCCAACGCCCAACATGCCAGACCAATAAAAGGCACCCAGGCTAACTGCTGTTTAAGAAAGTATTTATTCATCGGGATATGCTTACGAAACAAAACGCAAAGCACAACGATGTCAGCCCAGCTGTAGTGATTACAGATGAGCAGATACCAATTTTTCTTGCTCAGACCTTCCAGCCCCTCAACATCCCACTTCAGTCGTGGATTAAGGTGTAGCAATAGCGCCAGACCTTCACACCAGCAGTACATCATGAAATTACAAAAGAGGGACACCTTGCGCCAGACGAAAGGAATAGGCAAAAGCAGTTTTACAACTCCGGCCAGGATGATTGGCACGGAACATAAAATCGTGACCAATATGGTCAATGCGATACTCAGCAGCAGCGTTATCGCGGCGAGTATTCTCGCCATAATTAAATTATTCAAAAGGTTAGCCATAAATAGTGCGCTAAAAGGGCGCAAGGGGCTAATTTTATCAGAAAACGAACCAAATGATGGATCTTCGCTGAATAGAAAAAAAGGGAATATCTATCCACATCCAGCTATAAGCTGAAAAGATGATATAAAATTCTACTGCATGAAATAACATAATGAAAAATATGAATAATTATTATGAATCATAAATTATCTTGCTGTATTTAAAGGGCTGAAAATTATTTATTCACAAACTTATCCACAGCTCATATTGCGAACAACGCAGAAGATCTGCAAAAGTTTTTCGACAAATGCGGCGAAAAACTCATGTTTTCATCCTGTCTGTGGCATCCTTTACCCATAATCTGATAAACAGGCACGGACATTATGGTTCAGATCCCAGAAAACCCCCTTATCCTTGTAGATGGCTCATCTTACCTGTATCGCGCATACCATGCGTTCCCACCGCTGACCAACAGCGCAGGAGAGCCTACGGGCGCGATGTACGGGGTCCTCAACATGCTGCGTAGCTTGATTTTGCAATATAAGCCGACGCATGCAGCGGTGGTATTCGACGCCAAGGGTAAAACCTTCCGTGATGAATTATTCGAGCACTACAAATCGCATCGTCCGCCGATGCCAGACGATCTACGCGCGCAGATTGAACCGCTGCACGCGATGGTAAAAGCCATGGGGTTACCCCTGCTGGCTGTTTCAGGCGTGGAAGCGGACGACGTTATCGGTACGCTGGCGCGTGAAGCAGAGCAAATTGGCCGTCCGGTGCTGATCAGTACCGGTGATAAAGACATGGCTCAGCTGGTGACGCCGAATATCACCCTCATCAACACCATGACCAATACGATCCTCGGCCCGGATGAGGTGGTAAATAAGTATGGCGTGCCGCCGGAACTGATTATCGACTTCCTGGCGCTGATGGGCGACTCTTCCGATAACATTCCTGGCGTGCCGGGCGTGGGTGAAAAGACGGCTCAGGCGTTACTCCAGGGTCTGGGTGGGCTGGACACGCTCTATGCTGAATCAGAAAAAATAGCAGGCCTGACGTTCCGTGGCGCAAAAACCATGGCTGGCAAGCTCGAGCAGAATAAAGAGGTGGCTTACCTCTCTTATAAGCTGGCAACCATCAAAACGGATGTCGAGCTGGAATTAACCTGCGAGCAGCTGGAAGTACGACAACCTGCAGCGGACGAGCTGTTAAATCTGTTCAAACAATATGAGTTCAAACGTTGGGTCACCGACGTTGAAGCCGGGAAATGGCTGCAGGCAAAAGGCACAAAACCTGCGGCAAAACCACAGGAAACCATCGTTATTGATGAAACGCCTGAGGAGCCCGCCACGGTTCTCTCATACGATAACTATGTGACGATTCTGGACGAGACGACGCTGGAAGCGTGGATTGCGAAGCTGAAAAAAGCGCCGGTCTTTGCTTTTGATACCGAAACCGACAGCCTGGACAATATCTCCGCGAATCTGGTGGGGTTCTCTTTCGCTATTGAACCGGGTGTGGCGGCGTATGTCCCTGTCGCCCATGACTACCTGGATGCCCCTGACCAAATTTCCCGTGATCGGGCACTGACGCTGCTGAAGCCGCTACTGGAAGACGAAAAAGCGCATAAAGTTGGGCAAAACCTGAAGTATGACCGTGGCATCCTGGCGAACTACGGTATCGAACTGCGCGGTATCGTCTTTGATACCATGCTCGAATCCTACATTCTTAACAGCGTTGCCGGGCGACACGATATGGACAGCCTGTCTGACCGCTGGCTGAAACATAAAACCATCACCTTTGAAGAGATTGCCGGGAAAGGTAAAAATCAGCTGACTTTTAACCAGATTGCGCTGGAAGAAGCGGGTCTCTATGCCGCAGAAGATGCCGACGTTACGCTACAGCTGCATCTGAAAATGTGGCCAGAGCTGCAAAAACATAAAGGGCCGCTCAACGTCTTCGAGAATATCGATATGCCGCTGGTCCCGGTGCTGTCTCGCGTCGAGCGTAACGGAGTGAAAATCGATCCTGCCGTATTGCACAAGCATTCTGCAGAGCTGACGCTGCGTTTGAACGAACTGGAGCAAAAAGCGCATGAGATAGCCGGGGAGGCGTTTAACCTCTCTTCTCCTAAGCAGCTGCAAACCATTCTGTTTGAAAAACAGGGCATCAAGCCGCTGAAGAAAACGCCGGGTGGCGTGCCATCAACGTCGGAAGAAGTACTGGAAGAGCTGGCGCTGGATTATCCGCTGCCGAAGGTGATTCTGGAATATCGTGGGCTGGCAAAATTGAAGTCTACCTATACAGATAAACTTCCGCTGATGATCAACCCGAAAACTGGCCGTGTGCATACCTCTTATCATCAGGCCGTTACGGCGACCGGGCGTTTGTCTTCTACCGATCCTAACCTGCAAAATATTCCGGTGCGTAATGAGGAAGGACGCCGTATTCGCCAGGCATTTATTGCACCAGAAGATTATGTCATTGTCTCGGCGGACTACTCGCAGATTGAGCTACGCATTATGGCGCACCTCTCGCGTGATAAGGGGCTGCTTACCGCCTTTGCCGAAGGAAAGGACATTCACCGCGCCACGGCTGCAGAGGTCTTTGGCTTACCGCTTGATTCCGTGACCAGTGAACAGCGCCGTAGCGCGAAGGCCATCAACTTTGGTCTGATCTACGGCATGAGCGCCTTCGGTCTTGCACGCCAGCTCAATATTCCACGCAAAGAAGCGCAGAAGTACATGGATCTCTATTTCGAACGCTACCCGGGCGTACTGGAATATATGGAACGCACGCGTGCGCAGGCAAAAGAGCAAGGGTACGTTGAAACGCTGGAAGGACGTCGTCTCTATTTACCGGATATCAAATCCAGTAATGGTGCGCGTCGTGCAGGTGCTGAACGTGCGGCGATTAACGCCCCGATGCAAGGCACCGCTGCGGACATTATTAAGCGCGCGATGATTGCCGTAGACGGCTGGCTGCAAACCGAACAGCCTCGCGTACGTATGATCATGCAGGTACATGATGAACTGGTGTTTGAAGTGCACAAAGATGATCTCGATAGCGTCTCGAAAAAAATCCATCAGCTGATGGAGAACGGTACGCGAATTGATGTGCCGTTGCTGGTGGAAGTCGGAAGCGGTGAAAACTGGGATCAAGCGCACTAAGGGTTTGCTGAATAACGCGCTCTTTTTGTAACTAAGCAACATAAGTTAGCGCTTTTTGTGATGACCATTAGAATTCCCTATGCCGGGAATGAAAAAAAATTACAAAAAGTGCTTTGTGCGTTGCTCAAAAAAGAGTAAAGTTATTCGCGTAGGGTACAGAGGTAAGATGTTCTATCTTTCAGACCTTTTACTTCACGTAATCGGATTTGGCTGAATATTTTAGCCGCCCCAGTCAGTAATGACTGGGGCGTTTTTTATTGTGCTCGTCATACTTCAAGCTGCATACGCGTTGGCTTCCTCGCTCACCCCAGTCACTTACTGATGTAAGCTCCTGGGGATTTGCTGTGTCGCCGCCTTTATGCAACTCGAATTATTTAGAGCAAAAATAAAGATCTGTAGGCCGGATAAGACGCGCAGCGGCGCCATCCGGCATATCGGTGGGTTATTCCCCGTCCTGCATCTCTTCAATAGGTGCCAGTTCGCTAAACCAGGTATCCAGTTTCTGACGCAGTTTATCCACGCCCAGCTTTTTCAGCGATGAGAATGCTTCTACCTGTACGTCGCCATTAAATGCCAGCACGGCTTCACGCACCATATTCAACTGTGCTTTGCGTGCACCGCTGGCTAGTTTGTCCGCTTTGGTCAGTAATACCAGCACCTGGACGTTGCTCTCTACGGCCCACAAAATCATCTGCTGATCGAGATCTTTCAGTGGATGGCGAATATCCATCAGTACGACTAAACCTTGCAGGCTTTGACGTTTCTCCAGATATTCTGCCAGCGCGCGCTGCCATTTGCGCTTCATCTCTTCCGGAACTTCGGCATACCCGTATCCCGGCAAGTCAACCAGACGTTTACCGTCAACCACTTCAAACAAGTTGATGAGCTGAGTACGGCCCGGCGTTTTAGATGTACGTGCCAGACCCTTTTGATTTGTCAGGGTATTCAGTGCGCTGGATTTGCCTGCGTTGGAACGGCCAGCAAAAGCCACTTCAATTCCCGTATCGGAAGGTAAATGGCGAATATCAGGCGCACTCATCACAAAATGCGTCTGTTGATAATTCAAGTTAGTCAACGTGGTCGTCTCCATCAATCAAGGCTTTGCCGCGATTATACCTGAACACCAGCAAAAGGCGGATTTTTCGACGCGCGGGTTATGTAAGTTAAAAGCGCGGGCTTTGTGAGACATTGCCGATAGTATTTATGCGAGATGAGAGAGTGTATAACAACATAAATTAAATAAATCATGTGATTACGATTAAACAATATTCTGAATAACCGAAACTGTTAAGTCGGTTACTTGTGCGCGTAACCCAAAAGAGTAAAGTAGCGTTCATAGCGAGGGAGCTAACAGGATAAACGACTCAGGATGAGGGTCAGGAGCGCCAGGAGGCGAAGACGCAGGATTGTCAGGAAGACAAACGTCCGGAGACGTTAGTAAAAGGAAATGGAAACGACACGGAATGTTTCTGGCTAAGGGAAAAACAGGGTGTGTTGATAGCCGACAGGGATTGTAGGGCCCGTTAAGGGTTGAGAGTCAGGAAAAAAGGCGACAGATTACTCTGTCGCCTTTTTTCTTTATTTCTGCTAGATTCCGGCGCAATTATATACTGAATAAAAACAGCCAAAGACGAATCATGATGAAATCAACTTCTACACCACGCGGTAAAGGTCCTGCAAAGGCGCGTCGTAAAACACGCGAAGAAATTAACCTGGAAGCTCGCGACCGTAAGCGTCAGAAAAAACACCGTGGTCTTGCGGCAGGTAGCCGTGCGGCCGGCAGCGACGGCGCATCAGGTGGCGGAAACCAAAACAAGCACAAAGATCCTCGTATTGGCAGTAAAACTCCCATTGCATTGGGTGTGACTGAAAAAGTCACCAAACAGCACAAACCGAAGAGTGAGAAACCTATGCTTTCACCACAGGCTGAGTTGGATTTACTGGAAACGGATGAGCGCCTGGATGCGCTGCTGGAACGTCTTGAAGTGGGAGAGATCCTGAGTGCTGAAGATCAGTCTTGGGTGGATGCCAAGCTGGATCGCATCGATGAGTTGATGCAGAAACTGGGGCTCTCTTACGATGATGACGAAGAAATTGACGAAGAAGAAGAAAAGCAGGAAGACATGATGCGCCTGCTGAAGGGCGGTAACTAACGGTTTTGTACCGTGGGTCTTCCCGTCCTGCTTATAACCCTTCCGGTTATATGTTATCTGGTGTGGTTATTCGTTAAACTACAGCGATTGTCGCGGCGCCAAAAGTGGCTGCGCAACCGGCTTATCACTCGCAGTGGGGGTAAGCCGGTACGCCGTACCCGCCAGAAACGCCATCGGAAGGAGTGAGCATGTCTGAGCAGCTAATCGACTGGGACCTGGCCCTGATCCAGAAATATAACTATTCCGGGCCACGATACACCTCGTATCCGACCGCGCTGGAGTTTTCTGCAGACTACGGTGCTGAAGCATTTCTGCAAGCCGTAGCGCGTTACCCTGAACGTCCACTCTCTTTGTACGTCCATATCCCGTTCTGCCATAAATTGTGCTATTTCTGCGGCTGCAACAAAATTGTGACCCGCCAGCAGCATAAGGCCGATCAATATCTGGACGTTTTAGAACAAGAGATTATTCATCGCGCGCCGCTGTTTGCCGGCCGTCATGTCAGCCAGTTGCACTGGGGCGGCGGCACGCCAACCTATCTGAATAAAGCGCAGATTAGCCGCTTAATGACACTGCTGCGTGATAACTTCGATTTTAACGCGGATGCAGAAATCTCGATCGAAGTGGATCCGCGTGAAATCGAACTTGATGTTATCGATCATTTACGTGCTGAAGGCTTTAACCGCCTGAGCATGGGGGTGCAAGACTTCAACAAAGAAGTTCAGCGCCTGGTAAACCGTGAGCAGGACGAGGAGTTTATCTTTGCGCTGATTAATCGTGCACGTGAGATTGGCTTTACCTCGACCAACATTGACCTTATCTATGGTCTGCCAAAACAGACGCCCGAAAGCTTTGCCTTTACCCTGAAGCGGGTGGCGGAGCTCAACCCCGATCGCCTGAGCGTCTTTAACTATGCGCACCTGCCAACGTTGTTTGCCGCGCAGCGTAAAATTAAAGATGCTGACTTGCCCAGCCCGCAGCAGAAGCTGGATATTCTGCAGGAGACCATCTCCTCGCTGACTGAAACGGGCTATCAGTTCATTGGGATGGATCACTTTGCCCGTCCGGATGACGAGCTGGCGATTGCTCAGCGAGAGGGCGTTCTGCACCGTAATTTCCAGGGCTATACCACCCAGGGCGATACCGACCTGCTGGGCATGGGCGTCTCCGCCATCAGCATGATTGGCGACAACTACGCACAGAACCAAAAAGAGCTGAAGCACTATTATCAGCAGGTGGACGAGCAGGGGAATGCGCTGTGGCGCGGTATCGCGTTGACGCGTGATGACTGTATTCGCCGGGATGTGATTAAGCTACTGATCTGCAACTTCCGCCTCGACTACGCCGTTGTAGAACAGCAATGGGACCTGAACTTTGCTGACTATTTTGCTGAAGACCTGAAGCTGTTGGCTCCGCTGGCGAAAGATGGGCTGGTGGATGTGAATGAGAAGGGGATTCAGGTGACGCCAAAAGGCCGTCTGCTGATCCGCAATATTTGCATGTGCTTTGATGCTTACCTGCGCCAGAAAGCGCGGATGCAGCAGTTCTCACGGGTGATTTAATGGCGTTGCCCGGTGGCGCTTTGCTTACCGGGCCTACACGTTGCGATAACCTGTAGGCCGGATAAGCGTTAGCGCCATCCGGCACATCGTCAGCTAAACAGCCCAACCAGCGCCGCACACAGCACGGCGGCAACCGCAGTTTGTGGCGTATGGCTTTCAACTGAGCCGCTCGACAGCAGATTAATAATTGATTCCAGCATGATGACTTCCCCCCGTTTTCCGGGCACGATCATACTTAACTCATCGGAACAGTAAAGCTCAAAATAGCAGCAGTTTGCGCTCAATTATCAATCTTTACACAGCGACAATTTCTCACTCCATGCCAAGCTCTTTTAACTTACGCGTCAGGGTATTACGCCCCCATCCGAGTAAGCGCGCCGCTTCCTGTTTATGGCCCTGAGTATGGCGTAGCGCGGTGGTTAACAGCGTGCGTTCCATTTCAGGCTGCGCTTCAGAGAGTAAGTTTTGATGACCGGAACGTAGCGCCCGGTCAGCCCATTGCGCCAGCAGAGTTGCCCAGCTGTCCGGCTGCATATGTGAGGGCGCGTCCGGAACGCTTGCTTCAAATAGCTCAGCCGGCAGGTCCTGAATCAGCACTTCCTGTCCGGCGGCCATCACGGTTAACCAGCGGCAGGTGTTCTCGAGTTGACGAACGTTCCCCGGCCAGGCCAGACGCGTCAGCGCGGCCTCGGTTTCGGGGTGTAACTGCTTGGCTTCGACACCCAACTCGTGGGCGGCTTCCTGCAGGAAATGACGTGCCAGGCGGGGGATGTCTTCCCGTCGCTCGCGCAGCGGGGGTAAATGGACGCGAATAACGTTCAGTCGGTGGAATAAGTCCTCGCGGAACTTGCCTTCCTGCACCCGCAGTTCCAGATTCTGGTGTGTAGCCGCGATAATGCGCACGTCCACCTTCACCGGCGCATAGCCGCCGACGCGGTAAAATTGTCCGTCGGCTAATACACGCAGCAATCGCGTTTGCACGTCCAGCGGCATATCACCAATTTCATCGAGAAACAGCGTGCCGCCGTCCGCCTGCTCGAAGCGTCCCTGACGAATGGTATTGGCGCCGGTAAAGGCGCCTTTTTCGTGGCCAAACAGTTCAGATTCGATTAAATCCTTCGGAATTGCCGCCATGTTAAGGGCGATAAATGGCGATTTGGCACGCGGGCTGTGACGGTGAAGAGCATGAGCGACCAACTCTTTACCGGTCCCGGACTCACCGTTGATCAAGACGCTAATTGAAGAGCGGGAAAGCCGGCCAATTATGCGAAAGACATCCTGCATCGCTGGGGCTTCACCAATGATATCGGTGGTGGGGCCGTTGATCTGAACATTACGCGGCTGCTGCTGTTCCTGATAATGGCTTATGGCGCGTTCGACCAGCGCCACGGCTTCGTCAATATCAAACGGCTTGGGCAGGTAATCGAACGCCCCTTGTTGGTAGGCGCTGACGGCGGCGTCCAGATCGGAGTGCGCCGTCATGATGATGACCGGGAGCATCGGATGACGCTGTTTAATCTGTTTTAACAGCGTCAGGCCGTCCATCCCCGGCATGCGGATATCCGACAACAGCACGTCCGGCGTTTTACTGGCGAGCGCGTCCAGTACCTCTTTACCGCTTTCAAATGTAGTGCAGCTGAGTCCTGCCCCTGCGAGCGCACGTTCAAGCACCCAACGGATGGAACTATCGTCATCAACGACCCAGACTATTCCTCGTTGCATAAACGTCACCTCTATTTCCTGATAGGCAGGTAAACCGAGAACTCGGTATGACCCGGCCAACTGGTAAATTCAATTTTGCCGGAATGTTGATCAATCAAATTACGGGCGATAGATAATCCCAGCCCGGTTCCCCCCTCGCGACCGCTGACCATTGGGTAGAACAGCGTATCCTGTAAATGTGGAGGAATACCCGGACCGTTATCCTCAACGTCAATGCGCGCCGCCAGGCGGTAACGCATGCCGTGCAAGGTGAGCTGAAACGCGGTGCGGGTGCGCAGAATAATCTCGCCACCTTCCGGTCCCAGCGCCTGTAGCGCATTACGCACAATATTCAGCAGAACTTGTTCTATCTGGTCGGGATCGTGCAGTATTTCTGGCAGGCTCGGGTCGTAATCGCGGATCAACGTCACGTTTTCCGGGAGTTCCATCGACACCAGCGCCACCACGCGCTCTGCCACCTTGTGAATACTTTCCGTGATGTGCATACCGGGTTGCTGTGGCCCCAGCAGGCGGTCAACCAGGTTACGCAGGCGGTCTGCCTGCTCAATAATGACTTGGGTATATTCCTTGAGCGCTGGATCCGGGAGCGCTTTACTGAGCAGCTGCGCTGCACCGCGTAATCCACCCAACGGATTTTTAATTTCATGCGCCAGACCACGTACCAGATCGCGGGCGGCTATTTGCTGGGCATGCTGGAGCTGCTCCTGGCTCAGACGGCGCTGGTTATCCATGGGGGCCATCTCCAGCAGGATCAGGCCATCAGGCAGCCTCTGAGCGGTCACAGAGAGGATATGCGAGTGGCTATCTATCACCAGCGTCACTTCGTTGTCCGTAAAGCCCTGGCCCGCCTCCAGGCTCTCTCGCATCAGCCCAATGTTTAATGAGAAATAACTCAGCAGTTCAGAAAGCGGCGTGCCGAACAGTTTGCGGGAACTTTGGGCCAGCAGCTGTTGTGCCGCGGGGTTGGCGTAATGCACCGCCAGCTCATCGTCGACAAGTAAAATGCTGTTAATTAACGAATTGAGGATCTGCCCAGCATCGGGCAGCGTGCCGGTTGCCATTCAGCAGTCTCCTGAAAAAGGTTGCACCAATTTAGTGCATTATAGCTTTCACGTAGAAAAAGCGCGAAGGATCAGTTCGTTGGCGGAGAAAAAAGCCCATCGTGTGATGGGCTGAAAGTTTCCACGGCAACTCAATTCCAGGTTATCGCGCCAGCGCGTGACGCGACCTTATCTGGAAAGTACAACTCAAACGATTAAACGCTGTAGTACAACTCAAACTCTACCGGGTGCGGGGTCATGCGCACGCGGTCATCTTCTTCGCGACGCAGCGTAATGTACGCATCGATCGCTTCATTGGTGAACACGCCGCCTGCAGTCAGGAACTCGCGGTCCAGATCAAGTTCGTTCAGTGCTTCTTCCAGAGAGCCAGCAACCTGTGGGATCTCTTTTGCTTCTTCCGGTGGCAGGTCGTACAGGTTTTTGTCCATTGCTTCGCCCGGGTGGATCTTGTTCTTGATACCATCAAGACCGGCCATCAGCAGTGCTGCAAAGCACAGGTACGGGTTAGCCGCCGGGTCCGGGAAGCGCACTTCAATACGGCGTGCTTTCGGAGAGGCAACGACTGGGATACGGATAGAGGCAGAACGGTTACGGGCAGAGTACGCCAGCATAACCGGTGCTTCGTAACCCGGGACCAGACGCTTGTAGGAGTTAGTGGTTGGGTTCGCCAGGGCGTTGATGGCTTTGGCGTGTTTGATAACGCCACCGATGTAGAACAGCGCCTGCTCAGACAGACCCGCATATTTGTCACCGGAGAACAGGTTTACGCCGTTCTTGGACAGAGACATGTGGCAGTGCATACCGGAACCGTTATCGCCGAACATCGGTTTTGGCATAAAGGTCGCGGTTTTGCCGAAACGGTGTGCAACGTTGTGAACCACATATTTGTAGATCTGAATTTCGTCCGCTTTTTTGGTCATAGTGTTAAAGCGGGTAGCGATTTCGTTCTGGCCCGCAGTCGCTACTTCGTGGTGATGCGCTTCAACGACAAGGCCCATCTCTTCCATGACCAGACACATGGTAGAACGGATGTCCTGGGAAGAATCGACCGGAGGAACCGGGAAGTAACCGCCTTTCACGCCAGGGCGATGACCTTTGTTACCACCTTCATATTTGGTGGAGGAGTTCCATGCGCCTTCGATATCATCGATAGCGACGTGGGAACCGGAAATAGAGCTGCCGAAACGGATGTCGTCGAACAGGAAGAATTCTGGCTCTGGCCCGAACAGCACGGTGTCTGCGATGCCGGTAGCACGCAGATATTCTTCAGCGCGTTTTGCGATGGAGCGCGGGTCGCGGTCATAGCCCTGAAGCGTACCCGGTTCCAGGATATCGCAACGGATGATCAGAGTAGACTCTTCAAAGAACGGGTCAATGAGTGCAGTAGAAGCATCTGGCATCAGAACCATGTCTGATTCGTTAATGCCTTTCCAGCCACCGATTGAGGAGCCGTCAAACATTTTGCCTTCTTCAAAGAATTCGGCATTTACCTGATGAGCAGGAATCGTGACGTGCTGTTCTTTACCTTTAGTGTCAGTGAAGCGCAAATCAACAAACTTCACTTCGTGTTCGTTCAGCATCGTCAAAACGTGTTCAGCGGACATACTTACTCTCCCGGATTGGTCATTGTCGTCGTGGTAACGAGGTCTTCAATTCTGCAAAAATTGGCCGTGTCGCCGTAAAAAATATAAAGCGAAATCTGTGCCAACTTTTAAATTGCCCCCAAAAGGCGTTATCATGCGCATCATCGTGCAAAGGGGTTGCACCATGAAGGTTGTATTGCACCATTATAGTGCTTTGATGTGAACATTAAGCACTATAATGGTGCAACCGACATGAGAATACCCCTTTTAACGCTCCGTGAATGTGATCACAAAGAAACTCTGCAATACTTGTTTGCGGAGGATGTTTGTGATCCTGTTTTGTACTGCGATTAATCCGTGTACAATAACGCGCTATTTCTAAAATGCCTGAGGCAAAGTTGTGATCGAAAATTTGCGTAACATCGCCATCATCGCGCACGTAGACCATGGTAAAACCACCCTGGTAGACAAGCTGCTCCAACAATCCGGTACATTCGACTCTCGTGCCGAAACCCAAGAGCGCGTGATGGACTCCAACGATTTGGAGAAAGAGCGTGGGATTACCATCCTCGCTAAAAACACCGCTATCAAGTGGAATGACTACCGTATCAACATCGTTGATACCCCGGGACACGCCGACTTCGGTGGCGAAGTTGAACGTGTAATGTCCATGGTAGACTCCGTGCTGCTGGTGGTTGATGCAATGGACGGTCCGATGCCGCAGACGCGCTTCGTGACCAAAAAAGCCTTTGCTCATGGCCTGAAGCCAATTGTTGTTATCAACAAAGTTGACCGTCCTGGCGCGCGTCCTGACTGGGTTGTTGACCAGGTATTCGACCTGTTCGTTAACCTCGACGCGACCGACGAACAGCTGGACTTCCCGATCGTTTACGCTTCAGCGCTGAACGGTATCGCAGGTCTGGATCACGAAGATATGGCGGAAGACATGACCCCGCTGTATCAGACCATCGTTGACCGTGTACCGGCTCCGAACGTTGACCTTGATGGCCCGCTGCAGATGCAAATCTCTCAGCTGGACTACAACAACTACGTGGGTGTTATCGGCATCGGTCGCATCAAGCGCGGTAAAGTTAAACCGAACCAGCAGATCACTATCATTGATAGCGAAGGCAAAACTCGCAACGGTAAAGTCGGTAAAGTTCTGACCCATCTGGGTCTTGAGCGTATCGAGAGCGACGTTGCAGAAGCGGGCGACATCATCGCGATCACTGGTCTGGGCGAACTGAACATCTCCGACACCATCTGCGATCCGCAGAATGTTGAAGCGCTGCCGGCGCTGTCTGTTGATGAGCCGACCGTGACCATGTTCTTCAACGTAAACACCTCTCCGTTCTGCGGTAAAGAAGGTAAGTACGTTACTTCTCGTCAGATCCTTGACCGCCTGAAAAAAGAACTGGTACACAACGTTGCACTGCGTGTTGAAGAGACTCCGGATGCAGACGCATTCCGCGTGTCTGGTCGTGGTGAACTGCACCTGTCCGTTCTGATTGAAAACATGCGTCGTGAAGGTTTCGAGATGGCGGTTTCCCGTCCGAAAGTTATCTTCCGCGAAATCGATGGCCGTAAACAAGAGCCATTCGAAAACGTAACGCTGGACGTCGAAGAGCAGCACCAGGGTTCTGTTATGCAGGCACTGGGCGAGCGTAAAGGCGACCTGAAAAACATGAATCCAGATGGTAAAGGCCGCGTACGTCTCGACTACGTGATCCCAAGCCGTGGTCTGATCGGCTTCCGTTCAGAATTCATGACCATGACCTCCGGTACCGGTCTGCTGTACTCCACCTTCAGCCATTACGACGATGTTCGTCCGGGCGAAGTGGGCCAGCGTCAGAACGGCGTGCTGATCTCCAACGGCCAGGGTAAAGCAGTTGCGTTTGCACTGTTCAGCCTGCAGGACCGCGGTAAGCTGTTCCTTGGTCACGGCGCAGAAGTTTACGAAGGCCAGATCATCGGTATTCACAGTCGTTCTAACGACCTGACTGTAAACTGCCTGACCGGTAAGAAACTGACCAACATGCGTGCTTCCGGTACTGATGAAGCTACCACCCTGGTTCCAGCTCAGAAAATGACTCTGGAACAGGCTCTGGAATTCATCGATGACGACGAACTGGTAGAAGTTACTCCGACCTCTATCCGTATCCGTAAACGTCACTTGACTGAAAACGATCGTAAACGTGCGATGCGTGGTCCGAAAGAAGACTAATTAACGCGCTTTAATGACAAGACCCTGCCTTAAGAGGTGGGGTTTTTTTTTGCCCGCAATCCCTGGTCCCCGGCGGGATTACGTTGATTCCCTGCCGCAAGAAATACTCTCCCCTCAAGATGTCTGGCTTAAGAGAGCTTGGTCACAAATTTTTCTAAAGCTCAACGCGGGTGTTTGCTTTCTTTTTCATCGTCAGCGTATGATTAAACCATCTGGTTTAAACCAAGTGAATTAAACAATGACGAGTAATCAGTCGACCGTTGAGAATGCGAAAGAGAAGTTAGATCGTTGGTTAAAAGATGGGATCACCACTCCAGGCGGAAAACTGCCCTCGGAAAGGGAGTTGGGAGAGTTGCTGGGGATCAAGCGCATGACGTTACGTCAGGCGCTATTAAACCTGGAGTCTGAATCCAAAATCTTTCGTAAGGATCGCAAAGGGTGGTTCGTTACCCAGGCACGCTTTAACTACAGCCCGGAATTGTCAGCAAGCTTTCAGCGCGCCGCGCTTGAGCAGGGTAGAGAGCCTTCCTGGGGATTTATCGAGAAAAGTCGGGTTTCTCAGTACCCGGACGTTGCCGCGCCGCTGGTGTCAGCAACACCGTCTGATGAACTGTATCGGATAACAGGCTGGGGAGCGCTGGAAGGGCATAAAGTTTTCTACCACGAAACGTTTATCAACCCGAAAGTCGCTCCGGGATTTATTGAACAACTTGAAAGCCAGTCATTTTCCTCCGTATGGGAAAATGAATATAAAAAAGAAACGGTAATCAAAAAACTGGCTTTTAAACCCGTCAGGATGGCCGGTGACATTAGCAAGTTTATTGGCGGTTCTACCGGAATGCCCGCCATTCTAATTGAAAAACACCGGGCTGACAGCGATGGCAACATCGTACAAATAGATATTGAGTATTGGCGATTTGAAGCAGTTGATCTCTTCATTAACTTGTAGGTACGTTTATGGTCACTAAAGATAATGCACATAAAATTCTGGCGCGGGTAGATAATCTTCCTCTTTATCTTCACGCTTATGCTTATCATTTGAATATGCGCGTTGAGCGCATATTACCGAATGATTTATTAGATATTGCCAGTGAAAATAATCTGCGTGGGGTGAAAATCCACGTCCTTGATGGCGAGCGTTATTCTCTTGAAAATATGAATGATGAAGCACTGTCAGCATTTGGCGACAAAGCGCGTCAGTTACAGCTTGATCTGCATATTGAGACCAGTTCTTCTGATAAAAAGGCCATTGACCAGGCCGTTGCTATCGCATTAAAAACAGGCGCCTCTTCGGTGAGGTTTTACCCGCGCTATGAAGGTCATCTTCAGGCGGTTCTTGCGATAATTGCACAGGATATCAAATATTTGCGCGATCACTATCAGGATAGCGGGCTGACCTTTACCTTAGAGCAGCATGAAGATTTAAAGAGCCATGAACTGGTATCGTTGATTCAGAACGGTGACATGGAATCGCTCTCTTTACTGTTTGATTTTGCCAATATGATCAATGCCAATGAGCATCCGTTAACGGCGTTAGACACAATGTCTCCGCATATTACCCAGGTGCACATTAAAGATGCATTAATTGTAAATGAGAACGCGGGACTGGGTCATAAAGCCTGTACTTCGGGTCAGGGGGATATGCCGTTTAAAGATCTGCTGACCAAACTTATTTGTTTAGGTGATGAGAAGCCGCAGGTAACGGCTTACGGGCTGGAAGAAGAAGTGGATTATTACGCCCCGGCATTTCGTTTCGACAATGAAGGGGATAATCCCTGGATCCCATGGCGCCAGATGAGCGAAACGCCGCTACCGGAGCCAGAACTTCTCGAAGAACGTTTGATTAAAGAAAAAAATGATGCCATCCAACAAATACAATTTGTGCGTAGCGTGCTACAACAAATTAAAAATGAGGCGCATCACATTCTAACTTATTAATAATCGCTAACGCCTTTTTTTACAAATCATAATCCATTCCAGGGGAATGGGCTGACTTTTATTTTTTAAATGAAATGATTTAATTAATCATTTAGGGGATGCTATGCTCACAAAAAAGAAATGGGCGCTTTTTAGCCTGTTAACACTGTGTGGCGGTACAATTTACAAATTACCCTCACTGAAAGATGCGTTCTATATTCCGATGCAGGAATATTTCCATTTGACTAACGGTCAGATTGGTAACGCAATGTCGGTGAACTCATTTGTAACTACCGTGGGTTTTTTCTTATCGATTTATTTTGCAGATAAACTTCCACGTAAATACACTATGTCTCTTTCCCTTATTGCCACGGGGCTGCTGGGGGTTTATTTGACCACCATGCCTGGCTATTGGGGGATCCTCTTTGTCTGGGCGTTGTTTGGTGTTACCTGCGACATGATGAACTGGCCGGTGTTATTAAAATCCGTTAGCCGACTCGGCAACAGCGAACAACAAGGGCGTCTGTTCGGCTTTTTTGAAACGGGTCGCGGTATTGTGGACACGATTGTCGCGTTTTCTGCACTGGCCGTCTTTGCCTGGTTTGGCAGTGGTCTGTTGGGATTCAAGGCCGGAATCTGGTTCTACTCTGCAATTGTCATTATGGTCGGGATCATCATCTTCTTTGTTCTGAACGATAAAGAAGAAATTCCCGCGGCAAAAATCCATGATGCTGAAGATGCGCCGAAAAATCCAAGTATGTCGTCGGTTCTGAAAGATAAGACTATTTGGTTAATCGCGTTTAACGTCTTCTTTGTTTATGCCGTGTATTGTGGATTGACGTTCTTTATCCCATTCCTGAAAAACATTTATATGCTGCCCGTCGCGCTGGTGGGGGCTTATGGGATTATTAACCAATATTGCCTGAAAATGGTTGGTGGCCCGATTGGTGGACTGATCTCAGATAAAATCCTGAAATCACCGAGTAAATATTTATGCTACACATTTATGCTCAGCACAGTGGCACTGTTGCTGCTGATCGTTCTGCCGCATGAAAGTATGCCCGTTTATTTAGGCATGGTGTGTACGCTGGGCTTCGGCGCCATCGTATTTACTCAGCGCGCTGTATTCTTTGCCCCGATTGGTGAGGCCAAAATCGCAGAGAATCAAACGGGTGCGGCAATGGCGCTGGGTAGCTTTATCGGTTATGCCCCGGCGATGTTCTGCTTCAGCATGTACGGATATATTCTGGATTTAAACCCAGGGCTCATCGGCTACAAAATTGTGTTTGGTATTATGGCCTGCTTCGCTTTCTGCGGTGCGATAGTGTCTGTGCTGCTGGTTAAGCGAATCAGTGAAAGAAAGAAAATGCTACAAGCGGAACAGGCGTGATGCGCGTTTACGTCAGGTAGTATGAAAAAGCCGCTGACTTGGACTGTCAGCGGCTTTTTTATCAAAAGAGGAGCTTAGAAGAAATACTTTGCCCCGACACGAATCTGATTTTGTTCCCGGTGGTAGGGTTCCACATTACGATCTAACCAGCGTAATTCAAGATAGGGCAGCCAGTGCTCGTTGATGCGATATTTAAAGGTATTGGTAATTTCCCAATGATGGTCTTTACCATTACTACTATTAAAATCATTGACTCGCATAAAGTAGTGTGGCTCAAACGTATAAGAAAACTTATCCGTAATACTGAAGTTCCAATAGTTGCCAATCTCATAGGTATCGTTGTTATCCAGATCGCCGTTTAAATCGGTTGAGCTGTAGTTGTTATGATTATATCGATTACGTACTGTAAGGTTAAACCAGGGCGTAAACTTATAATTCACATCCAGATATACTGCGCCGCCGGAGCCAATACTCTTATCGTTAATCAGTCCACCGGGTTGAATAGTCAGTTTATCTGTCGGCTTGAATAATGGATACCAGCCTTCTATTTCGTTATAGCCATGCTTTAACTCATCTTTGCGTTGCATGGTGTAGGTATTAGTGAGCATGATACCCGCACCCATATCGGAGTTATAGCCAACGCGCAGCATGACTTCCATCTGATCGGATGCCAGATTATATGCCTCGCGGTTTTCCACATAGGCACCGGCAAAAACAGAGGTGGAGACGACAGAGGATAAAAGAATTATTGTATTCAACTTTTTCATAATAAATCCATTTTATAAGCGTAGGGAAGCCGCCATCCATAGAGATGGAGAAAGCGGCAATCATTTTTATACGTTTACAGCAGAGGTATTATTTTTATGACTCTCAGTATCAGGTTTGAAATTGTTTTTCTTCCGTTGACTGATTTCCTCGATAATAAAAGCAAAGCGAGTTTCATTGAGTTTATAAAATAAACCCATGGTGAAGGCTGCAATGATGGCAAGCCCACATGGCCAGAGAAAAATAAGCTGGCGCAAACCGAGCAAAGTGGTCTCGCTCTGGGCTATGTTGGGGACATAGCCGATTTGCGTCAGCATAATTCCCGGCAAAAACCCAGCCAGCGCGGCAGAAATTTTTCGTGAAAAGGTATAACCAGTATAAACCGACCCCTCGGCGCGAATCCCGGTTTTCCATTCACCATAGTCAACGGTATCCGGGACCAGCGCCCAGTTCAGGCTGTTAACAAAAGCGGTACCGAAGAAGGCCATGCATGAGAAAGTGACAAACAAGAACGACGTCCCGCCCCAGAAAAAGTTCAGCACATCGCCGAGAGCCCACAATGCCAGGCCGCCGAGATAAACCTGTTTTTTACCGAAACGTTTCACGGTTGTAGGGACCAGCAGTACGCCAATCAGAATGCATCCCATACTGAAAAAACCCATCCATGACAGCAGATGGATATCGTTGAGCACGTACTGGGTGTAATAGACCTGAATCGCCAGTTTGATGTTAAACGCCGCCAGCGTACACAGGTTAGCAATACACAGCACCAGCAGAGGAGGATTGTGGAAAATCGCGCGGAACGATTTGAGAATACTGGGCTTATGATGGTCCGGCATGATTTCGATATAGCGCTCTTTCACCCCGCTAAAGCACCACCACATACTGAACAAACCGCAAACCGAGAAGATCAGCGCAGCAATCAGATAGCCAAGCGAAGGTGTGCTGGTAAACAGCGCCTGAATCGGCATAAAGCCCACGGTACACAGCAGCAGTCCGACCGTGGCGCCACCCTGACGCCAGGCGGCAAGCTGGGCGCGCTCATGAGGGTTTTTGGTGATGGCGGGAACCATCGCCCCGTAAGAGCAGTTCATCAGGCTATAGAACAGGCCAAACAGCATAAACAGCACCGTTGCCAGTCCCGTTTTTACCGTTAGCGTAAAATCGGTGGCTAAAAACTGCGCGCTGGCAACCAGGGCGACAGGAAACGACGCATATAAAATAAAGGGTCTGAATTTCCCTTTTACGCCAATATTACGCCGTGAGTCCAGTAATACGCCGGTCAGCATATCGGTAAAGGCGGTGAAGAACTTCGCCACCAGAAAGATTATCCCGCCGTAATATGCAGGCATCCCAAGCTCATCGGTATAAAATTTAAGCAGATACAGCGTGCCGATACACAGCATCAAATTTGAGCCGAAGTCACCCACTCCGTAGGCGAGTTTTTCACGCAGGCTCAGTTTTAACGTTAGCGGATCATGGTCAGACATAATCGCTCCTTAATAACGCCCCGTAGGGCGCTATTCATTATTATTATCAAACGGGTTGTTTACGCGCTTCTATCTCTTCAACGATACGGACATACATCTTCTCGTTAAGGTTGTAGAAGCAGCCCATTGCCACGATGGTGATGACTGCCAGGGCGCACGGATAAATAAAAATCAGCTGGCGTAAACCTTCGACGGTACCCGCCGATTGCACCACGTTAGGCACGTAGCCAATCTGCGTCAGCATCCAACCGGGGAAGAACCCCGCCAGCGCCTGCGAGACTTTACGGAAGAAGGTGAATCCGGTGTATACCGTCCCTTCAGAGCGCACGCCGGTGCGCCATTCGCCATATTCCACCGTGTCAGAGACCAGCGCCCAGTTCAGGCTGTTAACAAACGCCGAACCAAAGAAGGCCAGACAGGAGAAGGCGACAAAGCTCACCGACCCGCCGCCAAAGAAGTAGTTGAGCAGATCGCCCGCCACCCAAATCAGCAGGCCACCGATATAGACCTTCTTCTTACCAAAGCGTCGGACCATTCCCGGCATCAGGAAGACGCCGATGAAGATACAGCCCATGCTGAAAAAGCCCATCCAGGAGAGCAGGATCGGGTCGTTCAATACGTACTGGGTGTAATACACCTGAATTGCCAGCTTGACGTTAAACGCACCGAGCGTGCACAGGTTGGCAATGCACAGAATAAACAGTGGGCGGTTGCCGGCGATGGCGCGGAAGGATTGCAGTAGTCCCGGTTTTTGCGTTGTATCTACCGGCTTTACTTCAACGTAGCGCTCTTTCACACCCGCATAGCACAGCCACATAAACAGCAGGCCGAACAGGGAGAACAGCGTGGCGGCGAAGATATAACCCAGCTGTGAGTTGCCTTCGATCAGGTTCATCACCGGCACGAAGCCGACGGTGCACAGCAGCAGGCCGAGCGTGGCACCGCCCTGGCGCCAGGCGGCAAGGGAAGCTCGTTCATCCGGGTTTTTCGTTATTGCGGGCACCATCGCGCCGTAAGAGCAGTTCATCATACTGAAGAACAGTCCGTACAGCATAAACAGCACCGTTGCCATCACCGTTTTTCCGGTGATTTCAAATGGCGTACCGACGAAGTTGGCGATAGCCAGGAGCGTAACTGGGAAGGCCGCGTAAAGCACGAACGGTCGGAATTTACCCTTCGGACCGATTTTGCGGCGTGAATCGAGCATAATCCCGGTGCCCATATCGGTAAATGCGGTAAAAAACTTGGCGATAAGGAAAATGATACCGCCATAAGTTCCTGGTAAACCAAGAACATCGGTATAAAACTTGAGTAAATAAAGCGTGCCAATATCCAGCAGGATATTGGAGCCTAAATCACCCATCCCATAGGCGAGTTTTTCTTTAAAAGGTAAGCGTAGGGTTGCCGGATTGGCTGTATTCTGACTCATGATTATCCCTCATTTGCCCGCGAGTTTCCGCGCGGGCGAGCCTGATTAGATGCTGCGTAAAGTGGCAAACAGTGATGCCCATTCACTCTTCGCGCGATAGAAGACCGGAGGCTTGCCAATAGGCGCATCGACGGTGACTTCTCCACCCTGATGCGTTTCGCCGGTCCAGACGTTGACCCAACTGTCTTCTGGCAGATACAGCGTCCAGTCGTGCTTACCCTGCTCGTGAACCGGCGCAACCAGCAGATCCTGACCCAGCAGATACTGGTATTTCAGGGTGTAGGTGGTGGCATCGTCTTCATAATGCAGGAACAGCGGGCGCATCACCGGCAGTCCGGTGGCGCTGTTTTGCGCGACGGCCTGCTTGAGATACGGTTTCAGGGTGGTGAACACGGTGGTCATGCGGGCAAAATGGGCGATGGTTTCTGCATCACCATCGAACTGCCAGTTATCGCCCGGGCGGTTGCCTTCGTGGGTGCGCATCATTGGCGTGAAGGCGCTGAAGTCGCACCAGCGCAGCAGCAGCTCTTTCGTGCGCTTCATCTCAAACAGGGTGGTGTAACCGCCGATATCGCTGTGGTGCAAGCCGTGGCCGGTCATTGCCAGTGAAAGTGCGGCAGGCACGACCGAAGCCAGGCCATCATCAAGACTCCAGTCCACGTTTTGGTCGCCTGCCCACATCATGGTGGAGTACTTCTGGCTGCCGGTGTAACCCGCACGCATAAAGAACAGGATCTCACCGAGCTTGCCGGTTTCCTGTAGCGCTTCGTAGTTACACTTCGCCCACAGTGCAGGCCAGGCGTTATGCATGATCTCGGCGCTGACGCCGTTGTGCAGATACGTATCGGTCGGCAGATATTCGCCAAAATCCGCCATCCAGCCTCCGCATCCCAGCTCAATCATGTTCTTTTTGATGACGTCTTTGAACCAGTCGTAGGCTTCCGGGTTGGTCAGATCGACCACGCCGCCGTAGAACTCGCCGAACTCAACCAGATAGTCACCGCCAGCGGCATCTTTTGCCAGATAGCCGCGAGCCGCCGCTTCCGCGCACAGGTCTTTATCGCTGGCAACGTACGGATTGATATACGAGAGGAACTGTACGCCTTCTTCTTTCCACTGTTTAATGCGGCTATCCAGCTGCGGATAGTTGTCGCTGTTCCACTTCCAGTTCCACATCACGCGTTTGCCAAAGGAGGTCATACGGATCCCGGACCAGTCCTGCGCCCAAATGCCGTTCACCTTCACGCCCGCATTACGCATGGTGTCCAGTTTGTTCTGGCAAACCTCGGTGCCGCCCTGAATACCCAGCGTAACGCCGTCGTAAATCCAGTCCGGCAGCTCTGGCTGGCGGCCTAACAGCGCGGTCAGTTTTTCCAGCAGGGAAATATAGGTGCCAGCGCACTCAAAGCGCAGGGTGGTTTTGTCTTCCCACAGCGCCAGCTCGTGATACTCCGGTGCGCTAAAGTCGAAATTCATGTAGCAGCTGTTATCAACGTGGCAGTAGTATTTTTGCGTGCTGACGAAGGTCGGCTGCGGGAAGAAAGTCCAGTAATAGTCGCCGCCCGCGTTCTCTTTGCAGTCTGCCTGCCAGGTCACATAGCTGTTTTTGTTGCGGCCCACCCCTTGTTCGCTGGTCCACAGCGGGAACGGCTTGCCGCGTAAATCAAAGTAAGAGAACTGTTCACCGCAGCCGTAGATATGGTCATCCACTCTGGCGGCCAGACGTAACCAGATGCGGTTATGGCTGAGATCCTCGTTATGCAGATCCAGCTTCAGGCGGCCCTGTTCATCAGTGGAGATATGCAGGGTTGCGTTAATGGTATTACCGCGGCTGAAATCTACCCGCCAGCCGTTCGGTGATTCGCTGACCGTGGCGTCGGTCAGGGCAATCTTCTCATTGAGCTTGTCTTTAATGCTGAAGTTGCCGCGGAACATGTCAATGTCGGCAACGCCTGCGCCGATCCACAGGCAAGGGGTTTGCGAGGTATGGCGCAGAATCAGGCGCTGCTGATACGTTAGCGTAAAGCCATCCTGTAACGCGGTGAGTTCTAATGCAGTTGACCGTTGTTGTAGCGAATTCATTATCGTCTCCGTAAACATAGGGTAATTCGGTAATTTGTCGGAAATCTGTTATTCACTGCCGATTAAAAAATTCAGTTGGTGTTTTTCTCCGGGCGCGAGATGAATCAGGCTAATCCCAGAATTGAAGGCGTCGGGCGGGCAGGTCATGGGTTCTACCGCCAGGCCACGCCTTGCTAACTTCTCGCCGGTATACACCTGCAGCCAGGGCTGGTGGCTACGTAAAAAGGTGGACATATTTTGCGAACGGCTGGTCATTCTGACTTCCCATCCCGCGTCGGGTGACAGGGTCCTGAACGTATGATCAATTACGGTTTGCGCGAGTAAATTCGGCGAAGTGAAATCCCGTTCATCATGCGTTTCTTCGCTCGCCGGCAGTGTTAATTCACAGCTGTCGATGTGTTGCAGATTGCAGGTCAAATAGGGGTGCGCCCCTGCACCATAAGGCGCCGTGTCCTCGCCCACGTTCTGCGTACAAATAGAAACGTGCAGCCCGTCGGCGGCATCCAGCCGGTAAATCACCTCTGATACCAGCGCAAACGGGTAGCCATATGAGGGCGGCAGAAAAATCGTCAGTGACACCTCGGATACCGACTGCTGATTAATCTGCCAATCCCGCCAGGCTAAAAGGCCATGAATTGCGCTCTGCGAAGCAGGGTCATTGACGGCAAGCTGCAATCTCTTGCCGTTATGCTGGTAGCAGCCGTTTGCTACGCGATTAGGCCAGGGAACCAGTATTTTCCCCAGATGCGCCAGCGGCATCTCTTCAGGTTTGTGTGGAATAACGACGTGACGCCCATGGTGCGTCAGTTCCGCCAGTCCCGCGCCAACCGTGACGATTTTTGCCTGATAGTGTCCGGCCTGAAGTTGAATGGTTTTTCCGCCGCTGTGCATGGCAGCTATCCTTATGACCTATTTTGCGTTGATATCCAGAAGACCAGCAGCAACCGCCGGAGCCAGCCCAGGTGCCAGGGGCAGGCGCGGGATCACCAGGCAGTGCAGCAGGTGGTAAATATCTTGCTTGCCGTCCCAGACTTTGGTCGTCACCTTGTTATCGGCATCCAGCTCCTGCCACCATGAACCGGTCTCGTAGTCCATCAGATAAGTGATGCAGTAATCCCACCACGTCTGGTACCAGGCTTCGTACTGGCTGTCGCCGGTGAGGGTATACAGGGCGTAGGCGGTGCCCATGGCTTCGACTATCGGCCAACGCACTCTTTCGCGGACGATCGGTTTGCCGTCCCAGTCCACTGAGTAAACAAAGCCGTCAGCGCCATCGGGAGCCCAGGCATCGCGGATGGTGGCGTGGAACAGACCTTTAGCATCTTCCAGCAGCCAGGCGGGTGGCGTTTCGAAGCGCGCTTCCAGCGCGGCATGCAGATGCAGCATCAGGCGGCCCCACTCAATCCAGTGGCCCGGTGTACCGCCGTAGGCGCGAAAGCGGTGAGCAGGGTTGTCTTTGTTGTAATCGCGAATCGGGTTCCACTGCGAATCGAAATGTTCGTTGACCCGATACTCGCCGCTGCGGGCCACGTCGTGAATAATCACCGACGCGATGCGCAGCGCCCGATCCAGCCATTTACGGTCGTGGGTGACGTCGTAAACGATAAGAAAGGCTTCAACTGCGTGCATGTTGGCGTTGCCGCCGCGATAATCTTCTGTCTGGCTGAAGGCTTCGTCCCAGGACTCCAGGCACATCTGCTCATCTTCACTCCAGAAGTATTTTTCAATCACTTCGATGGCGTCATCGAGCAGCTGTCGGGCCTGCGGATGACCGGTAGTGACGGCGCTTGCCGCGCCAAGCAACACAAAGAAATGCTGATAGCCCTGCTTGGAGGCATCCATCACGCCTTTGTCATTGACGCAGGCGTACCAGCCGCCGTAGCGTTTGTCGCGCAGTGCACCGTTCAGGGCGTTAATCCCGTGACTGACCAACTGATATGCGCCGGGACGACCCATGGACGCGGCAACAGAATAGACGTGCAGCATGCGGGCGGTGATCCACAAATGCGTTCCCATATCTGCTCTGACCTGGCCACTGTTTCCCAGCCAGCCAAATCCGGTCGGTACTGCCGCGTTCTTGCCAAAGTTAAAGATGCGGTCGGTTTCCTGCTCCAGCCAGCTGTTGTGGCTCAAGGTGTTAAACCATTTCATTCTTCTATCCTCGTATTAACGGCGGCGGGCCATCATTTCATCGACGATATCGCCAAGACGCTGCAATTTAGGCGCGGAAACATCGCGCAGCATCAGTTCGGTATCCGGTAATCCCACAACCGATGACCAGACCGCGCGCCCGGCCAGGAAGCCGGATGCGCCTGCGGTCATGGCCACGCTGACCGCGCGAGGGAACAGTTTTTCATCCACACCGGAGGAGAGAATGACCCACGGCATATTGATGTTTTCATTCAGGCGTTGGGAGGCGGTGAGTAGCTCTTGCGCAGAGCCCTTGCCGTACAGCGGCATTTCGACCTTGTAGAGATCGGCACCGCTGTCACCCAGTTCTTTAGCGGCATCGATAATGGCCTGCTCGCGATCGAACTTATCGCCGCGACGCGGTGGACGAACCACCGGTTCGATAATGCTCAGCAAGCCACTGGAGTGGCACATCTCATTAAATTCTTTCACCATATCCAGACGCTGCTGGGCATCTTCATCGCTACGCCACAGCACCAGCAGTTTTAACGCCTTGGCGCCGTCTTGCTTAACGGCCTGCGGATCGATACTTTTATCAATCACTACGCTATCAACAGGAATGCCGTTGCCCGGAATAAACGCATCGGCGGCAACAATCATGGCGCAGCTTTTGGCTACCGCGTTTTGCTCCACCACCTGGCGGTAACAGAATTGCTGATCGACCAGAATGGCCGAGGCATAAGGAGAAAGGATTTTTGCCGCATTCACTTTGAAATCGGTCAGCACGCTGTCGCTGACCGGGGATTTCGCACCCGCAGCGGCAAACATTAAGCGCATGGCTTCACGCTGATCGACTGCCAGCATGGCAAAACCGCCGGATGCACGCGTAATGTCTTTGATGGTGTAGTTGTTCATTCAATTTTCCTTTATACAGTCGTTACATTTTTACTTTGGCAGTCAGTCCGGCGCTGTTACGCACCTGCTCAAGAATGGCGGTCCAGTCTTCACGACCACGACCTGCGGCACGTGCCTGGTTATAAACCTCTCGAGAGGCGGCACCGAGCGGCATCGGTACATGCAACTGATTGGCAACATCCAGCGCGATGCCAAGATCTTTGTGGGCCAGATCGATCATGAAGGCCGGGGAAAGATCGCCTTTCAGCACTTTGTTAGGCCAGGAGGTGGTGAAGTGGCCTTTTCCGGCGGGGGTCCCGCTCATCACTTTCAAGGCCACATCGAAGGAGAGACCGAGTGCCTCGCACAGCACGGCGGCTTCGGCAGACAGCGCATTCAGCGCAATGCTCATATAGTTGTTGATAAGCTTCACGCGGATGCCCATGCCCGGCCCGCCTGCGTTAATCAGTTCGCTGCCCATCGCCATCAGCACTGGAGTGGCGCGTTCGACTTGTTCTGCCGTGCCACCCGCCAGCAGCAGCAATGTCCCCGCGACCGCGTGATCGGAAGTGCGTCCGACCGGACAATCCATCATGCACAAGCCCCTGGCACGCATATCGGTAATCAGCTTGTCGGTTTGCAGTGGATGAATGGTCGACATATCAATCACCAGCGCCTGCGGGGAAAGGCTTTCACAAACGCCTTGTTCACCGAATAAAACGCCGCGTACCAGATCGCCGTTTGGCAGCATGGTGATGACAAACTCTGCGTCTTTCGCCGCCTCAGCCGGACTGGTGGCAGAGCGAGCCCCTTTTTCAACCAGCTGCTGTACGGCATCTGGGTTAACGTCATAGACGCTGAGCTGATGGCCCTGCTTCAGCAGGTTGCCCGCCATGGGGGAACCCATCTGACCTAATCCGATAAATGCTATAACTGCCATAACCTTCTCCTGAGACGTGGATGTCATTTTTTGTCATTCAAAATCGGTCTTTTCTGTCTGTTTTTGATCGTATTTGTAATTTATGGTCAAAAAATTGACAGCCGTCACTTTTTAAACATTTTGTGAAATTAAAATGATCCCATCCAAAACATTTGAGGAATGACCATGATTCGTATTGCTTGTGTGGGTATTGCCGTGATGGATCGCATCTATTACGTAGAAGGCTTACCGACTGAAGGGGGGAAATATGTGGCGAAGCGCTATACGGAAGTGGGGGGAGGGCCTGCCGCAACGGCGGCAGTGGCTGCGGCGAAGTTGGGCGCGCAGGTGGACTTTATTGGCCGTGTGGGCGATGACGACACCGGAAATAGCCTGCTGGCGGAGCTTGAATCCCTGGGGGTAAATACCCGCTACACTCGGCGCTATACAGGAGCAAACTCTTCGCAATCGGCAATCATGGTTGATGCGAAAGGGGAGCGGATTATCGTCAACTACCCCAGCCCGGACTTACTGCCGAATGCCGACTGGTTGCATGCGATTGATTTTTCCCAGTGGGACGTGGTGCTGGCAGATGTTCGCTGGCACGAAGGCGCAAAGCAGGCATTTACTCTTGCGCGTCAGGCGGGCGTCATCACCGTTCTGGATGGTGACGTTACGCCTCAGGACATTAGCGAGTTGGTGGCGTTAAGCGATCATGCGGCATTCTCAGAACCGGGTCTGGCGCGTCTAACCGGGATAGAAGAACCTGAGGCTGGACTGAAAAAAGCACAAACGCTCACAAATGGACATGTCTATGTGACGCGAGGCGGGGAAGGCTGCGACTGGATAAAAAATAATGTGTTACAGCATCAGCCTGGATTCGCCGTGGATGTGGTTGATACTACCGGTGCTGGAGATGTTTTTCACGGCGCGCTGGCCTTCAGTCTGGCTTCCGGTAACGCTATGGAAGATGCCGTCAGGTTCGCCAGCGGAGTCGCAGCGCTGAAATGTACGCGCCCGGGTGGGCGTGCGGGTATTCCTGACTGTGATCAAACCCGATCTTTTCTGTCACTTTTTGTATAAAATGCCAGGGCAATGGTTTTTCGAGGAAATTTCATGAGTCTTACCGAACTGACCGGTAACCCGCGGCACGATCAGCTGCTGATGCTGATTAGCGAGCGCGGTTATATGAATATTGACGAGCTGGCCAGCCTGCTGGGTGTTTCCACGCAGACCGTGCGTCGCGATATTCGTAAACTCAGCGAACAGGGATTGATTACGCGTCACCACGGTGGGGCGGGCAGAGCGTCGAGCGTGGTTAATACGGCGTTCGAGCAGCGTGAAGTCTCCTGGACGGAAGAGAAAAAAGCCATCGCAGAAGCGGTGGCTGACTATATTCCAGATGGTTCAACGGTGTTTATTACCATCGGTACCACCGTTGAACAGGTGGCGCGGGCGCTGTTAAACCATAACCATTTGCGCATTATCACCAACAGTCTGCGGGTGGCGCATATTCTGTATAACAACCCGCGCTTCGAGGTGATGGTGCCCGGCGGGACGTTGCGCCCGCACAACAGCGGGATTATCGGCCCTTCCGCCACTGCGTTTGTGGCTGATTTTCGGGCAGATTATCTGGTGACCAGCGTCGGGGCGATAGAAAACGATGGCGCGCTGCTGGAATTTGATGTCAACGAAGCCAGCGTGGTGAAAACGATGATTGCCCATTCGCGGCATATTCTGCTGGCTGCCGATCATACGAAATACACGGCTTCCGCAGCGGTAGAGATTGGTAACGTGTCTCAGGTGACGGCGTTGTTTACCGATGAGTATCCCGGTCCGGCATTGCACAACCTGCTCCAGTCGCAGCAGGTGGAAATTGTACAGGTGAGTCCCTCCCAGGATGACGCTCTGGCAATGTAATCCCCTCTAGTGGTGACTCGGAAACGTCAAAGCCATCACGCACGCATAGTCAAACTTCTCCTTTCCCGCTACAGTTATTCATCCATGGCGAGTAAGGAGAAGGACATGCTCTATATCTTTGATTTGGGTAATGTGATTGTCGATATCGACTTCAATCGCGTGTTAGGCACATGGAGCGATCTGAGCCGTGTCCCGCTGGCTTCACTAAAGCAAAGTTTCACCATGGGGGAGGCTTTTCGCCAGCATGAGCGAGGTGAAATAACCGATGAAGCGTTTGCCGAGGCGCTATGCCACGACATGGCGCTGCCGTTGAGTTACGAACAGTTTTCCCATGGCTGGCAGGCCGTTTTTGTTGCGCTACGCCCCGACGTTATCGACATCATGCATAAACTGCGCGAGCAGGGGCATCGTGTCGTGGTGCTGTCGAATACCAACCGCCTGCATACGACATTCTGGCCGGACGAGTACCCAGAAGTTCGCCAGGCTGCGGACCATATCTATCTTTCTCAGGAACTCGGCATGCGTAAACCCGAAGCGCGGATTTACCAGCATGTTCTGCAGTCCGAAGGTTTTTCTGCCGCAGATACGGTCTTTTTTGATGATAACGCCGATAATATTGAAGGGGCTAACCAGTTAGGGATCACCAGCATCCTGGTCGTTGATAAAACGACCATACCTGACTATTTCGCGACGGTGTTATGCTAAAAAACGTGCATCAAAAAGCCAGGCACCATACGCGTCCTGTACGGGCCTGGCTGAAGTTACTATGGCAACGCATCGATGAGGACAATATGACGACGTTGGCGGGCAACCTGGCTTACGTCTCGTTGCTCTCGTTAGTGCCGCTTATTGCCGTTGTTTTTGCGCTTTTCGCTGCATTTCCCATGTTTTCTGACGTCAGCATCCAGCTGCGGCATTTCATTTTTGCTAATTTTATTCCGGCCACCGGCGACGTTATTCAGCGCTATATCGAACAGTTTGTCGCGAACTCGAACAAAATGACGGCGGTGGGCGCATGCGGGCTGATTGTGACGGCGCTTTTGCTGATGTATGCCATCGACAGCGCACTGAATACCATTTGGCGCAGCAAGCGCACCCGGCCCAAAGTATATTCGTTTGCGGTGTACTGGATGATTTTAACGCTGGGCCCGCTGTTGGCGGGTGCCAGTTTGGCGATCAGTTCTTATCTTTTGTCCCTGCGTTGGGCCAGCGATCTCAACACGGTTATTGATAACGTCCTGAGGGTCTTACCGCTGGTGCTCTCCTGGCTCTCGTTCTGGCTGCTGTACAGCATTGTACCCACCACGCGCGTACCCAATCGTGATGCGGTGATCGGCGCTTTTGTCGCCGCGGTGCTGTTCGAAGCCGGGAAGAAAGGATTTGCGCTCTATATCACGATGTTCCCGTCTTATCAGCTTATTTACGGCGTGCTGGCGGTGATCCCCATTTTATTCGTCTGGGTATACTGGACGTGGTGTATCGTCTTGCTAGGTGCGGAAATAACTGTCACTCTCGGGGAATACCGCAAACTCAAACAACTCGCAGAACAAGAAGAAGCAGAGCAACCATGATTGCATTAATTCAGCGCGTAACCCGTGCCAGCGTCACCGTGGAGGATGAGGTGACGGGTGAAATTGGCCCAGGACTTTTAGTCCTATTAGGTGTCGAAAGGGATGATGACGAACAGAAAGCGAACCGCCTGTGTGAACGCGTGCTTGGCTATCGAATTTTTAGCGATGCCGACGGTAAGATGAACCTGAACGTACAACAGGCTGGCGGCAGTGTGCTGGTGGTTTCACAGTTTACGCTGGCAGCGGATACCGAACGCGGTATGCGTCCGGGCTTTTCAAAAGGCGCTGCGCCTGAACGTGCTGAAGCGCTATATGAATACTTTGTTGAGCGTTGTCGCCAACAGGAAATGAATACGCAAACCGGACGATTTGCTGCGGATATGCAGGTTTCACTGGTTAACGATGGCCCCGTGACGTTCTGGTTGCAGGTATGAACCAACTTCCGGCGTGGCCGCGGGTAACAAGAGAGAATACAACTATGTATCACCTTCGAGTACCGCAAACAGAAGAAGAATTAGCGCGTTACTACCAGTTCCGCTGGGAGATGCTGCGTAAACCGCTGCATCAGCCAAAAGGCTCAGAGCGGGATGCCTGGGATGCGATGGCGCACCACCAGATGGTGGTGGATGAAGAGGGCAATCTGGTCGCGGTAGGGCGTTTGTATATCAATGCGGATAACGAAGCCTCTATACGCTTTATGGCCGTTGACCCGTCCGTGCAGGAGAAAGGCTTAGGAACGCTGATGGCGATGACCCTGGAATCTGTGGCGCGTCAGGAAGGGGTCAAGCGCGTAACCTGTAGCGCCCGTGAAGATGCGGTCGAATTTTTTGCCAAGCTGGGTTTTGTGAGCCAGGGTGAAATCACCACGCCGCAAACCACGCCGGTACGCCACTTTTTGATGATCAAGCCCATTGCTACGCTGGATGATATTCTTCATCGCGGCGACTGGTGTGGACAGCTCCAGCAGGCCTGGTACGAACATATTCCGCTGAGCGAGAAAATGGGCGTGCGTATTCAGCAGTATACCGGGCAAAAATTCATTACCACGATGCCCGAAACCGGCAATCAAAACCCGCACCACACCCTGTTTGCCGGGAGCCTGTTTTCACTGGCCACGTTAACCGGTTGGGGGCTTATCTGGTTAATGCTGCGCGAGCGCCATTTGGGCGGAACGATTATCCTCGCCGATGCGCATATCCGCTACAGCAGACCGATCACCGGGAAACCGACGGCCATTGCCGATCTGGGTTCGCTGAGTGGCGATCTTGACCGTCTGGCGAGAGGCCGTAAGGCGCGTGTCCAGATGCAGGTAGAGGTCTTTGGCGATGACACGGCGGGCGTGGTGTTTGAAGGCACCTACATTGTGCTACCTGCAAAGCCGTTTGGTGCCTACGAAGAAGGCGGGAACGAAGAGGAGTAGGGGCAAATCCCTGTTTTTCATTCTATCCCGTTCGCGTTTTATTCGCGTGTTGCAACACGCCAGGCCACGTCACGCATGGCGTTCCGTGCCGCCTGGCTCACACCTCCGAGCTGGAAAAATCCGTGAATAACGCCGAGGTAGCGCTGGCAGGAGCACGCCACGCTCTGCTCCTGCAGTCGTTGATATAACGCTTCACCCTCATCACACAGCGGGTCAAATTCAGCGGTAATAATATGGACCGGTGGTAAACCGGTGAAATCGTCCCGCCACAGCGGGCTGGCTTCCGGGTGCTGTGAGTCGGTGTGTGGCAAATACATCTCGTAGCCAGAAAGCAGCGTGTCGCGAGTGATAATGTAATCCTGACCATTGCTGGCGTAGCTGGCAAAACTGGCAGTGGCATCGAGCATGGGGTAAATCAGTATGAGCTGTGCAGGTTGCCACTGACGTGCCGTTTTCAGGCGTAGCGCAGTGACCAGTGCCAGGTGCCCCCCCGCACTGTCTCCAGCAAGGGTTATTCTGTTGCGGTCTACGCCCAGTTCCTCGGCATATTTCCAGATGATATTGGCCCCGCTTTCGGCATCGTCGTGAGCTGCCGGGAACGTATGCTCTGGCGCAAGACGGTACTGCACGGCAATCACCCGACAACCGCTGTAAAAGGCAAGCTGCCTTAACTGATTATCGTGTGTGGCAAACCCGCCGCTGACAAAGCAACCGCCGTGATAGTAAATAATACAGGGTAGATTTCCCGTGGCGTTAAGCGGCGAAACAACGCGAAATGTCATGGCATCAAGTTCAATGTCTTCAACCTGTACGCGGGTTTCTGTTTCTCCAGCCAGTACGGTACTGGCGATGTAGCCCGCTCTCCGATCATCAATACTCTGCTCGCGTGAAGAGGGGCGTCCTGCGGCGATAAATGCCTCAACCAGCTGTGTAATCCCGTTTTCCAGTGCCATTTATTATTCTCCTTATCTGTATATATATACAGGTTTATAACCTGGATACTCACGAATGAAAATGGGAAAAAAGGGGGCGTGTATGATTCTGGAAAGCGGCTCGCAGATTAAATACCGTCATTGGTTTCTGCGGTTTGAATTCGGTATTGTGAGAAAAATACACTATACGCCATTGACGTATAGTGTATTTCTATTAATATAGTCCAATGGCGTACTCAAAATGTTATTCATAGAAACGGAAATCTTTACTGAAGACGTCAAAAAATTACTGGATGATGATGAATACCGTAGACTACAGATATTCCTTACGATTCAGCCCGATTGTGGCGATCTGATACAAGATACAGGGGGCCTGAGAAAGGTTCGCTGGAGAGCGAGAGGGAAAGGAAAACGTGGCGGTGTAAGGATTATCTACTTTCATCAAATCAGGAAATCACAAATTCGTTTGTTGCTGATTTATCAGAAAGGGATCAAGGATGATCTGACTCCACAAGAAAAAGTACTGCTGCGTATGTTGAATGAGGGGTGGTAAATGGATAAGGCACTATTTGAGCGATTAACTCAAAGTATGATTCAGATGAATGAGATCGCTGAAGGAACGCGGCAGCCTTCTCGTACCTTTCATATTGACGCCATGAAAATAAAGGAAATCCGCCAGTCTTCAGGATTATCACAGACTCGTTTCGCAGATTTGATATCGGTAAGCGTGGATACGTTACGAAATTGGGAGCAGGGGCGTCGTTCACCGACCGGTCCAGCAAAAGCGTTGTTACGTGCCATTGCCAATGATCCAAAACATGTCATTCAGGCGCTAAGATAATCCCCGGCAGTCTGGTTCACTTGCCGGGGGAAGATCTTACAACTTACTCCCCTTCACCCGGGAACAGGAACGGGTTGATGGAGCTGCGGGCAAAGCCCTCTTGCTCCATGTGCGCGTCCAGCATCAGCGAGGCGAGGTCGTCGGCAACGGCTTCGACATTGGGGTCTTTTTCCTGATACAGAATCTTCAGGTAAGTCCCGCAGTCGCCGCAGCTTTCAGCTTTAATCGCAGACTGTTCGTTATCCAGTGACCAGTAGTTCAAATCACGGCTTTGCTCGCAGTTGCTGCACTTCACGCGCACCACGTGCCACTCGGTTTCACACAGGTTGCAGTGCAGATAGCGCAGCCCCTGAGTGGTACCGATTTGCACCATGCTGGAGACCGGCATCGAACCGCACACCGGGCAGAACTGGCGCTGTTCACCGTATTCCGCTCGGGCTTTGCCGGGGATCAGGCTTGCCATTTGTGCCCAGTAGAGCGACAGCGCGGCCCAGATGAACGGCGCTTTATCACTGCTGACGGACGCAAAATCAGAAGCGAACAGCGCGCTGGCCATCAGCTCCAGCTCTTGCTCGGAGGCTTTTTCCAGATTCTCGATCACCGCTAACGCAGGGCCGCTCATTTCCGGTTTCAGCTCAGCAATTAACGATTGCAGCAGTTTTTGCCAGTGCTTATCGCGCGGCAGAACGTGGATATCCAGCGGCGGTTTGCCCTGATCGTTCGCTTCTTTGATGCGTGCGGTCAGGTCCATCTGCAGCGGATGGTCGTACAACACCACTTCCTGCGCATGAGCGATCAGCGCAGCAAAGCGCAGATAATCACCCAGCGGGTTGTTTTCGGCCAGCTCGCGCAGACGCTCAGCACGGCGGTTATACAAATTTTTGAGTCTGGGGAACAATAACGGCGGAATCATATCCGCCGTGCGTTTCTCGCTCGAACCCAGCTCATCTTGCGGGATTATGCGAATACTCATTCAGATGACTTTTCCTGTTTCTGGCGGACTTCACGGTACCAGCGCGGGTGATGTTTCTTCGCCCATGAACTGGTTACCCATCCTTCCACCATCGCGGTAATGGTGCCTTTCACCCAAAGGGCGGCGTAAATGTGCACCATGATAACCACAATTAACGCTACTGCGGCAAATGAATGCAGCATTAACGCGAATCGGATCACCGGGATTGAGAAAGCAGGCGCAAAATACGGGCGCCAGATGATCACTCCGCTCACCAGCAACAGGACCAGGAAGATAATCGCCGCCCAGAATACGCATTTCTGGCCGAAGTTATAACGTCCCGTGTCACCTACTTCCTCGTTGACGACGATCTTACGAATATTCTTCGCCCAAAAGATATCATCCCGATTGATTAGATTGTGGTGCCAGTAACGGAAAAACATGATGATAAACGAGGCAAACATAATCACGCCGACAAACGGGTGCAGAATTCGCGCCAGCTGCGGGGTGCCCATGATTTGCATCAGCCAGTTGAAGGATGGGAAGAAAAAGCCCAGCCCGCTTATCGCCGCCAACATGAAGCAGAAGGCGGTGACCCAGTGGTTGATGCGTTCCGGCGCTGTATAGCGCACGATGGTGTCACGCCGTTTCATTTGCGCACCTCGTCTTTTTCTTCATGCAGATTGTCTTCTTCCTCTTCCGCACGGTTCGGACCTACGCCGACGTAGTGGAAGATGCTGGCCGCAAATGTCGCTGCAAAGCCGACCGCTGCGAGGGGTTTCCAGATGCCTTTCCAGAACTTCACGGTGGCGCTGATTTCCGGGTTTTCCGGCAGGCCATGGTACAGATTCGGCTTGTCGGCATGATGCAGTACGTACATAACGTGCGTACCGCCAACGCCTATCGGATCGTACAGTCCGGCGTTATCGTAGCCACGGGTTTTCAGCTCTGCCACGCGCTCGCCTGCCAGCGTTTTCATCGACTCTTTGGTGCCGAAATGAATCGCGCCGGTTGGGCAGGTTTTCACGCAGGCCGGTTCTTGTCCTACCACAACACGGTCAACGCACAGCGTACATTTATAGACGCGATTGTCTTCCGGGTTGAGGCGCGGCACGTCGAACGGACAGCCTGCAATGCAGTAGCCGCAGCCAATGCACTGCTCGGACTGGAAGTCGACAATGCCGTTGGCATACTGAATGATTGCCCCTTCCGCCGGACACGCCTTCAGGCAGCCCGGATCGGCACAGTGCATGCAGCCATCCTTGCGGATCAGCCACTCCAGTTTGTCGTCTTGTTCCACTTCCGAGAAGCGCATCACCGTCCAGGATTTGGCGGTCAAATCGGCGGGGTTGTCGTACACCCCAACGTTGCTGCCGATTTCATCGCGGATATCGTTCCACTCTGAGCAGGCCACCTGACAGGCTTTACAACCGATGCAGGTGGTGACGTCGATGAGCTTGGCCACTTCCTCCTGGTGATCCCGCGCCTGAGGCGCGGGGGTGAAACCGTTAGTGGCGGATCGACGAATGATGTCTTGCGATTGATAAGCCATAGGTCGTCTCCGTTACACCTTTTCCACGTTCACGAGGAAGGACTTAAATTCCGGCGTCTGCGTGTTCGCATCACCGACGAATGGTGTTAACGTGTTAGCGATAAAGCCTTTTTTCGCCACACCTTCGTAGCCCCAGTGGATCGGAATACCGATGGTGTCGATATCCTGACCGTTGGCCTTCAGCGTGCGAATACGTTTGGTCACCACCGCTTTGGCTTTGATGTAGCCGCGGTTAGAAGAGACCTTAACGGTATCGCCGTGGGAGATGCCGAGCTTGTTTGCCAGCTTCTCGCCAATTTCCACAAACTGTTCCGGCTGAGCGATGGCGTTTAGCAGCGCGTGCTTGGTCCAGTAGTGGAAGTGCTCGGTCAGACGGTAGGTCGTCCCGACGTACGGGAACTTATCCGCTTTGCCCAGTGCTTCTTCATCGCCTTTAAAGATACGGGCAGCCGGGTTAGAGATAACGTTTGGGTGCAGCGGGTTGGTGCCCAGCGGTGTTTCAAACGGCTCGTAGTGTTCCGGGAACGGCCCTTCCGCCATCTTATCGATAGCAAACAGGCGTCCCATCCCTTCGGGCTGCATGATAAACGGCCCGACGTTGCTGCCCGGTGCGGCGGCGCTGTAGTCCGGAATATCCATCCCGCTCCATTTCGCCCCATCCCATTTCAGGATCTGACGTTTTGGATCCCACGGATTCCCCTGCGGGTCAGCGGAGGCGCGGTTATACAGAATGCGACGGTTGAGCGGCCATGCCCATGCCCAGCCCAGCGTGTTGCCCAGGCCCGACGGGTCGGCGTTATCACGACGCGCCATCTGGTTGCCTTCCGGTGTCCAGCTACCGGCAAATATCCAGCAGCCGCTGGAGGTAGTGCCGTCATCGCGCAGTTGGGCAAATGAACTAAGCTGTTGGCCTTTCTTGACGATCACCGCACCGGTTGCCGGGTCGGTGATATCAGCCAGGGCTTTACCGTTGCTCTCCATCGCCACTTCTTCTGAAGCAGGTTCATGCGGCGTGGAGTAGTTCCAGGTCATGCTCAGCACCTGTTCCGGGTTCGCTCCCCCCTGTTCGGCGTACATCTTGCGCATGCGCAGGAAGATACCGGCGAGGATTTCACCGTCGGTGGCGGCAATCCCTGGGGCATCCGCGCCTTTCCAGTGCCACTGCAGCCAGCGTCCGGAGTTAACGATTGAGCCGTTTTCTTCGGCGAAGCAGGTGGACGGCAGACGGAACACTTCGGTCTGGATTTTTGACGGATCCACATCGTTCGACTCACCGTGGTTTTGCCAGAAGGTGGACGTTTCGGTGTTGAGTGGGTCGATAGTCACCAGGAACTTCAGTTTTGACAGTGAAGCCACGACCTTGTTTTTGTTCGGGAATGAGGCGACCGGGTTGAAGCCCTGGCAGATGTAGCCATTCACTTTGCCCTGGTTCATCATCTCGAAGTACTGCAGCACGTCGTACCCTTTATCCCACTTCGGCAGCCAGTCGAAGCCCCAGCTATTTTCCGCTGTCGCTTTATCACCAAAGAAGGCCTTCATCATCGAGACGAAGAATTTCGGGTAGTTGCCCCAGTAGTTTACCTGACCTTCCAGCAACGGTTTTGGCGTGTTGGCCGCAAGGTAAGTTTGCAGGTCGGTTTGCTTTTCGCTTGGCAGCGTCATGTAACCAGGCAGGCTCTGCGACAGCAGGCCTAAGTCAGTCAGACCCTGAATATTGGAGTGACCGCGCAGGGCGTTAACGCCACCGCCTGCCATCCCCATATTGCCGAGCAGAAGCTGGATCATCGCCATGGTGCGAATGTTCTGCGCGCCCACGGAGTGCTGCGTCCAGCCCAGCGCGTACAGGAACGACGCGGTTTTGTCTTTGGCGCTGGTTTCAGCGATGTATTCGCAGACTTTCAGGAAATCAGCCTTCGGCGTACCGCAAATGTTTTCGACAACATCCGGCGTGTAGCGGGAAACGTGCTGTTTCAGCAGATTCCACACGCAGCGCGGGTGTTGCAGCGTAACATCGCGTTTGGCGAAGCCTTTTTCATCCAGCTCGTAGTTCCAGCTGGTTTTATCGTACTTGCGTTTGTCCGCGTCATAGCCGGTGAAAAGGCCATCTTCGAAGCCATAATCTTCACGCACAATCAGACTGGCGTTGGTGTAGGCTTCGGTATATTCGCGGTTGAATTTTTCGTTATTCAGCAGGTACAGCAAGACGCCTGACAAGAAGGCAATGTCAGTACCGGAACGAATGGGTGCATAGAAATCTGCCACCGCTGCGGTTCGCGTAAAGCGAGGATCGACCACAATCAGCTTCGCGCCGTTGTGAATTTTGGCTTCCATCGCCCAGCGGAATCCGACCGGGTGAGCTTCAGCGGCGTTACCGCCCATCACCACAACGAGGTTGGCATTTTTAATGTCGACCCAGTGGTTGGTCATCGCACCGCGACCAAATGTTGGAGCAAGACTTGCTACCGTTGGTCCGTGTCAGACGCGCGCCTGGTTGTCGACCGCGAGCATACCCAGCGCGCGGGAGAATTTTTGCGTTAAATAGCCGGTTTCATTACTGGAGGCGGAAGCACACAGCATCCCGGTGGAAAGCCAGCGGTTAACGGTGACGCCTTCGGCGTTCTGCGCAACGTAGTTAGCGTCGCGGTCTTCTTTCATCAGCTTCGCGATGCGGTCAAATGCCTCATCCCAGCTAATTTGTTGCCACTTATCGGAGCCTGGTGCACGGTATTCCGGGAATTTCAGCCGGCTTTCGGAGTGGATGAAATCCACCAGACCAGCCCCTTTCGGGCACAGCGCGCCACGGTTCACCGGATGGTCCGGATCGCCCTCGATATGGAAGATGGATGCTTTGGCGTTTTTCGCACCGTCACCGAGACTGTACATTAACAGTCCACAGCCAACGGAACAGTAAGTGCAGGTGTTACGGGTTTCACGGGTACGCAGCAGTTTATATTGCCGTGTTTCCGCTAGCGCTACGCCGGGTGCAAAACCCAGTGCCGCTGCCGTGGTGCCTGCCATACCGCCAGCGCAGATCTTAAAGAACTGCCTTCTGCTGACCTGCATGGTTCGCTCCTTGTTTCGACATTGTCACGTTCCCTTCGCGTAGATGTATCGCGACCGCGAGGGAAGTGGTTGTTATTTTTCTTTGCGGACGGGACCGCAAAGGTCCAGAATTGGGTGAATTTCCCTCCGTCCAGGAGGGATTTGTAAAGAATACCACAATGTTGGTATGTGTGTTCCAATATGGTTAAAAGAAAGTGAATAAGATTATTCAAGAAAACATCGAAAATGTGACAACTTTGACGGGATCGCGCCAGTTGACCCTCTGGAAACGCGAGGATTTGCAACATCCTCAGCCGGATGTCGTCGCTGAAGAAGTGCCCGTGGCGCTGGTGTACAACGGGATTTCGCACGTGGTGATGATGGCGTCACCGAAAGATCTTGAGCATTTTGCGATGGGCTTTTCACTTTCTGAAGGCATTATTGAGTCCCCGCAGGATATCTACGGCATGGAAGTGGTACCTTCCTGTAACGGATTAGAAGTTCAGGTTGAACTGTCCAGCCGCCGTTTTATGGGGCTGAAAGAGCGTCGACGCGCGCTGGCCGGTCGTACCGGTTGTGGCGTTTGCGGCGTGGAACAGCTCAATGACATTGGCAAGCCGGTTCAGCCTTTGGCGTTTACTCAGACGTTTAACCTGGCGGACCTCGATCGCGCGTTAAAGCATCTGCACGACTTCCAGCCCGTGGGGCAACTGACGGGCTGTACGCACGCAGCGGCCTGGGTCCAGCCGTCGGGGAACCTGGCGGGAGGGCATGAAGATGTGGGCCGTCACGTGGCGCTGGATAAACTGCTCGGGCGGCGTGCAATTGAAGGCGAAACATGGCGGCAGGGAGCCGTTTTAGTCTCCAGTCGCGCCAGCTATGAGATGGTGCAAAAGTCGGCGATGTGCGGCGTGGAGATTCTGTTTGCTGTCTCTGCCGCGACGACACTGGCCGTAGAAGTAGCCGAACGCTGTAACCTGACGCTGGTGGGTTTTTGTAAACCGGGCAGGGCGACGATTTATACGCATCCGGAACGTCTGGTGGCGGAGTAACGCCACCAGGCTGCCACAATGCTGCCTGAGAATGCCAGCTCCATCATGACAGCAACGGGCGAGCCGACGATGGCATTGTTCAGTAGCCAGCACAGGCTGCCACACAATGTGTATCCACGTAATTTTCCACCCTGTGTCTGAAACGACGCATAGGTCATCAGCAGGCTTCCTGCGAGCGGCAGCAGGCCCCACATTCCCTGCCAGAGATAAGCACTACACAGCAGTGACCCAATCATAAATCCCCACATGGCCCAGCGGCGTTGCGTCACGATGGCTATCGCATAACGACAGGCGGCGATGAGCATTAATCCTGCGGCGGCGGGTTGATGCAAAAGATAAAAATGAATGGCCAGCAGGCTGGTTGAGCTGGTCAACAGCACTAACGTCATCGCCCGACGCCGGAAATGAAAGGCTGAAATATCCAGCACAAAGCTGATGCAGGCCAGCAGCTGAGAGAGAAAAAATGCGTTCATCATGCGCGCCATCTTGTGAAGAGTGGCGGGACAATAATCTATGCGAAAAGCGAATGCGTTAACCTTTGTTAAGGCGCTGGCGAATGCGGGACAGGCTAACGGGCGTAATGCCAATGTAGTGGGCGAGGTCCCGCTGAGTGAGCTGCAATTCCCAACTGGGAAAGTGTGTCTGAACATACTGGTAGCGTTGTTCTGGCGTATTAAGCAGCAGCATTTGTTCTTTTTTCTCTTTGTAGATCAACTGCTGGACTAGGAGCTGTGTGTTGATGTCCTGATGTTCCGGCGCATCCAGCAATGCCAGCGAGATTTCACTGATTTCGCCCGGGGTGATCATTTGCAGGCTGTAATCTGCCGAGGTGTGGGTTAGCCAGTTCAGGTACAGAAAACAATATTCACCCGGGAAGTAAAACTCTTTCACCCGTTCTGAACCGTTGTCTGCGTGATACACCGCACGGGCAACGCCATGATGTAAATAATAAATTTTGCTTTGCCTTTCACCTTGACGCAGTAACCAACTGCCCGCAGAGAGTGGTTTTTTTCGCGAGCCTGACAGCAATTTTTGATCGTATTCGGCTGACATATTATCTCTCAAATAATTTGAATAAGACTGGCAAATCCTTCCGCTTTTAGTTGTGCGGTGTGAGCGCTATTATTTATCACATCAAGGCACGGTGCCTTACTCAAACAACTAAATTAAAGGGTTTACATCATGAAAAGCATCAAAACTTTTGTCGCAGTTATCGCTCTTGCTACCTCTTTCGGTTCTTTCGCTGCTCAGTCTGTTACCGCTACCGGGTCAACTCTGGAAAGCACTGAAGCAAAAATTGCCGCTCAGGCGGAACGTGCTGGCGCAAGCGATTATAAAATCACTCAGGCCTACAGCGGTAACCGTGTGCATATGACCGCTGAATTGCTGAAATAAAATACCTCAGTACTGTCGAAAGAGCGCCCTTGAGGCGCTTTTTTAGTTTATTCCCGCCATCCTTAACAACGCCGTCACCACAGCAGCGGCGATAATCACCATAATCAACGGCACTTTGCGCCAGGCGAGGAACACTGCAAACCCCACGCCGAGAACGCGCGCCATACCAGCAAAGTGCTCACCTTCGTAAAAGGTGGTCGCCAGCGCGACGGAGAACAGTAATACCGTCGCGGCATCGGAAAGCAGCGCCTGCGAGCGCGTGGAAAATGCCAGACGGCTCCCCAACTTTGCTCCACCTAAACGCATTAAATAGGTTCCCAGAGAGAGTACGGCGATACCGACGATAAACAGCGTCATGTTGCCCATTATTTTTTCCTCGCCAGTAAGCCAAACAGTGAAAGCAGTACCGGCAGGCCCACCGGCGCAAACGGGACGGCGGCGAGCGACAGCGCAGCACCGCTGCAGGCGCGAACCAGCGTGGTACGGTTTTTAAATGCCGGGACCACTAAGGCCAGCAGAATGGCAGGGAAAACGGCATCCAGGCCGATGGTTTCTGGGGCGGGCAGTAGCTTGCCAACCATCGCCCCAAGCAGCGTGCCCAGCGGCCAGACAATGGCTACGCCCAGTCCGCACAGCCAGTAGGCGGCTTTGCGCTGCTCCGGCATTTTTTGCGACAGGCCAAACACCACGCTTTCATCGTTCATGATATGGCAGCCGAGGAAACTGGCGGCCCGCGTTCCCACCAGATCGCGTACCGTCACGCCAAACGGCACGTGGCGGGCATTCACCAGCAATCCTGCTGCTGCAGCAGCCAGAGGATTACCGCCGCTGGCGACAATCCCGATAAACATAAACTCAGACGCACCCGCCAGCACTGTAATCGAGAGCACAAACGGCACCCACAGCGGGAAGCCGTAAGCCATCGCCAGCGAGCCGTATGACATGCCGACTACGCCGACAGCCAGACAGACTAAAAATATTGCTTTTATCGTGTCGCCTTTGAGACTGGAAAAATAATGTTTCATCCTGCTTTAGCCATATCGAACGAATTTCCATTATAATGAACGCAACAAGTTTGCTTTACAAGTCGAACGATTCGTTCGATATAAAGAACATGGAGTCATGTATGACCCAACCCATCAGTATGATTGCGAAAAGCCTGGTGCGTGAACGTCAGCGTACCGGTCTGTCGCTGGCAGAAATCGCCCGCCGCGCGGGCATTGCGAAGTCGACGCTCTCGCAGCTGGAAGCGGGTAATGGCAATCCTAGCCTGGAAACGCTGTGGTCGCTGTGTGTGGCGCTGGATATCCCCTTTGCGCGACTGCTGGAGCCTGTGGTGCAAAAAACGCAGGTGATACGCCGGGGTGAAGGGACCAAAGTGGTAGCGGAGCAGGCCCATTATCAGGCTATTTTGCTGGCGGCCTGTCCACCGGGCGCACGGCGGGATATCTATCTGTTGTTGACGCAACCGGGTGCCGACCGCATCTCACACCCGCATCCGCCGGGGTCTGTTGAGCATATTATTGTGACGCAGGGGAAGGCGCTGGTGGGACTGACTGAAGCGCCGGAAGAGTTAGGCGAAGGGGATTACATTTGTTATCCCGCGGACCAGGCACATATCTTTAAAGCGCTGGAGCCGGATACCCAAGCGATTCTGGTTTCTGAGCAGAACTAACTGTTATGTTGCGTTGTGCCGGATGCGGCGCGTTAGCGCCTTATCCGGCCAACAATACTACTGCAGATAAAACACTTCTTTTAATTCCGCGCTCACCGGGCTGTTGTCCGGGTTGGTGGGCATCACGTCACGCATATGCTTCCACCAACGCTGACACACGTCGGTGCTGGCGACGGCATTCCAGCGCTCTTCGGATTCAATCTCAACGGTGGCAAACAACAGGCTGCGCTCCTGGTCGAGATAAATCGCGTAGTGATGCGCGCCGTGGGCTTTCAGTACGGCTTCCAGCTCTGGCCAGATGGGATTATGCCGACGCTGATACTCAACGTGCGCGTCGGCATTCACCTGCATCACAAAGGCTTTGCGGATCATAACGCCTCCAGATACAGCGAGCGGACGTCTTCGCGGCTGGCGGTGCGCGGATTGCATGGTGCGCACGGATCGGCGAGTGCTTTGTCCAGCCACCCCTCAATGTCCTCTTTGGTCACGCCTAGCTGGCTGAAGCCTGCCGGAATGCTCACGCGCTTGCTCAGGGCACGGATCGCGTTGATGGCTTCCATGCTTGCCACTTCATCGCTCATTTCACGGGTATCAACCCCCATCGCCTGCGCCACGCGAGCAAAGCGCGCCACGGCATTCGGGCGGTTAAAGTTTTCGATAATCGGCAGCAGGATGGCGTTGCAGACGCCGTGCGGCAGATTGTGCGTCGCACCCGGCTGGTGTGCCAGCGCATGTACCAGACCCAGGCCGGCGCTGTTGAACGCCATGCCCGCCAGATACTGACCAAACGCCATTTGCTCACGGGCTTCGAGGTTGTGACCCTCGTCGACCGCTTTGGGTAGCCACAGGTTGATCAGGCGAATCGCTTCTAACGCGTTGGCATCGGTCAATGGATGTGCACCGACGGAGACATAGGCTTCAATGGCGTGGGTCAGGGCATCCATACCGGTCGCGGCGGTCACGGAGGCCGGAATTTCCAGCATCACGCTGGCGTCATCGACGGCGATATCCGGAATAATGTTCGGATCGATGATGACTTCTTTCACCTTGCGTGCGGAATCAATGATCACCGCATTGCTGGTCATTTCTGCGGCCGTACCCGCGGTGGTGTTAATGGCAACCAGCGGAACACCGGCATTTTTCACTTTTCCCACCCCGGAGTACGCCGTGGAGGGGCCTGGGTTAGCGGTCAGGATCTTCACTGCCTTAGCGGTATCGATTGGGCTACCGCCGCCGAAAGCGATGATGTAATCGCATTCAGCGTCCTGGTATGCGGCAAAACCTTGCTGTACCAGTTCTTCCGTTGGGTTCGGGAATACGTCGTCGAACAGATGATACGACATTTTATGCGCATCAAGGGCAGTAAACAGGCTGTCCAGCAGGCCCAGTTTGACCAGTTGACCGTCGGTTACGATCAGCGCCTTACCCCATTGCTTGTTCGCCACGAGGTTGACCATATCACCAATCGCACCAGCGCCGTGCAGACTGATTTTTGGCAGTGCCAACATAAAGCTCATGAATATTCTCCTTAAAGGTAACGTCCTGTAGGCCGGATAAGGCGAAGCCGCATCCGGCGTTGAGTGAGGGAGGTATCAGTACAGCTCTAATGCGCTGGCCAGTGGGGTCACGCCAAAACGTTTACCGAGTGCAATCAGCTCTTCGCGCGTGATGGTTTGCTTCATACCGCCCATCGAATAAATTTTGACTAAAACTTCAGCAGATTTCTCTGCGGTATCTATCAAACCGAACGCTTCATCGAGTGTCGGGCCGCTGCCAAACACGCCGTGGAATGGCCACAAAACCAGAGAATGCTGCTGCATGGAAACTGCCGTTGCTTCGCCGATTTCGTCGGTTCCCGGCACCATCCACGGCAGAATGCCGACGCCGTCCGGGAACACCACCAGACATTCGGTGCTGCCTTCCCACAGCTTGCGGGTGATCAGCGCAGTGCTGTTTTCCAGCACGTAGGTCAGAGCAATCAGATTGGTGGCATGGCAGTGCATGATCACGCGGTCTTTGCCATCGGTGGCTTTCATGCGTTCGCAGTGGGAAAGGAAGTGTGCAGGCAGTTCGGAGGTCGGTACGGCTTCATGGGTCAGCCCCCAAAGAATGTGGTAGCCCGCACCGTCGCTGTCGATTTTCACTACGCCCAAATTGGCTGCCGGATCGAGCTGGACGTTGCGGAAGAACTTGCCGGAACCGGTGACGATAAACGGAGTATTGGCCAGCAGCGGCATCGGCTGACTCAGCGCGATATAGCGCGGTTTTTCATGGAAATCAGCGGTAAAGGGGGCGATATCGGCCTCATCCAGGCGCAGCGTCAGGTTGCCGCCGTTACGCTCATCCCAACCTTTCAGCCAGGCATCAGAAGTAGCTTTGATCATCCCCTGGACGAACCAGGAGGTAGTAATGTTTTGCATGGTCGGTGTTCCTGTTTATTGCCCGAACGTTATCGGGTCTTACGTAGGCCGGATAAGCGCAGCGCCATCCGGCAATCGTGTTTCATTCATTGCCGGATGGCGACGCAGGGCGTCTTATCCGGCCTACAAGGCAGATAACGCCTTTAGCTACGCTTGCTCAGCACGTCTTTTTCATACGCGCGGACGTTGTCCAGCCACTGGCTGCCGGTCGGGGCGTCGTGACGCTGGCAATACATCTCCCAGACCGCCTGCCATGGCAGTGATTTCTGTTCTTCCAGCAGGGCCAGGCGGGCGGTGTAGTCGCCGCTGGCTTCGAGTTGGCGCAGTTGCTCAGTGGGTTCTAACAGCGCACGCAGCAGGGCTTTCTTCATATTGCGGGTGCCGATCACCCACGCGGCAATGCGGTTGATGGAGGCGTCGAAGAAGTCGAGGCCAATGTGTACGCGGTCGAACAGGTTATGGCGTACGATCTCGCTGGCAATCGCCTGAGTTTCATCATCCAGCAATACCACGTGGTCGCTGTCCCAGCGCACCGGACGGCTGACGTGCAGCAGCAGGCGCGGCACGTACAGCATGGCGGCAGAGATCTTGTCGGAAATCACTTCAGTCGGATGGAAGTGACCTGCATCCAGGCACAGTGCGGTCTGGCGGCTGGTGGCGTAGCCCATGTAAAACTCGTTGGAGCCAACGGTGTAGCTTTCTGCGCCGATACCAAACAGTTTGCTCTCGACGGCATCAATATGATGCGCCGGGTCGAACTTCTCGCTGATGACGTCGTCCAGTGCTTCCAGCAGGCGCTGGCGTGGTGCCAGGCGGTCAATGGTGATGTCTTTCATGCCATCCGGGATCCAGATGTTCATCACCGACGGCGTACCCAGCTGTTCGCCAAAGTACGCGGAGACGCGACGGCTGGCTTTGCAGTGGTCAATCCAGAACTGGCGGATGCTGTCGTCAGCGTGTGCCAGCGTGAAACCGTCGGCACTCAACGGATGCGAGAAGCAGGACGGGTTGAAATCCAGCCCTAACTGGTTCGTTTTCGCCCATTCCACCCAGTTTTTAAAGTGTTCAGGTTTGATTTGGTCACGGGATACCGGGGTATCGGATTCCAGGTAGATAGCGTGCAGGTTCAGACGCTTAGGACCCGGGATCAGGCTCAGTGCCTGCTCCAGATCGGCGCGCAGTTCAACGGCGTTACGCGCTTTACCTGGATAATTACCGGTGGCCTGAATGCCGCCGGTGAGCGAACCTTCCGGGTTTTCGAATCCGGCGACATCATCGCCCTGCCAGCAGTGCATGGAGACCGGCAGACGATCGAGCTGGCGTAATGCCTCCTCGACATCGATACCTACCGCGGCGAAACGCAGTTTTGCCAGTTCCCAGGCTTGTTCAAGTTGAGTGGTCATGCGCAAAGCTCCTTTGTCTGTCGTGTTGATTGAAACTGCGCCTGGTAGCGGGCAATTTCACTGTCAGTATTTGGGATGAAGGTTGTCAGGTCGTAGTTAGCGGTCACCACCTGGCGGAAATCATCGACGTTGTTAAGTTCGTCCAGCGTCATCAGCTGAACGCCAATATTGCCGAGCGTAGAGGCCTCAACAGGCCCGGACATGACGCGGATACCGCATGCATCCGCGCACAGTTGGTTGAGCAGGGCGTTCTGGCAGCCGCCGCCAACAATGTGCAGTTGGTTGAAGGCGTGACCACGAAGGTGTGCCAGTTCCTGCAGGACGTCGGCATACAGCAGCGCCAGACTGTCGAAAATACAGCGCGCCAACTCAGCATCCTGAACCGGAACGGGTTGACCGGATTCGCGGCATGCGGCCTGAATTTCTGCGCTCATATCAACTGGGTTGATAAAGCGATCGTCGTTCGGGTTGACCAGGAATTGGCAGGCCGGTAGCGCTTCGGTTTTCGCGATAAGCGCAGGCAGGTCGGTAATCTGCCGCTCTTTTAATACGCGTTGCAGCAGCCACAATCCCATAATATTTTTCAGCACGCGGTAACGTCCTTCCGCGCCGCCTTCGTTGGTGATATTTGCCGCCAGCGCGGCCTCGTTGGCATACGGTGTTTTGCTCTCAAACCCCATCAGGGACCAGGTGCCGGAAGAGAGATAAGCGCTGTTGTTATCGGCCAGCGGTGAAGCGATGACCGCGCTGGCGGTGTCGTGGCTGGCGACGGCAACCACCGGGATCTGATTTTTCTGCGGGCAGATCCAGTGGCCAATTACGTTCCCCGGATGCGTTGGGCGGCCAAACCAGGCTTTGTCTGCGCCGGTCCATGCCAGCAGGGTGTCATCCCAGTCGTCGGTGTTGATATTGACCAACTGCGTAGTGGTGGCGTTGGTATATTCCCAGTTCATTTCGCCGGTCAGGCGGTAGCCGAAGTAGTCGGGGATCATCAGGGCATGCGCCACCTGCGGGACCAGCTCTGGCTGCTGTTCGACCAGCGCGCGGAGCTGATACAGGGTGTTAAAGGGCAGAAACTGAATGCCGCTCCGACGATAGATCTCGCTGTTACCCAGCTGCGCTAAAGCTTGCGACATCACGCCGGTAGTGCGGCTGTCGCGGTAAGAGACCGGCAGACCGACGCGCTGACCGTCTTTACCGATCAGGACGTAATCCACGCCCCAGGTATCAATCCCGATGCTGTCAATCAGGATGCCTTGATCGCAGACCTTCTTCAGCCCCAGGCGAATGTCGTTTTCCAGGCTGTCGATATCCCAGGTGTCAAAACCGTCTGTTTTTTGCAGACAGTTCACGAAGCGGTGGATTTCACGCAGCGTTAGGGTGCGGTGGTCACTGTCGTAACGTGCCAGCATTACGCGTCCGCTGGATGCGCCGAGATCGATAGCGACACAATGGCGAAGAGTCATAGCGAGGTCCTTCTGAGTTTTATTGCACTCAGTCTAAGAACCCCTGGAACGGCGTACCTTCTTGTTAGTGACAGTCACAATAAGCCGCTGGCAGCATGGCAAAGGTGAACGTGATGCTGTTCACAGTTTCGTGTAATGGGCGGGATTTTGTCTGATGTGACCCCTTCCGCATTTCCCGATCTTTCCTGCCGTTTCTTGAAGAATTAACCGTGTTTACGCACTTTGGCGTCAAAAATTTAAGGTGAGGGTCATAACCCTTAATTACTATGCAGCCATGTTCATTTGATCTGGAAGGAAGTCATCATGACCGTACTGCATTGCGTGGATTTTTTTCCGACAGGTAAAGCGCCTGTGGCGATCGAACCGCGACTGCCCCAGACTGCTTTTCCCGAGCATCATCATGATTTTCATGAAATTGTGATAGTTGAGCATGGGACAGGTATTCATGTTTTCAATGGACAGCCCTACACCATTAGCGGCGGGACGGTCTGTTTTGTCCGCGATCATGACAGACACTTATATGAACATACTGACAATCTGTGCCTGACAAATGTACTGTATCGTTCCCCTGATGCGTTTCAGTTTCTGGCCGGGTTAAACCAGTTGTTACCTCAGGAGCAGAACGGTCAGTATCCGTCCCACTGGCGCGTGAATCAGGGCGTATTGCAGCAGGTCCGTCACTTGGTGGGGCAAATAGAGCATCTTGGTGAGGAGATGGATACGCCGACGGCGGCCAATCGCGAGATCCTGTTTATGCAACTTCTGGTGCTGCTACGCAAAAGCAGTCTGATGGAAGCGGCAGCAGATAACGATGCGCGGCTAAACCGGCTGATGGCGTGGCTGGAAGATAATTTTGCCGACGAAGTCTGCTGGGACGCTGTGGCCGAGCAATTTTCGCTCTCTTTACGCACCTTGCACCGCCAGCTTAAGCAGCAAACCGGGCTGACGCCGCAGCGCTATCTCAATCGCCTGCGGTTGATCAAAGCACGGCACTTATTGCGCCATAGTGATGACAGCGTTACGGACATCGCTTACCGCTGCGGTTTTGGCGACAGTAACCACTTTTCGACGCTATTTCGCCGGGAATTTAACTGGTCGCCGCGCGATATTCGCCAGGGCCGCGACGTCGTGGCCAGAAGCAGCCTCCAGTAACGCGAAAGCTATCACCGTTTTTTACCGCCGAATCTCAGATAATTATGTTCCTTCACGCCGGATGGCGGCTACGCCTTATCCGGCCTACGAGTCACGTAATCTGTAGGCCGGATAAGGCGTAGCCGCCATCCGGCAGGGAATATTGTGGTGGTGAATCAGCTAATCCTTCTGAAATCAGACTTTTTTGCGAGCGAACAGCAGGCTGTTGCCGTCGCCGATCGCTATCCGCAGGATGTGTTTGCCGAGCATACTCATGAGTTTTGTGAACTGGTGATGGTCTGGCGCGGCAATGGCCTGCATGTCCTCAACGATCGACCGTACCGGATAACGCGTGGCGATCTGTTTTACATTCGCGCCGCAGACAAACATTCGTACACCTCCGTTAACGACCTCGTCCTGCAGAATATTATCTACTGCCCTGAGCGGTTGACGCTGAATCTGGGATGGGACGACGTGATCCCCGGTTTTAACGGCACACCGTGCCAGCCCCACTGGCGTCTGGGCAGTGCCGGTATGGCTCAGGCCCGACAGGTGATTAGCCAACTGGAACACGAAAGCCAGCAGCGTGATCCGTTATGTAATGATATGGCGGAGCTGTTGTTCGGACAGTTGGTGACGCTTCTCAAGCGCCATCGTTATGCCACGGATAGGCTCCCGGCAACCACCAGTGAGACACTGCTGGATAAGCTGATCACCGCGCTGGCCGGCAGCCATGAGCATACCTTTGAACTGGATAAATTTTGTCAACGGGAGCAGTGCAGCGAGCGCGTGCTGCGTCAGCAGTTTCGCAGCCAGACTGGAATGACCATCAACCAGTATCTTCGACAGGTGCGGGTCTGCCACGCTCAGTATTTGCTGCAACATAGCAAGTTGATGATTGGTGAGATTTCTATGCGTTGTGGCTTTGAGGACAGTAACTACTTTTCGGTGGTGTTTACGCGAGAAACCGGGATGACGCCGAGCCAGTGGCGTCATCTCAGTAATCCGCAGGACTAGCTGGCCATTCCCAGACCGACAATGTTTGCGGCAAGGATAATCACCACGCAGCCGAGGCTCAGCACACCCACGGGACGACGGCCCGCGTTCTTCCACTCTTTCAGCATCAGACCGACAATGCCGCCGCACAGGACGTAGAAACTCATGTGCAGCATCCAGCTGACGTAGTCATATTGCGCCGGAATACTGGCGTGGCCCCAGGCGTAGAAGAAAAATTGCAGATACCACATCAGGCCACCGAGCGCGGATAGCAGCACGTTGGTGATGATCAGCGATTTGGCGAGTGAGAAGTCAGCTTTGATCGACAAGTTTTTGACTTTTGCCAGGCGAATAAAGCAGAAGCCGAGGTTAACTAACGCGCCGCCGCCCATGATGACCACATAGCTTGGCAAGGCAACATACAGCGGGTCGACGCCCAACGCGGCAGCGGCGTCGTGCATCGGTTTAGCGGCGTTCATGGCAAAGGACATACCGGCAGAGAAAATGCCGCACATCACCGCCAGAACCAACCCTTTTTTCAGGTTGAACTCTTCAGCCTTGATGCCCATTTTGCGTTCTTTTAACTGTCCCGCTCGGGTAACAATGCCGACGCCAATCAGGGCGACCAGCACGCCGAGCAGGGTCATGCGGCCGCCATTAGTGTTGATCAACACATCAAAGTTACCGTTGATGATCGGGGTCATCAGCGTGCCGACAATCAACGTTATGCCAATTGCGATGCCGATCCCCATCGACATGCCGAGATAGCGCATGGTCAGACCATAGTTGATATTACCGATCCCCCACATGGCACCGAACAGGAATATCGGCAGCAGCGTGGAGAAGCTAAAAGAGCCGAAGTAAGCCCAGAAATCCGGGAGCAACATGGCGCTGATGGTCCACGGCAGGATAAGCCAGGAGACAATCCCGCCAACTGACCACATTGTTTCCCATGACCAATGTTTGACTTGTTTAAACGGGGCATAGAAACAGGCTGCACTGGCTGCGCCTATCAAATGCCAAAAGATACCCATCGTAATCGCGTTACTCATGACTTAATCCTCGTTATTTTTTATCGTCGGTGATGAACCCTCCGACACAACGAGTTTAAAAATTATGCAGGTGATTAACCTTTTGACGATTGCCGTCATTTGACGCTTGTTGGCAGCTATCACGTTAAGTGGGTGATTTGGCTCACATCTTCAACATGGGTGATGAATTATTAAGACCCTGTAAAAAGTACGGCATTGATAATCATTTTCAATATCATTTAATTAACTATAATGACCCAACTGCTTACGCGGCGTTAACACTGGCCGCCCGACAATACTGGAGATGATTATGAGTTATACACTGCCATCCCTGCCGTACGCTTATGATGCCCTTGAACCGCACTTCGATAAGCAGACGATGGAAATCCACCATACCAAGCACCACCAGGCCTATGTAAACAACGCGAACGCTGCGCTGGAAAGCCTGCCTGAATTCGCTAGCCTGCCTGTTGAAGAGCTGATCACTAAACTGGATCAGCTGCCAGCGGATAAGAAAACCGTACTGCGTAACAACGCAGGCGGCCACGCTAACCACAGCCTGTTCTGGAAAGGTCTGAAAACCGGTACTACGCTGCAGGGTGACCTGAAAGCGGCTATCGAACGCGACTTTGGCTCTGTTGATAACTTCAAAGCTGAATTTGAAAAAGCAGCGGCAACCCGTTTCGGTTCTGGCTGGGCATGGCTGGTACTGAAAGGTGACAAACTGGCTGTGGTTTCTACTGCCAACCAGGATTCCCCGCTGATGGGTGAGGCTATCTCTGGCGCTTCCGGCTTCCCGATCGTGGGCCTGGACGTTTGGGAACACGCTTACTACCTGAAATTCCAGAACCGTCGCCCGGACTACATCAAAGCATTCTGGGACGTGGTTAACTGGGACGAAGCTGCGGCGCGTTTCGCGGCGAAAAAATAAGCCCCTTACAGCCTGATGGCGTAGAGCGGTAACGCTGTATTGCCTGATGCACTTACCCGGCCCACATCATGATGCGGGCCGGGTAATATTAACGCCCAAACACCTCATCAATTATTCGGCATTGGTCCTCGTTTAACTTCCCACCTGCATTACGCGAAACGCCGGTGCAATAGCCAAACTTACGCGACACCACGGTTTTAATGGTGGTGACAAAATCCTCGCCAATAGCGTAGATGGACATGTACGTGCCAATCTTATCCTGAATATCACGCAACGCCGCCAGGTCGCCCTGTTTAAACGCCTCGCGTGCGTGGACAAACAGCTCAGGCATCACGTTATTTAGGCCAGAAATAATCCCCGCGCCGCCTGCCAGCAGGTTGGGGATGTAATATTCGTCGTAACCGGAGAGTACGGCAAAATCTTTGCGTACAGCGCGGGTGGTCTGAATCATACTGCGGGTATGGGACTGGCAGTCCACGGTGTCTTTGATACCGGCGAAGTTCGGGAATTCCCCGGCCAGGGTAGCAACCAGCTCAGGTGTTAAATCACAGCCGGTACGCGCCGGGAAGTTATAGGCAAACCATTGACCGCTGAGTTTCTGCCCTAACTGGCGGAAGTAGCTCAGCAACTGTGTTGCCGTTTGTCCGTAATAGTAAGGTGGCAGGATCATGACGGCATCGTATCCCGCGTGATACGCTTCCTGCGCCATCAGTAGCACATCACTCTGGCAGGTGGATGAGACGTTGGCGACCATCTTCAGCGAGCTCATGGCACGGGCCTCACGGATTAGCTGCAGCCTTTCGTCGAGCGTAAAGGAGGCAAATTCCCCAATGCTGCCCATCAACAAAATAACGTCGATCTGTGCCTCGGTAAGGCGTTTGAGATGCTGGCTCAGACCGTTGAAATCGATCTTGCCGTCATTGTCCATTGGCGTAATGGAAGGACACCAGACGCCAGCAAATTGCGATTGACCCGTCACGTTGTCGACTCCTTAATTGAAATGTTGTTTCAAAACCAACTTACATTGATAGCATGTGTCCCTACGTTTCACACCAACCGTGCTCTCATTTTGAGCGAATAGGGTAGAATAAATAGGGTGTAATGGGGAAAAGTTATCGGGAGAGGGAACAGATGCGATATCCGGTTGATGTATTTGCAGGCAAGATTCGGGATTACACGGGAAGCCGCCCCAGTGCGATTGCGAAAGTTCAGGTCGATGGCGAGCTGATGCTGACCGAATTAGGGTTGGCAGGGGATGAACAGGCAGAAACGAAAATTCACGGTGGGCCGGACCGCGCGCTGTGCCACTATCCGCGTGAACACTACCTATACTGGCAACAGGCTTTTCCTGAACAGGCAGAGTTGTTTGTTGCGCCCGCTTTTGGCGAGAATCTGTCAACGCAGGGCATGACGGAAGAGAATGTTTTTATTGGTGATATCTTCCAGTGGGGTGAGGCGCTGATTCAGGTCACACAGCCACGCTCGCCGTGCTTTAAGCTGAATTTTCATTTTGCTATTAGCGACATGGCAAGTCAGATGCAGGATGCGGGTAAGACCGGCTGGCTGTGCAGCGTTATCGCACCAGGCATGGTATCAGCAGATGCGCCGTTGGTGCTGGCGTCTCGCGTGAGCGACGTCAGCGTACAGGAGGCCATCGCCATAGCCTGGCATATGCCGTTTGACGACGACCAGTATCATCGTTTGCTGTCGGCGGCGGGACTGTCAAAGAGCTGGACCAGAACCATGCAAAAACGCCGCTTAAGCGGCAAGATCGAAGATAATTCGCGAAGATTGTGGGGAAAATAAGGCGATTATTGAACCTGTAGGCCGGATAAGATGCGTTAGCATCGTCATCCGGCGCAACAGGCACAATTACGCACGTTTATACAGCGGCAGCCAGAGCACCAGGCGCAGACCACCCAATGGGCTGTCTTCGGCCTTGACCCAGCCACGATGCTGCTGAATAGCGGTTTCAACAATTGCCAGACCCAGACCAGTACCGCCAGATTCGCGATCGCGCGCTTCATCGGTACGATAGAATGGACGGAAAATCTGTTCTCTGTCTTCGGGGCTCACGCCCGGACCATCATCGTCCACGGTGATGGTAATCCCGTCTTTATCTACCGCGAAGCCCACTTCAATCCTGGTGTGTGAGTAGCGCAGGGCGTTGCGAACAATGTTCTCCAGCGCACTTTCCAGCGTATTCGGGTTACCGTACAGCGGCCACGGCCCTGGCGGGAAGTTAACTGTGAACGATTTGCCCATCTGCTCGGCTTCAAAGGCGGCGTTATCCAGCACGTCACCCCACAGGTGATTCGCCTTCACGGTTTCACTGACCAGCGCGTTTTTCTGCTGATTGCGCGACATGACCAGCAGATCGTTGATCATGCTGTCCAGTCGATGCGCTTCCATTTCAATACGCTCCAGCTCTTTGCTCTCGCCGCTACGACGGCGCAGCAGAGCGGTCCCCAGTTGCAGACGCGTTAACGGCGTTCTCAACTCGTGAGAGATGTCCGACAGCAGGCGTTGCTGTGAGGTCATCATGCGTTCCAGCGCCGTCACCATCTGGTTAAAGCTGGCGCCTGCCGCCAGGAATTCTTGCGGACCGGCTTCCAGTTCAGGATGCTGACGCAGGTTACCCTGTGCCACTTCATCCGCCGCATTTTTCAGCTTACGTGCCGGTTTTGCCAGACTCCAGGCCAGCCAAAGCAGCAACGGAGAGCTGACTAACATGGTTACGATCAGCAGTAACAGCGGTCGGTCAAACAGCAGGTTGATGAAGTCAGATTGTGAACTGCTGGCAGGCCGAATGAGGTACAGCTGGTAGTTATCTTCGCCATCTCTGACGGAGAAAGGCCCAACCATTTCAACACGACCGTATTTTTTCTTTTGCGGATGATCGGCGTTATCGGCCTGACCAATAAAGTTACGAATGATCTGCATTTCGTTGCGTTCTGCGCCGATCACGCGTCCTTCCGTAGTAACAAGTAATAGCCGCTGTCCCGGCGGCGCCCACTTGTCTATCGCACGAAACAAGCGACGCCACCACATCAAATCGTTGGGCGGATCGTTCGCCAGTTCAGCTTCAACGTGCTGCTCAATCATCAACCCCTGGCGCTGTTCGCTATCCAGTAGCTCGGTCATCTGGCGTGAGTCGAGCTTGGGTAACATCAGCACCAGCATCAGTACCAGTGCCAGCGTTAACCAGAAGATGGCAAAGATGCGTGCGGTTAAACTTCCTATCATGAAGCGGAGACCATCAGATAGCCGCGACCGCGCAGGGTTTTAAACCACGGGTGCCCGTCTTTACGCTCCGGCAGCTTACGACGCAGGTTCGAGATATGCATGTCGATAGCACGATCGAACGGTGTCAGGCGTTTGCCCAGCACTTCCTGGCTTAAATGTTCACGAGAAACCACCTGGCCGAGATGCTGCGCCAGCAAATACAGCAGGGTGAATTCGGTACCGGTTAACTCCAGGGTTTGCCCGTCAAAGCTGGCTTCCTGGCGACCCGGATTGAGGCTTAACGCATCCACCTCCAGCGTCGGCGAGCCGTTATCGCTGTTCTGCTGCTGTTCGCTCCAGTGGGAGCGGCGCAGAATCGCGCGGATACGCGCGACCAGTTCGCGGTCGTTAAACGGTTTGGGTAAATAATCGTCCGCGCCCAGCTCAAGGCCGAGTACGCGATCCAGTTCGCTGCCGCGGGCGGTCAGCATGATTACGGGTGTCTGGTGTGTCTGGCGAAGTGCTTTCAGTGTATCAATGCCGTTTTTCTTCGGCATCATGACGTCGAGCAAAAGTAAATCGATGCTGTCATCCAGAAGCTCCAGTGCCTGCTCCCCATCATGGGCAACCAGCACATCGAAACCTTCCATTTCGAGCAGCTCCTTTAACAGGGATGTCAGCTCTCGGTCATCATCAACTAGCAGTATTTTATTCATTTTTTACGTACCTCCGAGGCAGAAATTACGACATCAGGCGGCGCTAATCTATGACTTTACGTTGTTTTACACCCCCTGACGCATGTTTGCAGCCCGAATCGTAAACTGTCTCTCGTTGAATCGCGACAGAAAAGATTTTGGGAGCAAGTGATGGGCAAAGTTACCGCTGCCGTCATGGCCTCAACGCTGGCACTCAGTACGTTTAGCCATGCAGCTGAAGTCGTCACAGGCGATCACTGGCACCTGGGTGAAAGCTCTTCGCAACGTAATGCGCAGAGCCACATGTTTGACGGTATCAGTTTAACCGAACATCAACGTCAACAGATGCGAGATTTAATGCAGCAGGCCAGACATGAGCAGCCTCCTGTTAATGTTAGCGAAATGGAGACAATGCATCGTCTTGTCACCGCAGAGAATTTTGATGAAAGCGCTGTGCGCGCTCAGGCAGAAAAGATGGCACAACAGCAGGTTGCCCGCCAGGTTGAAATAGCCAAGGTCCGCAACCAGATGTATCGCCTGTTAACGCCCGAGCAGCAAGCGGTTTTAAATGAGAAACATGAACAACGAATGGAGCAGCTGCGTGATGTAGCGCAATGGCAAAAAAGCTCATCGTTGAATTTATTGAGTAGTAGCAACTCACGTTCCCAGTAGTAACCCTGTTTTCCTTGCCATAGACACCATCCCTGTCTTCCCCCACATGATGTGGGGGTTTTTTTTGCCCAAAATTCCAGTGAACTACCAAAGATAAACAGCGACTTGCAGAAGGTATTTAGCGCTTATAAAAGCTTTTGTTATGTGTGGCTGACCTCAATGTAACTCACTGCCTTGATGTAGAACCATGTAAATTTATAATAATGCTCAGCTTTTTCCTAAATCCAACACAGTACCATCATGGGTAGTGATAAATGTGTAGTAGTGATTTTTTCCATTTAAGGTATAGCTTGCACCATACACAACCCCTTTCTCTAAATTGACCGTGAAGCAGGTACCGGGGTAGGAGAGATGTTTAAAATCGCCGACTAATAATTTTTTATACTCTCTACCATTAGTTGACAGAATATATCTGTTTAACACATCTTTTTTATCTATGGTAAAGCAAACACGATTGCCATCTACGTGGATCGCCCGTCGTTCACCGGACTCTGCACCCTCTCTGCCTTTCCCTGGGCATCCGGCCAGAAATAAAAGTAAAGGGAGAAAAAAGAGCGATTTCTTCATATCGGAAAGCTCCCGAGTACCTTTTCATATTTCTGCATTAACTTCAGCTCCGGTTCTTCTGGGTCATAATCACGGTAAACATACAGATCGCTATGCCCATCAAACCCATAATGCTTTAACAACCAGTAATCGCTGACTAAGGATGCTTGCTGCTCCAGTCCGTAATCAAGTAGATTTTTTTCATTAAGGCTGTATGTATAATCAGCTGCCCATGAGAACGCCCCGCGCGTCCGTACCCACATTCCAGATTGGTGCTGCCAAACATGCATCATTTCATGCAAAAAAAGATGCTGGGCATTTGGCGTTGGCTGTTTTGTTGGCATCGAGAAATCATCTTCGTATTTTATTGTTCTAAACCACATTTCGCCGTCAGGCGTCATCGCCTGACCTGGGTTTTGAGTATCAAAAGGAAGATAACTTTCCAGATGAACCCAAACCTGATGGTAAAGAATGCTGAAGCCAAAGAGCGAGTTTGCAAGATTTATCTCGCCAAGCCTTAACCTACGCAGACCTCCTTCTTGGATCGGTTTCCAGTCAATAGAATTAGGGTAATACGGCATCTTAATCCCTCAAGATATGTTGATTGAGTGTTTATCGTACACCTAAAGTAAATGAGGATTAGAAGTGTTACAGAGAGGCCTTAAAAATTCAGAATAAAACGTATTCAGGTGACGTATTGCTGCAACATTCCATCCCTGTCTTCCCCCACATGATGTGGTTTTTTTTTGCCCAAAATTTGACACTTTCTTATTGCCTGACTGTTTTAGTTCATCCGTTATACTAGCGGCATATCCTGACGGGAGTGTTTATGAATCAAACTTATGGGCGGCTGGTGAGCCGGGCGGCTATCGCGGCAACCGTGATGGCTTCGCTGTTACTTTTGATCAAAATTTTTGCGTGGTGGTACACCGGGTCGGTGAGTATTCTGGCGGCACTGGTGGACTCTTTGGTCGATATCGCCGCGTCGTTAACCAATTTGCTGGTGGTGCGCTATTCCTTACAGCCAGCCGATGATGAACATACGTTCGGGCACGGGAAAGCAGAATCGCTGGCGGCGCTGGCGCAAAGCATGTTTATTTCTGGCTCGGCGCTATTTTTATTCTTGACTGGTATTCAGCATCTCGTCCAACCGACGCCGATGAAAGATCCGGGCGTCGGGGTGATCGTCACCGTCATTGCGTTAATTTGTACTATCATACTGGTCACGTTTCAGCGCTGGGTGGTAAAGCGTACGCAAAGTCAGGCTGTCCGGGCAGATATGCTTCATTATCAGTCTGATGTTATGATGAACGGCGCTATTCTCGTCGCGCTTGGTCTGGCATGGTACGGTTGGCATCGTGCGGATGCCTTGTTTGCGCTCGGGATTGGCATCTATATTCTATATAGCGCATTGCGTATGGGCTACGAGGCGGTGCAATCCTTGCTGGATCGCGCCTTGCCCGATGAAGAACGTCAGGAAATTATTGATATAGTGACGTCATGGCCAGGAGTTAGCGGCGCTCACGATCTTCGCACGCGGCAGTCAGGGCCGACCCGCTTTATTCAGATTCATTTGGAAATGGAAGATAATCTGCCGCTGGTTCAGGCGCATTTAGTGGCTGAACAGGTTGAGCAGGCGATTTTGCGGCGTTTCCCGGGATCGGATGTGATTATTCATCAGGATCCCTGTTCAGTCGTACCCAAGGAAGGCAAGATGTTTGAGCTTTCATAATTCGTTGTAAAAAAGTGAGCAGGGCCAGCATTTTGTGTATAAATTACCACCGTTTGGCCTGACCTGAATCAATTCAGCAGGAAGTGATTGTTATACTATCTGCATATTCGTTGGATCGTTTCGATATGCGGAATCGACTTCCGGCAGCAGATTTCATTTTGCATTCCAAAGTTCAGAGGTAGTCATGATTAAGAAAATCGGTGTGTTGACAAGCGGCGGTGATGCGCCGGGCATGAACGCAGCAATCCGTGGTGTTGTACGTGCAGCGTTGACGGAAGGACTGGAAGTCATGGGGATCCATGATGGCTACCTGGGTTTGTATGAAGACCGTATGGTTCAGCTCGACCGTTATAGCGTGTCCGACATGATCAACCGTGGCGGTACTTTCCTCGGTTCTGCTCGCTTCCCGGAATTCCGCGACGAAAACGTGCGCGCTGTGGCTATCGAAAACCTGAAGAAGCGTGGGATTGACGCCCTGGTTGTTATCGGTGGTGACGGTTCCTACTTGGGTGCAAAACGTCTGACTGAAATGGGTTTCCCGTGCATTGGCCTGCCGGGTACTATCGACAACGATATTAAAGGCACCGACTACACTATCGGCTACTTCACCGCACTGGGTACCGTGGTAGAAGCGATTGACCGTCTGCGTGACACCTCTTCTTCTCACCAGCGTATCTCCATCGTTGAAGTGATGGGGCGCTACTGTGGTGACCTGACTCTGGCGGCAGCAATTGCCGGTGGCTGCGAATTCGTCGTCGTTCCGGAAGTTGAATTCAGCCGTGACGATCTGGTCGCTGAAATCAAAGCTGGCATCGCCAAAGGTAAGAAACACGCGATTGTGGCGATCACCGAGCACATGTGTGACGTTGATGAACTGGCGCATTACATCGAGAAAGAAACCGGCCGTGAAACGCGCTCAACCGTACTGGGTCACATCCAGCGTGGTGGTTCCCCGGTGCCTTACGACCGTATTCTGGCATCCCGTATGGGGGCGTATGCTATTGATCTGCTGCTTGAAGGTCATGGCGGTCGCTGCGTCGGTATTCAGAACGAACAGTTGGTTCACCACGACATCATCGATGCTATCGAGAATATGAAGCGTCCGTTCAAAGGTGACTGGCTGGACTGCGCGAAAAAACTGTACTGATTGCAATTGCCGGATGGCGGCTTGCGCCTTATCCGGCCTACATGATGCAAATCGTAGGCCTGATAAGCGTAGCGCCATCAGGCAAAAACCCGACTCCATATATTCCCCCTCGTTATAGCAAATCTTTTTTTATTCTTTAAAGTTTGGATCGCTTTCTGGCACGCTCTGCTCATCACAACATTAAATAAGAGAGCTGGGCGATGAACAAATGGGGCGTAGGGTTAACATTATTGCTGGCATCGACCAGCGTTTTGGCAAAAGATATTCAGTTACTTAACGTATCGTACGATCCAACGCGTGAGCTGTACGAACAGTACAACAAAGCCTTCGCGGCGCACTGGAAACAGGAAACGGGCGATAACGTCGTTATCCGCCAGTCACACGGTGGCTCCGGTAAACAGGCCACCTCGGTCATCAACGGTATCGAAGCCGATGTGGTTACCCTGGCGTTGGCCTATGACGTGGACGCCATTGCTGAGCGTGGCCGTATCGATAAAAACTGGATTAAACGCCTGCCGGACAACTCTGCACCTTACACCTCCACCATCGTCTTCCTGGTACGCAAAGGCAATCCAAAGCAGATTCATGACTGGAACGATCTGGTTAAACCGGGTGTGTCAGTCATTACGCCAAACCCGAAAAGCTCCGGCGGGGCACGCTGGAACTATCTGGCGGCATGGGGTTATGCCCTGCACCACAATAACAACGATCAGGCTAAAGCTCAGGACTTCGTCAAAGCTCTGTTTAAAAACGTGGAAGTGCTGGATTCCGGCGCGCGCGGCTCTACCAATACCTTTGTTGAACGCGGAATTGGCGATGTGCTGATCGCATGGGAAAACGAAGCGCTGCTGGCGACGAATGAACTGGGTAAAGACAAGTTTGAGATCGTCACGCCAAGCGAATCCATTCTCGCAGAACCGACCGTGTCTATTGTCGACAAAGTGGTAGAAAAGAAAGACAGCAAAGTGGTGGCCGAAGCCTACCTGAAGTATCTCTATTCTCCGCAAGGTCAGGAAATTGCGGCGAAAAACTATTACCGCCCGCGTGATGCTGACGTGGCGAAGAAATACGAAAATGCCTTTCCGAAGCTGAAGTTGTTCACCATCGACGACGAGTTTGGTGGCTGGACCAAAGCGCAGAAAGAGCACTTCTCTAACGGCGGTACGTTTGACCAAATCAGTAAACGCTAACACAGATGTGTTTGCAGGCCTGGTGGCATAACGCGACCGGGCTTTTTTATTTGTCATCATTTTACGTTACGCTTACCCCTCAATGGGATACAGGAAACGCGTAATGAAAAAAGCAGGCTATTTTTTACTGGTGGTGATGATTATCGCTGCCGCTGCGGGCATAGGTTACTGGAAACTCAACGGTAACCCGGATGCGTTACGCCAGATTGTTCTTGAGCAATGCCTGCCGAACCAGCTGCAACGGCATAACCCTGCGCCGTGTGCGGAGGTGAAACCGGATGCCGGGTATGTGGTGTTCAAAGACCGTAACGGCCCTCTGCAATACTTATTGATGCCCACTTACCGCATTAACGGCACGGAAAGCCCGCTGCTGTTGCAATCAGGCACGCCGAATTTTTTCTGGCTCGCCTGGCAAGCGCGCGGTTTTATGAGCCAAAAATACGGTCAGGAAATTCCCGATAAAGCGGTATCGCTAACCATCAACTCGCCGTCTGGCCGCACGCAAAACCATTTCCACATTCATATCTCTTGCCTGCGTCCTGACGTTAGAACGCGACTGGATGACAATCTGGCGAAAATCAGCACCCGCTGGTTGCCTTTGCCGGGCGGATTGCGCGGGCATGAGTATCTGGCGCGCCGCGTGACGGAAAATGAACTGGCGCAACGCAGCCCGTTTATGATGCTGGCGGAAGAGGTACCGGATGCGCGTGACCATATGGGCCGCTATGCGCTGGCGATGGTACGCCAGAGCGATGAATCCTTTGTCCTGCTGGCGACCCAGCGCGATTTGCTGGCGCTGAATCTCGCCTCCGCCGAGGAAATTCAGGATCATCAGTGCCAGATCCTGCGGTAACCCCACCTAATCTGGCGTTTACTCTCTGTGCCTGTCCCCGTATTCTTGTTGAAAAAAACAACAGGAGACAGGCATGTCGCTCTGGCTTACGCACCCTCTGTTTATCCCTTCATTGGTGGTTGGCATCACCATTCTGCTCTGGGCTACGTCGCTGTTACCGGAGTTCATTACGGCGCTGATATTCTTCTCTGTCGCAATGGTGGCGAAAATCGCCCCACCGGAGGTGATTTTTGGCGGCTTTGCTTCGTCGGCGTTCTGGCTGGTTTTCAGCGGTTTCGTGTTGGGCATCGCGATACGTAAAACGGGACTGGCGGACAGGGCGGCGCGGGCGTTGTCGTCCCGGCTGACCGATTCCTGGCTGTTAATGGTCGCAAGCGTGGTGCTGCTGAGCTACGCGCTGGCGTTTGTGATGCCGTCCAACATGGGGCGTATTGCGCTGCTGATGCCGATTGTCGCGGCGATGGCGAAACGCGCCGGTATTCTCGACGGCACCCGCGCCTGGTACGGTCTGGCGTTAGCCGTGGGTTTTGGGACGTTCCAGCTTTCCGCCACCATTCTGCCTGCCAACGTACCAAACCTGGTGATGAGCGGCGCAACGGAAGGTTCGTACGGTATCCATCTGAATTATCTACCTTATTTACTGCTGCATACGCCGGTTCTCGGCTGGCTAAAAGGCGCGCTGCTGGTTGGACTGATCTGCTGGCTGTTCCCCGGCAAGCCCCATGCCCCTAATGATGTGACGCCGCCTGCGCCGATGAGCCGCGATGAAAAACGGCTGGCCTGGATGTTAGCGGTGGTGTTGCTGATGTGGGTCAGTGAAAGCTGGCACGGTATTGGTCCGGCCTGGACCGGGCTGGTGGCGGCAATCATTACGCTGTTGCCACGGGTAGGTTTTATTAACGGGGACGAGTTTTCCAGCGGGGTGAACATCCGCACCTGTATTTACGTGGCGGGGATCCTGGGGCTGGCGATCACCGTGACGCAAACCGGCATCGGTAGCGCGGTGGGGGAGGCGTTGCTACAGGTGATGCCGCTGGACGCGGATAAACCCTTTACCAGCTTTCTGGCGTTAACCGGTATTACCACGGCGCTCAATTTTATTATGACCGCCAACGGCGTTCCGGCGCTGTATACCACGCTGGCACAGAGCTTTGCCGATGCGACCGGGTTTCCGCTGCTGTCGGTGATTATGATTCAGGTGCTGGGCTATTCCACGCCGTTGCTGCCGTATCAGGCATCGCCAATTGTGGTGGCGATGGCGCTAGGCAAAGTGCCTGCACGGGCAGGAATGCTGCTGTGCATTACGCTGGCTATGGCAACGTACCTGGTTCTGCTGCCGCTGGATTATCTGTGGTTTAGCGTACTGGGGAAACTATAACGTCTTGTAATCGTAAAAATTTATGTATTGAGAAGGTGAATCGCATTCTGCATGTCGATACCGGGTAATATCGATGTGCATACTTGCGTGCTGGAAACTCAAGGATTGACTCATGGACAGATTGACCCCTATACGCTGTTGGCCTGCCATTATCTCGATCGTGATTACCCTGACTATCTGGTTTGTTATCCCTTGCCCTCCTGACGTTACTCCCGAAGCGTGGCATCTGCTGGCGCTGTTTATTGGCACTATCGCGGCCATCATTGGCAAAGCCATGCCTATTGGCGCTATCGCGATTGTCGCGATTATGCTGGTGGCAATGACCGGCGTCACTCACCCTGGTAAACCGACTGCGGCGCTGAGTGATGCGCTGAGCGGTTTCTCTAACCAACTGATCTGGTTGATCGGTATCTCCATCATGCTGTCGCAAAGCCTGTTGAAAACGGGGCTGGGCGCGCGCATTGGCTATGGATTTATTGCCCTGTTTGGCAAACGGACGCTGGGTATTGCCTGGGCGTTAACCCTGGCGGAAACGCTGATAGCCCCTGTAACCCCAAGCAATACCGCGCGCGGTGGTGGGATTATTCACCCGGTCATGCGGGCGATTGCCGAAAGCCTCGGGTCTCAGCCGGGAGATAAGGAAAACGGCTCTACCGGCCGCTATCTGGCGCTGGTGAACTACAACATTAACCCGATTACCTCGGCGATGTTTATTACTGCGACCGCGCCTAACCCATTGATTGTCAGCTTTTTGACCAAAGGGACGGATGGGGTACTGAATATGACCTGGGGAATGTGGGCCATCGCTGCGCTTCTGCCTGCGGTCGTCTCACTGATCGTGATGCCCATTATTATCTGGTGGCTCTACCCGCCGGCCATTACCCGCACGCCGAACGCGCCGCAGTTCGCCCGGCAAAAGCTCGATGCGCTTGGCCCGCTTGCGCTGGCAGAGAAAATCACCCTCGCGGTTTTCGTTTTGCTGCTCTGCCTGTGGGCGGGTGTTCCTGCGATGATCATGGGCAGTGCCTGGACCGTCAACCCCACCAGCGCGGCGTTAATCGGCTTATCAATTTTGTTAGTGACCGGGGTACTCAGCTGGGATGATATTCTCAAATGCCGTGGGGCATGGGATACGATAGTCTGGTTTGCTGCGCTGGTAATGATGGCGGACTTCCTGAGCAAACTGGGCCTGGTCGGCTGGCTGGCGACCAGCGTCGGAAGTGCCATCGATCATCTCGGCGTTCACTGGAGTATCGCCACGCTGCTGCTGGTGCTGCTTTACGTCTATTCGCACTACTTTTTTGCCAGCACTACCGCGCATATTACGGCGATGTTCGCGGCGTTCTTCGCGGCGGGATTAGGTCTCGGTGCGCCTCCGGCGCTGCTTGGCCTGATGCTGGGATTCTCATCCTCGTTGATGATGTCGCTCACGCACTACGGCACAGGCACCGCGCCCATCATTTTTGGCTCGGGTTACGTTACGCTGGCTGAGTGGTGGAAAACAGGGCTGGTGATGAGTGTGGCCAACCTGACTATCTGGGGGGTAACGGGTGCCTTCTGGTGGCACTGGCTGGGATATTGGTAACGCGGAGATGACAAGGGGGGCAATGCCCCCCTTGCAACAACTTAAGCCTGTTTAGCGGCTTCAGCTGCCTTAACGATTACGGCGAAGGCGTCAGCTTTCAGAGAAGCACCACCCACCAGCGCGCCGTCGATGTCCGGCTGCGCGAACAGTTCTGCTGCGTTAGCTGCGTTTACGGAACCGCCGTACTGGATGATAACTTGCTGCGCGATTTTCGCGTCAGCTTTAGCAATGTGATCACGGATGAATTTGTGAACAGCCTGAGCCTGTGCCGGAGTTGCAGATTTGCCGGTACCGATAGCCCATACAGGTTCGTAAGCGATAACCACGCCTTCGAATGCTTCTGCGCCCTGAGTCTTCAGTACCGCGTCGATCTGACGTGCGCACACTTCTTCAGTTTTGCCCGCTTCGTTTTCTGCTTCGGTTTCACCGATGCACAGAACCGGCGTCAGGCCCTGTTCTTTCAACACGGCGAATTTTTTCGCGATCAGTTCATCAGACTCTTTGTGGTAAGTACGACGCTCAGAGTGACCGATAATGATGTATTTCGCGCCGATATCTTTCAGCATTTCAGCGCTGGTTTCACCGGTGAATGCGCCAGACAGGTTCAGGTCAACGTTCTGCGCGCCCAGGATGATGTGGCTACCGGCAGCGGCGTGGTTAGCCAGGTCGATATACATTTCCGGTGGAGCGATTGCTACTGCGCAGCCAGCAACGCCAGCCAGTTCTTTACGCAGGTTAGCAACCAGTTCGTTTACCATGTGGCGGCTGCCGTTGAGTTTCCAGTTACCCATCACTAAAGGATATCGCATTTCATTTCTCCACGCTTGTCAGCGAATTAAGGAAGATGGCCGCCCGTCAGGGCAGCATGGTCTGTGAAACAGTATAGAGATTGATCATCATGAAGGCTTTGCTTTTTGTCATTTATTCGACCCTTCGAGATTTTCAGATAGCGCCAGCTTAATCGGTTCAACAGCGAAGGTCAGCCCTTTTTCGCCGTTATCTGCCACGACATAGCGAATTGCACCCTCGGTTTCTGCGTAGTAGTGCTTACTTTTGCCTGCGGTGAGCAATTTTTGCAGTTTTTTCTGGCTTTGTTCTTTGGTCAGTAAGGGCGCTACGGTGCGGATGACGGCGCTCATGTACTCCAGCGCTTTCGCTTTGGCGGCCTTTTGTTCCGGCCCCTGGATCGGCAGCCAGGTTATCTGCATGCTTTTAATTTTCAATGTCCCGCGCTCCAGGGCCGATGACGCATACAGGTTTTCATTGATCTTACTGGCCGCGCGGGTGAGATTTACCTTATCGCGGCTGCTGTCGATGGCGCGGAATTCATTTAATGCAAGCTTCGGATTCTGCGTATTAAAGTTTTCACGAAACTGGCTGATCGACAGATCAAACGTCGGCGCGCCCGCCAGCAGATAGGGGGCCGTGGTTGCCGTCGAGGGCTCTTCCGCCAGTGCCGCAGGGCTTGCGGACAGGGCTGAAAACAATAATAAAAACAGAGTAAATCCTTGCTTCATCAATCGTACCTTTCATTATGACTGACCACGATTAAAACGATATACTCGTCGTCTTTCAAGTGGCAGGTGCGTTAGCTGTGTTCATTCACCCGAATCACTTACCTGAGTAAGCTCATCGGAACTCACTCACTTGCCGCCTTCCCACCAGTCGAAATCCATAGAGCAAAACTGTCGGGCTTGTCAAAAGGGTAAACTGTTCTTGAAGGCAATAATAAAGGAACTTACATGACCATACAGCAGTGGTTATTCTCAATTAAAGGGCGTATTGGACGCCGTGATTTCTGGATTTGGGTCGGCCTCTGGATTGTCGGTATGCTGGTTCTGTTCTCGCTGGCGAGTAAAAAACTTCTCGATATTCAGACAGCGGCTTTTTGCCTGGTGTGCTTGTTATGGCCGACAGCGGCGGTGACGGTAAAACGCCTGCATGACCGGGGACGCTCTGGCGCATGGGCGCTATTGATGATTCTGGCGTGGATGCTGCTGGCAGGAAATTGGACGATGTTACCCAGCGTCTTGCCGTGGGTCGTCGGACGCTTTGTCCCCACGTTGATTCTGGTCGGCATGCTGATTGACCTGGGCGCGTTTGTTGGCACCCAGGGCGAGAATAAGTTTGGTAAGGATACGCAGGACGTGAAGTACAAAGCGTGAATACAATGCCAGATGGCGAAAGTGTCACCCGTAGGCCGGATAAGGCGAAGCCACCATCCGGCAAAAGTGACTTCAGGCAAACACCCTTACCAGTAATGCTCAGCGGTCATATGGCCCGGTCGGCGACGCAGGTGTTTGGTCATCTGCCGGGTATCTTTCAGCAACTGCTGGGTATCGCGTACCATCTGTGGGTTCCCACAGAGCATCACATGGCTGGTGGCGGTATCCATCGGCAGACCGACTGCTTTTTCCAGCTCACCGCTTTCAATCAGTGCGGGAACGCGGCCAGTAAGCGAACCTGCAGCTGTTTCACGGCTGACGACGGTCTGAATACGTAATTTCCCTTCGTAACGCTTTTCCAGCGCCTGCATCAGCGGCAGGTAGCTTAAATCGGCGGCATAACGGGCAGCATGGACCAGCACCAGATTTTTAAAGCGATCGACATCTTTGCCCAGTTGCAGAATGGATAAGTACGGGCCGATCGCCGTGCCGGTTGCCAGCATCCACAGCGTATCGCAATCGGGGACTTCATCCAGCACAAAGAAACCCGCGGCTTCACTGACCACCTGTACGTCATCGCCAGGTTGTAGCGCGGCCAGACGTGGACTCAGCTTTCCGTCAGGCACTGTCACCAGATAAAACTCTAAATCGGGATTATCAGGGGCATTCACATAGGAATAGGCGCGCTGGACGCGTTCGCCGTCAATCTCCAGGCCAAGCTTGGTGAACTGACCCGCAGTGAAGGGGAGAACCGGCGCGCGCACGGTCAAACTAAACAGGGCGTCGGTCCAGTTCTGTACCTTAGTGACTTTGCCTGTTACCCAATCTGCCATGGTGTCCTCCTGTCTGCTTTGATTGCCTTATCTTCGTTCGTTGCACGAAAGATTTCCAGCCCCGAAGGGCTGGAAGGCTCAATCAAACAAATTTGTTACAGGATATGCGCCTGCACATCAGGATCTTTGCGATCGAGATAGTGAATGGACTGAATACGACGGATCGTGCGTGACTTACCGCGGATCAGCAGCGTTTCGGTGGTGGCGATATTGCCTTTACGGCTGATCCCATCCAACAGATCGCCTTTGGTGATCCCGGTCGCGGAGAAGATAACGTTATCGCTACGTGCCATTTCGTCCAGACGCAGCGCTTTACCGGCTTCAATACCCATCGCCTGGCAGCGGGCCAGTTCCTGTTCGCCGATACGGCGGTTTTCTTCGCTGTCGCCTTTGACGTCATGACGTGCCAGCAAACGGCCCTGCATGTCGCCGTCCAGCGCGCGGATGACGGCGGCAGAAACGACACCTTCCGGCGCGCCGCCAATGCCGTACAGCACGTCAACTTCGCTGTCTGGCATACAGGTCAGAATGGAGGCCGCGACATCGCCGTCGGGAATGGCAAACACACGTACGCCCAGTTTCGCCATCTCTGCGATCACCTCATCGTGGCGAGGTTTGGCCAGAATCGTCACGGTCAGATCGCCGAGCGGCTTGTTGAGTGCGGCGGCGACATTACGTAGGTTTGTTTCCAGCGGCAGGTTCAGGTCGATAGCCCCTTTGGCGCCAGGGCCGACAATCAACTTCTCCATGTACATATCTGGCGCGTTGAGGAAACAGCCTTTGTCACCAACTGCGAGGACCGCCAGCGCATTCGCCTGGCCCATTGCCGTCATGCGCGTACCTTCGATAGGGTCGACCGCAATGTCTACGGCATCGCCGTGACCGGTACCGACTTTCTCACCGATAAACAGCATCGGCGCTTCATCAATTTCACCTTCGCCAATCACGATGGTGCCGTCAATATTGACCTGGTTGAGCATAATACGCATGGCGTGTACCGCTGCGCCGTCGGCGGTATTTTTATCGCCGCGTCCCAGCCATTTATAGCCAGCCAGCGCCGCCGCTTCGGTTACGCGTGAAAATTCAATGGCAAGTTCTCGTCTCATTGCAAACTCGTAGCAGAAAGGAATGGCGCGAAGTGTAGCACAGGGGAGAGGGCGGGATTATTGATGTGCGTGCGGGATTGCCCCGCACGAAGATATTGCCGAATGGCGACGCTAACGCGTCTTATCCGGCCTACGTCAGATTCGTATCAGTAGGCCGTGCCATCCGGCAATGACGGGTTACTCTTCGTGGTCTTCCCACGCCAGGGCGCGTTTAACCGCTTTTTTCCAGCCGCTGTAACGGAAGTTACGTTCGGTGGTTTCGATGCCTGGGCGGAATTCACGCTCGATGACCGCTTTTTCCTGCAGTTCATCCAGGTTTTGCCAGAAGCCAACGGCCAGACCTGCCAGGTATGCGGCACCCAGTGCAGTCACTTCACGTACTTCCGGGCGCTCAACGCGGGTGCCAAGAATGTCGGACTGGAACTGCATCAGGAAGTTGTTGGCGACCGCGCCACCGTCGACACGCAGCGCGTGCAGACGAATACCGGAGTCGGCCTGCATTGCTTCCAGCACGTCACGGGTCTGATAAGCGATAGACTCAAGCGTTGCACGGATGATGTGGTTGGAGTTAACGCCACGGGTCAGGCCAAAGATGGCACCACGCGCATACGGGTCCCAGTATGGCGCACCCAGACCGGTGAATGCCGGAACGACGTACACACCGTTGGTGTCCTTCACTTTGGTGGCGAAGTATTCGGAGTCGAACGCATCGCTGATGAGTTTCATTTCATCACGCAGCCACTGAATGGATGCGCCGGCCATAAACACCGCGCCTTCCAGCGCATAGTTTACTTCCCCGGTCGGACCGCAGGCGATGGTGGTCAGCAGCCCGTTTTCAGACTTCACGGCTTTCTCGCCGGTATTCATCAGCATGAAGCAGCCGGTGCCGTAGGTGTTTTTCGCCATCCCTTCTTTCACGCACAGCTGACCGAACAGTGCGGCCTGCTGGTCACCCGCGATACCCGAGATAGGAATACGCGTGCCGCCTTTACCGCCAATGTTGGTCTGACCGTAGACTTCAGAAGAACGACGCACTTCCGGCAGCATGGCACGCGGGACGTCCAGTGCGTCCAGCATTTTGTCGTCCCAGTCCAGGGTATGGATGTTGAACAGCATGGTACGTGAGGCGTTGGTGTAATCCGTTACGTGTACGCGCCCCTGAGTCATTTTCCAGATAAGCCAGGTGTCCACGGTACCAAACAACAGTTCGCCGCGACGAGCGCGCTCACGCGAGCCCTCTACGTGGTCGAGGATCCACTTCACTTTGGTGCCAGAGAAGTACGGGTCAATGACCAGCCCGGTGTTGTTACGGACATAGTCTTCCATACCGTCGCGCTTAAGTTTCTCGCAAATATCCGCGGTACGACGACACTGCCAGACAATGGCGTTATAGATAGGTTTACCGGTTTCACGCTCCCAGACGATGGTGGTTTCGCGCTGGTTGGTAATCCCGATCGCGGCAATTTCGTCGGAACTGATATCGGCTTTCGCCAGCACTTCTACCAGCGTAGAGCTTTGAGTCGCCCAAATTTCCATCGGGTCGTGTTCTACCCAACCGGCTTTCGGGTAGATTTGCTCGAATTCGCGTTGTGAAACGCTAACAATATTTGCATCGTGGTCCATTACGACCGCGCGGGAGCTGGTAGTGCCCTGGTCGAGCGCAACGATATATTTTTTTTCAGTCATGATTTTTGTCCCGTAGTCACATTACTGCGAAGCTTTTTGTTGAGTGTTGGCCGCGACGTCTTTCTCTTCAATCGCGCAGACATCGCACGGCAAATGGCGACCAATCAGTTTGCGATATGCCCATGCGCCCAAAATCGCGCCGGTAATCGGGCCAAACACCGGTACCAGGAAGTAAGGAATATCGCGACCGCCCGTGAAGGCAATCTCACCCCATCCAGCCATCCAGGCGAAGAGTTTCGGTCCGAAGTCACGTGCCGGGTTCATTGCAAAACCGGTCAGTGGTCCCATAGAGGCACCAATAACTGCGATCAATAAACCGATCAGCAGTGGCGCCAGTGGTCCACGTGGCACACCGTTACCATCGTCGGTCAGTGCCAAAATCAGCCCCATCAGAATAGCGGTAATGACCATTTCAACTGCGAAGGCCTGCACAAAATTGATATGCGGGTTTGGATATGTTGAGAATGTCCCTGCCAGATTGAGGCTTTCAGCGCTACCGCGCACGATATGGTTGGTTTGTTCGAAATCGATGAAAAGATTGTAATAAAGCCCGTAAACCAAAGCTGCTGCGCAAAAGGCGCCGGCAATTTGTGAAATGATAAAAGGTACGACTTTACGCTTATCAAAGCAGGCAAACAGCCAAAGTGCGATTGTGACCGCCGGATTCAGGTGTGCACCAGAAACGCCTGCTGTCAGATAGATAGCCATCGCTACCCCCAGACCCCAGATGATACTGATTTCCCACTGCCCAAAAGTCGCCCCAGCGACTTTGAGTGCAGCGACACAGCCCACACCGAAGAAAATCAACAACCCGGTACCGAGGAATTCAGCAATGCACTGGCCTTTCAAGGTTGATGTTTGACTCATAATCGGATCCTGAAGAGAGATTAATGTTTATTGTGTGCGAGAAGGTCACTGACATCCCCGGAGCCCGGTAGGCACACTGTTAATTTATCGTTAACGAGCAAAAACGAGAAATATCGAAATTGAAATGTGTGTACTGCATCAACAAAATGAGCGTTTTCGCGCCATAACGAGGCATTTGTAATACATAATTAGTGTGAGCTGAATCATTTCATTAACCAATATGTTAACACTTTTGAGCTATAGGGTGTTTGTCGCCAGGACAAGGATTAAAAGTGTTGCAAACCGCAATCTACGCGGGATGCTGCTGGACAGGGATGGCGCGGCTTCATACAATCGGTGCTAAGTAGAGAACGCGCGTTTTTATTAAGGCGTCACCGTTATCGGGACGAGGATTTATATCCATCAACGCCTTGCAATTCAGGAGAGGTATGACGATGTCATTAGAAGTGTTTGAGAAACTGGAAGCAAAAGTACAGCAGGCGATTGATACCATCACGCTGTTGCAGATGGAAATCGAAGAGCTGAAAGAAAAAAACAACTCACTGTCGCAGGAAGTTCAGTCTGCACAGCAGCAGCGTGAAGAGCTGGAGCGTGAGAACAACAGCCTGAAAGAACAGCAGAGCGGCTGGCAGGATCGTCTGCATGCCCTTTTAGGTCGTATGGAAGAAGTCTAATTCTGATTTCTTGAAAAAGGCATCCATTATGGATGCCTTTTTACTATGTAGACTATAGGATATCGTGATTCTCAAATCTCAAAGAATACGATATGACAAAAAGAAACGATATTATTGATAATTCGGATCGATTTATCACCAGAGATATTAGATATGGTCTTATCTATACAGAGAATCTAGGATGGATTGATTTAGGTCATGCCAATCCGACTGGAGCTGAAAAGCTATGGTTTGAAATGACAAGGGTTCGTGGTGGTGATAGCGAATATTATGAAGTAAATTACCATCAAAGTATGTCCAAAAGTATTCATAGCCTAAATATTAATACCGGCATATACCGTAGATTTATGGTGCGACGAGGATTGCAGGAACGAACTCTGCAAGGTATTGCTTTATCGATTTTCTTAAGTACGTCACATCGTTTTGAATCCTTACAGGATTTTTGGCCTTACGTTTATTTAACCGATAGTGGCTATAGTGCCGAAGATTTGGTATCGAATTTATTTGGTTTTTACCAAGCAGTAAATTATGCAGATTACACCTCTTATCTTCAGATATGTTCGAAAGAAAAGGCTTATCGTATATGGGACTTCTATGGTCCGGTTGGTGAATTTAAGAATAAAAGCGTCATTCCGTTACTGTTTCCCGATCCCTTAGATAAGGGGACGAAACATGAACCCTATTCAGGGGAGTTACCTTTATTTATGGATGTAATAAAACCTGTTGCAAATCCTGATTATGTTTGGGAACTCCGCATATGATGTCTCGTATATCAGGTGTTATTATTGGCTTTATAATTTTCTTTGCGCTGTTGTATTGTTATTTCATGATGAGCATCTTTACAAAAAAAACTATGTGCAGAAGGATTTATTAATTTATCAGCTGTTAACGCCAGAACCTCTTAAACAGGTTCCAAGGGTATCCAGCGACTGGTTTTTTGTAAGCCATGCAGATGAAGGTAGCCATCTTCAACGCAGTGAAATAGTTTTTACGGGGATACCAAAGAGTGATGTTCAGAGAGCACAGGAAAAATTAAACGCATACGTTGAATCTTATCCTGCAAGTCGCGAGATGATGAGTGTCGTTGTTGAAGATAGAGCTGGGAATTATGATGTGAAAGTCATCCACTACAAATCGGATGAATGAAAATAAAAGGCCATCAAATTTGCTGATGGCCTTTTTCGATTACTCGATATCGAGCGGGTCTTCGGAGAGGATCATCCCGGTATTGTCGGCGTACAGGTGGTCGCCGGAGAAGAACGTCACGCCACCGAAGTTGACGCGCACATCGCTTTCTCCAATGCCTTCACCTGCGGCACCCACCGGAATAGCGGCAATTGCCTGGATACCGATGTCCAGTTCTTCCAGATCGTCTACCTGGCGTACTGAACCGTAGATGACCAGACCTTCCCATTCATTCTGTACCGCCAGGCGCGCCAGTTCGGCATCAACCAGCGCACGACGGACAGAGCCGCCGCCATCGACCAGCAGAATGCGACCACGGCCATTTTGTTCGAGCAGATCGTACAGCAACCCGTTGTCCTCGAAACATTTTACCGTAATGATTTGTCCGCCAAACGACGACCGCCCCCCAAAGTTAGAGAACAGTGGTTCCACGACGTTGACATCTTCCTGGTAGATGTCACAAAGCTCGGATGTATCGTATTTCATAGGCTCAACGTTCAGTTGCTGCGAGAATTTTTAGTATATCGCGCTATGTGTACTGTTGGCAAAATCATCAATTGTTAATTAGTGTCCAGATCAATAACTATTCGCATTTTTCATTGAAAAACAGTTAGTTAATGATTTTTAAAACAGCCGATACTGACCTGCAATTACCCGTATTTCCATCTGTAAAGTATCCCCGAGGTATCTCCGGAAGATTGCTGGAGCATAAAAGAAAGCCCTATGAGAACGATCAGATTCACCAAAGTCGTGCTGATGGAACTCCCCGTTCCCTGATGCCGGCAAACGCCTTGAATATGCTGATAGTGTCGTTAATGGGTTGCGACTAACTGTAAAGCGGACAACATGCGCGGGGCATATTTCCGTAATGTGCTGTATTTCTCAGTAATATTATGCTGCGGGTCAAAATTATTTTTTCTGGCGAGATGGCGTGTTTCCTCCAGACTGGCGACAAATTCAGGCCACGGGAGTATGTTTTCTATTGCGAGCCATGGATCGCCACCGGAGTCGCGGGCATCAGACAGCGCCTGACCAACATCGATGTACTGCCTCAGTTTGGACTGGATCAGCTTTCCGGTCTGCTGAAGGCGCTCAGCCTGTGTTCTTTTGGTTTTGTTGAAAAGGCTGTTCAGCATTCGCTCATGCAGCTCAATCACTTCGTCTGTCAGTGTGGCCCTGGCTTCTTCCAGCACGCAGACCAGGATCGCATGACGGCGGGCTGCTGAAAATCGGGTCAAATCCCGGCTGCTCATCTTTCGGCCTTCACGCGCCAGTTTCAGCAACCGGTTCTGGTGAATGGTACGATCTATACCTTCAGGTAATGCCAGCGATTCAATGCTGCTGAGCCGATCAAGATGTTGCAGCACGTTCTTACCATTGATTTTACCCGGCGGTTGCAGAAGCCATGTCAGCTTGGAAGGCTGATTATCTGATGACTCAAGTAAACGATCCAGGGCATTCCTGTGCGCCGGAGTTAACGGGGCATTCAGAGTCTGAAATACGATTTTATCTCCGCCAGCCATGGCCTCCGCACAGGTACGCTCCACGACATCAATCGCGGGAATTATCACGTTGTTCTGCCGGAGCCAGACCAGTAACTCTTCGGCCAGGAGAATACCTTTATCGGTGCGCGTCGCCATCGACAACAGGTGCGTAATACAGTCCTGCTGTATTTTGCCGGTGAACGCCTTAACGCCAAGATAGCGGTACAGTTCGGTTAAACGCTCACGCCGGGTCGTATCCCTGCCGGAAAGGTAAGCAGGCCAGAGTTCCTCGGTAAGCTTTAGCCTGCTGGCGATATGTTTCAGCAGCGCATCAGAGGGTGGGATTTTTTTATCCGGAGCAAAGCCGACATTTTTCAGGTAGCAAAGAAGGACGGCAAAACCAAAATGGCTGGCAGGTTTACGGTGAGCACTGATAAGTGCCAGATCATGCTCACTGAAATAGGCCATTCGGGTCAGCGTTAACTCATCATCTGGCAATGCCAGTATTGATTCTCTTTCCGACAGAGAAAGAATCTACCTCCTTGCCATATAGTTTCCCTCATAAATTATTCGGTTCGGAATTTTTAACAAAAATGCTTATCGCATAAGGGTACGCCCTGACGCCATAACCAAAATGTGACGGTGCACGTCAAATGACATAACCTATATGCGATAGAATAAATGCAATAACCTAAATGCGATAATGTGGTGAAAAAATGTTCATCAGAGCTTACTTGAGGGCATCGACGGAAGATCAGTTCGTCGATCGGGCAAAAGAGATGCTGGAGCAGTTCGTTCAGGAGCGGGGACATAAAATAGCCAGTTACTACCGGGAGAATATCAGCGGTACAAAACTTGACCGCCCGGAACTGGGACGCTTGCTGATGGACAGTCACCACAATGATATTTTGCTGGTCGAGCAGATAGACCGCCTGACCCGTCTGAGCAACAGTGACTGGATGACGCTGAAAAAGCAGATAGAACAACACGAGCTTCGGATTGTCAGCCTGGATGTGCCCACCTCATGGCTGGCGTTGTCGGATGAAGACCCCTCGCAGGCTGACCCGATCACACGCGCCGTTATAACCGCCATCAATAATATGCTTATCGATCTGATGGCCGCAATGTCGCATAAGGACTGGCTGAGTCGCCGTCAGCGGCAAAAACAGGGGATTGAGAGGGCCCATACGCAGGGAAAATACCGGGGTAAGCAGGCCGATCAAGAACGGCATCAAAAAGTCCTGTACTGCCGCCAGATTAAGAAGCTGAGTATCCGGGAAACGGCAGACGCGACAGGGTACAGTCCCTCACAGATATGCCGTATTCAGGCTCTTTATAGAGAAGTGACCACTGATTAAAAAGCAGCCTCAATATACAATAATTTCTGTTTCTAAAACGGAGTCCATCAGGACGTCGGGAATAAGACCCGGCAGATGCAAGCCGGGCCTTCATTGCTTACGGTCTTGAGGCCGTACCGTCTGGTGTGCGCGCCATTGTCCAGGACGGGATCCCCCCCTCGCACGGATATTTCGCCGCTTTGGCTTCATCAATGTCAATACCCAGACCCGGCTTATCGTTCAGATAGGCATAACCGTGGTCAATCTCAGGGCAGCCCGGGAAGACATCACGCAGCGCGTCGTTCATTGGCGTATATTCCTGAATGCCAAAGTTCGGTGAACTCAAATCCAGATGCATATTGGCGCAGACCCCGACCGGAGAAATGTCGCCCGGCCCGTGCCATGCGGTGCGCACACCGTTCAGTTCGCTGTAGACAGCAAGTTTCTTCGCCGGCGTAATGCCGCCGATGGTGCTCACGTGGCAGCGAATGTAGTCGATGAGCTTGTTGTCGATGAGCGGCTTCCACTCATTCACATTCACAAACAGCTCACCCATGGATATCGGAGTGGAAGACTGCTGGCGCAGCATTTTCAGCCAGTCGATGTTTTCCGGTGCCACCGGATCTTCAAGATAAAACAGCTGATACTGTTCGAGCGTTTTGGACAAGTTAATGGCGGTCACCGGGGTGACGCGCTCGTGCACATCATGAATAAATTCGATGCCAAAGCCGAGCTTGTTACGCAGGTGGTCGAACAGACGTGGGACGCTTTTGGCGTAGGCGTCCGGGTCAAAGTAGATGCCGGGCGTTTTGCTGCGCGGTGAACGCTTCGGCTGAACGTTCTTCGCCCGCGCCAGCTGCGTGGCGATCAGTTTGAGGTCATCGGTCCCCGCGCCGCCGTACATCCCCATCTGGCAGCGAACGTACTGGTAGCCCTCTTCCATTCTGGCGCGGATGTTATCTTCCACTTCCACTTCATCACCGCCGTCGGTGTGGCAGTACAGTGGGATCCCATCACGGCATTTGCCGCCCAGCAGGTCATAAACCGGCATCCCCGCCAGCTTACCTTTGATATCCCACAGCGCCATGTCCACGCCGGACAACGCATTGTTCATGATCGGGCCATTGCGCCAGTAGCCGCTCACCACGCCCGACTGCCAGATGTCCTCAATACGCGTCGGATCTTTGCCAATCAGAAAAGGCGCCATATACTCATCGATCGCGCTTTTTACCGCGAAGATACGCTGGGTAAATGTCGCGCATCCCAGCCCATACAGCCCCGGCTCGTTGGTCTCTATCTTAACGACCGCCAAATCAATGCCGCCCGGCGCCGTCAGAATCGTTTTCACGTTGGTAATTTTCAGGTTACTCACTTTCACTCCTCAACTCAGCGAATTTACCGCATGTCATACCGTTGTGGATGACATGACGCATATTTGTAAGTTGTCCTACAACTTAACACTGTTATATCACGCTTCTTTTGCAGAGGAACGCTGCGAGCGCCATTCTGTGACAGTGATCAAATTGCATTCAATTTAAATTCAATATATATTTATAATTCAATTAATTAATTGAATTAAAGCGCTCGCCACGTGGAGCTGTTTGTGATCCTTGTTGCAAATTAATGGGTGAACTGTTGATTTTATCAGGGCGAAAATTCAACCTTAAATAAGACAGTCGTCATACAAATTAAACGAATGAGGAAACAACATGACCGCTTTATTTGATTTAACCGGGAAAACGGCGCTGGTAACGGGTTCTGCACGTGGACTGGGCTTTGCCTACGCAGAGGGCCTTGCCGCTGCGGGCGCACGGGTCATCCTGAATGATATTCGCGACACGCTGCTGGCCGAATCCGTGGATACGCTGACAAGCAAAGGCTACGACGCACATGGTGTGGCGTTCGACGTCACCGATGAACAGGCGATTGAGGCGGCTTTTAGCAAACTTGATGCTGAGGGGATCAGTGTTGATATCCTGATCAATAACGCCGGTATTCAGTACCGCAAACCGATGGTCGAACTGGAGCTGGAAAACTGGCAGAAGGTGATCGATACCAACCTGACCAGCGCGTTTTTGGTCTCCCGCACGGCGGCGAAACGGATGATTGCCCGCAACAGCGGCGGCAAAATCATTAATATCGGCTCGCTCACCAGCCAGGCGGCCCGCCCGACAGTGGCCCCGTACACGGCGGCAAAAGGCGGCATCAAAATGCTCACCTGTTCGATGGCCGCAGAATGGGCGCAGTTTAATATCCAGACCAACGCCATTGGGCCGGGTTACATCCTGACCGACATGAACACCGCGCTTATCGAAGACAAGCAGTTCGACGCTTGGGTGAAAAGCAGCAACCCTTCCCAGCGTTGGGGTCGTCCGGAAGAGCTCATCGGCACCGCCGTCTTCTTATCATCCAAAGCATCAGATTATATCAACGGGCAAATTATTTACGTCGATGGCGGCTGGCTCGCAGTGTTATAAACCGCCCGTACTCTACCTACTCGCCTTTAAAATTGATGGCATGTGTTCTCCTCGATGCATGCCGATATAACACAGGTATTATTATGAAGGCTTCAAGACAACGACTCTTTATTCTCACATTGCTGTTTATTGTGACTGCAATTAATTATATGGATCGCGCCAATCTTGCCGTTGCTGGTTCGAATATCCAGAATGATTTCAGTCTGACGCCAACACAACTGGGTTTGCTTTTCTCCATGTTTACCTGGGCCTACGCTGCCAGCCAAATCCCTGTCGGCTATGTCCTTGATCGCATTGGATCACGTATTCTTTACGGTGGTGCGATTATTCTGTGGAGTATTTTTACCTTTATGATGGGGTTCGCTTCACATCATTTATTCGCGACGGCAACCGCTTCATTTGCAATGCTTCTGGCCTGCCGCGCATTAATTGGTGTTGCCGAAGCGCCGTCCTTCCCGTCTAACACAAAAATAATCGCCACCTGGTTCCCGGACCATGAACGTGCCCGTGCAACCGCGATTTATTCCAGTGCGCAATATCTTGGTCTCGCGCTGCTGACTCCTGCCCTCGCCTTTATTGTGGCTAACTACGGTTGGGAAATGTCATTCTATCTGTCCGGTGGTGCTGGGATTCTGTTTGGCATCTACTGGCTTATGTATTACCGCGATCCACAACACAGCACCGCTGTGAACCAGGCCGAGCTGGATTACATCAAAGCGGGCGGCGGCTATGGCTCGGTGAACCAATCCTCCGTGAGTGCAAAAATCAGCTGGCAAGATATAAAATTCTTCCTCAGTAAAAAAACGATTTGGGGTCTGTTCATCACCCAATTTGCCTGCTCGTCTACGCTCTATTTCTTCCTGACATGGTTTATTGTTTACCTGGAAAAAGGGCTGCATCTCTCTATTTCCAAAGCCGGGATGGGTGCCATGCTGCCCTATATTATGGCGATGCTTGGGGTGCTCTGTGGCGGCACGTTAAGCGACATGCTGCTGAAAAAAGGCAAATCCCGAACGCTGGCCCGAAAATTACCCGTTATGGCAGGCCTGTGCGTCACCATGATTATTGGCCTGGTGAACTTCTTTGAAAACCAGCCGGTTATTGCGATTGTTATTTTGTCTGTTGCGTTCTTTGCTAACGCCTTTTCAAACCTGGGTTGGGTGGTCTGGAGCGATGTGATCCCCCGTAATTTCCTCGGCACCATGGGCGGCTTTTTAAATATTTGCGGCAACCTTTCGGGGATCGTTAGCCCAATTGTTATTGGGGTTATTCTTCAGCGCACGCAAAATTTCCAGTATGCCATGTGGTATATCGCAGGCGTCGCCGGACTGGGCTTATTAGCCTACATATTCCTGGTGGGTAAAATTGAAGTGATCCTGCCTGAAAAAAAGAATGCCGACACCGCGGATAAGAATGCCATTAATCCGGCAACTGCCAACAAATAATGAGGTCATTATCAAAATGGAAAAAATAACCTGTAACGCTTGTCTGGCCCATGCGGAAAAAGACGTACGTTTTGAATCACGTGAAATCGAGCACGGTGAACATGACGTCGTTGTGAAAGTCGCCTGCGGCGGCATCTGTGGCTCTGATATTCACTACTATCAGCATGGCCGCGCGGGGATGTCTGTCCTCAAACATCCGATGGTGATTGGCCATGAGTTTGTTGGCGTGATCAGCAAAGTGCCCGCAGGCAGCGAGCTGAAAGTAGGTCAGACGGTTGCGGTAAACCCGTCTTGCCCCTGCAATCAGTGCGAGATGTGCCTTTCCGGCCATCAAAATCTGTGCGGCTCCATGCGCTTTATGGGCAGCGCGCAGTTCAATCCACATGTGAATGGCGGCTTTTCTGAGTATGTGGTGGTAAAACCGGAGCAATGCATCCCTTACGATAGCCGCGTACCTGCAAACGTGATGGCTTTTTCGGAGCCGCTGGCGGTCGCCATTCATGCGGTAAAAAAGGCGGGCCAGTTGACCGGCAAACGCGTTCTGGTGATTGGCGCAGGCCCCATTGGCTGCCTGATCCTCGCGGCGGCGCGCAGTGCCGGGGCATCTGAACTGGTGGCGTCCGATCTCAGCCCACGCTGTCTGGAACTGGCACGCCAGATGGGGGCCACGGCGGTGATGGATCCGCGCGATGAAGAACAGGTCGCCCATTATCAGCAGCATAAAGGCTACTTTGATGTCGTGTTTGAGGCCTCCGGCGCGCCGATTGCCGTGGCATCCACCGTCGATTTCACCCGACCTGCCGGCACCATTGTCCAGGTGGGTATGGGCGCCAGCCCGGTAAGCTGGCCGGTGTCGCCGATGCTGGTTAAAGAACTCAACTGGGTCGGCTCATTTCGCTTTATCGGTGAGTTCATCACCGCGGTACGCTGGCTGGAAGATGGGCGCGTCGATCCTCGCCCGCTTATCAGCGCCGAGTTCCCGCCACAGCAAATTGAAGACGCGTTGATTATCGCCACAGACAAAAATGTCTCTGCTAAGGTACTCATTCGTTTCGATTAACGGTGAAAAGCGCCCGATCGGGCGCTTTGTTCTTAAAAGTGAATTGTTATACAATAACTCACTTCAGCGACATTTTACCGGGTATCCATCTTGAGCATAAAATCCATTCAAAAACAGAATGTTGTAAATGAAATTTATGATCAGATAAGCGGCAAACTGCTGGACGGCAGTTGGGCGCCGGGTAGCCGTTTGCCCTCAGAAGCGGAGCTGACCACCTCATTTAACGTCAGCCGGGTCAGCGTTCGCAGCGCAGTACAGCGTTTTCGTGACCTGGGGATTGTGGTGACGCGCCAGGGCAGCGGCAGCTATGTGAGCGAAAACTTCACCCCGCAGATGTTGAGTAACGATCCCCGCCCTATCATGCACCTTAGCCGCGAAGAGTTTCACGATATGATGATTTTCCGTCAGACCGTGGAGTTCAAATGCGTGGAGCTCGCGGTCACGCACGCCACCGATGACGATATTCGCCAGCTCGAAGACGCGCTGAACAATATGCTGATAAACAAGGGTGACTACAAAAAGTACTCGGAAGCGGACTACGAGTTCCATCTGGCGATTGTCAGGGCATCGCACAATAGCGTGTTCTACAACGTGATGCACTCGATTAAAGACATCTATTACTACTATCTTGAAGAACTTAACCGTGCGCTCGGTATCACCCTCGAAAGCGTGGAAGCCCATATCAAGGTCTATATGTCGATCAAGAATCGAGATGCCAGCACGGCAGTTGAAGTGCTCAATGAAGCGATGTCAGGCAATATTATTGCGATCGAAAAAATCAAATCTACAGAGACATCAGGGACAAAATAACAGTTGGTTACAGGCTCAACACTAGCAGAACAATTTAACATAGCTGAATCCGAAAGAGTTGCCATCAACGGAGTAAAGTGATCCATCAACTATTTATTACTATGTCAGTGTGACATAGTCCCACTTTAAAATCTTGGCAGTGCGGCGTGAAATCAGCGGATCTTCAAAAGGCCAAGCAAACCCCCTTAACGTACAATAATTTTCGATATCCAAACTGACCCCGCCAAGTACGCTCGTATTGCAAGTAAGCGTGTTCGGGAATAGCGACGAGTATTGCAGACAGTCTGCTAAGTGGTCTTTATTTTCAGCACATCTGCCTGCCAATTCGATTTACCTCTGCTGCTGGTTGTAACCAACCGGGCGGCTCCAGTCATCGTCGTATTTGATATTCCCTTCGATATAAAACCACTCAATGCCTGAGTAGGTGATGGCGATATTTTCCATCATGCCCGGAGTGTGGGAACCCGGCATATAAGCATGAGCAGCATTGACGGACATGATTACGATGTTGTTAAGCGTAATTCGGTAAATCTCGTATTCGACACCCGCCTCGTTGATGTCGTAATAGTGGATTACTGCCTTTTGCAGCCGCTTACTTTGGCAGACTGCAACCGCAAAATATGGCGAGGTCTTATCAATCTCTTTGTGCAGGGTAAAAGCGTTGTGTTCGCGCGAACCCATCAGCTTACCAGTGTTGCGGCATGTGTTTTGGTACGCACCGTAACTGCTGTTCATGATTTCAATTGCACCCTCACGGCCCAGCGCCATGCAACTGCCTTTGATCAGCTGTCCATTTTCATCATAAATATACATATAAGCTGGTAATGACATTTATAGATCTCCTTATTTTGTGCTTAATATTTTCCCGTTTCTGTCGATGAAAAAGTTGTAACGGTAATTCTTTCCGTTCAACGTGTATGAAGCCGCATAGATATAGCCCGGCGTTATCGGTATTTTTAAGCACGTTTCAGGATAGGAGAGAGCTACATGCGAATTTTCCGCCAATGTCTTGTATTCATTCCCCTGCTCAGAATAAACGCCGTATCGGCTCAGAACGTCCGATTTATTAACAGAGAAGCAAAGTGAATTATTTATAATGGGGAAACTACGCCATGGGGGAACGCTATCGCCAGCGCCACACCCAGCCAGCGCAAAAAAGGCAGGAATGAGAAAGTAGTGTTTCAATGCGGGAACCTCCCTAACACTTTCTCATAGCGGGATATGAGGCTAAGGACAGGCTCAGATGGATCGTAATCCTTGAGGCGATACAAATCAGAGCGGTTGCCGAATCCATACGTTTTAAGCAGCCAATAATCAACCACCATTGCAGCCTGCTGCTCTAAGCCGTAATCCAAGAGTATGGCCTTATCCAACGTGTAATAGTAATCAACTGCCCAAGAGAACAGGCCCCGCATCCTTACCATCATCCCGCGCTGATGCTGCCAGACGTGCATCATTTCATGTAAAAAAAGATGCTGTCCACCAACGCGATCGTTATTAACATGCGGCTGTGAAAAGTCAGGCTCATAAGTACCTTCCTGAAAGTACAATTCGCCGTTGGGCGTCATGGCGTAGTTGTTCTTTTGGAGGTTGAAAGGTAGATAGCTGCTGCGGTGGATCCAGACTTCGTTATAGCGGATGGTGAAAGCGTAGAGGGTACGGGCCAAGTTAATCTCACCAAGCGTTAACAGCCGTAACCCGCCCCGGTCTATATCGTTCATTTCCCTTATCATTGGAGGCATCATCCATTGGTAAAAACACCTTAATACGCCTTAAAGTAAATTTTTTCCTGTTAAAAAATGCGGGAAATATCCGAAATTGTCACAAACTGCGGCTACGCCGCTTCTAGCGTTAAGCCCCCTGGTTTGGGGAGCAACCGTACGAGATCGTACAGTTGGGCTTCAGACCCTGTGATCGGTTAAGTAAGCTGGGAAACGCAGATTTTAGTACTTATAGGTCACGGTGTTTACCGTTCGTTGGTATCCCCTAGGTATCCCCGGAAAATACAAAAAACATGGAAAAACCTCGCGACCCTCTATTTGTAAGGGTTGCGAGGCGTTATGCGATTCTAAAAATTGAAACTGTTAATTGATATTTGTCAGTTAAACAGACCATTGGCTTAGGAAAATCCCAACCACAAACAGCAGGTTAGTTAACAGTGCCGCTTTTACGGTGCGTTCCAGCATCGGACGCATTGCTGCCGGATCCCTTTCACGCATTACGTAGCGCGCCTGCTTAATCAGCAGCGGAGCGGCCAGGATGAACAGCCATCCCCACAGACTTTGCAGCGAAAACAGATTAAACAGCGCCAGGCAAACCAGCGTCCCCATCAGCAGGCAGGCATGGTAACGACGTGCATTCACGGCGCCCAGACGCACCACCAGGGTGTTTTTACCGTTCTCCCTGTCGCTGTTGATATCGCGCAGGTTATTGACGTTGAGCACGGCGGTAGCCAGCAGACCGCAGGCGGTGGCGGGCAGGATCAGCGCGGGGATCAGCGTATGGGCCTGCAGATACCAACTGCCCATCACGCTCAGCCAGCCGAAGAAAACCAGCACGGAAATATCACCGAGGCCGATGTAGCCATAGGGGCGATTACCGACGGTATAGGTGATAGCCGCGATAATCGACAGGCCACCGAGCACCAGGAAGCCGACAAAATCAGCCATCGTGTGACAGGCCACCGCCACCAGTGCCAGGCCGGACAGACAGATTAAGGCCACAGTGACTATCAATGCGCGCTTCATCTGCTGTTGGGTGATCACCCCTTTTTGCATGCCGCGCAGCGGTCCAATGCGGTCAGGCTTGTCGCTGCCTTTGACGGCATCGCCATAGTCGTTCGCGAGATTGGACAAGATTTGCAGCAGTCCTGCCGTTATCAATGCCAGCACAGCCACCAGCGGATCGAAATACCCTTGCCACCATGCTAATGCCGTACCGACGATGATCGCCGCGAAGGCGAGCGGTAAGGTCTTAGGTCGTAAACTTTCCAGCCAGGCTTGTGAGCGGCTAATTTGTTGTTGTTCAGTCATATTTAGCGCCAATAAAAATGGGGCTTTATCAGCCCCATCAACAGTGATGAAAATGCATTGAACGCGATTATAGGATAAAACGGCTCAGATCTTCATCTGCGACCAGCGCATCCAGATGTTTGCTCACATATTCGGCATCAATTGTGATGCTTTGGCCGTTTAAATCGCTCGCATCATAGGAAATATCTTCCATCAGACGCTCAAGCACGGTGTGCAGACGACGGGCACCGATGTTCTCGGTGGTTTCGTTGACCTGCCAGGCGGCCTGAGCGATGCGCTTAATGCCATCTTCCGTGAACTCAATATTAACGCCTTCAGTTGCCATCAGCGCTTTGTACTGGACGGTGATGGAGGCGTTAGGCTCAGTCAGGATACGCTCGAAATCGCTGGTGGTCAGTGCCTGCAATTCTACACGAATTGGCAGACGACCCTGCAGTTCCGGGATCAGGTCGGACGGTTTCGCCACCTGGAACGCGCCGGAAGCGATAAACAGGATGTGATCGGTTTTCACCATGCCGTGCTTGGTCGAGACGGTGCAGCCTTCAACCAGCGGTAGCAGGTCGCGCTGTACGCCTTCACGGGACACGTCCGGGCCGGAGGATTCACCGCGCTTACAGATTTTGTCGATTTCGTCGATAAACACGATCCCGTGCTGCTCAACGGCGTCGATAGCGTCTTGCTTCAGTTCTTCCGGGTTCACCAGCTTTGCCGCTTCTTCTTCAATCAGCAGCTTCATGGCTTCTTTGATTTTCAGCTTACGCGGTTTTTGTTTCTGGCCGCCCAGGTTCTGGAACATGGACTGCAGCTGGCTGGTCATCTCTTCCATGCCTGGAGGTGCCATGATTTCTACACCCATCGGCGCAGCGGCGAGATCAATTTCAATCTCTTTGTCATCCAACTGGCCTTCACGCAGTTTTTTACGGAATGCCTGGCGCGCAGCGGAAGGTTCCTGAGGCTGTTCAGACTGCCCCCAGTTATTTTTAGCCGGTGGGATCAGCACGTCGAGGATACGTTCTTCTGCCATTTCTTCGGCGCGGAAGCGGTTTTTCTCGATCGCCTGGACGCGGACCATTTTAATGGCAGCATCAGTCAGATCGCGGATGATGGAGTCAACTTCCTTACCCACATAGCCGACTTCGGTGAATTTCGTGGCTTCAACTTTGATGAACGGTGCGTTGGCCAGTTTTGCCAGACGACGGGCGATTTCGGTTTTACCGACGCCGGTTGGGCCAATCATCAGAATGTTTTTTGGCGTAACTTCATGGCGCAGCTCTTCGTCGAGCTGCATGCGGCGCCAGCGGTTACGCAGAGCAATCGCCACGGAACGCTTGGCGTTATCCTGGCCGATGATGTGTTTGTTCAGTTCGCTGACAATTTCGCGTGGGGTCATTTCAGACATGGGGGATCCTTACGCTTTGGAGTTCAATTCTTCGATGGTATGGAAGTGGTTGGTATAAATGCAGATATCCCCTGCAATATCCAACGCTTTTTCAGCAATCTCACGGGCGCCAAGCTCGGTGTTTTCCAGCAGAGCGCGTGCCGCCGCCTGGGCGTAGGGACCGCCTGAGCCGATGGCAATCAGATCGTTTTCTGGCTGAATGACATCGCCATTACCGGTGATGATAAGTGATGCGGTTTCATCGGCAACGGCCAGCAGCGCTTCGAGTTTGCGCAGCATACGGTCGGTACGCCAGTCTTTCGCCAGCTCAACGGCAGCTTTCACCAGGTGACCCTGATGCATTTCCAGTTTGCGTTCAAACAGTTCAAACAGCGTGAATGCATCCGCAGTGCCGCCCGCAAAGCCCGCGATGACTTTGTCGTTGTACAGACGGCGTACTTTTTTCACGTTGCCTTTCATTACGGTGTTACCCAGTGTGGCCTGACCATCACCGGCGATTACCACATGGCCGTTACGGCGTACGCTTACTATTGTTGTCACGAGCAGACCCCTTGGTTACAAATACGGAATTCAGGCCCCGCACAGATGTACGGGGCGTAATGCAAGTATAGATGGGGGGGATTTTGGGGGTTTCAACCCCCGGCAGACAGTCGAATACAGTTTGTGTGACCCGCTACTTTCAAACGGCTGATGGTGTTGTCAGCGTTTTCTTTGCCTTTGAGTGGGCCAATAACCACGCGATTCCAGCCGTTGTTGGTGGTAATGCGGGAGTTAAAGCCCTCAAAAGCCAGCTGTGCACGCACGGTTTCCGCCTGTTCAGCCCCTTTAAACGACCCACACTGCACCATCCAGCGGCGCTCATCTTTTTTCTCAGCAGTCTGCTTCGGCACTTCGGTAATCGGTGCGGCTGGCGGCGTCTTCGGCTGAGCGGCAGCGGTATGTGCAGGTGTCTGCAGCAGATCCTGGTACGGCTGTTGGGCCGCTGGTTTGGGCTGCGTCTGACGTGGTTGCTGCACCGGTGCGGCTTGTGCGGTACGCGTTTGCAGCTGCTGCTGAGGCTGCTCCGTTGCCCGAGGACGTGGCTGCTGGGCCTGCTGCTGTGCGTTAGTCCACTGCTGTTGCTGCACCTGACGTTGACGCTGCAGCGTTTGCTGGCGTTGCGCAGGCGTTTGTTCGTTCCACGGGACTTCGTTGAGCTGAGTGGGCTGCTGACGCATATCAGCCTGCATTTGCGCCAGCAACTGACGCTGCTCATTGGTCAGCTGATCGGCATTCAGTACTTCACCGCCCGCAGAGGGTTCGGTTGGCGCACGTACGCCCGGCTGGCGACTTTCCAGCTCTTTGATGTATCGCCAGCGTTCTTCCGGCTTCGGCGGAATGCCATTGCCGGTCACTTTCTGGTTTTGCAGCGTCTCGGACTCTTCTTTCTTGTGATGCGTAATGAAGTACAGACCACCGATAAAGGTCACGAGTACGGCTGCTGCAATAGCGACCATCGCGGGTGAAACCGCAGGCGTATTGCGTTGCTTATTCCGTGAGGTGCTCTTTTTGCGCCGCGAAGGTGCCGGTTGGCCGCGACGTACATAATCTCGTTGTGCCACTATCGTTTCGCTGTATTTATTCGTTCGTCAGCCCGCCATGTTACTTAAGCGGCGGGCCTTTGACCAGACAGGGGAGTCCGAAAGCACTTTACTTTACGTCAGTGCCCGGGTGGTGCCCCGAATAATGAGTTCACAGTCCAGTAAACGTGACCCGCTGCTGACATTTTGCCCCTGGAGTTGATCGAGCAGTAACAGCATAGCTTCACGTCCGATATCGAAACGCGGCTGTGCGACGGTTGTCAGCGGTGGATCACAAAATTCCGTCAGTGAAATGTTATCAAAGCCAATAATCGACAGATCGTCAGGCACTTTCAGTCCCTGGCGTTTGGCGTAGGAGAGTGCGCCCAGCGCCATGACGTCGCTGTGGCAAAAGACGGCCGTCGGTGGTTGAGGCTGTTCAAGCAGTTGTTTTAGCGCGTTAGCTCCCGCTTCGTAGGTAAAATCACCGCGCGCAATAAAATGCGGATCGACGGTAATCCCGCTGCGGCGTAACGCCTGAACGTAACCCTGCAGACGATAGTGGCACAGCGGCATATCTTCTGGTCCGGCGATACAGCCGATGCGTTTATGCCCCAGTTCCAGCAGATAGTTCATCGCGTTAAAGGCGGCGGTGAGGTTATCAATGTGAACGGTGGGCAGTTCCAGCTCAGGCGCGAATTCGTTGGACATCACCATCGGCGGTAAATTGCGCTGTTCTTCTACGCTGGCATCAAATGGCAGACGTGAGCTGAGCAGCACCATGCCGTCAATTTGCTTGGTAATAATGAGGTTAAGAAAGGTCTTTTCCTGCTGGTTCTGATGCGCGCAATCGCCGATCAGCACCAGATAACCCTGCTCGGCGGCGGTGACTTCTATGCCGCGAATGACTTCGCTGAAAAAGGGATCGCAAATATCCGGGACGATGACCAGGATGGTACGTGATTCATTACGCTTAACGTTGCGGCCCATTGACTGCGGTAAATATCCAACTTCCAGGGCGGCCTGCTCAACCTTGTTACGGGTTGACTGAGAGACTTTGTCTGGATTCATCAATGCACGGGAAACCGTTGCCGTGGAGACCTTCGCCTTCAGGGCAACATCTTTCATTGTTGCGGCAGTGACCTGCTTGTTCGGTTTCACTCTTTCTCCTCGCCAGGGCGCTGCTGGTGCAGATCTATCCCTGGGTAACCTTCATCTGAAACATTTTTATCAGATAGTGAATCGAAGCAGTTACAGAATTTTCATAAAAAGTGTGATGGATATTTAATTTTACGATCCGCCTCGCATCATGAGGGGTTATCCCTCAATGGGATCGACATCCAGCACCCATTTGACCTTGCGTGCTTCGGGCAGGGTATTGATCAACGCCAGCGTGCCGCTGACGATATGCTGCAGTCGAATTCGTGACGGATGTTGCAACAAAATTTGCCAGCGATAGCGACCGCCGCGTTTGGGCGCCAGCGCGGGAACCGGGCCCAATACCCACAGCTTATCGTCGGCCAGCGGGCTGGCCTGAATCAGATTACGTAACTGTTGTAAAAACAGCGGTGCCTGCTGGTTGTTGTGATCTTCTGCCCGCACGATGACGTGGCTGGTCCACGGTGGGAGCTGCAACGTTTGTCGCTCGGCCAGCGCCTGTTCGGCAAAGGCGTCATAGCCTTTATGCAATAAGGTTTGCAGCAACGGATGTTCGGGGTGATGCGTCTGCAATACCACTTCGCCCTGTTTCCCTGCGCGTCCTGCGCGCCCGGATACTTGGGTATAGAGCTGGGCAAAGCGCTCAGCGGAGCGGAAGTCAGCGGAGAATAATGCCCCGTCCACATCCAGCAGCGCCACCAGCGTGACGTCCGGGAAGTGGTGGCCTTTCGCCAGCATTTGCGTACCGATAAGAATGCGTGCGCCGCCGCGATGGACCTCCGCCAGATGCTGCTCAAGTGCCCCTTTACGGCTGGTGGTATCGCGATCGATACGTGAAATCGGCACGCCGGGAAAGAACGGCGCTAAGGCCTGTTCGAGCTGCTCGGTGCCGAGTCCAACCGGTACCATATGCGTAGAGCCGCAGGACGGGCACTGGCGCGGTATCGGGCGCTGGCTGTCGCAGTGGTGGCAGCGCAGATGATGTTGCGCCTGATGCAGCGTGTAGTAGTGATCGCAGCGTGGACATTCGGCAATCCAGCCGCAGTCATGGCACAACAGCGCAGGGGCAAAACCCCGGCGATTAAGAAACAAGATGACCTGATTATCGGCCTGCAGATGCTGACGCATGCGGGCGATCAGCGCCGGGGCTAGTCCGGCTTGTACCTGCTGACCTTTCAGATCCAGCACGTGCTGCGTCGCCGGGCGCGCGTTTCCGGCACGGCGCGTCAGGCGCAGCATGCGGTATTTTTTTTGCCGCACGTTGCACAGAGTTTCCAGCGCCGGTGTTGCCGAACCCAGAATAATCGGGATTTGCTCGCTGTGCGCACGGTAAACCGCCAGGTCGCGGGCGTGATAGCGCCAGCCTTCCTGCTGTTTATAGGAGCTGTCGTGCTCTTCGTCGATGACAATCACGCCAAGGTTTTTAAACGGGGTAAACAACGATGAGCGCGTCCCGATGACAATCGCCGCTTCGCCATTCTTCGCTTTCAGCCATGCCGAAAGGCGCTCGCTGTCATTTAAGCCTGAGTGCAGGACTTCGACCGGGGCATTGAAACGTTCGCGAAAGCGGGCGATGGTTTGCGGCGTCAGGCCGATCTCCGGCACCATTACCAGCGCCTGCCTGCCCTGGGCAAGGACATTTTCCAGCACGCTTAGATAGACTTCCGTCTTGCCGGAACCCGTCACGCCCGCTAACAGCCAGGCGCTAAAGCTGTCCGACGCACTGTGAATCGCCCCAACAGCAGTGGCCTGTTCGGTATTCAGTCTTAAACGCTCGCCAGAGACGGCGTAGTGCGTGCGCCAGTCGCTGAAACCGGGGGTTTCGCTCGCCAGGTCGCACAGGCCTTTTTTACGTAGCGCCTGTAATGCGGCGTCGTTAAATTCGAGGTCAGTCACCTGGTCACGCCAGATTTTTCCCTGTCGCAGCGCCGCCAGCGCCTGCTGCTGTTTTGGCGAGCGTTTCAGGCTGTTCAGGTCGGTGGCCTGACCTTCTTCGGTGGCAAACCAGTACCATACTGGCGCGTTGGTGGCGGGACGCCCCTGGCGCAGCAGCATCGGCAGGGCATGAAACAGCACGTCGCCAATGGGGTGATGGTAGTAATCAGCCGCCCACAGCAGCAAGCGCCAGACGGAGGTCGAATAGACTGGTTCGCTGTCCAGCACCTCAATGACCGCTTTTAATTCGTTCCGCGGCAGTTCGCTGTGCTCACTGACCGACAGGACAATGCCAATGCGTTCCTGCTGCTTGCCAAAGGGTACACGTACACGACACCCGGCTTTGGCGCTCATACCTTCCGGTAAGAGGTAGTCAAAGGTACGGGGCAGCGGAACGGGTAAGGCAACGTGCGCAACGGGCATTGAATCATCCTGACTTGAAATCTGGCGGGTTAGTATACACATTAGTGAGGAGCGGAATGCGGATCAGTTTGCATGAGCAGGCTAATTTCTGTATGATTCGCCGCCTTTGATACGAATTTGTATCACTGACCTATACTATTAACATCGCGTGGTGTCTGGCGTTAGGGCTGGAAGAGCGACGCGGCCTTAACTGAGGTTCTCCCCATGAAAAAAGATATTCATCCGAAATACGAAGAAATTACTGCAAACTGCTCTTGCGGTAACGTCATGAAAATCCGCTCTACCGTTGGTCACGATCTGAACCTCGACGTGTGCGGTAAATGCCACCCGTTCTATACTGGCAAACAGCGTGATGTTGCAACCGGTGGCCGTGTTGACCGCTTCAACAAGCGTTTCAGCGTACCGGGTACCAGCAAATAAGTTTTTTGCTGTCAGAAAAAAGCGCCTTACGGCGCTTTTTTTGTATCTGTGAATCAGTGCTGAAGTATGTATTCTTTCGATGAATGTAATCATCAGTTAGTAAATAAAACACTGTTTTTATTTTATCGATAAAATGTTTCTATTGGTGATCTTTGTCATTTTTATCTTTACATCTTTGCCATTAATTTTAATTTTTGGCAAAATTTAAAAGGTTTTGTCCCTCCAGCTTAAATACAATTTTTGGGAAATCTAAAATTATTCATAGATCCAATTTGATTATCCTGCTTAGGAAATCACATGGATTCATTCCTTAATTGTTTTATGGGAAGGGGCGTTTATGAAATTAAACACCGTGTTATTACTTATTCCATTATTCTCTGCAGCTGCGCAAGCGGGTTATGTTGATTATCGACATGAATATTACGACGATGGCCGTAACTATGACCGTGTTTATATGTCTAACCGTTTTGCCTCAGGTTTTGGCGTGGCCGTTGAAGCTATTTCACGTTCCGATGATTCGCAATCGAATGATGCGTGGAACAATATGGAAAGTAACGGTAACGAGTATACGGCAAGCTACCAATTTACCGCGCAGGGGCTTACCTGGCAGCCAGGTATTGCAATTGAGACAGGCGATAACATCACGATTTATAAGCCTTATATTCGCGTGCAGTATAACATCAATGACAACTGGTGGACCGCGTTCCGCTATCGCCAGGAGTACATGCGCAGAAACACGGAGGGTAAAGATGACCGTATGGTTTATCGCCCTGAAGCCTGGGTTGGCTATAACATCAATAATTGGATGTTTGAACTGAATGGCATTTATAAAATTGCCGATAGTGAAGATTTATATAACAACAAAAGTGAGGATTATGAGTATAACTTCCGGGTTGCTTATAACATAGGTTCCTGGGTGCCTTTTGTTGAAATCGGTAATGTTTCATCAGGTTATAACACAACAACGACAGACGATCGTCAGACCCGTTATCGTGTCGGTCTCGGTTATAACTTCTGATCGCTAATACCCTTCGCATCGGTTTATTACGCCGAGTATCAGGATATATGCATAATTTGCGTGAATAGTGTATCTAAGGAGTTGACATCATGTCCAATGATGGAACTATGATTGGAAGCAATAGCAGTATTGCCGTCAGACCTTTCGGATTCAGAGATAAAATTGGTTATTTATGTGGTGACCTGGGAACTTGTTTTATCCTTGGGTTAGTGAATAGTTTTTTAATGATTTATTACACCAACGTACTTGGTGTTTCCGGCGTTATTGTTGGTTCACTTTATTTTGTGACCAAACTTTTTGATGCGTTCGTTGATGTTGGCGTAGGACGCTTGTGCGATACATCTAAACTGACAGCGCATGGGCGTTTTAACCCCTGGGTACGCCGCATGAAGTATCCATTCTGTATCATTGCAGTCGTCCTGTTTCTGCCGTTTGTACAAGATTTTTCTTATACGGCGAAAATTATCTACATCTGTGTTTCCTATTTCATTTACGGCTCACTGCTATCGACTGTGAGTATTCCTTATGGTGCCATGTCTGCGGCGATTAGCTCTAACCCGGAAGATCGTGTATCGCTTTCTACCTACCGCAGCGTTGGGTCAGCAATCGGCGGCGGGGCAACCGGCTTTTTTATTCCTATCCTGATGTACACCACCCTGGTGGACGGAAGCCAGGTGATTTCCGGGCAGCACTTCTTCTGGATCGCCATTGGTTGCGCAATGCTGGGCTTTATCTTTTTAACCTTGACCTGTCATTTAACGACGGAACGTGTACGGGTGGAGAGAAAAGAGAGTATGCCTGTGTCGGTGCTTCTGAAGGGGTTGATACGCAATAAAGCACTGATTGTTTTAGTTGTTGTGGATCTGCTTATTGTGATTAATCAGGGGCTTTCCGGCACCAACATGACTTACCTGTTTAATGACTATTTCCACAATAAAGAGGCGATGTCTGTCGCGCTGCTGTTTACCTTTGGCTCCCTGATTTTACTGGCTCCCTCGGCATCCTGGCTCACGAAGCGGTTTGGTAAGAAAGAAGCCAGCGTAGGTGCGCTGCTCTTTTCGGTGGTCATGTACGTGATCATGTACTTCACCCATATCACCGACGCGAAAGTCTATTTGGTTTTCCTGTTCCTGGCGACGCTGGGGGCTGGGTTATTCAACCTGATGATTTGGGCGTTTATGACCGATGTTTGCGACTACCACCAGTATGTCACTGGCGATCGTGAGGATGGCACTGTCTATGGTGTGAACTTCTTTGCCCGCAAGGTGGGTCAGGCGTGTGCAGGGGCTATTGGCGGTTTTATGCTGGCGATCATTGGTTATCAATCGTCATCAACGGGCGGCGCGATGCAAACCAGCATTGTGCAGGAAAATATTTATACGATGGCGAATCTCTTGCCGGCTTTATGCCTGTTTTTGGCGGCGGTCGTGCTGATTTATTTCTATCCGTTGAACCGTAAAGAAACGCTCAAAATGGAAGAAACATTGAATAAACTCAATGGTATTAGTAAGTAACGTTATACGCCAGGACGAACGGGACAAGAAGAGGCGGGAGGAATCCCGCTTCTTCTCATCTTTCACCACGTCAGCCGCTGTTTTAACTATTTAGTACTCCCACGTCTCCGGGTTGATCCCCAGTTCACGCATAATTACCTTGGCTTCTTCCGGGATTTCATCACTGCGCTCTTTACGCAGATCGTCATCGTTGGGTAACGGTTGCCCGGTAAAGGCATGCAGAAACGCTTCACACAGCAGCTCGCTGTTGGTGGCGTGGCGCAGGTTGTTTACCTGACGACGCGTGCGTTCATCGGTAAGGATCTTTAACACCTTCAGAGGAATGGAAACCGTAATCTTTTTGACTTGCTCACTCTTCTTACCGTGCTCAGCGTATGGGCTGATATATTCGCCGCTCCATTCAGCCATGAGATACTTAATCCTCTTTGTCATTAAATTTGAGGCCAGAACCTGAGCCCGGACCATAACTGTGCGTAGTTTATCGTAGTGGCGCGGCCCTGACACGAAGTTAGCCGACGCAGATGTACGCTAATGCATATAATTTTAACGGCTATTTCGAGTTTGCTCAATCTATACGCAAAGAAGTTTAGATGTCCAGATGTATTGACGGCTATTGTAACAATGATTACTCTGGAGTCTGACTCTTCACCGGCTCAGCCAGGAACTCCTCAATATGACGCGTAAACAGGCCACCATCGCAGTGCGTAGCGGATTAAATGACGACGAGCAGTACGGTTGCGTTGTCCCGCCGATTCACCTTTCCAGTACCTATAATTTCACCGGTTTCAACGAGCCTCGGGCCCATGACTATTCACGCCGCGGTAACCCGACGCGTGATGTTGTCCAGCGCGCGCTGGCGGAGCTGGAAGGTGGCGCGGGTGCGGTGCTGACCAGTACCGGTATGTCGGCGATTCACCTGGTGACGACGGTGTTCCTGAAGCCGGGCGATCTGCTGGTGGCGCCGCACGACTGTTACGGCGGCAGCTACCGCCTGTTTGACAGTCTGGCGAAGCGTGGGTGTTATCGCGTGCTGTTTGTCGATCAGGGCAATGAAGCAGCGCTGAAAGCCGCGTTGGCAGAGAAACCGAAGTTGGTGCTGGTAGAAAGCCCAAGCAACCCGCTGTTACGCGTGGTCGATATTGCGAAAATCTGCCAGTTGGCGCGTGAGGCTGGTGCGGTAAGCGTTGTCGACAACACGTTTTTAAGTCCGGCGCTGCAAAATCCACTGGCATTGGGCGCCGATCTGGTGTTGCATTCATGCACGAAATATTTAAATGGTCACTCAGACGTGGTGGCTGGCGTGGTGATTGCAAAAGATCCGGAAACGGTCACTGAGCTGGCTTGGTGGGCGAATAATATTGGCGTCACCGGCGGCGCATTTGATAGTTATCTGCTGTTGCGCGGCCTGCGTACGCTGTCACCTCGTATGGAAGTGGCACAGCGCAACGCCCAGGCGATTGTCGACTATTTGCAAACCCAGCCGCTGGTGAAAAAACTGTATCACCCGTCACTGCCGGAAAATCAGGGGCACGAGATTGCCGCGCGCCAGCAAAAAGGCTTTGGCGCGATGTTAAGTTTTGAACTGGATGGTGATGAGCAAACGCTGCGTGACTTCCTTAGCGGGTTATCATTGTTTACGCTGGCAGAATCACTGGGGGGCGTAGAAAGTTTGATCTCCCATGCCGCGACCATGACACACGCGGGGATGGCGCCAGAAGCGCGTGCTGCTGCCGGCATTTCTGAGACGCTGCTGCGTATCTCCACCGGTATTGAAGATGGCGAAGATTTAATTGCCGATCTGGAAAATGGCTTCCGGGCTGCAAACAAGGGGTAAACATGAGTGTGATTGCGCAGGCAGGGGCGAAGGGTCGTCAACTGCACAAATTTGGTGGTAGTAGTCTGGCTGACGTGAAATGTTATTTACGTGTCGCAGGCATTATGGCTGAGTACTCGCAGCCTGACGACATGATGGTTGTTTCCGCGGCGGGCAGTACCACTAACCAGTTGATTAGCTGGCTGAAGTTAAGCCAGACCGATCGCCTTTCTGCGCATCAGGTTCAGCAGGCGTTACGCCGCTATCAGAGCGAGCTTATTAGCGGTCTGTTACCACCAGACGTGGCCGATGGGCTGATTGGCGAGTTTATTCACGATCTGGAGCGCCTGGCCGGTTTACTCGACGGCGGCGTCAACGATACGGTCTACGCTGAAGTGGTGGGGCATGGTGAAGTGTGGTCAGCGCGTCTGATGTCTGCCGTACTTAACCAGCAGGGGCTGGAATCTGCCTGGCTGGATGCGCGCGAGTTTTTGCGCGCGGAACGCGGCGCTCAACCGCAGGTGGATGAAGGCCTTTCGTATCCCTTACTGCAACAGCTGCTGGCGCAGCACCCGGGTAAACGCCTGGTGGTGACCGGGTTTATCAGTCGCAGTAATGCGGGTGAAACGGTGCTGCTGGGGCGTAACGGCTCTGACTATTCCGCGACTCAGGTGGGCGCACTGGCGGGCGTTTCCCGCGTGACCATCTGGAGCGATGTCGCCGGGGTGTACAGCGCGGATCCGCGCAAAGTAAAAGATGCGTGTCTGCTGCCGTTGCTGCGCCTTGATGAAGCCAGCGAACTGGCGCGTCTGGCGGCACCGGTTCTCCATGCCCGTACCTTACAGCCGGTTTCCGGCAGCGATATTGATCTCCAGTTGCGCTGTAGCTATACGCCGGAGCAAGGATCGACGCGCATTGAACGCGTGCTGGCTTCCGGTACCGGGGCGCGTATTGTCACCAGCCATGACGACGTTTGCCTGATTGAGTTCCAGGTTCCTGCAGGCCAGGACTTTAAGCTGGCTTACAAAGATATCGACCAGATTTTAAAACGTGCGCAGGTGCGTCCGCTGGCGGTGGGCGTGCATCCTGATCGCCAACTGCTGCAATTTTGCTATACCTCCGAAGTCGCTGACGGCGCACTGAAAATTCTTGATGAAGCAGGCTTGCCGGGCGAGCTGCGTTTACGTCAGGGCCTGGCACTGGTGGCGATGGTGGGCGCTGGGGTGACGCGTAATCCGCTGCACTGCCACCGTTTCTGGCAACAACTGAAGGGCCAGCCGGTTGAGTTTACCTGGCAGTCCGAAGAGGGCATCAGCCTGGTCGCCGTGCTGCGTACCGGCCCGACAGAAAGCTTGATCCAGGGTCTGCATCAGTCAATTTTCCGCGCTGAAAAACGTATTGGCCTGGTGCTGTTTGGCAAAGGGAATATCGGTTCACGCTGGCTGGAGCTGTTTGCTCGTGAGCAGAGCACGCTGTCTGCGCGTACCGGTTTTGAATTTGTACTGGCAGGCGTGGTGGATAGCCGCCGTAGCCTGTTGAACTACGAAGGGCTGGATGCCAGCCGTGCATTGGCCTTCTTTGATGACGAGGCGGTGGAGCAGGATGAAGAGTCCCTCTTTTTGTGGATGCGCGCCCACCCGTATGATGATTTAGTGGTGCTGGACGTTACTGCCAGCGAGCAGCTGGCGGATCAGTATCTGGATTTCGCCAGCCACGGTTTTCACGTGATTAGCGCCAATAAACTGGCGGGCGCAAGCACCAGTAATAAGTATCGCCAAATTCATGATGCGTTTGAAAAAACCGGGCGTCACTGGCTGTATAACGCCACCGTGGGCGCAGGTTTACCGATCAACCATACCGTGCGCGATCTGATTGATAGCGGAGATACCATTCTGTCGATCAGCGGGATCTTCTCCGGAACGCTGTCGTGGCTGTTCCTGCAATTTGACGGTTCTGTGCCGTTTACCGATCTGGTGGATCAGGCGTGGCAGCAGGGGCTGACTGAGCCGGACCCGCGCGTTGACCTTTCTGGTAAAGATGTGATGCGCAAGCTGGTGATCCTGGCGCGTGAAGCGGGTTACGACATCGAGCCGGACCAGGTTCGCGTGGAGTCGCTGGTACCTGCGCACTGTGAAGAAGGTTCTATTGACCATTTCTTTGAAAATGGCGATGAGCTGAACGAGCAGATGGTGCAGCGTCTGGAAGCGGCGCGTGAAATGGGGCTGGTGTTGCGCTATGTGGCGCGTTTTGACGCTAACGGTAAAGCACGTGTGGGTGTTGAAGCGGTACGTCCTGAGCACCCGCTGGCGGCATTGTTGCCGTGCGATAACGTGTTCGCCATCGAAAGCCGCTGGTACCGCGATAACCCGCTGGTGATCCGTGGGCCGGGGGCGGGCCGTGATGTGACCGCCGGAGCGATTCAGTCGGATATTAATCGTCTGGCGCAGCTGCTGTAGTTTGCGTTGCCGGATGGCGCTTACGCTTATCCGGCCTACATATGACACGAACCGTAGGCCCGGTAAGCGGCAGCGCCACCGGGCAAATCGCGCCGGGTGTTCAGGATGTTGTATTGCTCCGTCAGCGTCCTTATCGTCTGAAACACAGAATGGGCAGAGTAACGCGCGCTTTGCTGAAGTCCCGTTTGTTGCTGCAACCAGGCGAGAAAATGATGACTTGCCGTCAGTGTTATTGACGCCCTTTCTTCAACCTGCCCCTCTGTTAACAGACACACCATTTTACGGTTAGTGCCTTGTTGCCAAATCTGCCACTGGTTTCGCCACCATCCCTGATACGTTTTACCCCGCAGCTGCCAGGGGAGTGGACACGTATTGTCATCGATCTCTTCATCAATAAACCACAGCGAGGCGCGGTGCTCGCGAAACTGTTCCGCCCATGCGGTAATTGCGGCGCCGCGTAGAAAACATTCGTGGGTGATAATGTGCGTTTTTACCTGCGGCCAGAGATGGCTCAGTACCCGAAAATGGCCGTGCGCGGCAATGACCGGGCGCAAAATAGCGCCGCTGACGTTGCGTTTGAGTTCGGCGCTGCCGTACTGGATTTCATCAAATTGGCTGCGGCGTAAAAACTGACTTTCTCGTTGGCTTACTCTCTCAACAATATCGTCATGCGTTGCAGTTGCCTCGCCGATGCCGCGCCAGCGGTAACGCAATGTGTCACCAATGGGATAGGGGGTATAATTGCTGGAAACATGCAGAATATTGCCACGAATAGCATCAAAGCTGAGCAATATATAAAGTTTCTGGTCGGCGCTGGCGCCTTGAAAAGGCACGATCAACGGAACCGTCGCGATTTGTTCTGGCGGCTCAATAGATGTGAGCGGCTGTCGTTTGGGCGTCCAGACCTTTTTACACGCCCGACACTGAACGCGCTGACTGCCCTGAGGATTCCGGCCATAGCGGATTGGGTCCCGTTGGTAACAACTTGGGCAAAAATGACCGCTATTAGCTGCAGAGTCCGCTAAATAGGTCGACAGCCAGAGTCGGAACTGTTCCTCGTTAAACAGCGGCGGATAACTCCCGCATGCCCGGCAGTGCAGCGCGGCATACCCCAGCCGATAATCTGGCCGATCGTAATCTGGTGAGCTTGGCAGCCCCAGATTGCGACAGCCAAATGACTTGCAGCAATTGATGGTGAACAAAGAAGACATCTTATTACCAACGATTTTTAATGGTCGTTGATTTTGACCTGCAACTATCACCAGTAGATGTGAGTTTTCTCACATAAAAAAACCTTTCAGAACGTAACGTAGCGAATCTTTATATGACTGAAAGGGATTGATTATGAAGTTAAAAATGCTTGCTGTTGGTGTGCTGGTATCACTGCCATTATGGGCGTCGGCGAAAGATGTGACGATCATCTACACCAACGATCTCCATGCCCACGTTGAACCTTATAAGGTGCCGTGGATTGCCAATGGCGCACGTGATATTGGCGGTTGGGCGAATATCACGACGATGGTTAAACAGGAAAAGGCCAGCAATAAAGCGACCTGGTTTTTTGATGCGGGTGATTACTTTACGGGGCCTTACATCAGCAGTATGACCAAGGGTAAAGCCATTATCGATATTATGAACACCATGGACTTTGATGCCGTTACGATGGGCAATCATGAGTTCGATCATGGCTGGGACAACACGCTGCTGCAACTCAGCCAGGCAAAATTCCCGATTGTTCAGGGCAATATCTTTTACCAGAACAGCAGCAAAATGTTCTGGGATAAGCCGTATACCATCATCGAAAAAGAGGGCGTGAAGATTGGCGTGATTGGTATACACGGCGTGTTTGCTTTTGATGATACGGTTGCCGCAACAAGGCGGGTAGGCATTGAAGCGCGTGATGAAGTGAAGTGGCTGCAACGCTATATTGATGAGCTGAAAGGCAAAGTGGATCTGACCGTGGCACTGATCCATGAAGGCACGCCTGCGCGTCAGTCCAGCCAGGGGAGTACCGATGTGCGCCGTGCGTTGGATAAAGACATCCAGACCGCGGGTCAGGTGCATGGGTTGGATATCCTGATTACCGGGCATGCGCATGTCGGGACGCCGGAGCCGATTAAAGTGGGCAATACGCTGATCCTGTCTACCGACAGCGGCGGCATTGATGTCGGTAAACTGGTGCTGGATTATCAGGATAAACCGCACCAGTTTACCGTGAAAAACTTCGAGCTGAAGACCATTTTTGCCGATGAATGGCAGCCCGACCCGCGGACGAAGCAGGTGATTGATGGCTGGAATAAAAAGCTCGATCAGGTTGTTAAGCAAACCATTGCTCAGACGCCGGTTGAGTTAACCCGCGCTTACGGCGAGTCGTCCCCGCTGGGAAATCTGGCGGCGGATGCGCTGCTGGTGGCGGCAGGTAAAGATTCCCAGTTAGCGCTAACTAACTCAGGTGGCATCCGCAGTGAAATTCCGGCCGGTGCGATCAGCCTGGGGGCGATTATCAGCGCATTCCCGTTCTCTAATGAACTCGTCACGATGGAGTTAACCGGCAAGCAATTACGTATCTTGATGGAGCACGGTGCGGGCTTAAGCAACGGCGTGTTGCAGGTATCCAAAGGGCTGGAGATGAAATACGACAGCAGCAAGCCTGTCGGTCAGCGGGTCACTGTATTAACGTTAAACGGCAAACCGATTGAGGATGCTACGGTTTACCATATTGCGACCAGTAGCTTCCTGGCTGATGGTGGCGATGGTTTTAGCGCATTTACTGAAGGTAATGAGCGTAAGACATCGGGGGGCTACGATATTTCAAATGCGATTGTTGATTACTTCAAAGCGGGTAATACCCTGACGGATGAACAACTGAAAGGCATGCGTGTGGAGGATGTGAAACCGTAACGAGTTCAGGCCAGCAGAGTATCCGCTGGCCTGTTATTTTAACCTTTGTGCGAGGCAAACACCTCTTTTGCGGCGAACAGCCCGTTCAGCGCAGCGGGAAAGCCCGCATATACTGCCATCTGCATCATCACTTCAGTAATCTCCTCTTGCGTTAACCCCACGTGCAGCGCGGCGGCAATGTGCACTTTCAGCTGCGGTGCGGCATTTCCCAGCGCCGTGAGCGCGGCGACGGTGGCTATTTCCCGACTGCGTAAATCCAGCCCTGGGCGGGAGTAGATGTCGCCAAAAGAAAACTCGATCAGGTAGCGGGCGAAGTCCGGCGCAATCTCTTTCAGGCTCTCAACGACGGCGTCGCCGCCTTTACCATCAACCTGTTGCAACATGTTCTGTCCGGTAATAAAGCGTTCTGAATGCATGATAATTCCCTCGGTAGTTACAGTATGACGAGAGAATAGGGCGCGCAGAATGATTTGGATAATACCGATTCCGTGATACCTTTTCGGTATGACTGCTTCCCCGCTTCACTCTCTGGATATCCGCCTGCTGCACTACTTTGCGGTGGTGGCACAAGAGAACAATATGAGCCGCGCGGCGCAGCGCTTGTTTATGTCGCAACCGCCGCTCAGCCGCCATATTCGCCAGCTTGAAGATCGGCTGGGAGTGACGCTTTTTATCCGTCATACCAAAGGTCTGACGCTCACGGATGAAGGCGCGCGCGTACTGGAGATTGTCCGCCCGTTGTTGGCACAACAAGATGAAACGTATGCGCAATTGAGCAAGCTTGGACAAACCGGTACACAGTCGCTACGCTTTGGATTGACTACCGCATTTGAGCAGGGGATTTTCGCCTCGCTGGAAAGCCAACTCGCGACGCGCGTTGAGGCGTTGAATATTGTGCGTCATGGCTCGCCGGAGTTAGTGCGTCAGGTACGGCGTGGAAAACTGGATGCGGCCCTGGTGGCGTTGCCGCTGGAGATCGCCGGACTCACCGTGATCCCGCTGGCCTGGCAGGAACCGTTAATTGCCGCCCTACCTGCCCACTGGCCGGAAGCTGATGCCGATTTGCTGGCGCTCCGCGCGCTTAATTCTCGACCTTTGTTTTGGTTTAAGCGTGAGCGAAACCCGACGTTCTTCGACTACACGCGCGCTATTTTCCGCCACGCAGGCTACTCGCCTGTTTGTATTGAAGAGCCGCTGGAGCATGATGTTCTGCTCGCGCGTATTGCGCGTGGCGAGGGTGTGAGCCTGTTTCCGGCATCGTTTGCAGCTATCCAGCGGCAGGGGGTGGTTTTTCGTCCGCTATGCGACACGGAATTGTGCATCACTGTCGGACTGATATTACCGCCTGAACAAGAATCTCGCCTGCAATGGCTTCCCTCGTTACTATCGGAATCCCTTCTGTCAGCACGCTAAAGTGAATTATTTTCATCTTCACTGAGTATTCCTCACCTTTAACGATGATTTTTATGTTGACGTTACTGTGCTTTTCCGTCATTTTTACATCTAGACGTCTAAACGTATAGCAGTTCACAACACAACATATAACGACAAAAGATTGATGAGGTAAGGTATGAGCTTTTTTCACGCCAACCAGCGGGAAGCCCTGAATCAGAGCCTGGCTGAAGTCCAGGGTCAGATTAACGTTTCGTTTGAGTTTTTCCCGCCGCGCACCAGTGAAATGGAGCAAACACTGTGGAACTCAATCGATCGCCTGAGCAGTCTGAAGCCTAAGTTTGTCTCCGTAACCTACGGCGCAAACTCCGGTGAGCGTGACCGCACGCACAGCATCATTAAAGGGATTAAGGATCGTACCGGCCTTGAAGCTGCTCCGCATCTGACCTGTATTGATGCCACTCGCGATGAGCTGCGTACCATTGCTCAGGATTACTGGAACAACGGTATTCGCCATATTGTTGCCCTGCGCGGTGACCTGCCGCCAGGCGGCGGTAAGCCGGATATGTATGCAACCGATCTGGTTGGGTTACTCAAAGAGGTGGCTGACTTTGATATCTCTGTTGCGGCCTACCCGGAAGTACACCCGGAAGCGAAAAGCGCCCAGGCCGATCTGCTCAACCTAAAACGTAAAGTCGATGCCGGGGCGAACCGCGCGATCACCCAGTTCTTCTTCGACGTGGAAAGTTATCTGCGTTTTCGTGACCGCTGTGTGACGGCGGGTATCGATGTGGAAATTATCCCGGGTATCCTGCCTGTCTCTAACTTTAAGCAGGCGAAAAAATTCGCTGACATGACCAATGTGCGCATCCCTTCCTGGATGTCGACGATGTTTGACGGTCTGGATGATGATGCGGAAACCCGCAAGCTGGTGGGCGCTAACATTGCCATGGACATGGTGAAGATTTTAAGCCGTGAAGGGGTGAAAGATTTCCATTTCTATACGCTCAATCGCGCCGAGATGAGCTACGCGATATGCCATACGCTGGGCGTCAGGCCTGCTTAATTGTAACATCAGCCCTCTACGGAGGGCTTTTTGTTGATCATTTTGATCTACATCTCTGTAACTAAAAATATAAAAGGATTTAGCTATCGAATCTGTGGGTTTTTTCGACTATATCTTATCTCTGGTGGTGTATATCGTAGCTAGAACACTGTAAAGGGAGCATATAGATGAGCATGTCCGACGATAGCCAAAACGCATCAACTGCCGGTAAGTGTCCTTTCCATCAAGGAGGTCACGATCCCAGCGCGGGAGCAGGAAGAAATAACCGCGACTGGTGGCCGAATCAACTCCGCGTAGACCTTTTGAACCAACACTCCAACCGTTCGAACCCATTGGGTGAAGATTTCAATTACCGCAAAGAATTTAGCAAACTCGACTATTCTGCCCTGAAAGGGGATCTCAGAGCCCTCCTGTCCGAATCTCAACCGTGGTGGCCCGCTGACTGGGGCACGTATGCCGGTTTGTTTATCCGTATGGCATGGCACGGCGCAGGGACCTATCGCTCCATTGATGGACGCGGTGGCGCAGGTCGCGGACAGCAGCGTTTTGCACCACTGAACTCCTGGCCGGACAACGTGAGCCTGGATAAAGCCCGTCGTCTGTTGTGGCCTGTTAAGCAAAAGTATGGTCAGAAAATTTCCTGGGCCGACCTGTTTATCCTCGCGGGTAACGTGGCGCTGGAAAACTCCGGCTTCCGTACCTTTGGCTTTGGTGCCGGTCGTGAAGACGTATGGGAGCCGGATCTGGATGTGAACTGGGGTGACGAAAAAGCCTGGTTGACGCACCGCCATCCGGAAGAGCTGGCGAAAGCCCCGCTGGGTGCGACTGAGATGGGACTTATCTACGTGAACCCGGAAGGGCCGGATCACAGCGGTGAACCGCTTTCCGCGGCAGCAGCGATTCGTGCCACCTTCGGCAATATGGGGATGAATGACGAAGAAACCGTGGCGCTGATTGGCGGTGGTCATACGTTGGGTAAAACCCACGGTGCAGGTCCTGCATCGCACGTCGGCCCCGATCCAGAATCGGCACCGATTGAGGCCCAGGGCTTAGGTTGGGCCAGCAGCTACGGTAGCGGTGTGGGCGCAGACAACATCACCTCCGGTCTGGAAGTGGTCTGGACGCAAACGCCGACCCAGTGGAGCAACTATTTCTTCGAGAACCTGTTCAAATACGAATGGGTACAGACCCGCAGCCCGGCCGGTGCTATCCAGTTTGAAGCGGTCGATGCTCCTGAAATTATTCCGGATCCGTTTGATCCGTCGAAAAAACGTAAGCCGACGATGCTGGTTACCGATCTGACGCTGCGTTTTGATCCGGAATTCGAGAAGATCTCCCGTCGTTTCCTCAACGATCCGCAGGCGTTTAACGAAGCCTTTGCTCGCGCGTGGTTTAAACTGACGCACCGGGATATAGGGCCAAAATCACGTTACATTGGACCTGAAGTCCCGCAGGAAGATCTGATTTGGCAGGATCCGCTGCCGCACGCGTTCTTCAACCCAAGCGAAGAAGATATCCTAAACCTGAAGGCGACGATTGCGGCTTCCGGGCTTTCCGTGGGCGAGTTGGTGTCGGTGGCATGGGCTTCTGCGTCAACGTTCCGCGGGGGTGACAAACGCGGTGGGGCTAACGGGGCGCGCCTGGCGCTGAATCCGCAGCGCGGCTGGGATGTGAATGCGACGGCAGCCCGCGTTCTGCCGGTGCTGGAAGGTATTTATAAATCCGCGCATACCGCCTCATTGGCCGATATCATCGTGCTGGCCGGTGTTGTAGGTGTAGAGCAGGCGGCAAGCGCGGCGGGTGTCAGCATCAATGTACCTTTTGCGCCGGGCCGTGTGGATGCGCGTCAGGATCAGACCGACATTGAGATGTTTGAACTGCTCAAGCCGATTGCCGATGGTTTCCGTAATTATCGTTCCCGCCCTGAGGTGTCGACCACCGAGTCGCTGCTGATCGATAAAGCGCAGCAGCTGACGTTAACCCCGCCGGAAATGACCGTACTGGTGGGCGGTATGCGCGTGCTGGGAACCAACTTCGATGGCAGCCAGCATGGCGTCTTTACCGATCGTCCTGGCGTACTCAGCACTGACTTCTTTGTCAATCTGCTGGATATGCGTCACGAATGGAAGGCGGTTGATGCGTCACAGGAGCTGTTTGAAGGTCGCGACCGTCTGAGCGGCGAAGTGAAGTACACCGCAACCCGCGCTGACCTGGTGTTTGGCTCTAACTCGGTCCTGCGTGCTGTGGCTGAAGTGTATGCCTGCAGTGATGCCCACGAGAAGTTTGTGAAAGACTTTGTCGCGGCATGGGTGAAAGTAATGAATCTGGACCGTTTCGACCTGCAGTAAAGAAAAAGGCCGGAGGGTGTTCACGCTTCCCCGGCCAGGCATACAAAAAATCCCCGCAATCGCGGGGATTTTTATTGGTCGCTTATTCCCACTCTTGCAGGAATCGCTGACCGTACTGATCTGCCACCAGCAGCGCGGCGTAAACCTGATCCGGCGTGGCACCGCCAGGCATGTTGTGAATGGTTTCGCCTTCGGCACAGGCCGCTTCGGCCACGATGCGCATTTTGGCCGGAATATCCTGCTTGATATCCAGTTGGGCAAGGGTGATTGGCAGACCAACGGAGTGGCACAGTGCCGCCACGGTTTCAATTTCTTCTACCGGCGCATTTTCCAGCACTAATTGCGTTAACGTACCGAACGCCACTTTTTCACCGTGATAATAGTGATGTGCATCCGGGATGGCCGTCAGGCCGTTGTGAATAGCATGCGCTGCGGCCAGCCCACCGCTTTCAAAACCGACGCCGCTCAGGTAGGTGTTGGCTTCAATCACGCGCTCCAGCGCCGGGGTCACTACATGCTGCTCGGCGGCCAGCATCGCTTTTTCGCCTTCTTCGATCAGCGTGTTGTAGCACAATTCGGCCAGCGCCAGTGCCGCCTGAGTACACTGACCACCGGCCATGGTGGTGGCGCCGCTGCGTGAACAGGCGCGGGCTTCAAACCAGGTTGCCAGCGCATCGCCAATGCCGGCGGCAAGTAAACGAGCCGGTGCTCCCGCGACAATTTTGGTATCCACAATGACCCGGTCCGGGTTGTTCGGCAGCAGCAGATAGCGATCGAATTCACCGGCATCGGTGTAAATCACCGATAATGCGCTGCACGGTGCATCGGTTGAGGCAATCGTCGGCGCAATGGCGACCGGCACGCCCATAAAGTGGGCCAGCGCTTTGGCGGTATCCAGCGTTTTACCGCCGCCAATGCCGAGTACCGCGCCACACTGCGCTTGTTCCGCGACGCCGCGCAGGCGATTGATTTCGTGTTGTGAACATTCGCCGCCAAACGGGGCGATTTCCAGCGCCAGACCGGCATCCTGGAAGCTTTTTTCCAGGGCGGGTTGGGCAAAGCCTAAGACAAATTTGTCTCCAACAACCAGCCAGCGTTCCGCCAGCGGTTTGAGGTAGCTGCCAAGACGAGTAATAACATCGGCACCCTGGATGTATTTACCCGGTGATTGAATAATGCGATCCATACGTTATCTCCTTAAAGAGTGATCCGACCAAATGCGTTGTTCCAGTCCTGCTCAAACTTCTCTATTGCTGACTCTACCGCAGGGGTATTGAGCATTTGTTGCGCTACATCTAATGGCAGGGTGATTGCTTCACATCCTGCCAGTAAGCAATCCAGTGCCTGGCGTGGCGTTTTAAAACTGGCCGCCAGCACCATGCTGTCTGGCGCATGTAAACCCAGCAATGTTTGCAGCTCCTGTACCGTGCGGATACCGTCCCCGCCCTGGGCGTCAACACGGTTTACATAAGGCGCGACATATTTTGCCCCCGCCAGCGCAGCCAGTAGCCCTTGCGCTGCGCTGTACACGGCGGTGCCCAGCGTAGTGATGCCTTCTTTTTTCAACATCTTGATCGCGGCCAGACCTTCGGCGGTGACCGGGATTTTCACCACGATCCCCGGCACGGCGTGGCTCAGGCGCTTAGCTTCTTCCACCATACCCTGCGCATCCCGGCTCATGGTCTGAGCAAACAAAATGCCGTCCTTGCCGATAGCATTTTTCAGGCGCGGCAACACATCCCAGATGGGCTCTTTACTTGCCGCTACGATGCTCGGGTTGGTGGTGACGCCAGCAATCGGGAAGATGCGTGCCAGACGTTCGACTTCCGCCACGTTGGCGGTATCCAGGTACAGTTCCATACAAAACACCCTCTTAATATTCGGTTAGCCGCCCGTTGCCGGAATGCTGTTCTGCGTACAGGATAAGAGCGTTTTACAGTCGTGCGCTATCTGACAAATCTGCCAAAAACTGGATAAATGTAATGTATCTGTCAAAGTGAGAGATACATCACATGTTAATTAGCTATGGGTTTATTCTGGGGTATAGAGAGTTTTGAGGGTTCTTGTATATTACAAAAATCCAGTAAATGATGGATTTGTGCTCAGTCTGTGTCGCTACGCAACGGCTTCACTGCCGATGTGCCTCTTTCTCCGTTAACTGGCTGTGATATTGCCGACGATACTCTGACGGTGAACGTTCTGTATTTTTACGAAACAGGCGACAGAAGTAGTTACTGTCGACAAACCCACAGGTGTGCGCCACTTCTTTCACCTTCAGGTCGTAACCCTTCAGCAGTGCCTTGGCGTGTTCCAGTCGCGTATGGTTCAGGTACTCGTTAAAACCGATAGCACCCGTTTTCTGAAACAGGTGTGAGAGGTAATTCGGTGAAATGTAGAACGCCTGGGCGACGGATTCACGGGTCAGTGGCGAGGCGTAGCGTTCGTCGATATAGTCGCGAATAGCGTCGAAAAGCGCCTGACTGCGCGACGCGGTCTGGATCTGGCTGCCCAGCAGATCGCGACAGTGGCTTAACAGACTGGCGACGATCAGCCTGGCCGTTTGTTGCTCCTGTGGCTGCATCTGCATCTCATGCAGCGTTTGCAGCAGGAAGGAGCCAATACGCGGTCCGCGCCGCGCAACGTGTTGTTTGGCGAGGTTTTGAAATTGTTTTCCATCCCACTGAACGATGCTGAAACCTAACTGCTGTTTGCCGAACAGGATGCTGAGTGTGGTGACCGGCGTGTGCCACTGCGGGAGATTCCAGCCACCTGCCGGGACGTACAGCACATCACCAGAGGTAAGTTTGTTTCCGATGCTGACATCAGCAAACTCGCCTTCCAGTACAATTTCCAGCCGGGGAAAATCAACCTGATAGGCTAATTCCGGCATTGAGACGTTGGTGCTGGCGAAACACACCTGCCGCAGCGGGAGGGGACCGTTAATCAGGCGGGAGAGAAGGTGGCTGACGTCGTGATACATGTTGATCCCTTGCAGGCAGCAGACAAGGTCACAGTAACGTTGAAAGCAACCGCCCTCAAGTGATTATTGCCGGATGGCGGCTAATGCCTTATCCGGCCTACAAGTCATTGCGAGCTGTAGGTCGGATAAGCGTAGCGCATCCGGCAGACTGTTATTGATTACCGATTTGATCGCCGTAAGGCAGAGTATCGTAATCAATCAGGGCGTTTTTCTTGTATGGATTACCAATCCAGCGGGTTGTCTCTTTGAACTGCGGGTTGGTAATGGCACGCGTCGGGTCGAATCCATCGTAGGTCAAGCCAGCTAAATCAGACCAGGTATGAATAAGTTCAGAGCTGCTGTACTTACGATCAACGCCTTGCGAGAAGTCACGCGGATGTACGGCCTGCCATTTTTCAGAGGTCCATAGCAGGAACGGTACCGTATACATATGGCGCGTTGGGTTGTCTTCATTACGCCCCTGCGTTTTATGCGGCGGCGTGTCATACACCTCTTCGCCATGGTCGGAGAAGTAGAGCAGGAAGCCGTTTGGATCGGTGGCTTTGTAGTCGTTAATCAGGCTGGCAATGATGTGGTCGTTATACACATTGGCGCTGTCGTAATCGTTATAGGCTTCCAGCTCATCGCTGTTCAGTCCTGCAGGAACGTGGTCGATATTGTTGTCGAATTTCCCCTGGCCATCCGGATAGCGGAATTTGTACTTAATATGCGTTCCCAGCAGATGAACAATGATAAATTTTTTCGGCGCCGGATCGGCCAGTACCTCTTTAAACGGCGCCAGCACGTTGCTGTCGTATTCACGCGCACTTTGGGTGCGCTGTTGGTTCATATAGAACTGCTTATCCGTCTGTTTGGAAAACACGGTCAACATGGTGTTACGGGCGGTCATGGTTTGCTGGTTGGTGATCCAGAAGGTCTTATACCCCGCCTGTTTCATCATGTTCATCAGCGACGGCTGTGTCAGATATAAATCCGGGTTCTTCTCGTTAGCAAAGGTCAGCGCCTGCTGCAGGATTTCAATGGTGTACGGACGTGAGGTCACGACATTATTGAATACGGTCAGGTTAGGATCGGATTTGTGCAGCGCGTCCAGTTCCGGCGTGGTTTCGCGCGGGTAACCGTACAGACTCATGCGTCCACGCTGAGTCGACTCACCAATTACCAGCACCAGCGTGCGCGGGGCATCGCCAGAGTTGTCTTTAAAGTGTGCTAGCGGCGGCAGCGCATTATTCTCATTCAGCAGACTGTTCAATGAGGTCAGCTGTTGACGATATTGATAATAGCCAGAAATAAACTGCCACGGCGCAGCGGGTTCCATACGTGAGGCAAGACCGTTCAGTGTTCGCTCAAAAGGTTTATGCTTAATAAACGTATTGACGGCCATCGGGTGCAGAATCAAACCGTATAACAGCGCAAACGACACCAGATAACGCCAGGGGGAGGGAATATAAACCGGGCGCAGGCGCGTCCACAGCAGAATCGCCACGGCGGTATAGGCCAGCGCGATGAAGACAATCTTGAGGCTGAAATACTGGCTTAAATATTCACTGGCTTCGTTGGCATTGGTCTCAAACATCACGTACAGCACGCTCTGTGAGAACTCCTGCCCGTAAATGACGTAATAGCTTAGTGCGGCGAGTGACGCTGCCCACAGCACGACGCCAATGATGGCGGCAATAATACGGATACGATTGGGAAATAAAAATACCGGGATCAACCATAGCGAACTGAATAATATCGAGTCGCGTAATCCATTCGTGCCGCTGTAACCACTAAAATAGATAATGGCCTGCAGTAATGAAGAAAAAAACCAAAAATAGAGAAGTGCCCAACCCAGGGCCTTCCAGCTAAACGGGGGTTTAGACTGGGATGATAAGGAGTGCATAGTGTGAGCCTGTCATTAATCGTGTCGCCAAGAGTAGCGGCTAAATCTTAAGGGGATCTGAAGCATTGTGATATTAAAAACGCTTCTTGTTGATGATTCATTTATGAAGTGAAGAATGAATCAAAGAAGAAATATATTTGAAATGAAGTGGTTATGACAAGCGATTTTGAGGTCACCCTCGCGCAATAGCACGAGGGTGACAGAGGACTCACTTAACCGGTATTACGCATTCCCGCAGCGACACCGGCGATGGTGACCATCAGCGCTTGTTCAACGCGCGGATCGGGAGCTTCACCGTGTTCTTCTGCCAGACGCGAACGGTGTAACAGTTCAGCCTGTAGCACGTTCAGCGGATCGGTATAAATATTCCTTAACTGAATCGACTCGGCAATCCACGGCAGGTCGGCCATCAAATGTGAGTCGTTGGCGATGGCCAGCACCACGTTGATGTCGGCCTCCAGACGGTGGCGCAGTTCTTCACCCAACGGCCATAGCTCTTTTTTGACCAGACGCTGATCGTAGTATTCCGCCAGCCACAGGTCCGCTTTCGAGAACACCATTTCCAGCATGCCAAGGCGCGTGGAGAAGAATGGCCAGTCGCGGCACATCGCTTCAAGTTCGCTCTGTTTACCGTCTTCAACCACTTTTTGCAGTGCGGTACCTGCGCCCAGCCAGGCCGGGAGCATCAGGCGGTTTTGTGTCCAGGCGAAGATCCACGGAATGGCACGCAAAGACTCTACCCCACCGGTCGGACGGCGCTTAGCTGGACGTGAGCCGAGCGGTAATTTACCCAGTTCCTGCTCGGGAGTTGCTGAGCGGAAGTAAGGTACAAAGTCTTTGTTCTCACGCACGTAACCACGGTACAGCTTGCAGGAGATATCTGACAGCTCATCCATAATATGGCACCAGCTGTCTTTCGGTTCCGGCGGTGGTAGCAGGTTGGCTTCCAGGATCGCGGCGGTGTACAGAGACAGGCTGCTGATGGTCACTTCTGGCAGACCGTATTTGAAGCGGATCATCTCACCCTGCTCAGTGACGCGCAGTCCGCCTTTCAGGCTGCCGGGTGGTTGGGAGAGCAGTGCCGCATGGGCCGGAGCGCCGCCGCGGCCGATAGATCCCCCCCGGCCGTGGAACAACGTCAGTTCAATGCCGGCTTTTTCGCAGGTTTTGATCAACGCATCCTGCGCCTGATATTGCGCCCAGGACGCCGCCATCACGCCAGCGTCTTTTGCGGAATCAGAGTAGCCAATCATGACCATCTGCTTGCCCTGAATCAGACCGCGGTACCAGTCGATATTCAACAACTGAGTCATTACATCGTCAGCATTGTTGAGGTCGTCCAGCGTTTCAAACAGCGGCGCTACCGGCATGGTAAAACCGATGCCAGCTTCTTTCAGTAACAGGTGAACGGCCAGCACATCCGACGGTGTTTTTGCCATCGAGATCACGTAGGCAGCAATAGAACCATGAGGTGCTTCGGCAATCACCCGACAGGTATCGAGGACTTCGCGGGTATCGTTACTCGGTTCCCAGCTGCGCGGCAGCAGTGGACGTTTGGAGTTCAGTTCGCGGATCAGGAAGGCCTGTTTGTCTGCTTCTGACCAGCTTTCGTAGTCGCCAATGCCCAGGTAACGGGTCAGTTCGCCCAGCGCTTCGGTATGACGGGTACTTTCCTGACGAATATCGATACGCACCAGCGGGACGCCAAAACATTTCACCCGGCGCAGGGTATCGAGCAGTTCGCCATTGGCGATGATGCCCATACCGCAGGCTTGCAGCGACTGATAACACGCGTACAGCGGTTCCCATAGCTGTTCGTTTTGTGTCAGCAGACCTGCAGGTTTCGGCAATTTTTCGCCTTTCAGACGCGCTTCCAGCCAGGCCTGGGTCGTCATCAGACGCGAACGGAGCATTTTCATCAGATGGCGATAGGGTTCTGCCGCGCCTTCTTCACCCACCAGCGCTAATAGCTCAGGTGTGGCTTCGACCATCGACAGTTCAGAAACCAGAAACTGGATGTCTTTCAGGAACAGATCGGTCGCTTTCCAGCGGCTGAGCAGCAGCACGTGGCGGGTGATATCTGCCGTTACGTTCGGGTTACCGTCACGGTCACCGCCCATCCACGAGGTGAATCGGACCGGGACAAAATCGACGGGCAGCTTGTAGTTCAGATGCGCTTCCAGCTGTTCATTCAGTTCACGCAGATAGTTCGGTACACCTTCCCACAGGCTATTTTCAACCACGGCGAAGCCCCATTTGGCTTCATCAACCGGGCTGGGACGCAGTTTACGGATTTCATCCGTGTGCCATGATTGGGCGATTAGCTGGCGCAGGCGGCGCATCAACTGGTGGCGTTCGTAATCGACGATGTCTTTGTTATCAAGCTGCTTGAGGCATGCGTTAACCTCACCCATTTTATGAATCAACGTACGGCGGGTGATTTCGGTTGGGTGTGCGGTCAGGACCAGCTCCAGAGAGAGCGATTCCACGGCTTTTTTGATTGTCGCTTCATCGAGGTTGGGCTGGTCTTTCAGTTTACGCAGGGTACGGGCAATCACTTCCGGGTTGCTGGCAGCTTCGCCTTTTGGCGAAATGCTGTGGTACTGTTCGGCGGTATTGGCCAGGTTCAGGAACTGACTAAACGCACGGGCAACTGGCAACAGCTCGTCGTTAGACAGATTCTGCAGCGTAGTGAGCAGTTCCTGACGGTTCGCTTCATTGCCAGCGCGGGATGATTTAGACAGCTTACGGATTGTTTCTACGCGATCGAGAATGTTCTCTCCCAGCGCATCCTTGATGGTTTCTCCCAGCACTTTGCCGAGCATACTGACATTACTACGCAACGCGGAATATTGTTCGTTCATTAACCCAGACACCCCATCTTTAATTTATGCGTCCTAATATCCCACGCTGAAGCAAAGTGAAATTTTTCGGACTTAACTTTTTAGCCGTCTTTTATAAAGCCACGTAAAACACCTGACGTCAATTGCTGCGAAATCGGTTCAGCAAACGAAAAAATGGCGGGAATTTATTAAAGTTAATTCGCATCGTGCCAAATAAGAAATGCTTATGAACATGTGACATAGAGATGCCGGATGGCGCTGCGCTTATCCGGCCTACAAGACGGGGTAGACCCGGTAAGCGTAGCGCCACTGGGCAAGATTCATTAATGCCAGCAAAAATGATGCACAACCTGGGTAATTAATTCGCGGGTAGGCTTAATGAAGCGTGTTTCCAGATATTCATCTGGTTGATGTGCCTGATTAATGGAACCCGGTCCCAGTACTAGCGTCGGGCACAGCGTCTGGATAAACGGCGCTTCGGTGCAGTAGTTCACCACGTCGGTTTTCTCGCCGAGCAGTTTTTCCACCACCTCGACCAGTTGGTGATCCGGCGGGCATTCGTAACCCGGGATCGGCGGATGCAGCTCGGAAACCGTCAGTCGGCCAGGCCAGCGTTCGCTCACCGGGGCCAGCGCGTCCGTCAGTAAGCCATTCAGGTCGCTTAACGTCATTCCCGGCAACGGGCGGATATCCATGTGCAGTTCGCAGCAGGCGCAAATACGGTTGGAGGCATCGCCCCCGTGCAAACTACCGAGGTTCAGCGTCGGGTAAGGCACGGTGAATGAATCGTGGTGATAGCGTGCTTTCAGCGAGTCGCGTAACTGCATAATGTGGCCGATGGCATCGTGCATCAGTTCAATGGCGTTCACGCCGCGCGCTGGATCGCTGGAATGGCCAGACTGGCCGAGCACGCGCACCGCCGTGGATATATGGCCTTTGTGCGCGCGAATTGGCTGCAGGGATGTTGGCTCACCGATGATCGCGCAATCCGGGCGAATCGCCGTATTTTCAGAGAAGTAGCGTGCGCCCGCCATGCTGGTTTCTTCATCGGCGGTGGCCAGAATGTAGAGCGGTTTTTTCAGCTGTTTCACATCGACATCACGCAGTGCATCGAGAATAAACGCGAAGAAACCTTTCATATCTGCCGTACCCAGTCCGTAGAGCTTGTTGTCATGTTCGGTCAGGGTGAACGGATCGCGCGTCCAACGTCCGTCATCAAACGGTACGGTGTCGGTATGACCGGCGAGCAGCAGGCCGCCTGCACCGGTGCCTGTACTTGCCAGCATATTGAATTTATTACGGGTGCCGGGAACCGGTTGTACCTCAACGCTGAAGCCTAAATCTTTGAACCAATCCGCCAGCAGAGTGATTAAACCTGCATTACTTTGATCGAGCGCTTCTTCGGTGGCGCTGATCGATGGTGTGGCAATCAGAGCGCGGTAAATCTCGATAAATGGCGGTAAATTGTTTTTCATTGTTGACACACCTCGGGTCATGATAGTATCAATATTCATGCAGTATTTGTGAATAAAAATACAATGATGTTGAGCGAAATAAAACCCACCAAGTGTAAGGTGAGGTGATAAAGGCTTATACCTGGCAACCGAATATAAGAAGGTGAACAGCCCCGATGTTGAATACGCTGATTGTGGGCGCCAGTGGCTATGCTGGTGCAGAGCTTGTGACCTATGTAAATCGCCATCCTGATATGAACATAACCGCTTTGACTGTCTCAGCGCAAAGCAATGATGCAGGAAAATTAATCTCTGATTTACATCCGCAGTTAAAGGGCATTGTTGATTTGCCGTTGCAACCCATGTCGGATATCCGCGAGTTTAGCGCAGGGGTAGACGTTGTGTTTCTGGCGACGGCCCATGAGGTTAGTCATGACCTGGCGCCACAGTTTCTGGAAGCGGGCTGCGTGGTGTTTGACCTCTCTGGTGCATTCCGTGTTAACGACGGCGCCTTCTATGAAAAGTATTATGGCTTTACTCATCAGCATCCTGAGCTGCTGGAGCAAGCGGTCTACGGGCTGGCGGAGTGGAGTGCAAGCAAACTAAAAGACGCGAATCTGATTGCTGTACCGGGTTGCTATCCCACGGCGGCGCAGTTGTCGCTTAAGCCTCTGATTGATGCCAACCTGCTTGATCTCAGCCAGTGGCCGGTAATTAACGCCACCAGTGGTGTGAGCGGAGCAGGACGTAAAGCTGCCATCTCGAACAGCTTCTGTGAAGTGAGCCTGCAACCGTATGGTGTATTTACCCACCGCCATCAGCCGGAGATCGCCACACATTTGGGGGCGAACGTGATTTTCACTCCGCATCTGGGAAACTTCCCGCGCGGTATTTTGGAAACCATCACCTGTCGTTTGAAGCCGGGCGTGACCCATGCGCAGGTGGCGCAAGCACTGCAGCAGGCCTATGGTGATAAACCGCTGGTTCGTCTGTATGACAACGGTGTCCCGGCCCTGAAAAATGTGGTGGGCTTACCGTTCTGCGATATCGGTTTTGCTGTTCAGGGCGAGCACCTGATTGTGGTGGCAACCGAAGACAATTTATTGAAAGGCGCTGCCGCCCAGGCGATGCAGTGCGCAAATATCCGTTTCGGCTTTGCTGAAACGCAGTCTCTTCTTTAAGGGTGCAATGATGAATCCATTAATTATCAAGCTGGGCGGCGTTTTACTGGATAGCGAAGAGGCGCTGGAGCGTTTGTTTACCGCTCTGGTCAATTATCGCGAGTCGCACCAGCGTCCGCTGGTCATTGTGCACGGTGGCGGCTGCGTGGTTGACGAGCTGATGAAAGGGCTCAACTTGCCGGTGACAAAGAAAAATGGTCTGCGCGTGACGCCAGCCGACCAGATCGACATCATTACCGGTGCCCTGGCCGGAACGGCGAATAAAACGTTGCTGGCGTGGGCGAAGAAACACCATATTGACGCTGTTGGTCTGTACCTTGGCGATGGCAACAGCGTAAAAGTGACCCAGCTCGATGTAGCGTTAGGTCATGTTGGACTGGCACAGCCTGGTTCTCCTAAGCTGATTAACACGCTACTGGAAAACGGTTTTCTACCGGTCGTCAGCTCGATAGGCGTCACGGAAGAAGGGCAACTGATGAACGTCAATGCCGATCAGGCTGCGACGGCGCTGGCGGCAACGCTGGGTGCGGATCTGATCCTGTTGTCTGACGTCAGCGGTATTCTGGATGGTAAAGGCCAGCGGATTGCCGAAATGACCGCTGCCAAAGCGGAACAGTTGATTGAGCAGGGTATTATTACCGATGGCATGATTGTGAAGGTGAACGCAGCGTTGGATGCGGCACGTACGCTGGGGCGTCCGGTGGATATCGCCTCCTGGCGTCATGCCGAACAACTCCCGGCGCTGTTTAACGGCACGCCGATCGGTACGCGTATTCTGGCTTAACTATTAATGTGCCGGGTAGCGGCAGCGCTTTATCCGGCCTGGATGGGTTTTGTAGGCCCGGTAAGCGTAGCGCCACCGGGCAAAATATCATATTAAGGAAATTCGTTATGGCACTTTGGGGTGGGCGTTTTACACAGGCAGCGGATCAGCGGTTCAAACAGTTCAACGACTCTTTGCGCTTCGATTACCGCCTGGCCGAGCAGGATATTGTTGGTTCTGTGGCCTGGTCCAAAGCGCTGGTCACGGTCGGTGTGTTGACTGCTGATGAACAACGTCAGTTGGAAGAGGCGCTGAACACTCTGCTGGAAGAGGTGCGTCTCGACCCACAGCAGATCCTGCAAAGCGATGCAGAAGATATTCACAGCTGGGTAGAAGGTAAGCTCATCGATAAAGTCGGGGCGCTGGGTAAAAAACTGCATACCGGGCGTAGCCGTAATGATCAGGTGGCAACCGATCTTAAACTGTGGTGCAAAGACACGGTGCTCGAATTGCTGTCCGCTAACCGTCAGTTGCAAAGCGCGCTGGTGGTGACGGCGGAGAATAACCAGGATGCCGTTATGCCGGGGTACACCCACCTGCAGCGCGCGCAGCCGGTGACGTTTGCTCACTGGTGTCTGGCCTATGTTGAAATGCTGGTGCGTGATGAGAGCCGCCTGCAGGATGCGCTCAAGCGTCTTGATGTCAGCCCGTTAGGCTGTGGCGCGCTGGCCGGTACCGCCTATGAAATCGATCGTGAACAACTGGCTGGCTGGTTGGGCTTCGCCTCGGCGACCCGCAACAGTCTGGACAGCGTATCCGATCGTGACCACGTGCTGGAGCTTCTCTCAGATGCCTCTATCGGTATGGTTCACCTGTCGCGCTTTGCTGAAGATCTGATTTTCTTTAATACCGGGGAAGCCGGTTTTGTGGAACTGTCTGATCGCGTAACCTCCGGTTCATCATTAATGCCGCAGAAGAAAAACCCGGACGCATTAGAGCTGATTCGTGGCAAATGTGGCCGCGTGCAAGGTGCGTTGACTGGCATGATGATGACGCTGAAAGGACTGCCGCTGGCGTATAACAAGGATATGCAGGAAGATAAAGAAGGGCTGTTCGATGCACTCGATACCTGGCTGGACTGCCTGCATATGGCGGCGCTGGTGCTGGACGGTATTCAGGTAAAACGCCCACGTTGCCAGGAAGCCGCGCAGCAGGGCTATGCCAACGCGACAGAACTTGCTGATTACCTGGTGGCGAAAGGCGTCCCGTTCCGTGAAGCGCACCATATCGTGGGTGAAACGGTGGTCGAGGCGATTCGTCAGGGCAAACCGCTGGAAGGACTATCACTGGCTGATTTGCAAAAATTCAGCGCGGTGATTAGCGATGATGTGTACCCGATCCTCGCGCTGCAGTCGTGCCTTGATAAGCGTGCGGCGAAAGGGGGCGTTTCACCACAGCAGGTCGCACAGGCGATTGACTACGCGAAGGCGCGCCTGTAGGCCGGATAAGGCGAAGCCGTCATCCGGCACTGTGCGCCGTTTTGCCTGATGGCGCTACGCTTATCAGTCCTACCAAACCATAACCCGGCCGAGCTTTGCGACGCCGGGCTTTTTTATGCAAAAAAAATGCGGACTCAAGGTCCGCAAACGTTCACGTTGGCTTTAGTTATTTCGAGTATGAGAGAAACTCTCTAAACGGACAGTAGCTTCAAGGGTTAAAGGGGTACCGTTCCGTTTCTGTGGTGCATTATTAAACAGAATGCTTGATAGGGATAATCGTTCGTTGCTATTCTACCTATCGCTGCGAACTATCGTGGCAATGGAGGATGAATAATGAATATTCGTGATCTTGAATACCTGGTAGCACTTGCCGAACATCGTCACTTCCGACGCGCGGCAGACTCCTGTCACGTCAGCCAGCCAACGCTGAGTGGGCAAATCCGCAAACTCGAAGATGAGCTTGGCGTTATGCTGCTGGAGCGTACGAGTCGTAAAGTGCTGTTCACTCAAGCGGGTTTGCTGCTGGTGGATCAGGCGCGCACCGTGTTGCGCGAGGTCAAAGTGCTCAAGGAGATGGCAAGCCAACAGGGTGAGACAATGTCCGGCCCGCTGCATATTGGTTTGATCCCAACGGTAGGACCTTACCTGCTGCCGCATATTATTCCTATGTTGCACCAGACCTTCCCAAAACTGGAAATGTACCTGCATGAGGCGCAAACGCATCAGCTGTTGGCGCAACTGGACAGCGGTAAACTCGACTGTGTGATCCTGGCGCTGGTGAAAGAGAGTGAAGCGTTTATCGAGGTTCCGTTGTTTGATGAGCCGATGATGCTGGCGATCTATGAAGATCACCCATGGGCAAACCGCGACCGCGTACCGATGTCCGATCTGGCAGGTGAAAAACTGTTGATGCTCGAAGATGGTCACTGTTTGCGTGACCAGGCGATGGGCTTTTGTTTTGAAGCCGGGGCCGATGAAGACACCCATTTCCGGGCAACCAGTCTGGAAACGCTGCGCAATATGGTGGCAGCAGGTAGCGGGATTACCTTACTGCCCGCACTGGCCGTTCCACCGGAGCGTAAACGTGATGGTGTGGTCTATGTGCCGTGTATTAAACCTGAACCGCGTCGTACCATTGGGCTGGTGTACCGTCCGGGGTCGCCGCTGCGTAGCCGTTATGAACAGCTGGCAGAGGCCATCCGTGGTGCAATGGATGGCCATTTCGACAACACGTTAAAACAGGCGGTTTAGGCCGTTCAGTGCAGCTACCCGATAGGCTTCCGCCATGGTTGGGTAGTTAAAGGTGGTGTTAACGAAGTACTCGATGGTGTTACCACCACCTTTTTGCTCCATTATTGCCTGACCGATATGAATAATTTCGGCAGCGCGTTCGCCAAAGCAGTGGATGCCTAAAATCTCTTTGGTCTCCCGATGGAACAGAATCTTCAATGTTCCGACACTCATCCCGACGATTTGTGCGCGTGCCAGATGTTTAAACTGCGCGCGGCCAACCTCGTAAGGGACTTTCATTGACGTCAGTTGCTGTTCAGTTTTACCGACGGAGCTGATTTCGGGAATGGTGTAAATGCCTGTCGGAATATCTTCGATCAGGTGCGCGGTGGCTTCACCCTTCACCAGCGCCTGGGCGGCGATACGGCCTTGATCGTAGGCTGCGGAAGCAAGGCTCGGATAACCGATCACATCCCCTACGGCATACACATGCGGCAGCGCCGTCTGGTACATGCTGTTCACTTTTAGCTGGCCGCGGCTGTCCGTCTTCAGGCCAATATTCTCCAGCGCTAAGGAATCGGTGTTACCGGTACGGCCGTTGGCGTACAGCAGGCAGTCGGCTTTCAGTTTCTTCCCGGATTTCAGGTGCATGATGACGCCATCATCGCAGCCTTCAATTTTCTCGTATTCTTCGTTATGGCGAATCACCACGCCGCTGTTCCAGAAGTGATAAGACAGCGAGTCGGACATCTCTTGATCAAGAAACGCCAGCAGACGGTCACGGGTATTAATCAGATCAACTTTGACGTCCATTCCCCGGAAGATCGACGCATATTCACAGCCAATGACCCCCGCGCCATAGATCAGAACGTGGCGAGGTTCATGGTGCAGACTGAGAATGGAATCGCTGTCGTAAACGCGCGGATGTGAAAAATCGACATCGTTTGGGTGGTAGGGGCGCGAACCGCAGGCAATAACAAATTTATCTGCCGTGAGCGTTTCCACCGTACCGTCGTGGCATTCCAGAGCGAGGGTGTGTTCGTCAACAAAACGGGCATTCCCCTGCAAAATTTCACAGTGGTTACGCTCGTAAAATCCTTGCCGCATACGCGTTTGCTGATTAATGACGTTATCGGCATGGTTAAGAATATCGGCAAAAGAAGAGCGAAGAAGCCGGGAATGGTCGCTGTAGAGTGGGTTCTGATTGAATTCAATGATACGGCTGACGGCGTGGCGGAGTGCTTTAGACGGGATGGTGCCCCAGTGGGTACAACCTCCGCCGACGTTATGATAGCGCTCAATAACGGCGACGCGCGCGCCTTGCTTAACCAGACCCATTGCAGCGCCTTCGCCGCCGGGGCCGGAACCTATTACTATTGCATCGTAATCGTAGGAATGTGACATGGTCAGGCTTACCTGTTCTTATACATAAAAGCAACAGAATAGTAACATCGTTGTCAGGATAACCCAATTATCGTTGTGCTTTTTTGCGAAGTCGAAGCACAAACTGCGCGTAAACAATCATTCACAAAGCCATGCCAACCGCTTAATCTCTGGTATAGTGCCAGCAAGGTATAAGGAAGGATTCAGACATCGTGATGGGCGTTAGAGCGCAACAAAAAGAAAAAACCCGGCGTTCGCTGGTTGAGGCTGCATTTAGTCAATTGAGTGCAGAGCGCAGTTTTGCCAGCCTCAGTTTACGTGAAGTTGCTCGTGAAGCGGGCATTGCGCCAACCTCATTTTATCGCCATTTTCGCGATGTGGATGAGCTCGGCCTGACGATGGTGGACGAGAGTGGCCTGATGCTCCGCCAGTTGATGCGCCAGGCGCGTCAGCGTATCGCCAAGGGCGGCAGTGTGATCCGCACCTCGGTCTCAACATTTATGGAGTTCATCGGCAACAATCCCAACGCCTTCCGTTTATTATTGCGCGAGCGGTCTGGTACCTCTGCGGCGTTTCGTGCCGCCGTAGCTCGCGAAATTCAGCATTTCATTGCGGAACTTGCGGACTATCTGGAACTCGAAAACCATATGCCTCGTGCGTTTACTGAAGCACAAGCCGAAGCCATGGTGACGATTGTTTTCAGTGCGGGGGCAGAAGCGCTGGATGTTGGCGCCGAACAGCGTCGACAACTGGAAGAGCGGCTGGTATTGCAACTGCGCATGATCGCCAAAGGCGCATTTTACTGGTATCGCCGTGAACAAGAGAAGATGACGCATCACTCCGAGTAACGAGAAGGACGAGCAATGAAACAGTCAGGTCAAGATAAAGGTACGCTGCTGCTGGCGCTGGTTGCTGGCTTATCGATCAATGGTACATTTGCGGCGCTGTTTAGCTCCATTGTACCATTCTCTGTATTCCCGATTATTTCGCTGGTGCTGACGGTTTACTGCCTGCATCAACGTTACCAGAATCGCACGATGCCTGTGGGGCTGCCAGGTCTGGCTGCGGCCTGTTTTATTCTCGGTGTTTTGTTGTACAGCACCGTGGTGCGCGCGGAATACCCGGATATCGGCTCTAACTTCTTCCCGGCGGTCCTGTCGGTGATTCTGGTGTTCTGGATCGGCTTTAAGGTGCGTAACCGTAAGCAGGAAATCGCGGAGTAACAGTTGTAGCTGTAGGCCGGATAAGGCAAAGCCGCCATCCGGCAATTTGAACCGGTAGTGCTTATCTGGCCTACGTTCAGTCTTACTTCTTCGTTAACAGTACGCCGCACTCCATGTGGTGCGTATACGGGAACTGATCGAACAGCGCCAGACGTGACACATTGTGCGTCTGGCTCAACGTTTCCAGGTTCTTACACAGCGTCTCCGGGTTGCAGGAGATGTACAGAATTCGCGGATACGCCTGCACCATCTTCTCCGTCTCACTGTCCAGACCGCTGCGCGGCGGATCAACGAAAATGGTCTCACACTGGTAACTTTTCAGATCGATGCCCTGTAAACGGTTGAACTCGCGCACCCCGTTCATCGCCTGAGTAAACTCTTCCGCAGACATACGAATAATTTGCACGTTATCAATATGGTTAGCCGCAATATTGTACTGCGCGGCAGCCACGGACGGTTTGGCGATTTCGGTGGCCAGTACACGATTGAAGTTCTGCGCCAGCGCTAACGAGAAGTTGCCATTACCGCAGTACAATTCAAGCAGGTCGCCCTGCGAATCTTTGGTGACATCAATCGCCCATTCCAGCATCTGAATGTTCATGGCGGCATTCGGCTGCGTGAAGCTGTTCTCAACCTGGCGGTAGATAATCTCTTTACCCGCAACCGGCAAACGTTCATCGATGTAATCTTGATCCAACGCGATTTTGGTTTTGGTCGCCCGGCCAATCAGATGCACATTCAGGTTTTTCGTGCGTAGCGCATCCCGCAGTGCTTCGGCTTCCTGACGCCATTCGTCATCTAACTTTTTATGGTACAGCATGGATACCACCGCCTGATTGCTCATGGTGGTGAGGTAATCAATCTGGAACAATTTATGACGCAGGACGTGATTGTGACGAACGCCTTCAATCATGGCCCTCATCAGTGTGTTGATGAGTTCGCTGGCTGCCGGAAAGCTGTCGACGCGAATACGGTTTTTTGTCTGGCTTTCAAACATGATGTGGTACAGGTCGTCAGCGTCATGCCACAGGCGGAATTCAGCGCGCATGCGGTAATGACTGACCGGCGAGCGAAACACTTCCGGAGCCTGATCAGTAAATGGCGTCATTAAGCTCTGTAAACGAGCCACTTTATCGGCTAGCTGCGCGTCATACTGTTCTGTCGGGAGGTGTTCTGGGGTCATGATGCGTCCTGAAAAATAAAAGTACGCGGGGATTGTAGGGATTGCTCAGTAGATGTCCAGTTATTGATGATTTCTAATATTGTGATACACAGTCTGGACAGTCGGTTACAACAAACTGTAGCATCCGCGTTCCGGTCCTGTGAGTTAAAAGGGAATCCAGTGTAAATCTGGAGCTGACGCGCAGCGGTAAGGAAAGGTGAGATGAGAGCGTAAGCAGACACTGCCTTTGGGTGGGAAGTCTTCATTTCTTTTTATTCGCTATATTGAATAACCTTCCAAGCCCGAAGACCTGCCGGCTAACGTCGCATCTGGTTTTCATCATCGCGTACTATCGGTGGGACCTGCGGCATCCTTCTTATATTGTGGATGCTTTACAATGATTAAAAAATCATTGCTGCTGACGGCACTTTCCGTCGCGGCATTTTCTGGTTGGGCGCAGGATGCTAGCCCAGACACTCTCGTCGTTACGGCTAACCGTTTTCAGCAACCCCTTAGTGCAGTGCTTGCTCCCATCACCGTTGTTACGCGCCAGGAAATCGATCGCTGGCAATCTACCTCTGTGAATGACGTTCTTCGCCGCCTGCCGGGTGTCGATATCGCGCAAAGCGGCGGCATGGGGCAGAATTCATCTATTTTTATTCGTGGGACCAACGCCAGTCATGTTCTGGTGCTGATTGACGGCGTGCGCCTGAATTTGGCGGGCGTGAGCGGCTCAGCCGATCTCAGCCAGTTCCCGGTATCACTGGTGCAACGTATTGAATACATTCGCGGGCCGCGTTCCGCTGTTTACGGTTCTGATGCGATCGGCGGTGTGGTGAATATTATTACCACGCGAGAAAAACCGGGGACGGAATTGACCGCCGGTGTGGGCAGTAATGGTTATCAGAATTACGACATCTCGACGCAGCAACAGCTTGGTGAGAATACGCGCGTGACGCTGATGGGAGATTACGCCTATACCAAAGGGTTTGACGTTGTCGCCTACGGCAGCACAGGCGCACAGGCGCAGCCCGACAAGGACGGTTTCTTAAGTAAGACGCTGTATGGTGCGCTGGAACATAATTTCTCCGACACCTGGAGCGGGTTTGTGCGCGGCTATGGCTATGATAACCGCACCAATTATGACTCCTATTATTCCCCGGGGTCGGCGCTTCTCGATACCCGCAAGCTCTACAGCCAAAGCTGGGATGCCGGACTGCGCTTTAATGGCGAGCAAATCCAGTCACAGCTGGTTTCCAGCTACAGCCACAGCAAAGACTACAACTATGATCCAGATTATGGCCGCTATGACTCGTCGGCGACCCTGGATGAGATGAAGCAATATAACGTGCAGTGGTCAAACAGTATGGTGGTTGGCCACGGCAACGTCGGTGCAGGTGTCGACTGGCAAAAGCAAACCACAGAGCCAGGCACCGGGTATGTTACGGACGGTTACGATCAGCGTAACACAGGCCTTTATCTGACCGGATTGCAACAGCTCGGCGATTTCACCTTAGAAGGCGCGGCGCGCAGCGACGACAACTCCCAGTTTGGTCGGCATGGCACATGGCAAACCAGCGCCGGATGGGCGTTTATTGACGGTTATCGTTTCATTGCTTCTTATGGTACCTCCTATAAAGCACCTAATCTGGGACAGTTGCATGGCTATTACGGCAACTCGAATCTGAATCCAGAGGAGAGTAAGCAGTGGGAAGGGGCGTTTGAAGGACTAACGGCAGGGGTGACCTGGCGTGTGTCAGGGTATCGTAACGATATCGATAACATGATCGATTACAACACCCATACGGAAAAATACTATAACGAAGGGAAAGTGCGGATTAAAGGTGTTGAGGCAACGGCGAACTTCGATACGGGTCCGCTGGCGCATACGCTGAGCTATGACTACGTCGATTCGCGCAATGCGATTACGGACAAGCCGCTGGCCCGGCGTTCCAAACAGCAGGTGAAGTATCAGCTCGACTGGCAGGTCTATGATTTTGACTGGGGTCTGACGTATCAATATCTGGGAACCCGCTATGACACGGACTATGTTACCTACCAGCCGGTGAAAATGGGTGGAGTGAGTTTGTGGGATCTGGCGGTGTCATATCCGATCACCTCACAGCTGACAGTTCGTGGTAAAATCGCCAACCTGTTCGATAAAGATTACGAGACAGTTTATGGCTACCCAACTGCAGGACGGGAATACACCTTGTCTGGCAGCTACACCTTCTGATCCACGTCCCACCGTGCTGGTGTTTGATTCCGGCGTCGGTGGGTTGTCGGTCTACAATGAGATCCGCAACCTCTTGCCGGATCTCCACTATATATACGCTTTCGATAACGTTGCCTTTCCTTATGGAGAGAAGAGCGAGGAATTTATTGTCGAGCGTGTTGTTGAGATTGTGACTGCCGTTCAGCAGCGCTACCCCCTTTCACTGGCTGTTATCGCCTGCAATACCGCCAGCACGGTGTCACTCCCTGCGTTACGCGAAAAGTTCGCTTTCCCGGTCGTCGGCGTGGTACCTGCGATTAAACCGGCGGCGCGCCTTACGGCTAACGGTGTAGTGGGGCTGTTGGCGACGCGAGCGACGGTGAAGCGTTCATATACGCATGAGTTGATTGCGCGTTTTGCGAACGAGTGTCAGATCGCGATGTTGGGTTCCGCTGAGCTGGTGGAACTGGCGGAAGCGAAGCTGCACGGAGAAGCGGTTCCTCTGGATGAGTTGCGCCGCATTCTGCGACCATGGTTGCGGATGTCGGAACCGCCGGATACGGTTGTTCTCGGATGTACGCATTTCCCTCTATTACAGGAAGAACTTTTACAGGTTCTACCTGAAGGGACGCGACTGGTGGATTCCGGTGCCGCGATTGCGCGTCGCACGGCTTGGTTGTTAGAACATGAAGCGCCTGACGCAAAATCAGCTGACGAGAATATTGCCTTTTGTATGGCAATGACGCCTGAAGCTGAACAATTACTGCCAGTCCTCCAGCGTTATGGCTTCAAAACGCTCGAAAAACTGGCAGTTTAATCAGTTTTGGTGAAATATTACGCACTCGGAAAATTATTTTAAATTTCCCCTTGTCAGCCTGAAATAACTCCCTATAATGCGCCTCCACTGACACGGAACAACGGATTACACGCCGCCGGGTCAGCGGGGTTCCACTGAGAATCCCACA
>NZ_JASJUJ010000013.1:0-133810 GCF_047467975.1 Citrobacter sp. C348 | reverse complement strand
CATGACGGAATGCAGGAAAGGATTGAGCTGGTTGAGATCCTGAGCGATATTGTTGCCATGACGAGATAATGTGTAAAAATTATCGCAGCTGCATATATTCCGGTCCACAGCAAAGGACCGGAGTATAGTATATAAAAAACCCGAAATTAATCGGGTTTTAATTATTTAACGTTTAACAGGCTCCCGTGCCCGAGAGTGAATTAAAATTACGCTTATTATGGCTTTTTTGCAATCTTTATTTTTGACTGCCAAGCCATTTATTCATCTGCTCGATTTCACCTTTCTGAGCTTTAATGATGTCCTGCGCAAGCTTTCTCATTTCGGGATCTTTTCCGTATTTGAGCTCGGTCTCAGCCATTGCGATTGCCCCTTCATGGTGTGCGATCATACCTTTTGCAAAGGCCTTATCGGGATTGGATTCATTAACGGCGGCCATCATTTTTTCATGCATATTTTTCATGCCAGCCATATATTCCTGTGATGATGCCGATGAGTGCATATCTGACATTTTCATTTCCGAATGTTCAGCAGAAATGGCTGGCAGGGATAACATTAATATTACAAAAAGGGTGTTTTTGATTTTCATATAATAATTCCTTTCAGACAGGTACCGGTTAAGTGTAGCTGAGTCAGACAAAAAAGCCCCCTGACGGGGGCAAAAATGTAGCAACGTTGTTTCAGGAAAATCTATCAGGGAAAAGGTAACAGCACGGATACTACCGTCGCATTCAGCCTGCATTGATCATGCGGCGGTGCGCTTCGGCCATGGCCTGATGTGGGCCGGATTGCCCGTTATTCATGAATTCATGGGCAACCGCTGCTCTTTCATGCTCATTCATCGCCGCGTAAGACGTTGACGGGACGGTCGTGGATACCGTGTTATTTCCCATCATCTTCTGATGACTTTCCACCATTTTCTGGTGCGCATCCGCCGAGCCGTTCGTCATGGTTTCATGAGCAATAATGGCCTGTTCATGCTGGTCCATACCGGTCATACGAGGAGCAGTCCCCTGGATCCCGACAGGAGCCGCAGCAGACTGCATCTGGTGAGCAGGAGCCTGTGCATTGTTGACGCGATCATGGATATTCACGGTTTCAGTGGCCCAGGCCGATGAAATTAAACCAAAGCCCAGCAAAGATGCTAATACGATATTTTTCATGATAACTCTCCATTTCTGAATTAGTGATGTCCGGGGAAGTACAACCGGTGTTTTCAGTTCCATAACTGAAACAAGTTCGGCAGCGTTTATTTCTCCGGAAGAGGGCTGGATATTCATTTCCTGGCGTACTCTGACGCCGGGTATTGATGAAGCAATCCAGCCTTCCTGATAAGTTGCACTAATTATATCGAATGGCTTCTGTTTGCTGCATGACAGGCTAATGACATCTTTGTCATTTACATCTTTATTTTCAGCATTGGGTTTCCGGGATCATTTTCTCCAGTCTGGGCACGGATAAGATAAAACGCGTGGAGCGTACGTCTGATTCCACCTGCACTCTTCCGTGATGTGCTTCCACGATTGACTTCACAATCGCAAGGCCGATGCCGCTGCCTTCTCCTTTTCGTTGTCTGGATGGATCCACCCGATAAAAACGGTCAAACAGCCTTGATAAATGTTCTTCAGGGATCGGTTTCCCTGGATTTTCAATCACAAGGTCAAAAAAGCTCTCCTGCTTTCTTATTGAGACGGTGATGGCCTGTCCCTCCGGGGTATAACGCAGGGCATTGGATAACAGATTATTGATCGCTCTTCTGAACATTTGTGGATCTCCCTCAACCAGGCAGGGCATCCCGTTAAATTTGAGCGTGATATTGCGTTCTTCGGCCCAGGCTTCGAAAAACTCGAAGACTTTCATGACTTCTGCTCTGAGGTCAAAACGGACCCTGTCAGGTATAAGCTGGTTATTGTCCGCCTGTGCCAGAAACAGCATGTCGCTGACCATTTTGGTCATCCGGTTATACTCTTCAAGACTGGAGTAGAGGACATCCTCAAGTTCCTTCTGGGTTCGATCCTGACTCAGTGCGATTTCAGTCTGCGTCACCAGATTGGTGATGGGCGTTCTGATCTCATGCGCGATATCGGCAGAGAAATTGGCCTGGCGGGTAAAGACGTCCTCAATCTTTCCAATCATATGATTGAACGAGATAACCAGTTGCTCCAGCTCAATGGGAACGCGTGTCGGTTCCAGCCGCGCATCAAGATTCTCGGAGGTGATGTTTTTAATGGCATTGCTGACATTACGAAGGGGCAGGTGCCCCTGACGGACAGCGATGCGAATGATCAGAACAATCAGCAGGCTTATCACGACGGCGATCGCAATCAGATTTTTTTTCAGCGCATCGAGGTAATGGAGATGGAAATTAATGGAGAGGCCAGTCAGCATGACATAATTCTGCTGTTTGCCCTGAAATATCGCCTGGCCAGAGGAGGCGATAATCCGGTATGTTTCCATCTTCATTTCAGACCCGGTATCCATCGGTCTCGCAGGATCCTCCACCGTCCAGAGAAAGACATCCCGTGCGCGGCTGTGCTCGCTAAAATCTGCGGAATTCACGGCCGGGTGTAGTGCCGCCCCCTGCGCTGAACTAAAGAGCACTTCCCCCCTGGGATTGAGGAGCAAAAGGGCAACGTTGCGGTAGCTGGCAATCGACTCCTTTATTTTGCTTACTTTTTTTTCATCCGGATCCACCGGGGACTGCAGTATACGGTTCAGGGTAGTGCTGATTTGTTGAAGATCGCTGACATCCTGCTCGGCAAAATGATTTTCAACAGAATGCAGCATAAACCAGGTGAAGGCGATAAAAGCCAGTATCGTGGACAGGCTGATAAAAAAGGTCAGCCGCAGCGCGAGCGAGAACGGGCGTCTGGACGGTTTGCTATGCATCCGGGACCTCCAGCATGTAGCCCACGCCCCGGACTGTCTGGATCAGCTTTGTCCCGTAATCGTTGTCTATTTTCGCGCGAAGTCGCTTTACGGCGACATCAATCGCGTTAGTGTCGCTGTCAAAATTCATGTCCCAGACCTGAGAGGCAATCAGGGAGCGGGGTAGCACTTCACCCTGATGGCGAATGAAAAATTCCAGCAGGCTGAACTCTTTACTGGTGAGCACAATGCGGTTTCCGGCGCGACTGACTTTTCTGGAGACGAGATCAACCGAGAGGTCAGCCACCTTAAACTGACTTTCCGTGATCAGCGTGTTTCCCCGCCTCAGTAGGGTCCTTACCCGGGCGAGCAGTTCGGCAAACGCAAAGGGTTTAACCAGATAATCGTCCGCACCCAGTTCCAGTCCTTTGACCCTGTGTTCGATCGTGCCGAGGGCCGTCAGTAGTAAGACCGGCATACCCTTTCCGGCAGTGCGCAGCATGCGGATGATATCCCAGCCGTTCACATCAGGCAGCATGATGTCCAGAATGACTAAATCATACTCGGCTGTCATGGCGAGATGATATCCGGTAAGACCATTATCAGCGTGATCCACTACGAACCCTGCCTCTGTAAGCCCTTTGCTGAGATATTCACCTGTTTTAATTTCGTCTTCGACGATCAATATTTTCATCTTGCTCCCCGTCTGGCTGCTAATGTCATTCTATTGCGCACACGATCGTAATCAACGAATTACCGTAAAAATGACAACATTGTCATTATTCTGTCACCCGACAAACAGAGTGCATTCTGTAAAGTAACCCTGGTAATACTCTGAACTTCATTTGAACCATTTACCAGGTCTGCCTGGACGAGAAGCGTTATGTTCAAATTAAAATTACTCAGCATCAGCACGATATTCATCCTGGCTGGTTGTGTCTCTCTGGCACCTGAATATCAGCGCCCGGCAGCACCGGTACCCCAGCAGTTTTCACTGTCCCGAAACAGCCTGACGCCAGCAGTGAATGGTTATCAGGATACGGGCTGGCGTAACTTTTTTGTCGATCCCCAGGTTACCCGGCTGATCGGGGAAGCCCTTGCTAATAACCGTAATTTGAGAATGGCTGCCCTGAAGGTTGAAGAGGCCCGGGCCCAGTTCAACGTCACGGATGCAGATCGTTATCCCCAGCTGAATGCCTCATCCGGGATCACCTACAGCGGTGGTCTGAAAGGCGACAAGCCGACCACACAGAAGTACGACGCGGGTCTGGAACTCCGCTATGAGCTCGATTTTTTCGGCAAGCTCAAGAACATGAGTGACGCTGATCGCCAGAACTACTTTGCCAGCGAAGAAGCCCGTCGGGCTGTACATATCCTGCTGGTCTCCAGCGTTTCACAAAGCTATTTCAGCCAGCAACTGGCGTATGAACAACTCCGTATCGCGCGGGAAACGCTGAAAAATTACGAACAGTCCTATGCTTTCGTTGAGCAACAGCTCGTGACCGGGAGTACGAATGTGCTGGCGCTTGAACAGGCCAGGGGACAAATCGAAAGTACCCGCGCTGAGATAGCCAAACGAGAAGGCGATCTGGCTCAGGCAAACAATGCCCTGCAACTGGTGCTGGGAACGTACCGTGCACTGCCGCCAGAAAAAGGGATGAAAGGCGGTGAGATCGCGCCAGTTAAACTGCCATCAAACCTGTCGTCACAAATTTTGCTGCAGCGACCGGATATTATGGAGGCGGAATACCAGCTGAAAGCGGCTGATGCGAATATTGGCGCAGCGCGGGCGGCCTTTTTCCCGTCCATTACCCTGACCAGTGGCCTTTCCGCAAGCAGTACGGAGCTGTCCAGCCTGTTTACGTCAGGAAGTGGAATGTGGAATTTTATCCCTAAAATTGAAATTCCTATATTTAATGCTGGCAGGAATAAAGCCAATCTGAAGCTGGCTGAAATTCGCCAGCAACAGTCGGTGGTTAATTACGAACAAAAAATTCAGTCAGCCTTTAAGGATGTTTCCGACACGCTTGCGCTGCGCGACAGCCTTAGCCAGCAACTTGAGTCACAGCAGCGTTATCTTGATTCACTTCAGATAACTCTCCAGCGTGCCAGAGGATTATATTCCAGTGGTGCTGTCAGTTACATTGAAGTGCTGGATGCAGAGCGTTCTCTCTTCGCTACGCAGCAAACCATTCTCGATCTTACCTATTCCCGGCAGGTTAACGAAATTAATCTGTTTACCGCACTGGGTGGCGGTTGGGTAGAGTAAATTTATTTCATTAATCAGGAAATTTAAAATGCGTAATTCACTTAAAGCCGTTTTATTTGGTGCCTTCTCTGTCATGTTTTCTGCCGGTCTTCATGCTGAAACACATCAGCATGGCGATATGAATACTGCCAGTGATGCTTCGGTACAGCAGGTTATCAAGGGCACCGGTGTCGTTAAAGAAATTGATATAAATAGTAAAAAGATCACCATTTCGCACGAAGCAATCCCTGCGGTGGGCTGGCCTGCAATGACCATGCGCTTCACTTTTGTTAATGCAGACGACGCTATCAATGCCCTGAAAACCGGCAACCATGTCGATTTCTCGTTTATTCAGCAGGGTAATATTTCTTTACTTAAAAGCATTAACGTGACGCAGTCCTGATTGGCTGTCCGGAGCGATTACATCCTGTGCGCCTGTACATTCACATAGGTATATGTGTGAGTTAACCGTCAGGCGCATATGCCAGGTGTTTTGATTTTTTAGCGGAAAATTGTATGGCTTCTTTAAAGATAAAATATGCTGCAATAATTATCAGCAGCCTCATAGCAGGGGGGCTGATATCGGTTACTGCCTGGCAGTATGTAAACTCAGCACAAAAGACAGAAAAAACAGAACAAAAGGCACCGGAACGAAAGGTGCTTTTCTGGTATGACCCAATGAAACCGGATACCAAATTTGATAAACCCGGAAAATCGCCCTTTATGGATATGGACCTGGTGCCAAAATATGCTGATGACAGTGGCGATAAAAGCAGTGGCGGGATCCGTATCGACCCAACCCAGGTTCAGAATCTGGGATTAAAAACGCAAAAAGTCACGCGAGGAATGCTGAATTATTCTCAGACAATCCCGGCTAATGTCAGCTATAACGAGTATCAGTTTGTTATTGTGCAGGCGCGTTCTGACGGGTTTGTCGAAAAAGTCTACCCCATGACGATTGGCGATCATGTGAAGAAGGGGACGCCACTTATCGATATTACCATTCCGGACTGGGTGGAAGCACAGAGTGAATTCCTTCTGTTATCCAGCACCGGTGGTACTTCCACGCAAATTAAAGGCGTTCTGGAACGGCTTCGCCTGGCAGGTATGCCGGAAGAGGATATTCAGAGACTGCGTTCTACCCGGAGCATTCAGACCCGTTTTACCATTAAAGCACCTATTGATGGTGTCATTACTGCATTTGACCTGCGCACCGGCATGAATATTTCGAAAGATAAGGTGGTGGCTCAGATTCAGGGGATGGACCCGGTCTGGATCAGCGCTGCAGTGCCAGAATCTATCGCCTATCTGCTGAAAGATACGTCGCAGTTTGAAATTTCGGTACCGGCTTATCCGGATAAAACATTCCATGTCGAAAAATGGAACATTCTTCCCAGCGTGGATCAGACAACCCGTACGCTTCAGGTCCGTCTCCAAGTTTCTAATAAGGATGAGTTTCTCAAACCGGGCATGAATGCCTATCTCAAACTGAATACCAGAAGCCAGGAGATGCTGCTGATACCAAGCCAGGCCGTTATCGATACCGGCAAAGAACAGCGCGTGATTACTGTTGATGATGAAGGCAAGTTTGTGCCGAAACAGATCCACGTTCTGCATGAGTCACAGCAACAGTCCGGCATCGGCTCCGGCCTGAATGAAGGCGATACCGTGGTGGTCAGTGGCCTGTTCCTCATTGACTCTGAAGCCAATATTACGGGCGCACTGGAACGTATGCGCCACCCTGAAAAAACAGAAAGCAGTATGCCAGCAATGTCTGACCAGCCTGTAAATATGCATTCAGGGCACTGAGGAGACGACGATGATTGAATGGATTATCCGGCGCTCTGTCGCCAACCGTTTCCTGGTCATGATGGGGGCCCTGTTTCTCAGCATCTGGGGCACATGGACGATTATTAACACGCCTGTCGATGCCTTGCCTGACCTGTCAGATGTGCAGGTCATTATCAAAACCAGCTATCCCGGCCAGGCCCCGCAGATTGTAGAAAACCAGGTCACCTATCCACTTACCACCACCATGCTGTCCGTGCCTGGCGCAAAAACCGTGCGTGGTTTTTCACAGTTCGGTGATTCGTATGTGTATGTCATTTTTGAAGACGGCACCGATCTGTACTGGGCCCGTTCCCGCGTGCTGGAGTACCTGAACCAGGTACAGGGAAAACTGCCCGCCGGTGTGAGTTCTGAAATCGGTCCGGACGCCACGGGGGTGGGCTGGATATTTGAATATGCCCTTGTCGATCGCAGCGGAAAACACGACCTTTCAGAACTGCGTTCTCTGCAGGACTGGTTCCTGAAATTTGAGCTGAAAACCATCCCGAACGTGGCTGAGGTCGCTTCGGTTGGCGGCGTGGTGAAACAGTACCAGATTCAGGTCAATCCGGTAAAACTGTCTCAGTATGGTATCAGCCTGCCCGAAGTGAAACAGGCCCTTGAATCGTCTAACCAGGAGGCCGGTGGCTCATCCGTTGAAATGGCCGAAGCTGAGTATATGGTCCGTGCCAGCGGTTATCTTCAGAGCATTGATGATTTTAATAACATCGTCCTGAAAACAGGCGAGAACGGCGTGCCGGTTTATCTGCGGGATGTTGCCCGCGTGCAGACCGGGCCTGAAATGCGGCGTGGTATTGCCGAGCTGAACGGCCAGGGCGAAGTCGCTGGCGGCGTGGTGATCCTGCGGTCGGGTAAAAATGCACGCGACGTTATCACGGCAGTGAGGGATAAACTTGAGACGCTGAAGGCCAGCCTGCCGGAAGGCGTTGAAATCGTGACCACCTACGATCGCAGCCAGCTCATCGACCGGGCGATTGATAACCTCAGTTCCAAACTTCTGGAAGAGTTTATCGTGGTGGCCATCGTCTGTGCCCTGTTCCTGTGGCACGTACGTTCTGCCCTGGTGGCGATTATCTCTCTGCCGCTTGGTCTGTGTATCGCCTTTATCGTCATGCACTTCCAGGGACTGAACGCCAATATCATGTCGCTGGGAGGGATAGCGATTGCCGTCGGTGCGATGGTGGATGCCGCCATTGTGATGATTGAGAATGCGCATAAGCGGCTTGAGGAGTGGGATCATCAGCATCCGGGTGAGCAGATTGACAACGCCACCCGCTGGAAGGTGATTACCGATGCCTCCGTTGAAGTGGGACCCGCACTGTTTATCAGCCTGCTGATCATCACCCTGTCCTTTATTCCTATCTTTACCCTGGAAGGTCAGGAAGGACGTCTGTTTGGCCCGCTGGCATTCACGAAAACGTACTCCATGGCGGGCGCGGCCGCGCTGGCCATCATCGTCATTCCGATTCTGATGGGATTCTGGATCCGGGGGAAAATTCCTGCAGAGACCAGTAACCCCCTGAACCGGGTACTGATCAAAGCGTATCATCCATTGCTGTTGCGGGTTCTCCACTGGCCAAAAACAACCCTGCTGGTTGCGGCCTTGTCCATTTTCACCGTTATCTGGCCGCTGAGCCAGGTGGGCGGTGAGTTTCTGCCGAAGATTAACGAGGGCGACCTGTTGTATATGCCGTCGACCCTGCCGGGTGTCTCTCCGGCTGAAGCTGCAGCGCTCCTGCAGACGACGGACAAGTTAATCAAAAGCGTTCCTGAAGTGGCCTCTGTATTTGGCAAGACCGGTAAAGCAGAGACCGCCACGGATTCCGCACCGCTCGAAATGGTTGAAACCACGATCCAGCTCAAACCAGAGGATCAGTGGCGTCCAGGCATGACGATTGACAAGATTATTGAAGAACTCGACAGGACCGTCCGTTTACCGGGGCTGGCAAACCTCTGGGTGCCGCCAATCCGTAACCGTATTGATATGCTCTCAACCGGGATCAAAAGCCCGATAGGTATCAAGGTGTCCGGAACGGTTCTGTCCGATATCGATGCAACGGCGCAGAGTATCGAAGCGGTCGCCAAAACCGTACCCGGCGTAGTGTCTGCTCTCGCAGAGCGACTGGAAGGCGGGCGCTACATTGATGTGGATATCAACCGGGAAAAAGCCTCCCGCTACGGAATGACGGTGGGCGATGTGCAGCTGTTCATCTCATCAGCCATCGGCGGCGCGACGGTAGGGGAAACGGTTGAAGGCGTGGCCCGGTACCCGATTAATATCCGCTATCCGCAGGATTACCGGAACAGCCCGCAGGCCCTGAAACAGATGCCGATCCTGACCCCGATGAAGCAGCAGATCACGCTGGGCGATGTTGCGGATATTAAGGTCGTTTCCGGGCCGACTATGCTGAAAACGGAAAATGCCCGTCCAGCCAGCTGGATTTACATTGACGCGCGCGGCAGGGATATGGTGTCGGTGGTTAATGACATTAAAACGGCGATCAGTCAGAAAGTGAAACTGAGACCGGGTACCAGCGTGTCATTCTCCGGACAGTTTGAACTGCTTGAGCATGCCAACAAGAAACTGAAGCTGATGGTGCCGATGACGGTGATGATCATCTTCATCCTGTTGTATCTGGCATTCCGCCGGGTTGATGAAGCCCTGCTGATCCTGATGAGCCTGCCGTTCGCCCTGGTTGGCGGGATATGGTTCCTGTACTGGCAGGGCTTCCATATGTCTGTCGCAACCGGAACGGGGTTTATCGCTCTGGCCGGGGTGGCAGCAGAGTTTGGCGTGGTCATGCTGATGTATCTGCGTCATGCCATTGAAGCGCACCCGGAATTGTCCCGTAAAGAGACGTTCACACCGGAAGGTCTTGATGAAGCCCTCTATCATGGTGCCGTGCTGCGTGTCCGGCCGAAAGCCATGACCGTGGCGGTGATCATTGCGGGTCTGCTGCCAATACTCTGGGGAACCGGTGCAGGTTCAGAAGTCATGAGCCGTATCGCGGCACCCATGATTGGTGGGATGATCACGGCTCCGCTGCTGTCCCTGTTCATAATTCCTGCCGCCTACAAATTAATCTGGCTGCGCAGACATAAAAAAAGCGTGTCATAACCCTGTAAGGGCATCCTCTGTGGGTGCCCTTCTGTACTGATTCATCCTGACGTCAGGGGTTATATCGATAATATACAGAGGTGAGTATGAAAAAAGTGGTCCTGGTGGCCCTGGCTCTCGGCCTTTCACTGCCCGCAATGGCGAGTGAAAAAGTGATTGATATGTACAAATCTGAAAACTGTGGCTGTTGTTCCCTGTGGGGCAAGGCGATGGAAAAAGACGGGTTTGAAGTACGAACTCACGTCATGAATGATCAGGCGCTGTCAGCCCTGAAAGAAAAGCATGCTATTCCTGCAGGACTACGAAGTTGTCATACCGCGGTTGCCGGTAATTTGATCATTGAAGGCCATGTGCCTGCGACAACGATACATAAGGCAATGCAGTCTGGTTCGGGTATATACGGTCTCGCCACCCCCGGTATGCCAGCAGGAAGTCCTGGAATGGAGATGGGAGCCCGAAAAGAGGCTTACGATGTTATCGCATTCTCACCGGATGGAAGTAAAAAAGTCTTCCAGCGAATCGAATAGTCAGCGGAACGGCTGATAACGGGACGCCGGTAGCAGGCACTCCTGTGCCGGCGATATTCGTGGTAATCGCATCCATGACATACCCTGAAGACAGAAGATGCTTCGGTATGCATAAGGAGAGTTACTGTGAAAAATGACAATGCAGTGCAACACAACAACCAGACTGCTTCTGAGCAGACATTATCCCCGGACGAGGGCCACGTATTGCATAAGGTGAGAGATCCCGTGTGCGGGATGGCCATCCTGCCCGACAGGGCGCACAGCAGCATTCGATACCAGGACCATCAACTTTATTTCTGCTCCGCCAGCTGTGAGAGTAAATTTAAAGCCCATCCCGATCGTTATCTTACCGAAGATGCCAGTGAACATTCCCATCACCATCACCACGATCATCACGAAGTCAGCCCTGATCAGATAAAACAGCCTCACCACCAGGCGGAGAAAGAGAATTCTGAAGGTGTGTGGACATGTCCGATGCACCCGGAGATACGCCGCAGTGGTCCCGGAAGCTGTCCTGTCTGTGGAATGGCACTGGAGCCGCTCGTAGCTACGGCATCCACGGGGCCAAGTGATGAACTTCGCGACATGACAAGACGCTTCTGGCTGGGGTTGTTGCTGGCGTTTCCGGTTCTGGTACTCGAAATGGGATCTCATCTGTTTCCCGCCTTGAGGAATACGGTACCGCCACAGTACAACACATGGCTGCAGCTGCTTCTGGCCTCTCCTGTCGTGTTGTGGTGTGGCTGGCCATTCTTCGCCCGGGCCGGAATGTCGTTACGTAACCGCTCCCTGAATATGTTTACCCTTGTTGCAATGGGCACCGGCGTAGCCTGGGTGTACAGCGTCATTGCAACCGTCTTCCCCTCCTGGTTTCCTGCATCGTTCAGAAACATGGATGGCCTGGTGGCCGTTTATTTTGAAGCCGCAGCAGTTATTACGGTGCTTGTTCTGCTGGGACAGGTTCTTGAGCTGCGGGCACGGGAACAAACCTCAGGTGCCATTACTGCACTACTGAATCTTGCCCCCAAAACCGCCAGGCGGCTGGATCATGACGGTCATGAAACGGATATTAATGCGGAAGATGTTCTGCCTGGCGATAAGCTCCGCATCAGACCAGGAGAGAGTATTCCGGTCGACGGTATTGTGATCGAAGGCAAAACAACCGTTGATGAATCGATGGTGACCGGGGAATCTATGCCGGTTACCAAAACGGAGGGTGACCCTGTCATCGGGGGGACCATTAATCAGACAGGGAGTCTCATCATCCGTGCAGAGAAAGTCGGTGATGAAACAATGCTCTCACGAATTGTTCAGATGGTCGCTGATGCACAGCGTTCGCGTGCCCCCATCCAGAGAATGGCTGACAGCGTTTCAGGCTGGTTTGTTCCTCTGGTGATACTTATCGCGGTTGTTGCTTTCGTGATCTGGTCTGTCTGGGGGCCCGAGCCCAGGATGGCGCACGGTCTCATTGCGGCTGTGTCGGTCCTGATTATTGCCTGTCCCTGCGCGCTGGGGCTGGCCACGCCGATGTCGATAATGGTGGGGGTGGGCAAAGGAGCCCAGGCCGGGGTGTTAATCAGGAATGCCGAAGCCCTTGAGCGTCTTGAAAAAGTGGACACGCTGGTTGTCGACAAAACAGGCACGCTCACGGAAGGTTCGCCTACGGTGACAGGGATTATCAGTCTCAATCCGGGTGGGGAAACATCTCTTTTGCGTGTAACAGCCGCAGTGGAAAAAGGCTCGCAGCATCCGCTGGGTATGGCAGTAGTTAAAGCAGCACAGGAAAAGGGGATCGCAATACCCGCAGTCACTCATTTCGATGCACCGTCGGGTAAAGGTGTCTCAGGCGATGTCGAAGGTCAACGGGTTGTTATTGGTAATGAACTGGCTATGCAGGAAAACAGTATCGTTATTGATAATCAAAAGGCCGTTGCGGATACGTTGCGGATGGAAGGCGCTACCGTTATCTATGTGGCCACAGACGGGGACCTTGCAGGCCTGATAGCTATCTCGGATCCCGTGAAAACAACCACGCCGGATGCGCTTAAAGCTTTGCGTCAGGCGGGGATCCGCATTGTTATGCTCACCGGGGATAACCAGCTTACTGCTGAAGCAGTCGCACGGAAACTGGGAATAGATGAGGTTGAAGCCGGAATTCTGCCGGATGGCAAAAAAGCAGTGATAACCCGACTGAAAGCGTCTGGCCATGTGGTTGCGATGGCCGGAGACGGTGTGAATGATGCCCCGGCGCTGGCAGCGGCTGACGTGGGTATAGCCATGGGAACGGGTACAGATGTGGCAATTGAAAGTGCCGGAGTCACCCTTCTCAAAGGCGACTTGATGATACTGAACAGGGCCCGTCATCTGTCAGAAATCACCATGAAAAATATCCGACAGAATCTGTTTTTTGCATTTATCTACAACGCACTTGGCGTGCCTGTGGCTGCAGGTCTGCTTTATCCTGTGTATGGAATACTGCTGTCGCCAGTTATTGCGGCGGCGGCCATGGCTCTTTCCTCCGTCAGCGTCATTGTGAATGCGTTGCGTCTGAAAAGTGTCAGGCTCGGGAAATAACCCTGAGTGAAGGGTCAGTTACGAACAGAAGGAGTCCGGTATGAAAAGTACCACCTATGCGCTTATTGCTGTCGCCGCGATTGCGGCATTTGCTCTCCTGCGCGAACACTGGTCACATGTGGCAGGCTACTGGCCATATCTGTTACTGCTGCTTTGTCCGCTCATGCATCTTTTCCACGGTCACGGGGGGCATGGAGATCATCAACATCACGGAAGTGAAAACGATAAAAAAAATTAATCCGGCAGACGGGACCGCGTCGCGGTCCCGTTATCAGTCCAGGTATCGTTCGTAGTCTCTGGCATGCGCAAAGGCATGCTGTTCGAGTTTGTTATCAGCGGGTGCCGCCGTCCGGAACGCCAGTGAGTTAACAGGATTGTTATTGATGACCAGCTCGTAATGCAGATGAGGACCGGATGAACGTCCGCTGTTACCGGATAACGCAATAGCGTCTCCCCGGGTAACCCTGGCCCCTTTAGTAACGAGTATTTTATTGAGGTGGAGATAGCGAGTTTTAACACCGGCTTTTCCCGTTACTTCAACAAAATATCCCATGGTACTGTTGTATTCGGCCCGGGTGATTTTTCCGTCGATGACGCTGACTATTTTCGTGTTCATGGGCATGGAATAATCAATGCCATTATGGGGACTCACTTTTCCCGATACCGGGTTAAGTCTTGCAGGATTGAAAGGCGAACTGAGTCTTGCTGTGGCCGGTAACGGATAATCGAGACTGCCTTTCCCGGAAGTATCGGAAAGGTTATAGAACTTTTTATCTGATATACGATACGCCGTGTAATTAAATGAACCGGACGTAAATTTATAGGCCACGACACGTGATTTTCCCGCTTTCTTTTGCAGTACGAGTTTTAATGATTCATTTTTTTTCAAATGCCGCAGATTAAACCGGGAAGGCAAGGAGCGCTGAAGAGTAGCGATCTCGTTCGATTCCAGCCCCGAGCGGGTGGCTGAAAGGTAGGCATTTTCTTTTACGACATCGGTAGAATACATTTACTGGAATTCGCCGTTAGCATGAACACTGCGGCGTATGCTAGGGGTTTTCAGGAGGCGTGTCATCTGTCAGTTAATCGGGAGCACCGTTGATGGTCGTCATTTTTGTAACATATCTTGTTTCCCGTTTGCTCCTGAAGCTCTGGGAACTGTATGACCAGCCCGACGGTGATGATTAACGGGACTGAAACAGGTTACGGCAGAGCAATATGGGGCTCATGTCCTGCTACGTAACCCGTCAGTAAAGCCCTGCTGCGCACCTGACGCTAAGCACTAACCCGCCTGCAGTTACCTGGTCGAATACAGCCCGCGAAGCTTTCTTGCCTGCGTCTGATGTGCTTCCGCACCGGCATTATTGACCTGCTCATGCACGAGAGCGGCTTTTTCTCCGGCATTCAGTTCGTTAAAAGAAGAAGACGAGGTCTTTGAATTTGCATCACTGCCGGACAGCATTTTTTTATGTTCCTCAATCATTTTCTGATGCGCATAGGACGCGCTGTTGTTCATAAATGAATGAGCAACAATGGCCCTTTCATGTTCATTCATTTCAGAGAATGAGGGCGTGTTGTTTTTATTAACCCTGTCCGGTAAATTTTCATGCGTCGAGGAATTCACATGACTGACGGCTGAGGCATTATTAACAAATCGATGTGCTTCATGGGCAATATCACTGGACTGAGCAAAAGCTGCCCCACAAAATAAAGCTGTAAACGCAGTGGTCGTGATTAATATATTCATGTGTAATTACCTTCTGAGGTACATAAAAGATGTCCTTATGATCATATATAAAAATAATCAACCTGTGGGGAAGATGACGTAAATGTAATACAGCTATGTACATTACACGATTGTAATGAATTTGTTTCTTAAGGTGTGCTAGATTCATTTCATTGTAAGTGGATGAACCAGTAATTTAATTTAAATCGGTTCTCGAATTCTGTCAGTAACCATACTTTAAATAAGGGAATGCGCATGCTGTTGAAAACGTCTCGACGAACTTTCCTGAAGGGGTTAACCCTCTCTGGCGTAGCCGGAAGTCTTGGCGTATGGAGTTTCAATGCGCGTTCCAGTCTGAGCCTGCCAGTTGCCGCATCCCTGCAGGGTACTCAGTTTGACCTGACCATTGGTGAAACGGCCGTCAATATCACGGGCAGTGAGCGTCAGGCCAAAACAATCAATGGAGGCCTGCCGGGGCCCGTTCTTCGCTGGAAAGAAGGTGACACCATTACCCTGAAGGTCAAAAACCGTCTTAATGAACAGACGTCCATTCACTGGCACGGCATTATTCTTCCGGCCAATATGGATGGTGTTCCGGGGCTGAGTTTTATGGGCATAGAGCCTGATGATACCTACGTTTACACCTTTAAGGTTAAGCAGAACGGGACTTACTGGTACCACAGCCATTCCGGTCTGCAGGAACAGGAGGGGGTATACGGTGCCATTATCATCGATGCCAGGGAGCCAGAACCGTTTGCTTACGATCGTGAGCATGTGGTCATGTTGTCTGACTGGACCGATGAAAATCCTCACAGCCTGCTGAAAAAATTAAAAAAACAGTCGGATTACTACAATTTCAATAAACCAACCGTTGGCTCTTTTTTCCGCGACGTGAATACCAGGGGGCTGTCAGCCACCATTGCCGATCGGAAAATGTGGGCTGAAATGAAAATGAATCCGACTGACCTCGCGGATGTCAGTGGCTACACCTACACCTATCTCATGAACGGGCAGGCCCCGCTGAAAAACTGGACCGGACTGTTCCGTCCCGGTGAAAAGATACGCTTACGGTTTATCAACGGCTCGGCAATGACCTATTTCGATATCCGTATCCCCGGGCTGAAAATGACGGTCGTGGCTGCAGATGGCCAGTATGTAAACCCGGTTACCGTTGACGAATTCAGGATTGCCGTTGCCGAAACCTATGATGTCATTGTGGAGCCTCAGGGTGAGGCCTATACCATCTTCGCACAATCCATGGACAGGACCGGTTACGCTCGAGGGACACTGGCCACGAGAGAGGGGTTAAGTGCTGCCGTTCCCCCCCTCGATCCCCGTCCTCTGTTGACCATGGAAGATATGGGTATGGGGGGAATGGGACATGATATGGCAGGAATGGACCACAGCCAGATGGGAGGCATGGATAACAGCGGAGAGATGATGTCTATGGACGGTGCTGACCTTCCGGATAGCGGGACATCCTCCGCGCCCATGGATCACAGCAGCATGGCCGGTATGGATCATTCCCGGATGGCCGGAATGCCGGGTATGCAAAGTCATCCTGCGTCAGAAACGGATAACCCACTGGTTGATATGCAGGCGATGAGCGTCTCTCCGAAATTAAATGATCCGGGTATTGGTCTTCGAAATAACGGAAGAAAGGTTCTCACGTACGCGGATTTGAAAAGCCGCTTTGAGGATCCTGACGGACGTGAACCTGGCCGTACCATAGAACTGCATTTAACCGGCCACATGGAAAAGTTTGCCTGGTCATTTAACGGAATCAAGTTTTCAGATGCCGCACCGGTGCTGCTGAAATACGGTGAGCGGCTCAGGATCACGCTGATCAACGATACCATGATGACTCACCCCATTCACCTGCATGGTATGTGGAGCGATCTGGAAGATGAAAACGGTAATTTCATGGTTCGTAAACACACAATAGATGTTCCCCCTGGTACAAAACGCAGTTACAGAGTGACAGCAGATGCGCTTGGCCGCTGGGCGTATCACTGCCATTTGCTCTATCACATGGAAATGGGAATGTTTCGTGAAGTCCGGGTGGAGGAATGATGCGAATGAAGAGAAATTTGAAGGCCATACCTGTTCTGGTCGCCGGTTTGTTTACCTCACAGCTTTCTATTGCGGCGGGCTCCGTCTCTGCAGATCCCCACGCCGGGCACGACATGTCTGCCATGCAGATGCCAGCAGATGAGAATTTCACTGAGATGACGTCAATGGAGCCCATTGTAACTGAGAGCAGAACGCCAATTCCGCCTGTTACCGATGCCGACCGGAAGGCTGCATTCGGCAATTTACAGGGGCATGCGATTCACGACAGTGCGATTAATTATCTGGTTCTGCTGGATCAACTGGAATGGCAACGGTCGGATAACACCAACAATTTCAGCTGGAGTGTTAACAGCTGGATTGGAGGCGACACAGATCGGATTTGGCTAAAGAGTGAAGGTGAACGAAGCAATGGGGAAACGGAGGCGGCTGAAGCGCAGTTACTCTGGGGACATGCGGTTGGCCCATGGTGGGATTTGGTTGCGGGTGTCAGGCAGGATTTCAGACCTGCTTCTGCCCGGACCTGGGCTGCTGTCGGTTTTCAGGGGCTGGCACTCTATAATTTTGAGTCTGAAATTACGGGTTTTGTCAGTAATGGCGGAAAAGCAGCCCTTCGTCTGGGAGGAGAATACGACGTTTTACTGACTAACCGGCTCATACTCCAGCCATCCTATGAGGTGAATTTCTACAGTCAGGATGATGAATCGCGGGGTCGCGGCAGGGGACTGACTGACACAGAGCTGGGGCTCCGGCTGCGCTATGAAATACGCCGTGAGTTTGCACCCTATATAGGCGTTTCCTGGAATCAACTTTACGGGAAAACATCCGATATGGCGAAAAGAGAAGGTGAGAAAGACCATCAGGTAGTATTCCTGGCGGGAGCCAGAATCTGGTTTTAACGCACTGATATAAAACACTCAACTAAACAGGTAAATAAAATGTCGATTTTAAATAAAGCCATTCTTACAGGTGGCCTCGTTATGGGCGTTGCTTTCTCTGCTATGGCCCATCCGGAATTAAAAAGCTCTGTGCCACAGGCTGATTCAGCCGTAGCGGCCCCGGAAAAGATTCAGCTTAATTTCTCGGAAAATCTGACCGTGAAATTCTCAGGTGCAAAATTAACGATGACGGGTATGAAAGGCATGTCATCACATTCTCCGATGCCGGTCGCGGCAAAAGTGGCGCCAGGCGCTGACCCTAAATCGATGGTCATTATTCCGCGAGAGCCTTTACCCGCTGGCACTTATCGTGTTGACTGGCGCGCGGTTTCTTCAGATACGCACCCTATTACCGGTAATTACACCTTTACAGTGAAGTAATATTATGAACGACCTGATTATGATTGTTATTCGTTTTCTTCTTTATCTGGATTTGATGGTAATATTTGGATTGCCATTTTTTCAGATATATGGAATAAGTGGTGTCAGACATGAAACCTATAACCTGACTAATTTCAGGTCGTTTATAACCTTTGCTGTTGTTACAGGCATCATTCTTACTGGCATTAATATGCTCCTGGTATCTAATGCCATGAGTGGAGTAACTGACCTCAGAGAATTATCCATCCATGTTATCGAGATGGTGATAGAAGAAACTGATGTGGGTATTAGCTGGATTGTCAGGCTCTGTGCCCTGTTTACCACACTCGGTGCTTTGTTCCTTTACACTAATAAGAGAGTATTGTCCTGCCTGCTGATGACGATGAGTGGGGGCGTGGCGCTGGCTACACTTGCCTGGGGAGGACACGCCGTTATGCATGACGGTCTGCATTACTATCTCCATTTACTGAGCGATCTGACCCATCTCGGCGCTGCAGGTGCCTGGACAGGTGCTCTGGTTGCATTTGCTATCCTGCTGATGCGCAGAAACGAGCATAATGCACAGAGCGTCATTGTGATATCTGACTCCCTGGCAAAATTTGCCACGGCAGGAACGGTGATTGTTGTAGCCCTGATCCTGAGTGCGCTGGTCAACTATCTGTATATTGCTGAGGGTAACTTAACTCCCTTATTCAACAGTTCCTGGGGGAGGATATTGCTTGCCAAGACGGCTCTGTTTGTTCTGATGCTTCTTCTGGCTGCAGCAAACCGGTTTCACCTGGGTCCCCGGCTTGAAGTTATGGTCAGGGAAGGGAATTATGATCGCAGCGTTGCCCTGATGCGAAACAGCATCCTGACAGAATTCGTTGTTGCGATTATCATTCTGGGCGCCGTAGCGTGGCTCGGAATGCTTGCTCCGTCTCAGGTCAGCTAGGGGACAGCCAAAGCTCATGCGTGAGATTTTTACTTTCATATCAGCGAGTTGACCATGCAGCGTATTTTAATCGTTGAAGACGAACAAAAAACAGGTCGTTACCTGCAGCAGGGACTGGTTGAGGAAGGCTATCAGGCCGATCTCTTTAATAATGGCCGCGATGGTCTCGGGGCCGCGTCGAAGGGACAGTATGATTTGATAATACTGGACGTGATGCTGCCTTTCCTCGACGGGTGGCAAATCATCAGCGCACTGAGGGAGTCCGGGCACGAAGAACCGGTCCTGTTTTTAACCGCAAAGGACAACGTGCGGGACAAAGTGAAAGGACTGGAGCTTGGCGCAGATGACTACCTGATTAAGCCCTTTGATTTTACGGAGCTGGTTGCACGTGTAAGAACCCTACTGCGCCGGGCACGCTCGCAGGCCGCAACAGTCTGCACCATCGCCGATATGACCGTTGATATGGTGCGCCGGACCGTGATCCGTTCGGGGAAGAAGATCCATCTCACCGGTAAAGAATACGTTCTGCTTGAGTTGCTGCTGCAACGCACCGGAGAAGTGTTACCCAGGAGTCTTATCTCGTCCCTGGTCTGGAACATGAATTTTGACAGTGATACGAATGTGATTGATGTCGCCGTGAGACGTCTGAGAAGTAAAATTGATGATGACTTTGAGCCAAAACTGATCCATACCGTTCGCGGTGCCGGATATGTCCTGGAGATCAGAGAAGAGTGAGGTTCAAAATTTCCCTGACCACACGCCTGAGCCTGATTTTTTCTGCGGTGATGCTTACGGTATGGTGGTTATCAAGTTTTATCCTGATTAGCACCCTTAATGGCTATTTCGATAATCAGGACCGCGATTTTCTGACAGGTAAACTTCAGCTCACCGAAGAGTTTCTTAAAACAGAGACGTTCCGGAACAAAACGGATATTAAGTCATTATCAGAAAAAATAAACGATGCGATGGTAGGGCACAATGGTTTATTCATTTCTATAAAAAACATGGAAAATGAAAAAATTGTTGAACTCTATGCCAAAAATTCTGTTGTTCCAGCGGTCCTGCTTAATAAGTCGGGTGATATTCTCGACTATATGATCCAGACGGAAGAAAATAACACCGTGTACCGCAGTATCTCGCGGCGGGTTGCCGTGACGCCGGAACAGGGTAAAAGCAAACATGTCATCATTACGGTTGCCACGGATACTGGGTATCACACCCTGTTGATGGACAAACTCAGTACCTGGCTGTTCTGGTTCAATATCGGTCTGGTCTTTATTTCTGTTTTTCTGGGCTGGCTGACCACACGTATTGGTCTGAAACCGTTACGGGAAATGACCAGTCTGGCTTCCTCCATGACTGTACACAGCCTGGATCAGCGTCTAAATCCCGATCTGGCTCCGCCGGAAATCTCTGAGACCATGCAGGAGTTCAATAATATGTTTGATCGCCTGGAGGGGGCATTCCGGAAACTGTCAGATTTCTCGTCTGACATCGCGCATGAGCTGCGCACACCAGTCAGTAATCTGATGATGCAGACGCAGTTTGCACTGGCTAAGGAAAGGGATGTTTCGCATTACCGCGAAATTTTATTCGCTAACCTGGAAGAACTGAAAAGGTTGTCACGAATGACCAGTGACATGCTTTTTCTGGCACGTTCAGAGCATGGTCTGCTGCGGCTGGATAAACATGATGTGGATCTGGCAGCCGAACTGAATGAATTACGTGAGTTGTTCGAGCCCCTGGCAGACGAAACAGGAAAGACAATCACGGTTGAAGGAGAGGGCGTTGTTGCCGGAGACAGCGATATGCTCCGACGTGCTTTCAGTAACCTGCTTTCCAATGCAATCAAGTATTCTCCCGATAACACCTGTACAGCGATACACCTTGAGCGTGACAGTGACTGTGTGAACGTGATGATTACGAATACGATGTCCGGCCAGGTTCCCGCTAATCTGGAACGTTTGTTTGACCGGTTCTATCGCGCAGACTCATCAAGGTTCTACAACACGGAAGGCGCGGGGCTGGGATTATCAATTACAAGGTCGATCATTCATGCTCACGGCGGCGAGCTGTCAGCAGAACAGCAGGGGCGGGAAATTGTGTTCAGTGTGCGTCTGTTAATGGATTAATACCGTTATTCAGGAGAAACCCGGAAGGTGACAAAAATGTCATCGTTCAGTCACGCGATAAACAGAGGCGGTTTTTTATAATCAGCCATAAATCAGGACAGCGTGATAATTCAATCGCCCGGTTCCTGGCGTGATGATCAACCAGCCCTGAGATCAAATGCTTTCTCTGTTATAAGCATTGATTGTTCGGGTATGAAAACACCGGAGACCCAACCATGAAAAAGATCCTTGTATCCTTTATTGCCATGATGGCTGTCGCTTCATCTGCCTGGGCTGCAGAGACAATGAACATGCATGACCAGGTAAATAATGCCCAGGCGCCTGCCCATCAGATGCAATCATCCGCTGAAAAAAGTGCAGTTCAGGGGGAGAGCATGAAAATGATGGATATGAGCGGTCACGATCAGGCCGCAATGTCCCATGAAATGATGCAAAACGGCAATTCTGCTGCCCATCAGGACATGGCTGAAATGCATAAAAAAATGATGAAATCCAAGCCAGCAGCTTCTAACGAAACAGCAAAATCATTTTCCGAAATGAACGAGCATGAGAAAGCCGCTGTTGTGCATGAGAAGGCGAATAATGGTCAATCTTCCGTTATTCATCAGCAGCAGGCTGAAAAGCATCGCAGCCAGATCACCCAGAATTAACCCGCAGCTCCACTTGTTAGACCCTCATTTGACGCCGAAGTCACTGGCTTACGCTCCCGTCCGGGAGCGTTTTTTTCCCATATATCAAACTTTAACTCTGAAGAGGTGGAAGTATCTGACCAACACTGTCACGTAACGCCAGATAACTGTAAGCGTCGTCTCAGCACCGTCTGGCAGATCCTGAAATTCCTGAGAGGATAATGGACACCAAATATGGTGGACGCTATCCATGAAATCATTAACCGCAGTGCGTAAAAAAAGCCCTAATTATCCCGTTGAGTTCAAAATCAAAATGGTTGAACTCTCGCATCGACCAGAGATCTCCGTAGCGCAACTCGCTCGTGAGCATGGGATCAACGATAATTTGCTGTTCAAGTGGCGCCAGTATTGGCGCGAAGGAAAACTACGTCCTCCTTCAACAACAGAAAACAACGTGCCTGAGCTGCTCCCGATAACACTTGATGCCGAAGATGTTGTCCCTGCAACCTCCCCCCGGTCACAACCTGTAGCTGCTGCGGCACCTGAATCACTCAATATCAGCTGTGAAGTGACGTTCCGGCACGGATCACTCCGTCTGAATGGTGCCATCAGCGAAAATATCCTGAACCTGCTGATACGGGAGCTCAAACGTTGATCCCATTACCATCAGGGACAAAGATCTGGCTGGTCGCTGGCATCACCGATATGAGAAACGGCTTCAACGGCCTGGCGGCAAAGGTGCAGACGATGCTGAAAGACGATCCGATGTCAGGTCACGTTTTTATCTTCCGTGGGCGTAATGGCAGTCAGGTAAAGCTCCTCTGGTCTACCGGCGATGGACTGTGTCTGCTGACCAAACGGCTGGAGCGCGGCCGCTTCGCCTGGCCGTCAGCCCGGGATGGCAAAGTGTTCCTCACACCGGCACAGCTGGCGATGCTCCTTGAAGGTATCGACTGGCGGCAGCCTAAAAGACTGCTTACGTCACTGACTATGTTGTAGGCCTCTTTATCCTGGTCGACGCTGAATGAGCCTGGTAATATACCCGGTATGAACAGCTTACTTCCTGACGATATCGATGAACTGAAACGTCTCCTTGCCGAACAGGAGGCGCTGAACCGTGCCCTTCTGGAAAAGCTGAACGAGCGTGAACGCGAAATAGATCACCTGCAGGCGCAACTGGATAAGCTGCGCCGGATGAACTTCGGCAGCCGCTCCGAAAAAGTCTCCCGCCGTATCGCGAAGATGGAAGCCGACCTTAAGCAGTTGCAGAAAGAAAGCGATACCCTTACCGGCCGGGTGGATGACCCGGCCGTGCAGCGCCCGCTGCGGCAGACCCGTACCCGCAAACCGTTCCCTGAATCACTTCCCCGTGACGAAAAACGGCTGCTGCCGGCAGCGTCATGCTGCCCGGAATGTGGTGGTGCGCTGAGTTACCTGGGTGAAGATGCCGCCGAACAGCTGGAGCTGATGCGCAGCGCCTTCCGGGTTATCCGGACAGTACGTGAAAAGCATGCCTGTACTCAGTGCGATGCCATCGTGCAGGCCCCCGCGCCTTCACGGCCCATCGAGCGGGGTATCGCAGGACCGGGGCTGCTGGCCCGCGTGCTGAGTTCAAAGTATGCAGAGCACACCCCGCTGTACCGCCAGTCTGAAATATACGGCCGCCAGGGTGTGGAGCTGAGCCGCTCACTGCTGTCGGGCTGGGTGGATGCGTGTTGCCGGCTACTGTCACCGCTGGAAGGGGCGCTTCAGGACTATGTGCTGACTGACGGTAAGCTCCATGCTGATGACACGCCTGTCCCGGTGCTGTTGCCAGGTAATAAGAAAACGAAGACCGGGCGGTTGTGGACGTACGTTCGTGACGACCGTAACGCCGGGTCAGAGCTGGCGCCGGCAGTGTGGTTCGCTTACAGCCCGGACAGAAAAGGTATCCACCCGCAGAGCCATCTCGCTGGCTTCAGCGGTGTTCTGCAGGCGGATGCGTACGCCGGGTTCAACGAACTGTACCGCAATGGACAGATAACGGAAGCTGCCTGCTGGGCTCATGCCCGCCGCAAGATCCACGATGTGCACGTTCGCACCCCGTCAGCGCTGACGGAGGAAGCCCTGAAACGGATCGGTGAGTTATATGCCATCGAGGCGGAAATAAGGGGGATGCCGGCGAAGCGACGCCTTGCAGAACGTCAGCAAAAAGCTAAACCGCGGCTGAAATCCCTGGAAAGCTGGCTGCGTGAAAAGGTGAAAACGCTGTCGCGACACTCAGAACTGGCGAAAGCGTTCACGTACGTACTGAACCAGTGGCCGGCGCTGGCTTACTATACTGACGACGGCTGGGCCGAGGCAGATAACAACATAGCTGAGAATGCGCTACGGATGGTCAGCCTGGGCCGCAAAAACTACCTGTTCTTCGGTTCGGATCATGGAGGGAGCGGGGAGCGCTGCTGTACAGCCTGATCGGGACATGCAAACTGAACGGAGTGGAGCCAGAAAGCTACCTTCGCCATGTGCTTGATGTTATAGCTGACTGGCCGATAAACCGGGTCAGCGAACTACTCCCCTGGCGCGTAGCACTGCCAACTGAATAACACATCCCCGTCAATACGGTTCTCGCTGCACGCTTACCCTGTGCAGGCATCATTCCTTTTTGCACGTGACTCATAAAAAGCAGAATAATGTCGCTATGGAAAGCATCATCAAGGGTGGCTGGCAAAGTAAAATATAAAGGGGCAAATGCCCCTTAGGATTTATTTCAGTCGTTTACCTGCATCATCAACGACTTTTTCACCATCTTCTTTGGTGAACGCGTGTTTTTGTGCATCCGGAAGAATATCCAGCACCACTTCTGAAGGACGACACAGCCGGGTCCCCAGTGGCGTCACCACAATCGGGCGGTTAATCAGAATAGGATGCTGTAACATAAAGTCGATTAACTGATCGTCAGTAAAGCGATCTTCCGCCAGCCCTAATGCTTCAAAAGGCTCGACATTCTTACGCAGCAGCGCTCGTACTGTGATCCCCATATCCGCAATAAGTTTAACCAGTTCATCGCGTGATGGTGGTGTCTCAAGATAATGAATAACGGTCGGCTCTGTACCGCTGTTACGGATCATCTCAAGCGTGTTGCGAGAGGTGCCGCAGGCTGGGTTGTGATAAATGGTAATGTTGCTCATATCAGTATCTCATTACAAAGTGAAAGAGAGACGTAGCGCCAGCGCGGCCAGCGTTACAAACAGCACAGGCAGAGTCATGATAATCCCGGTGCGGAAATAGTATCCCCAGGTGATTGTCATGTTCTTCTGTGAAAGTACATGCAGCCAGAGTAGCGTTGCCAGGCTACCAATAGGCGTAATTTTAGGTCCCAGATCGCAACCGATGACATTGGCATAAATCATTGCTTCTTTGATGACACCCGATGCGGTGCTGCCATCGATCGACAATGCGCCAATCAATACAGTAGGCATGTTGTTCATGATGGATGACAGGAATGCTGTCAGGAATCCCGTGCCAAATGTGGCAGCCCAAAGTCCTTTGTCTGCAAATAAATTCAATACGCCAGAGAGGTATTCTGTCAGCCCGGCATTACGCAACCCATAAACAACCAGATACATTCCCAGTGAGAAAATCACAATCTGCCACGGTGCACCACGCAGGACTTTACCGGTGTTAATGGCATGACCTTTTTTAGCCACGAAAAAGAGGATAGCAGCACCCACAGCCGCAATAGCGCTGACAGGAATACCCAGCGGCTCAAGCACAAAAAAACCTACCAGCAGAAGGATTAATACAATCCAGCCAGTTCTGAACGTCGCCGGGTCTTTGATAGCAAGAGCCGGTTCTTTCAGTCGGTTCAGATCATAGGTCGGTGGGATATCTTTGCGGAAAAACAGATGCAGCATCACCAGCGTGGCAATAATGGCGGCAATATCCACAGGCACCATCACGGAGGCATATTCCGTGAATCCCAGATGGAAGAAGTCAGCAGAAACAATATTGACCAGGTTCGACACAATCAGCGGCAGGCTGGCGGTATCGGCAATAAACCCTGCAGCCATTACAAATGCCAGCGTAGCGCTTTTACTGAATCCCAGAGCCAGCAACATGGCAATAACGATCGGCGTCAGGATGAGAGCTGCACCATCATTGGCAAATAGCGCTGCTACCGCAGCACCGAGCAGAACGATATAAGTAAACAGCAGGCGACCCCGGCCATTTCCCCAGCGGGAAACATGCAATGCTGCCCATTCAAAAAAGCCAGACTCATCCAGCAGCAAACTGATGATAATCACGGCAATAAAGGTTGCTGTGGCGTTCCAGACGATATTCCATACCACCAGAATGTCGGTAATGTGTACTACACCAGATATGAGTGCCAGTATTGCGCCAAATATGGCGCTCCAGCCAATCCCTAACCCCTTCGGCTGCCAGATAACCAACACGATGGTCAGGATGAAAATTGCTCCTGCCAGTAACATAAAACCTCCTGACAGGGCAGCATGACTGCCCTGTATATAGTAAAAATTAACCTGCGAGCTGTTTGAGTTTGTCTATACCGGTTGGCTCTGCCGCAAGAACAGGAACCAGTGCAACACGGGTAGCATGCTGGTTCTTTACAGCCTCGATTTGAGGCAGTTCCTGCTGCGAGCGCTGACGAAGCAGCGGTGAACGGGTTTCAGCGATGGAAAGACTGTTATTGATAATCCAGCCCCATGGATGAATCCCGGCACGTTCAAGATCGGCTTGTAAATTTGCAGCCTCAAGAACGGGGGTCGTTTCCGGCAGAGTGACCAGTAATACTTTTGTTCTTTCCGGATCCTGAAGCTGCATCATTGGCGTAGAGAAATGGCCTTTATCTCCCATTTTCTTTGCTATCTCCCGGTGGTATGCCCCGGTAGCATCAAGCAGCAACAATGTATGTCCTGTCGGTGCCGTATCCATGACGACAAACCGTTTACCCGCTTCACGGATCACCCGTGAGAAGGCCTGGAACACAGCAATCTCTTCGGTACACGGAGAGCGTAAATCCTCTTCCAGCAGATGTTTCCCTGCTTCATCCAGGTCACGTCCTTTCGTTTCAAGGACATGCTGGCGATAACGTTCTGTTTCATCATGAGGGTCGATTCTGCTGACCTGCAGGTTATTGAGGCTTCCATTGAGGGTTGTGCTCAGGTGTGCAGCAGGATCTGACGTCGTGAGATGCACATCAAATCCCATTTCGGCCAGTCTGACTGCAATGGCCGCAGCCATGGTTGTTTTACCCACGCCACCTTTACCCATCAGCATAATCAGGCCGTGTTCATTAAGGGCAATCTCATCAACCAGAGCAGACAACGACGATATCGCTGGTTTTTGCAGGGCGGACACTTCAGCAAATGAAGCCGTCTCAGGTTGGGAGGTGAGAAGTCCCCTTAAAGCAGACACACCGACCATATTCACTGGTTGAAGGAATAATGTGTCAGTAGGGAGAGCGTCCAGACCAGCGGGAAGACTTGCCAGCGCCTCCTGCTCCCGGCCCCATATTGCAGCCGCCAGAGTATCGTTGACTGCTTCTGTCTCAGGTAACACGCCGTTGATGACCAGATACTGATTTTTGAGACCTATCGCCGCAAGCTCATCATGAGTACGGGCGACTTCCTGAAGCGTTGATTTTTGCAGTCGAGCCACTAAAACCAGCCTCGTACGATCCGGATCAGACAATGCCTGGACGGCGTGTGAATACTGCTCACGCTGTTTCTCCAGCCCTGCCATCGGGCCAAGACAGGAAGCACCATCAGGATTGCTCTCAATGAAGCTACTCCACGCACCGGGCAACTGGAGAAGACGAATAGTGTGACCGGTTGGCGCGGTATCAAAGATAATATGGTCAAAGCGGGTCAATAATGATGCGTCAGTCAACAGACCGGTAAATTCATCAAAAGCTGCAATTTCGGTGGTACATGCACCAGAGAGCTGTTCGTTAATACTGTTAACGACATCATCCGGCAGAATGCCTTTGATAGGATCAACGATTCTGGCCCGATATTCCTGGGCGGCGGCCTGAGGATCAATTTCCAGCGCTGAAAGACCCGGTACAGAGGCCACCGGCAGAATGGTATTGCCAATAGTCTGGCTGAACACCTGGCCTACGTTTGAAGCCGGATCGGTGCTGACAAGCAAAACCCGCTTGCCTTGTTCCGCCAGGCTGATAGCGGTGGCACAGGAAATAGAGGTTTTACCGACGCCCCCTTTACCGGTAAAAAACAGGTAAGGTGGGATATTCTGTAAGAATTTCATATGTCCTCCTGACATTTCAGCAACAAGAAGTATTACCACCGCAGCAGCTTTTAGATGCTAATCCTACTTTATCCAGCGGTATTCCGAACCAGCGGGCCAGCTCTGCACGTTTCGGATAACGCCCCGCCATCACCATTTCGCCGTCCAGCAACAACAATGGAAGCCCTTCAGCCCCGGATGCCTCAAGGAATGCTTTGGCTTTTTCGTTCTGTACAAAGCTCATGGGTTGCTGTGCCAGGTTATAACGATCAACCTGAATTTCACGCTGTTTTAGCCACTGTACATCCGCAGAAAAATCAACCAGAACCTGATCAATATCTGTACCGCAGACGCCGGTACTGCAACACATAGCCGGGTCAAACACCGTTAACGTTTTCATCATGAACACCTCACATTTGAAAAATCATATATGTTCAGGCAAATTTTTTAGATGCAGACAGCCTTGCCGCTACCAGAGCAGTTAGCTGATGCCAGCTTATGGGCGATAGCCTGTACGTCGTCCTGTTGGCTTAACCAGGCCTGCTCAATAACCTGAGCAGCCCATGAAGGAATATGCGGAGATAAGCGGTAGTGAACCCATTTCCCATTCTTGCGATCCAGCAACAATCCGCTTTCACGTAGCATTGCCAGATGACGGGAGATCTTAGGCTGCGACTGTTCCAGCGCCGTGCAGAGATCGCATACGCATAGTTCACCCATCTCTTTGAGGAGAAGGACGATACCCAGACGGGTTTCATCGGACAGGCTTTTAAAGAGTTGTAGGGGTGAAATTGATGACATCGTGACCTCCTGCGTTGAATGAATAGTGTCGCGCTTCTAAACCAGGAAGTCAAAAACATATATGTTATATCGAATTCGTTTAGTGTTAATTCTTCATTGGTAGATAACAGGAACAACGGAGTCGGAGCAATACGGGCAAAATTTCATCTTTGTTGTGAAAAGAAAAAGTTTAACGATAGGGTACTGATAAGTAAGGCAGCACCATACAATGAACAATAAATCACCTTAGCGTGGGATTTTTTCCGTTTTCCAAGCGGACCCCTATTACCGGGTAGCGGCTACGCCTTACCCGGCCTACAGAAACGTAGGCCCGTGCAAGCGCAGCGCCGCCGGGCATTAAGGGCTACAGGGAGGAATTATGCCGGTTCCGGCAGTCTGAAGCTGGCGATGCTCTGGGTCAGGTGTTTCGCCTGCTCTTCCAGCGAGGCGGCCGCGGCCGCGGACTCCTGCACCAGGGCGGCGTTTTGCTGGGTGACGCCGTCCATCTCGGTTACCGCCTGGCCGACCTGGCCGATGCCACGGCTCTGCTCTTCCGACGCCACCGAGATCTGCTCCATCAGCGCGTTCACCTTATTGACCGAATTGATAATGGCATGGATCACCTCCCCCGAGCGATTCACCAGCTGAGAACCGTTTTTCACGCTGGAGACCGACTGGGCGATCAGGTTTTCGATATCCTTCGCCGCCACGGCGCTCTTCTGCGCCAGGGTACGGACTTCCGTTGCCACCACCGCAAATCCCCGTCCCTGGGTGCCGGCGCGGGCGGCTTCAACCGCGGCGTTCAACGCCAGAATATTGGTCTGGAAGGCGATGCTGTTAATCACGCTGGTAATATCTTCGATACGCTGGGAGTTAGCGGCGATGGTGTTCATGGTCTCGATCACCTCGCGGGTCACGGCCTCCCCCGTGCGGGCGTTATTCACCGCATCCTGCACCAGCTTCCCGGCCTGATACACATTGTCGGTATTATTGGCGACGGTAGCGCTCAGCTGCTCCATGCTGGCGGCGGTTTCCGTCAGGGCTGACGCCTGCTGCTCGGTACGCGAGGCCAGATCGATGTTGCCGGAGGCAATTTCCTGCGAAGCGTAATTGACGGTACGGCAGGCTTCACGCACCTGAGAGATAGTCTCCAGCAGGGCCAGACGCATCTGCTCCATCGAGCCCATAAGCAGATCGATTTCGTTGTTCGAGCCCGCTTTTTGCGGCACCGCTTCCGTCAGCTGACCGGCAGCGATCTGGCTGCAGTGCGCCCGCGCCAGGTTAATCGGGGCAAAGACAAACCGCTTCATCAGTACGCTCACGCCGATAATCACCACCACAAACAGCGCAGCAAAGGCGGCAATAATGGTTAAGCCAGAGGCAAAGTGGGATCGCGCATCGTCATTCAGCTGTTTCGCGTATTTCTGGTGCACGGAGAGCACCTGGTCGAGGACGATTTCGTACTGGCGGTCGAGACGGGAGATCTGCGGGATCAGGGCATCAAATTTTGCCGCGTCATGCGCCGAGGCCGCATCAATCAGCGGTGCCAGTCCCTGATTACGGTAGGCAAGCCAGGCGTCGTCGTAATTTTTCACTAACGGAGCTTCATCCGCCAGACGCGGCGCGGCATTAAAGGCGGCAAACGCGCCATCGGCCTTGGTCAGCGCCAGCTTTACCGAGTCCAGCTTCTCCGCAAGACCGGCGGTATCTCCGCTCTCCGCCTGCTTCATGTACTCCATGACCCGCACGCGCAGGGTACGGCTGTGGTTAATGGGATCGATAATGGATAACACCACCTGGATCTCTTTATTCACGTTATCCAGTGAATCATTGCTTTTAATGGCCAGCCAGACATTGGTTGCGGCACTGGCAACAAAGAAAAACAGCAAAGCGAGCAGAATGGCAAGGGACGACTTTTTCAACGACATAACTACCTCAGATATAAAACGGTCTAAAGTGTTATCGGCATCCGCCCCTTAATATTGAATTAAAGTTATTTATTTAGGGAAGGTGCGAATAAGCAGGTCATTTCTTCCCAAGCTGACTCGCTGATTAAAATTTCGCGGATCTGGGCCGATTTTTTTCCCGCAAACACATCGAATCAGCCTATTTAGGCTATTTTTTCCACCATTTCTGGCGTTATTTCCGGTTTTTACTGAGATCTCTCCCACTGACGTATCATTTGGTCCACCCGAAACAGGTTGGCCAGGGTGAATAACATCGCCAGTTGGTTATCGTTTTTCAGCAGCCCTTTGTATCTGGCTTTCACGAAGCCGAACTGCCGCTTGATGATGCGAAACGGGTGCTCCACCCTGGCACGGATGCTGGCTTTCATGTATTCGATGTTGATGGCCGTTTTGTTCTTGCGCGGATGCTGCTTCAAGGTTTTTACCTTGCCGGGACGCTCGGCGATCAGCCAGTCCACATCCACCTCGGCCAGCTCCTCGCGCTGTGGCGCTCCTTGGTAGCCGGCATCGGCTGAGACAAATTGCTCCTCTCCATGAAGCAGATTACCCAGCTGATTGAGGTCATGCTCGTTGGCCGCGGTGGTGACTAGGCTGTGGGTCAGGCCACTCTTGGCATCGACACCAATGTGGGCCTTCATGCCAAAGTGCCACTGATTGCCTTTCTTGGTCTGATGCATCTCCGGATCGCGTTGCTGCTCTTTGTTCTTGGTAGAGCTGGGGGCCTCAATGATGGTGGCATCCACCAAAGTGCCTTGGGTCATCATGACGCCTGCTTCGGCCAGCCAGCGATTGATGGTCTTGAACAATTGACGTGCCAGTTGATGCTGCTCGAGCAGGTGGCGGAAATTCATGATGGTGGTGCGATCCGGCAGGGCGCTATCCAGGGATAATCGGGCAAACAGGCGCATGGAGGCGATTTCGTACAGGGCATCTTCCATGGCACCGTCGCTCAGGTTGTACCAATGCTGCATGCAGTGAATACGCAGCATGGTCTCCAGCGGATAGGGCCGTCGGCCATTGCCCGCCTTGGGATAAAACGGCTCGATGACAGCGGTCATATTCTGCCATGGCAGAATCTGCTCCATGCGGGAGAGGAAAATCTCTTTTCGGGTCTGACGGCGCTTAGTGCTGAATTCACTATCGGCGAAGGTGAGTTGATGGCTCATGATGTCCCTCTGGGATGCGCTCCGGATGAATATGATGATCTCATATCAGGAACTTGTTCGCACCTTCCCTAGAGCACTACCACTGGAGGGTGCTATTGACTTAATTAATCTGGAAAAAGAAAAATAAATATTTTAGCCTGTAATAGTTGCAATTACCTTTGGTTATTAGTTCGGGAATTAGCGCACATTTCATAGAAATGTGCCATGCTAAAGCAAAAAAAATATAATAACTCTGGATAAAGGTGTAAACAACTCTCAGATTCTTTTTTTCAGATGGTTGTGATGCAATTTTATATCTACCAACTGAATGCACGAAAAATTAAAATATATTTTTTCTTACCTGTTGTACGGCATCTGATTTATTTACTGCAGACTGATACTGAAATTATTATTATCCGTATACAGGATGCCGGCCGTCATCTCAACTGTCAGTAGTCAGCAACTACATTGCGCTGCGTGAAAACTGACAGGGTTACAGGAGAGTTGTAACAGGTCAGAATTCACGTAGCGCATCCTCTTCTTCTCTGCTCCATTCTCATTATGGTCCGATCATGTCTGTCCTGGCATTACCCCATTTCTCCCAAAAAACGTAAAACGGCCATCAGCCCGCGTCATGACTGGCTTCAGCGTGGATCGACGCTGAAAAATGATCCTTTACGCATTTGGTTTTACCCGCAATAATGCGGGATAAGACAATAAAAGGATCCGCGCGCTGCGATTTATTGTCATGGCAGGATCGGCCGGTCAGGTGCAAAATACCTGTATCCATAAACAGTGCGTGCGCTACGTGAAAAATAACTGATGAACAACGTCATTCCCCTGCAGAATTCACCAGAACGCGTTTCGTTGTTGCCGATCGCCCCCGGCGTTGATTTTGCGACCGCCGTGGCATTACGACGCATGGCCACCTCCACCGGCGCCACCCCGACCTACCTGCTGGCGCCGGAAGTCAGTGCCCTCCTCTGGTATATGCCCGACCAGCGGCATCACATGCTGTTCGCCACCATGTGGAACACCGGCATCCGTATCGGAGAAGCCCGGACGCTGACCCCGGAGTCATTTGATCTCGACGGGCTGCGGCCGTTTGTGCGGGTACTGTCTGAAAAAGTACGGGCACGACGCGGACGCCCGCCAAAGGATGAGGTCCGCCTGGTCCCGCTGACCGATATAAGCTATGTCAGGCAGATGGCGAGCTGGATGGTCACCACCCGCCCCCGCCGGCGCGAACCTTTGTGGGCCGTCACCGATGAAACCATGCGTAACTGGCTGAAGCAGGCCGTGAAGCGGGCCGAAGCTGACGGGGTGCATTTTTCAATTCCGGTGACCCCCCATACTTTCCGGCACAGCTACATCATGCACATGCTCTATCATCGCCAGCCCCGGAAAGTGATTCAGGCACTGGCCGGTCACAAGGATCCGCGCTCCATGGAGGTGTATACCCGGGTATTCGCGCTGGATATGGCCGCCACACTGGCCGTGCCGTTCACCGGTGACGGGCATGATGCCGCGCAGATCCTCCGGACACTCCCCCCTCTTACGTGACAACGTCACTCACCACAGTTTATATAAGCTGTGGTGAGTAAACCTTCCCGGAGATAAGCTGTAGTGAGTGAAATAAACTGTAGCAGGCAACATAAGCTATAGTGAGCAGATGCCGGTTTATGGTGGGCACGACGGTTTCGCAGGGCTCCGGCAGTAACAGGAATGCCGTTCTGAAGGGCTTGTGGATCAGGAAGGCAGTGCTTCCGGTATGGGCAGCTCTCATCACTGCTTATATAAGCTGCAGTGAGCAGAACACTCACCAGAGGCAGTAATATAAGCTGTAGTAAGTAAACAGAGATGGATTACTCACTACAGCTTATGTTCAGCGGGATTTGAAGAGTTTTTCCAGGTCATCAAGCGTGATGCCCAGTTTCTCGAGAAGTTTCAGTTTTTCAGCCATCTCCGGACTGACATCACCCGGTGTGGCAGGCAGCTGCGGGTTCTCCGCACTCTCATCATGAGGTGGCTTTAATTTGGGACGGCGGTAGTGAATGCAGAAGAGTTTTGTGCGTCCCCGCTGGATCTCAGTGTAGTCCAGATAGCCAATCTCCCGGAGCTGCTCCATGGCACGCCTCACCGTCTGGTTCTGTGAGAATACAGGGGATTTCAGGTTCAGACGGGCCCGCAGACGCGCCAGTGATATCGGTGCCGGATCCCGCGGCAGACTCTCTATAAAGGTATAAAGAGCCTGAGCTGACTCCCTACGCTTCAGGGCATTGATGGCCTTGAGCTGCAGCAGGACTTTACGGTCAAACTGGTAGAGTTCAAACAGACGTGGATCGGCCTGCAGCTGAACGATATCTTTTTCCGTATCATAGTAAGCCGACTGCACCAGATGCGTGATGTACTCTTTGGTGTGTTTCTCCGTTGTGCGGGAAAACGAGATCACTGTACCCGCAATACGCTTGAGTGAAGGGCTGATACGCTCCCGGAGCTTACGTGATGACTGACTGGAGGGGATCCCGCAGAGTTTGGCGAACTCGACAAACGGCAGCTCAACTTTATCGCCGATAACCTTATGCCGGGCAAAGGAATGGATCACCCCTACCCAGGTCTTGAAGTCATTATCCATGTCCAGGCGGGGGCCGGTGATCTCCACCTTATCAAACCCTTCGGCTCTGGCGAGAGAAAGGCGCGTCAGTTCTTCCGTCGCATCAGTACGGGAAAGCGTATTTTTTTTACTGTTTTTCAGTGATTTGAGCGTGGGAACAAACACCCCAAGCCGCATCAGTGCCACAGGCTGCACTGTATTAGCTGCATTAGGTGTGAGATTTACGACTTCACCGGAGGATTTATCCACCTCTTCAAACAGCTTTTTTATGTCCAGATTGTCCTTGTCCAGAGCGCCTCCGATCGGTGGATAGTTACAGAATAAAATCAGCCACTGTTCTCATGTTATGGCCTGTAAAGAGCCAGACAACTGGCTTCAGTTTATGCACAGCCCTGATGAATTTTCAGGGGATATACTCACTGTAGTTTATATCACTGCCTCATTACAGCATATCCGATACATGATACAGCTTATTCCATACCAGTTACAGCTTATGATTAACCTGCTACAGCTTATGTGATCATGCTCCTGGCTCAATGCTGACGCGGCCTTCAGCGTTGTCGGGATCTTCTTTGGATCTTACAGGGATCGCTTTAAGGATCTTATTACTGGATCGAGTGACTGTATATGTGGATAACATGCTGAGCAGTAAAGCAATTCAGATGATTCATCAGTGATCACTTGCCGTAACTCCAGCGCGTAACTGCTCCCTTCCGCTTCTGTGTTATTGCGCTTCCTCGCCGGTTCGCGGGCTTACACCCGGTCACCGGACTGCGGCGAGCACTGATGTATTCATTATAGAAGTCATAAGCGTTAAGTGAGCGCCGTATTGACGGCTGATAACCGATTACCCTTACTCGAAGGTACCCTTCACGCAGGCTTTACCGTCAACCACCATCTGTTTGCCGTGAGTATAAACCTGCTCAATACATAATTCTGGTGTCATAACCAGCAGATCGGCATCCTTACCGGGAGCAATTTCACCTTTAGTGGTAAGGTTAAGAAAGGCAGCCACACTGGTCGTCAGCGGACGCAGTGCGTCGGTCAGGGTAAAATCGTAATCGTTGATTAGCGATTGCACGGTTTCAAGCAAGCTCTCAAAGCCCCCACGCCAATGCCAGTGAGTTTTCCGGTATCATCAAACAACGGCTGGCTACCAATACCATCAGAACTGACCGTTATCCGGGCAAGCGGTATACCTGCTTTGACTGCGCGGACCATGCCCTCAGCCGGTGCAACCGGATTGGGAATACTGCTGGTGATGTCGATGGTACCGCCTTTGAGAGCAAAGGCCAGAGCTTCTTCGAACAGCGCCTCATTGCGGTTTACGTGGGTGGGAAGCAGTTTACTCATCGGCACATCACTATTTTCGAGAATGTCGTAAAGTGGTTTGAGCCCCTTTTTACTGTCGCCCATATGGAATACGCTGACCCCCTGTTTGCCGCCCAGCAGGCCACCCACACGGGATTCAGTTGCCATGTTTGCCAGTTGATAATCGCCAGGAGCGGTAGAGCGGGGGTCAGATACGGCACATTTTACGCCAATGACGCAATCGATCAGCGCCACATCTTTTTCTACAGAACCGGTGATCGTCGGTGAAGGAACATGTTAAGCGCCGGTTAACATCCAAGCGGTGATCCCTTCTTCATTTAGCGCCCGGGTTTTCGCCAGCAGTGATTCCGGATGACGGGTTACGGAGTCGGTGCCGAGCAAACCAATGACGGTCGTGACCCCGGCTTCGGTCAGTCTGCTTAGTCTGACTTCTGGCGTGCGGGTCGTGGGGCCCGCTTCGCTACCGCCGCCAATCAGGTGAACATGCTGATTGATAAAGCCAGGACACAGGATCCGTCCATGGTTAGGAATCTCAATCACATGTTGATCGCTTCCTGACCATGAACATCGCGCCCGGGTGAGAACCATTCTGTCATCCGCGCTGACCGGATGGGCTGTTTTCATTTGTTTTGTTTCTTTTTCATTCAAAATCCTCGTTTTCGGGCGCACTTACTCTACCGCCTGTCCCAGAAGCCATCGTTTACGGTCAATGTTATGCAGTCTTTCTGCCACTAATTCCGACGCGTGCCTGCCAGCCTGAGCGCCGGCAAATCGCAATCGGTTACCATCTCAGGGTGCTGCATCCTTGTATTGTCTGGTTCAGTGCTGATATTGAACATGAATCCGGGACGCTGGAGGCAGCACTGCGATACGCCTATACGTCAGTAAGAGCGCTTGAGCCTGATTTCGGCGCTATGATGAGTATCGACTGCAACGGAGAATCTGTGTCCGCGAAGGCCATTGTTAAAGTCGAGTTCCTGCTCAGTACGGTAAGCAATTCCATCACATGGAGATAAACAATGAACCATCCTGAAATTCACGTCAAAGGCTGGATTGATGTGGGCAATCGTGAGTGTGTGGTGCAACGGCTTCTTCCCCCGGGGTCTCCCGCCGGCGTCTGTATTGTTGTTCTGAATAAAACCAAACCGACCACCAGGATCGCAGGCTGGGACGGCGAAAAATGGTACTTCATGCCCAGCCATGACTATGGTGGCTATGCAGATGATTATGATCCCTGTGTACGTGAACTTAAACGGGGCCGCAGCTGACTCAGGAGGTGATTTCGTGCAACTGCGTTGTGGCCAGACTGCACGTCATCCCGGGATCAACATTCAGCCAGAGCGGGTTAAGGGGTTTTACACGAAAGGGTATGGTGCGAAAACGGCGTCGTGACGGCAGGATCTGGAGGTCATTAACTCCGTTAGGATAACGCAATGAAGAAAACACGTCAGGACGTCGGGGCCCGCTGGCTGGCCAGTCGGGTACCGGAGCAGCGCACCGTTGAAGAAGCGCTGAAATTCTCGGATGAATGCTGGGCAGAGGGACTGCGGCTTGCCGCCAGCCGGGCAAATCACTATCAGCATATTATGGATGTGGTTCGCTGGTCACTGACTGACAGGTAAAAAAAGCTCCCGGAAGAGAGCTTTGTGGCAGGGCGGTCAGCAGCGGAGGGTTACAGGTGGCTCTCGATGCTGCTGATCAGTTCTGAAACCACCTTTTTGAGCGGAACCGGGTTTTCATCTTCCGGGATGCCATTGGAGTACAGGTGCAGCTCGCAGACCCCCTCCCGGAACACGAATCCCATATCCCATTCACCACTGTCGGAGATCATCACCTTCCGGTAAGGCTGATCCGGGATGAACAGACGCTTTTCCAGGGCAGGAAAGGCGAACCCGGACTTCGGTGAGCGGACACCGTCCCTGAGGCGGAGATGAACTTTCCAGGCTTCAGCCGCGTAGTCCTGCGGACTGTAGACGGTCACGATGACTTTTTCGCCAGACTCGCTGATCGCGGTGTCCGGTAACACCGGCGGACGTTTCATTTCGGCGCGGATCTGGTTGATGTGCCGGTAGAAACGTTCGCTGGTCTCCTCAAGTTTGAAGGGGTTGAATATCGTATCGTGTGCTTCAAGGATGGTCGCACCGTCACGGCGGGCAAGTTCAGCAAACATCGTGAACGTCAGGGACAATCCACGGGGAATTCTCACCATTCCGGCGCAGACCTGGTCAGCGCGCATCCGCAAGTAAGGCGCATTGTTGAGCAGGAGTGTGCGCAGCTGCTCCTCGCTGTCGATCCCCAGGAGCTTCAGAAACACGTGGTTGGTGCGGGTGATGTGAAAGTTGCTGTAACGATCATCGAGGATGTCAGCCTTGATGTAATCAGCAATTTCGGCATCGAAGGTACTCACCAGCGGGCTGTGCAGCTCAAAGTTACGGACATGGTCGCTGAAATATTTCTCAATGAACTCGCGTATCAGTGTGGCCTTCGGCTTTCCGTAGTAGGTTGCCAAGTCGGTGATCGTCTCATCCAGAGACTTCCTGATGCCCCTGATCGTGTAAACTGTGGTTTCTTCGTCTTCCTGTGGCATATCTGCCAGTACATTATTCATATGATATTCCTAGAGGGTTTGAGTTGCCAGTTATGCACTACGCTACATGGTGCAGAAAAACGATATCACTCAGCACATGAAGTATCAATGTAAAGTAATCGTCTTCAAATAAAAATATTGCATTCAGTCTGATGACGGTAAGTCTGCTGGTTATCACTGTGACCCGGTTTCTGTGAGTTCCGGATCCTCCGGAAACGCACCGCCGCGCAACGGCCCACCAACACAGCATGTAGTGTCATTCTCAGCTGATGATGGGGTATATGTTGTATTCCGCACCCTGATCGTGACCTGCTGCCCAGCGGCAGATATTGCCGCTTTGCTTATTCACTGACCGTGGTACACTTCCGGAAAGTTGTTATACGACAGAAAGTCGGATCTTCCGGAAACGGCTCTCCGGTAATTTAACAGCGTGGCTATATGCTTGATTATTATCAGACTGCAAATGATAACAGCAGGGAAAAATCATCCGCGTGACAGACTCAGGGTTGTACTTAGACGATTATGCTGCACGTCATAATTACGTTGTGTGACTATTAGATAGTGCTTTAAAAAAATTGCTGCAAAACAAATTCGACAAATGACTTTCCCTAAAATTTCGGCATTAACCTCTAATGACATGGCCAGGAGGGCCAGATGCCGAAAGAAGTGCTACAAGCTGTGTTACTGAAAGTCATTCTGCAATTATTGGAAGTCGTTCTGCAGTTTATAAAAGCATCTGCAAGGACTCAGGTGCTGAAAACGTTAATGGCACATGGATAGTAAGAAAACCATCTTCTGGAGAGATGGTTTTACACCGTAAATCTGGTTCTGCAGGGCGAAAGGATCACTGCAGACAGCGGTCTCAATAAAGGAAAAAACATGGCGGACTGGTTTATAGCAACAGAGGGAGTGAAGGTGGTCAAGGACAGTGCCAGTCTGTGGCCGCAGATCATCACGGGGTTTTCATCTGCAGGTGCTGCATTCGGTGGTGTGTGGTACGGCCAGTGGAGAATAACTCAACGAGAGAAGGAAGCCGCAGCAGCAAAAAGCTAGCCAGTGAACGTCTCTTTATCGCCACAGAGCTGGTCTTTATTCTGGAGAGGTTTGCGCAGCGGTGTGCTGGCTCCGCTGAAGAGTCTGATTGCTCAGAAAAATATGATCAAGATGGTTATGTCAGGATTGAACACCCTATACCAGAAATTGATTACAGCTCTGTGACCGGGGACTGGCGGGCTCTTCCTTCGGACCTGATGTACCGGCTCAGCGAGCTGCCTGTTGTCAGACAAGAGGCTGTCAGCTCTATCGATGCAGCCTTCTATGAAAACACACCTTTTGATGGTACATCAGGGTTTTCTGCGCTCAATCAGCAGGCTTCCCGTCTGGGATTAAAAGCCATTCGTCTGTCCCGTAGCCTGCGTAATCTGTGTGAGATGCCCGAAGATCGGCTCTCAGATAAACCATGGTCTGCTTGGCGTATCCTCTGGCGTGTTCGGGGGAGTTGTATTCAGAAACAGATGCGTAATCACCGGAGGAGTATGAAATTATATGCTTCACTTCAGCTACTGACTGCTGAGAGAGATAACTGATGGATAAGCATCAACTTCCGGCCCTTTCAGGATCTCACTATGCGGTGCCAGCCTCACTCCCCATGGCGATTGACTACCCTGCAGCGCTGGCCCTTCGGCAGATGGCACTGGTACAGGATGAATTACCGAAATACCTGCTGGCGCCAGAAGTGAGCGCCCTGCTCCACTATGTGCCCGATCTGCACCGCAAGATGCTGCTGGCAACGCTCTGGAACACCGGCGCACGGATTAACGAAGCGCTGGCCCTGACAAGGGGAGATTTTTCTCTCGTGTCCCCTTATCCGTTTGTGCAGCTGGCCACGCTCAAGCAACGTGCGGAGAAAGCGGCGAGAACGGCCGGGAGAGCCCCCGCCGGCAGTCAGGCTCATCGTCTGGTGCCGCTGTCAGATAAACAGTACGTCAGCCAGCTGGAGATGATGGTGGCCACCCTGAAAATCCCGCTCGAGCGTCGCAATAAACGTACCGGCAGAATGGAGAAAGCACGTATCTGGGAAATTACCGACCGCACAGTGCGGACCTGGCTGAATGAAGCGGTAGATGCCGCGGCAGCCGATGGCGTGAAGTTTTCTGTACCGGTGACGCCACATACTTTCCGGCATTCCTATGCCATGCATATGCTGTACAACGGTATTCCGCTGAAGGTGCTGCAGAGTCTGATGGGACACAAGAGCATCAGCTCGACGGAGGTGTATACGAAAGTGTTCGCGCTCGATGTGGCCGCACGCCACAGGGTTCAGTTCCAGATGCCGGAAGCAGATGCTGTGGCCATGCTGAAAGGAAACATTTAGATATTAAAGCGGGTGACGGTCACTTTGGAGTGGCCACTTAATGGTATTTCCGTACAGTCTGAATGGTATCCTGCGGGTATACCCCAATGTGACAGGCTGACGCGCCCGTCGGGTTTGCCCTACCCTTCGCCTGCTCAGATACAAGCTCTGAACAGACTCACGGTTTGCACTGTGGGTCAACAAAATGATTGTGGATGTAGTGCCCTCTTCTCCATTTAATCTTAGGTGTCTCCTGTGAGAGCAAAATCAAAATATTATGATTTATTTCTTGCAACATGATTCTTTTTGTTCAAAATGATAAAAAACGTCATGAGGTGATAAATGGAAAATATTGAGCAGTTACGGAAAATCGCCACACGTGCAGGTAAACTTCTGACATCCTTGAGCGAAAGTATCCGCCAGCAAAAAGAGGAATTGAAGCTTACCGAGTTCTATCAGGAATACAGCAAAGCCGCCCTATATAAGCTGCCTAAGCTCAGCAAAGGGAGTGTTGAGTATGCTGTGGCCGAAATGGAAGCCAGTGGCTACATTTTTAAAAAGAAACCTTCCGGCAATACGATGAAGTACGCGATGACGATTCAGAACGTCATCGATCTGTATTTCCATCGTAAAGTACCCAAGTACAGAGATCGCTTCGATAAAGCCTTCACTATATTTGTATGTAACCTTAAAGGTGGCGGTTCCAAGACAGTTTCTACCGCTTCATTATCCCATGCTTTTCGGGCTCATCCTCAGCTTCTGTTCGAAGACCTGCGTATTCTGGCCATCGATTTCGATCCGCAGGCATCTCTGACAATGTTCCTGAGCCATGAGAATTCAGTGGGCCTGGTTGAAAATACGGCTGCTCAGGCCATGCTCCAGAACGTGTCTCGTGAAGAATTACTATCCGATTTCATCGTGCCGTCAATTATCCCGGGCGTTGATGTTATTCCCGCTTCCATTGACGATGCATTCCTTGCTGAAGGCTGGAAGGGATTGTGTGAGGAACATCTGCCAGGGCAAAATATTCATGCAGTGCTTAAAGAGAACATTATCGACAAGCTCCGGTATGACTACGACTTTATCTTTCTTGATAGTGGTCCTCACCTCGATGCGTTCCTGAAAAACTGCATCGGAGCGGCAGACCTGATGTTGACCCCTCTTCCACCGGCAACGGTTGATTTTCATTCTTCCCTGAAGTTTGTAGCCAGCCTTCCTGCGCTTATTGATTCGATCGAACAGGATGGACACACCTGTAATCTCATCGGAAATGTCGGTTTTATGTCCAAAATCCTGAACAAGCCTGATCACAAAATTTGCCATAGTCAGGCCAAAGAGGTATTCGGTGCCGATATGCTCGACATGGTTCTGCCGAGGCTGGATGGCTTCGAGCGCTGCGGGGAGACTTTTGACACAGTTATTTCCGCAAATCCAGCAACTTATGATGGAAGCACCGAGGCGCTTAAAAGCGCAAAATCAGCAGCGGAAGACTTTGCGAAGGCCGTATTTGATCGCATTGAGTTCATTCGTACTAACGGAGGCATGTGATGTCGAATGAGAAAAGAAAAACCATTGGCAGACAGTTAAATACCCAGGCGTCAATGGTCGAGATGACTGACACCCAAAGAAGTCAGGTATTTACCCTAAAAACCGGCAGGAAGATAACGTTCAAGTTTGTTCGGGTACCTGCATCGGACGTTGAAAGTAAGACATTCGTAAACCAGGAAACCAACGGAAGAGATCAACTTGCTCTGACCAGGGAGTCCCTGAAATCTATTATCCAGACGATTAAGTTTCAGCAGTTCTTCCCCTGTATTGGTATTCAGCAAGGTGAAAGGATTGAGATACTGGATGGTTCAAGACGGCGAGCCTCTGCGATTTATATCCGTACAGGCCTTGATGTAATGGTTACCGATGAACTTTTATCAGCTGATGAAGCTCGCCAGCTGGCTAAAGATATCCAGACAGCTAAAGAGCATAACCTTCGGGAGATCGGCTTAAGATTGATGGCTCTTAAAGAGTCTGGATTCAATCAAAAGGAAATTGCTGAACTGGAGGGGTTATCCCAGGCTAAGGTCACCAGGGCACTGCAGGCGGCAGCAGTACCGCAAGAATTGATTTCTCTGTTCCCGGTTCAGTCTGAGTTGTCGTTTAGTGACTATAAAATTTTGTTAGAGGTTAATGAAAAACTCAGTGAAAAGGGCTTAATGCCTGAAGGGCTCATTCAGTCTGTCTCAGATCAGCTTGATGTAATTTTGAGTGACTACGAGCGACCAGAAGACGAACAGAAAGCCAGTATACTGAAATTGATATCTCACGCCTCTCAGGCATTGATAGCTCCACCTCCTAAGGAAAAGTCAGTAATTTCCGCACTCTGGACCTTTGAAGAAAAGGACAAGTTCGCGCGCAAGCGTGTGAAAGGGCGTACGCTGACATATGAGTTTAGCCGTATGTCAAAAGTGGTTCAGGATGAACTGGACAAAGCTATCAACGAGGTCCTTGATAGAAATTTGAGTCGATAATTTCGCCACGGCGATTTCACATCTAACTTATTATAATTAAGTTATTTATGTTGAGAATTTCAAGGTGAAATCGCCACGATTTCAAGTCAATTTCGCTGCAGGAGTATCTGTCCAGCGCGTCATATAAGCTGGCGAAAGTAGTTCCCTTTTCATCTGTCACTCGGGGACAATCCCCCGACCAGCGAACCATACTTTCCCCTTGCCAGAATGGTTAATACCATCCAGGACTTGCATCAGCTGCTCGTTCCGTTCTCGCGGCTGTACTGTGTGAAAGTGCGTACGCTGACTTATGAGTTTAGTCGTATGTTAAAAGTGGTTCAGGATGAACTGGACAAAGCTATCAACGAGGTCCTTGATAGAAATTTGAGTCAATAATTTCGCCACGGCAATTTCACCTCTAACTTATTGTAATTAAGATATTTATGTTGAGAATTTCAAGGTGAAATCGCCACAATTTCAAGTCAATTTCGCTGCAGGAATATCTGCCCAGCGTGTCGTATAAGCTGGCGAAAGTAGTTCCCTTTTCATCTGCCTCTCGGGGGCAATCCCCCGACCGGCGAACCATACTTTCCCAAGTCCTGAATGGTTAATACTATCCAGGACTTTCATCAGCTGCTCGCTCCGTTCCCGTGGCTGTTCTTCATCAAACAAATTCAGCTGCGATAGCCCGGTTGGTGTGAAATCGTTCAGCATGCAGCCTGCCTTTGCATAGCGGTGGCCATTCACCCAGCTCCTGTCCAGGGCTCTGACGGCAGCGGCAATGATGTCCCGTGTATCCTGCGTGGGGATGAGCAGCTTTTCACTGGCCAGATTACCGTAGTAGGGCTCATTTACGGCAAACGGTGATGTTTTCACAAATACGGCAATATGCCTGCAGAACTGCCGTTCGCCGCGCAGCTTTTCGGCGTCCCGTTCAGCGTGCTGACAGACTGCCTGCCGCATCGCTTCATACGTCGTGACTCACTCCCCAAATGACCGGCTGCAGACAATTTGCTGTTTGGGCGGCGGTGCTTCCTCCAGTGAAATACAGCTTTCTCCGTTGAGTTCCCGGACCGTTCTCTCCAGAACCAGATTGAAATTTTTCCTGATGAAAGTCGGATTCGCGCGGGCTGAAGTTCCTCGATGCGTGGATCGTGACCGGCTCAACGGATGCGCCGGTGCTGCGCGACGAATGGGCCAATGACTGGCGGGATATCACTCGCTGACGGAATGCCGGGCAGGGCGACTGCCCGGTACTTCAGGCAGGAAAAAGGATGTCGCGCTGCTCCGCATTCATGCCGCGCAATGCGCGGGGATATCCACTGCCCGGAGCTAGTGTGCCGCGCCCGGACGGACACGGGACGGGCAGCTTTTCCGCTCCTGTCCGGCGTCGCTGTGATTTTACGCCATCCACTCGCATTTTAAGGAGCGCCCTTCAAGCCGCTTTCGCGGCATAAGCTCGCCGACGATGGGGACTGTCGGCTCGTTATTCCACGGTCAGCTTGACCCGTTACCGGTCGCGGCGTACAGGCTCCGGGCAGCAGGGAACGGACATCGTACCGACGTCCTCCTGGGTGCCCCCTGTAACCACGAGGTGTCCCTATGTCCCGTTTTATCCTGGGTAACTGCGTCAATATTATGGCCTCCTTTCCGGATCGCGCCGTTGATTTCATCCTTACCGATCCCCCGTATCTGGTCGGGTTCCGTGACCGTTCCGGCCGCAGTATTGCCGGTGACAAAACCGACGAATGGCTGCAACCCGCCTGCAATGAGATGTACCGCATCCTCAAAAAAGACGCGCTGATGGTGAGCTTCTACGGCTGGACCCGCGTCGATCGTTTCATGGCGGCGTGGAAAAGTGCCGGGTTCAGCGTGGTCGGGCATCTGGTTTTCACCAAAACCTACTCGTCGAAATCGGCCTATGTCGGCTACCGCCATGAATGCGCCTATATCCTGGCGAAAGGCCGTCCGGCGCTGCCGCCGGACCCGTTACCGGATGTGCTGGGCTGGAAATACAGCGGCAACCGCCACCACCCGACCGAAAAACCTGTTACCAGCCTGCAACCGTTGATCGAGAGCTTCACACACCCGAACGCCATTGTTCTCGATCCGTTTGCCGGTTCCGGCTCCACCTGTGTGGCCGCCGTCCAGGCAGGGCGCCGTTATATCGGGATTGAGCTGATGGAGCAGTACCACAAAGCCGGGATTGAGCGCCTGTCAGCCGTCCAGCGCGCCATGCAGCGCCCGGCCGCCAACGACGTCTTTTATCCGGAGGCCGCGTAATGAACTATGCCGGACACGAAAAACTCCGCGCAGACGTGGCGGAACTGGCCAACAACATGAGTGACCTGCGGGACGCGCTGAACGGCATGGAGCACCGTTATCGCTTTGATTCCGACGTGCTGACCGAACGCCTGGCCCGTCAGACGCTTTTCCGCATCAATGCCCTGTTTATGGCGGCGTACAACGAAATGCTTGAGCTGGATACCTGCTTTAAGGACTAAGGAGAAAAACATGTACGGAACCTGTGAAACCCTCTGCCAGTTGCTGAGTGAGCAGTATCCCGCAGAAACCCCGCTGAACCTGATTGTCTGGTCCCCGGCGGATATTGAAGCGCTGGCCGACGGGATGGAGTATGCCGTTTCTGAACAGGACACAAGGGAGGTGCTGGCGCGTCTGGACGCCATACCGGAAGAACAACGGCTTGAGTCGGGTGTGTCTGCCAGTGCGGTGATGGAATTGATTGATCAGGTGAAACAGGCCGTTCCGGCGGTGATGGTGCCGGCTGACCTGCTTGAAACCCTGCTGACGACCGCCGAACAGGCGTTGTGGCACAGGGAATGGACCGCCCGGGATGACAACCACCCGGTGCCGGACAGCGTTGCCCGCCGCCTGGCTGATACGGCGAAAGTGCGCGCCTTACTGAAAAACTGAATTCCCACGCCGCCCCGGCGGCGTGGACTGAATCTGCTCAGAGGAACATAAGATCATGATGTATGGCACCCGTAAGGAACTGAATAAAAAACTGAAACATATGTTTGGCAACGACGAACACATTGCCCTGCTGGTCTGGACGAAGCAGGACGTGATGGCCCAGGTGGAAAACATGACGGAAAGCGAGGCCGCTGCGATTTTGCAGGAAATCGGCAGCGTGACCGGTCATACCGAAGAGGGCATTTCATTTCGCACGGTCCGGGAGATGTATGCCGGATTACGGGCCGACATCCCGACCATCATCGTGCCCGCCGACCTGCTGGCCCGCCTGACTGACGTCGCGGGGCTGGCGCTGGACGCAGAGAATGCACAGACCCGGCTCCTTATCAGCCGTCATTACCCGTCTATGGCTGATGTACAGGCCGATATCACGTGGCTCAGGCAGCTCCTGGCTGCCTGATATGACTGACCGCCCCGCCCGTTCTGACGGGGCGATACTTCCCGTACAGCATACAGAGAGAATAACCATGAATAACGATACCCTGAACGCCCTCATTCTGCGCCACGGTGAAAATCTGCTGCGCCGGTCCGGCTGGCATGAAACTGTGGGTGTGGTACAGATGGCTCCGCAAGACGTACCCGGCTGGCTGTCCGTCTGCGGTGTGCTCAGTGCAGACGAGATCCTGACGCTGACAACTCGTCTGTGCCAGACCCAAAACGCCGGACTGGCGCACCTGCTGACGGCCAGCGCGCAACGGCTGGCTGGCACGCCCGCCCGGCTGCATCTGTACCCGACTCAGACTTATCCCTGGCCCGAAGCCCTGCCTGATTTTACATGTATCAGTCTGCCCTATGCGCAGGAATGGCTGACAAAAGCCGAATGCGACGACCTGCTGGCCTTCCTGAAAGATTTCACTGACCGGGTATGCGAAATCGTTCGTCAGGACGCGAAGCGCATCGCGGCAGCACTGGTGCCATCTGACGCACCACGGCTGATGGAAAAACGTTTCGGAGACTGGCGACTGGTTGCGGACGAATACGAACATGACAACTGGCTGGACAGTGAGGACGGGGAACGGCTGGATCAGGTGCTGGACGGCATACTGGTCCGGGATGCGCGGTTTTGTCCGGTCCTGCTCACCCTGGTGAATGAGTCCCGGGAAGAAATCGAAGCGGCCGGGGTGATGACCGATCTCCTGCGTTTCCCCGGGGAACCGGTTCGTCGCTGGTTTGACCGCCGCGTGTTGCGGGACGTCCTGAACGAGGTCCGCAACACAGATCCGATCGGGGATTAAAGAGGGAAGGGGGAAACCCCTTCTTTTTATCTGCCGGTGACTCAATAGCTGAAAAGGATGTCGCCGGCTCCGCTTTTATGGCGGCCCCGTCCCTGCGTGACGTGGCCTGGTGGTTTTCCACCCTGTCAGTCCGGTGTCGTGTGCGGGCTGTGCCGTGCATCCATCGTAGTCGGGCTGTCGGGGATACAAGGGTCCGCTGGCGCCGCTGCTGTCACCCGGTCCTTCCTTCACGTCAGCCGTTATCTTCCGGTCGTTCGACCGCTCAGGTTTCACGGTCTCACCCTCCAGCTCCCGTCTGCCGTGCGCGTCAGGCTGCGGCTTCCCTTGCGCCCTTGTATCCCCGACCGATCGCCCGACTGGTCTGGATGCACGGCACCGCCCGGTGTCGCGGAATATGTGATTACGGAGGTTTACCATGCAGTTAGCTACACGTCAGCACACCCTTAACGTCGAAGAACCCGACCGCCTTTCTTTCCTGCCGTACATGTTCGGCACCGATTTTATGCTGGCTGAATTACAGGTGTATGCCCTGGCAAAACAGTGGATGCCGGAATACAACGGTGGTTTCTGGCATTTCATCCGTCTGCCGGACGGCGGCGGCTACATGATGCCCGACTGCGGTCGGATTCACATGATCAACGGTGAAAACTGGTTTGATCGTACCGTCAGCGCCGACGCCGCCGGTATTATTCTGACCTCGCTCGCCATTACCCGCCGTTGCTGGACGCATCACGATTGCGGCAACGCTGCACTCACACACCTGTATATGCTGCGTGATACCCAGCTCTGGAATCACATCGTTTTTCACCCTGAATGCAACGCCATTTACGCCGCGCTTGACTGATTAACCGACGGGGCGGCGATGCCGCCCCGCTGTATCCGCCATTCATCAATTAAAGAGAAACATGCCATGTACGGAACTGTCAGTGAAATCTGTATTGCCTTGCTGAAACAGCATGAAAACAACAAAAAAATTGCCGTCATTACCTGGACGCCGGAGGACGTGCGGGAAGCGGGCGCGGAGTACAGCCCCACGGACGACGATGTGTCTTATGTGCTCCGCGTCATCGGTAAAGCAGGCAGTGCCGGAGTGTGGCGGTACGGGTTAGGACTGGAATTTGTCGCCGATGAACTCAGCAAAATCTCCGCTGCGCGGGCATCGCGCCAGATTGCTGTACCCGAAGATGCGCTGCGTGTCCTGTTGCCCCTGATGGAAGCCGGAATGAACATTCCGCGTTATCAGAGGGCGGACACGGCTGCCGAGGAATGCGCCGCGCTGGATATGCTCAAAACCCTGATGGCAGTGCCGTTTACGCCGCGTCCCGCTGAATAACAGACGGGGCGGCGATGCCGCCCCTTTTTTAAAAGGATAAAACTATGTACGCACCCGTGAAAGAAATCATGACCGATCTCCTGAAATATAACCTGTCATCTGATGAAGCATTGCTGGTTTTGTGTATTACGCGGGAGGATATCCGCATGCTGACTACTGAGTGGAATTTGTCCGATGAGGATATTACCTGCGTCATGCAGCGACTGGATGCGACGTATGATCAGGGGGCCGATGTGAGCATGGTTCGTGGCATCACTGAAGAACTGATGGACGAGCGCCGCGCCATACGTGATGTCAGCGTTCCTGCCTGTGCGCTGCAAAAAATAATGTTACTGGCAGGCAGTGAAATGAAGCGACTGTATGCCGTGGCAGAGGATGGGGGCGGGGATGCAGACGCCTTCCTGGCTGAAGAAATGGACGCCATGCGCCAGTTACAGACCGCGATTGACGCATAAGAAGGAGTATCCCGTGAATATGAAACCGGAAACCCGCGAAATTCTTCGCCAGTACAAAGCACTGATTAATGCCCGCCGCCGTGATGCAGGCCAGCGCGAACTGACAACCGCGCAGGTCATGGATGAAATCTGCGAGTACATGACCTGTCAGTGTGCCGTGTACATCGGCGGTCATTTCATCTTACAGGGAGGAAAGGGCAGGTAAGCATGATGGCAGGCGGTTATGCCGCCTGTCAGCCCGCGCGAAAAACCATGCAGGCTGCCGCCTGCGGGAGGAAGGACCTGCGCCGCGCTTCGCGCCGCTCCCCGTCCTTTTCCCTTCTACCTATTTTGACGTACACTTCAGACAGATTTCATTTTTGACGGAAAAGTCATGCCTGGAACCTGCGCTGCTGCGAAATTAAATCAAGAACAGGAGCGGAGAGAAGCCACCCTTGCTGCACTGTATGTCGCATGGAGAGAACGTCTCAGTATGTCAGTTGACGCTGAAGCCGTAGCCGGAGAACTGCCTGAACATTTGAGAGCGTATTTCATGGAGCGGCTGCAGCATTATCGCCAGCTCAGTGCGCAGCTTCCGGACAAAAATAACCCGGAATATGCCAGAAAAGAGGATGAGGTTAGAAAATAGCGGCGTTCCTGTAGTATTTAAGCAGTCGCTGGCCGGTTTTTTCTCATGCAGGGTGACATTTTTTTCTGGCCAGTGTGTGAGTTTTTTCCTGCCGGTGATAATACGCTGCCTGTTCCTGTTCCTGTTCCTGTTCCTGTTCCTGTTCCTGTTCCTGTTCCTGTTCCTGCTCATTCAGTTGCAGATAATCTCTGACAGTTTTTTCTGACTACGGGCGACTTCCCTGACGGGAACCGGGGCTGTCATGCTTCGCACCGAGCCAGCTGCGCTGTCTCTGCCCGGCCCTTCGGGCAGCGGGTTTCCATCCCAGGCTGTCGCAACGTCAACGGCAGGCTTGCTGCGACCGTTCCGGTCACGCCGCCCCTGGCGCGCCGTTTCCTGCGCTTTTCGCACCCCGGCGGTAAGGCTGCCGGGCTGTAAGGCGCAACGCCGTTTCGCGTGTCGCGCCCCGACGTTGCGGCGGGCCCCTGCTCTCATCCACTTCTGGTGCCTTTTCACCGTTTAAGCCCCTCTTGCCTGGGCTGATAGAGCCACAACCTGTCGCATTAGCTGTCCAGGGTGTAATGAACAGCCCACAAAACTTTTTGCATGAAGCCGCAAAAACTTTTGCGTTCTGCCCTGGACAGATGCGTCAGGCCGTGGCGTCTATGCCCCTGCGGCGAAGGTTCTCAAACGGGTGAAGTTAAATACCAGAGGGAACAGCGCAGCAGGTTCCCGCAAACGTCAACACCGCGGCTCCCGAAACTCAACGGGTGATGTTCTTTAAAAACCAGGAGGAAGAAAAATGCAGGCTCAGGCGATGCGTGTTTACCAGATTGCGTTCAGCGGACGCGATGCTCAGGGCGTTTTACCAATGTTTACCCGTATCCGCGCCATGACCGGAAAGCGGGCTGTCAGGGCATTTATCGAACGTTATCAACCCGTCAGCGGCTGGTTTTTGGGCGACCCCGAAGACATTACCAACAAAGTGCAGAAGGAGGCAGAAGACACAGGCAGCAACCCGCAGAGATGAAAAAAGCAGGGTAAACCCTGCTTTCTCCACGCTGTAAAAACCGTTCGAGCGGTTTTTACGGCTTTATTAACTACCATAAGGAGTTAACTTTATATGATCGTTTCTATTGTTTCACCTTCCGCAAAGGCTGTAAAGCCCCGCCGTCAGACGCGCATCATTCGCGCCGACCTTGCCGTATCAGAGATTAACCCCGCGTTAAAGGCATTCGGGCGACATATCGCCAGACGTCTCCGCAAGGGGCGCGGGGTGCATATTCCCGCGATGACAAATACCGCCTATGGGCAGGTACTCCGCACTCTTGAACTGAAACGCGCATTTAACTGATGAGGTGAGCCGCCCCGCGAGGGGCGGCAACCACCGGAAGGAGAAAAAAATATGATACAATCCACCGCACTGGCACTGACTGCCGGCATCACCCCGCCGCCCGCGTCTGAAGACAGCCCCGCGCAGTCGTACCGGGCGACCTATTCCCCGGATGACAACAAATTGCGGCTGTATGCCGCGCTGCGTCTTGATGATGAAACGTATCAGAAAATCCATGCCGTGGGTTTTCGCTGGGCACCGAAACAGGCGCTGTTTGTCGCGCCAGCCTGGACGCCAGCCCGTGAGGACGTGCTTCTGTCTCTTGCCGGAGATATTGAAGACGATGACAACACCCTTTTCGACCGTCAGGAACAACGCGCCGACCGTTTCAGCGGCTACAGCGAAAAACGCGCCGGGGAGTCAGAGCAGACGCTCGCGCAGGTGGACGCGCTGGCGTCGGTTATCCCGTCCGGACAGCCGATCCTGATTGGCCATCACAGCGAGCGCCGCGCGCGACGGGATGCGCAGCGTATTGAAAACGGCATGAAACGCGCCGTGATGCTCTTTGAACGTGCGGAATACTGGGAGGATCGGGCGCACGCCTCCCTGCGTCTGGCGAAATACAAAGAACGCCCGGATGTGCGCTACCGCCGTATCAGAAAGATTGAGGCGGACAAGCGCAAGGCGGAGCGGAATATTGCCCAGGCGCAGAAATATCTGACGATGTGGCGGGCGCAGACGCTGGATCTGAAAATGGCGCGGCTTATCAGTAATTACGATCATATTTATACCTGTTTCACGCTGGAAAAATACCCGCGACCCGCAGATAAAAGCCAGTACGAAGGCCAGATGTCCCTGCATTCGGCGCTTGAGAATGAGATTATTACCTTTGAACAGGCCCGCGATATTGCCGCCCCTTATCATGAACGCACGATCCGCCATCAGAAGCGCTGGCTGAATCATTACCAGAACCGCCTGGCCTATGAACGCGCCATGCTGGATGAAAGCGGCGGCGTGGTCACCCGTACCCGGGAGTTTGAGCCGGGAGGGCAGGTTCAGAGCCGGGGCGAGTGGCTGACCATCATCCGCATCAATAAAAGTAATGGCGCGGTCAGTTCAGTTGTCACCCCGTATTACAGCTTTATGCGCTGCAACGGGACCATGACACTGACCCCCGACCGCATCACGGACTATAAAGCCCCGTCTGCGGAAGAAGCCCTCGCCGCAAAGCAGGCCGCGAAACGCCCGCCGATCGTCAATTATCCGGGGGAGGGTTTCCGCGAAATGACCAAAGCCGAATGGTCGAAAACCCCGGCTGATTATAAGTCGGTCCGGGGTGTCGCTGAAAATGATGAGCATGGCGCGTACCGCTTCCGCCGCATCATGACCAGCGGTTACACGCTCGATAATGTGTACATCACCGACATGAAAACCGTGGAAATCCCGCAAAAATAACCGACAGACTCCCCGGCATTGCGCCGGGGAGGTAAGGGCCATTCATATGCATAGTGAACTCAGGGACCGTATTCAGGCGATGCGGGCCAGACTTGACGGACGCACCCCAGTGGCCGAAATCCGGGCCAGCTCGCAGCTTTTCGTCACTCCCGACCCGGTCTGTCGTCAGATGGCTGACCTGGCGGAGATTACCGATTCTGACCGTATTCTGGAGCCGGAGGCCGGAACAGGGGCCATTTTACGGGCCATCCGGGAGGTGGCCCCGCTGGTACGGTGTGACGCCGTGGAGCTTAACGCCGCGTTAGCTGCTCATCTGCGGGCGGCGTTTCCGGGCGTTAACGTCCGGTGCGGGGATTTTCTGGATTACCAGCCGGGAAGCCTCTGGAACAAAATCCTGATGAATCCGCCGTTTCAGCATGCGCAGGATATCCGCCACATACAGCACGCCTTAACGCAGCTTGAATCCGGCGGGATACTGACGGCGGTCTGTCTGAACGGGCCACGCCAGCAGAAAATACTCCGCCCCCTGGCTGATGTATGGGAGCCGCTGCCGCGTGGCACATTCACGTATACCGATGTTTCAACCGTCCTGCTCAGAATTCAGAACTGACGGGGGCAGTGAGCCGGGCGGGGGAGGATGCCCCCGTCTGGCCGCGCCGTAAAAGGCCGCGCGCCTGTGGCGCAGAAGGGCATTGCGCTGACGCGCAATTCCCTTCATTTGCGTCATAACCACTCTCAGAACTTGCTTCCAGCTGATGGGCTGTCTTGTTGCCCTTCGATAATCCCTTTTCCGGATACCAGGACTGTCACTTTTCCTCCTGATATACGACCTGATGGCGCTTATTCTGCTGCAACACATCCTGCAGTCTGGTTGCTGTTCCGTGTTTTTTAAAATCTCAACTCCCCGGGCGATGGCCCCCTTCGGCTCCCGGCCAGCGCTGCTGTCCGGTCGTCGAGCCCCACTCCGCCAGGGCAGCTGCTGCGCACCCGCCAGTCTCCGCCGAATCCCTTCGGGGTTCGGGCTTCGCTAGGGTCTGATGGCGAAGGTCAACCCCTGGCTTGCTGCGACTGTTCCGGCCGCGCCGCCTCCACCGCGCCGGCGGGCCGTCGCTTTAAGGCCGCCACGCCGTACCGCCGTGTCGGGTGTGTGCATCCTGTTCATCCGGTGAGGCCATCGCCCCGTGTGTCCTCACGCGGAGGGCTGGTCGTAGCACCGCCGGGTCGTCATCCAAAGGGTGAAGTGAACGCCGCCAAAACTTTTTGCGAAGGACCGCAAAAACTGTTGTCTGCGCCCTTTTCCTGCCGCCCCGCCGTCGCTCCTTTGCCCTTTGCCGCGAGAGAACTCACCAGGGAGATGGAAAACCATCACCACAGGAGAAAACCAGGATGCACACACGAAACGTCAACGTCAGAACCGCCGCTCAAGAATCTTCCAGGAAGATGAGTGAAGGGCAAAACCCTGTTTCCGTCGCGCGGGAGTGGGTGGCTCAGGCCACTGCGCTGAAAGCAGGTGTCACTGTCACCGTGTCCGCTGTGAGCCGCTACGGCGATGTTCAGGTGGAAATCCGTACCCACGGAACGCTTAACTGGCGTGCCTGGTCGTTTGAGCCCGATTTTCTTTTTGAACTGAAACGCAATCTGCAATACGTGCAGATGTAACCGGAGGCCGGACGTCCGGCCTTAACCCAGAGAAGGAGGAGCCATGCAGAACCTTAACACCCGCCAGACGACCAGAACGGTCGGGCAGAGCACCGACATCGTGAAGCTGCTGCGCATTCAGGCCAGCGACACCCACGTGGTCGAGTTTGACAACGTGGACACCCGTTTTAATGACTGCAACAACTGGCAGGTGATGGCAGGGGGCAAACGTGTCCTCTTCAGTAACCGCATGTATGAGCGTTTTTCAGATGTGAAATCGGGGATCGTGGCAACGATTAACGTGTGTGAAAACAGCGCAGGCGTAGCGGATGCAGCAATGCTGGCAGGGGCAAAAGTCATGATGCAGGTACTCGACGGCTATCCGTCCTTTGCGGCACTGGCTGCACACCCGAAACGCATCACTGACTGAAAGAGTGCCGTGGCCGGAGCGCAATCCGGACACGGCTAACCATCACTTAAACAAAGGAGCAAAATAATGGTCGCCACCAATACTACGGCAAAAAAAACCACCAAATCCACCCGCACGACAAAATCTGCGGAAAAAAATACGCAATCCACTGAGCAGAAGCTCGTCCGGTTACTTGCGGACACCCCGGTGCAAATCTTCCCGTACTCCCGCCTGTCGCGTACTGAACTCAACACGCGCATCATTCCGCATACTGACACGGAAGTGGAAGAGATGGCTGACAGTATTCAGGCAATGGGTATCCTCCAGAACCTGATCGGCACGGCGTTGCCGGACGGGACGATCGGCATCGTTGGCGGGGAAGGTCGTCGCAGGGGGACAGGCATTCTGGTGCAGCGCGGGGTACTCGCTACCGACACCCCGTTTATTCCGGTGAAAGTTCTGCCTGTGGAAATGGCGGTGGCTGCCTCGATGATCGAAAACGGCAGACGTAAAAACATGCATCCCGCCGAGCAGATTATCGGCTTCCGTACGCTGGAGCAGGAGGGGAAAACGGCCTCGCAGATCGGTGCTCTGCTGGGGTATCACCCGCGCCACGTCCAGCGCTGCCTGAAACTGGCGAACCTTGCGCCGTCCCTGCTGGATTCTCTGGCGCGGGATGAAATGACCCTTGAGCAATGTGAAGCGCTGACCCTCGCTGACACTCACGAGCGTCAGGAGCAGGTCTGGAAAGAGGCTGTTGAAAAATGGCACGATCCTGCTGTACAGACCCTGCGCAAAATGGTGACCGATGACAAGATGGCCATCAGTCACCCGATGTTTGCGTATGTGGGTGAGGAAGCCTATACCGCTGCTGGCGGTACACTGACCGCCGATCTGTTCAGCGACAGGGACAGTACCTTTGCAGATGCTTCACTGGTGAAATCCCTGCTGGCTGGCAAGCTCACCGTGCTCGCCGCCCGTCTGAAGCAGGAGCAGGGCTGGGGCTGGGCTGAGTTTCGTATGACGGAACTCAGCGGTCATGGCGAAGATAAAGAACTGTACCGCTTTGCCATGCCAGCGGCTGTGCTGACTGATGATGAACAACGCCGTATCGACGAGCTGGAAAAGGCCATCGAGGACTGTGCGACTTACGACGATCAGTACGAATTTCAGCAGCAGATTGATGATATCTGGATCGAGGCTAAATACCGCGAGGCCACACCGGAATTTCGGGCGGCGCATGGGGTATGGGTGTCATGGGATAACGGCGATTTTCAGGTTCAGCCAGGTATCCGCAGGCTGACTGACGAAGATCGCGCACAGGAGGCTCAGGAACGGGAGGCGCAACAGGCACAGGATAACAATGTCATCACCTACACCACGCCGGAAACACCTGCCGATGCCTGTCCGGCAACGCTGGTTAAAGCTATGTCCGCTGAACGGACTCTGGCAGTACAGGCTGAACTGGCGGGACGTCCTGATGTATCGGTGGCATTGCTGACATGGACACTGTGTCTCGGGCTGTTCGAACGCAGCTATGGTCAACGTGATGAACCCCTCAAAGCGTCCGTCTCCAGTAATCAGTATCTGCTTGCCTCACTGGCCCCGTCCGGAGATGAGGGTAAAGCCCTGCTGTCACTGAAGGCACAGCGTGAAGCCTTTCAGGCCACGCTGCCGGAAAGCTGGCATCTGGATTTTACCTGGTTGCTGTCATGGTCTGCGGAACAGGTGTGTGCCCTGCTGGGATTCTGCGCGGCACACGGGATCAACGGTATTCAGGAACGCCTGTATCACCGTACAGAACGGAGTGAACTGGACGGGCTGGAAGCGGCACTGGACTTTGATCTGCGCAAATGGTGGCAGCCGGATGCGACAAACTTCTTCGGTAAACTCAAAATTGCGCAGATTGGCACCGCTTATGAGGCGGCGGGGCTGCCCGACCGGGCACGGGAGGTGGTAAAACTCAAACGGCGTGATGCGGCTGTCGCTGCCGCAGATGAACTGAATGCCCAGGGCTGGCTGCCGGACTGGATGGTCCGGACTCAGTCCGCTGAACAGGATGAGACTGACTGCGCTGAAACCGACCTGACTGACCACGCTGCTTAATCCGGAGGCCGCCGCCTTTGGGCGGCGGGAATAACATGACCATGATTTATGACCTGAACAAAATTAACCGCCTGACCGCCTCCGACATGGAGTCCGTCCGCCAACAGGGTGAAGATGCCCGTCGTGGACTCAGTGATGCCGTGCTGGCTCTGCTGCCCGTGCCGCAGAACTGGTGCATCTGCGCCGAATACCGAACGGAGTTTGGCGGTCTGTTCCCCGTCCAGTGCCGCCTCAGCGCGGACGGCAGCGATGAGTACCATCTGTGCGTGTGCAGTCCGGGTGATATTTCCCCGTACTGGCTTCTTGTATTACTGTCTGCCGGAGGTCTGGTTGTTCGCACGCTCTGGCAGGGAGAGCAATTTGATCCCGTTCGCATCGGTACGCTGGTCAGCCAGGTCGCCGGAATGCGCCGCTTCGGCTGTTCCGCCCGCACGGTCGTCAGTCTGCTGAATGAGGAGGTGATGGCATGATCCCGTCAACACACGCTCTTGTGACCCTGAAGCCTGCCCGCCAGGCGGCACTGCAGGCCATTATCAGTGTGGAAACCGCCCGCGAACGGGGGGCGCGTCTGCCCTCTCTGCCACATGTGCGCACTTTTTTGCGCGTGCTGACCGGCAGCAGTCGGATTAACACGGCGGTGGCACAGCGTATTCCTGGCCTGAACTGGGAGCCGAAGAACCGCCTGTGCAGTCTCAAACAGGTTGAGGAAGCACTGGATCGACTGATTGCCAGCAAAGGGGAGCATTGCCCGCTGCCGATCTCCACGGATGTACAGGCCGAACTGTTCCCGGAGGTGATGCATACCCGGACAGATCGCCGGATGCAGCGCGAGAAAATTGCTTTCACCCGCAAAATGCGCCAGGAAGACCGGGCGCTTGAGCATCGCTGGCTGTTACGCCAGAACCTGCTGGGGCAGGCGGTGACCGAACTGAATTTTCAGTCACCGGAAACCATCAATATCTGGTACCGGCGCTGGGCAGACGAGTTTGACGCGCGGGAACTTGAGTCTGCATTCTGGTGCTGGCAGACGCGGTTCACGTCGCTGAAAGAGCTGGACTGGCTGCGTTACAGCAATGCCCCCCTGTACGAAGTGATGTATGAAATTACCTTCATTGTGAAGGATACCCCGGATGAAATGCGCCGGGCAGAACGCTGGCAGGTTCCCAACAAGCTGACAGCCCGGAGCGGGCTATGAAGTGGCGCTATTCACTCCGCTGGAAGATGCCGCGTACCCCGTGCCCGGGTCCGCAGGAGCTGGTCTCAGAAGTGGTGGATGCCGGGCAGCAGGCTCCTGAATCGGTGATGTCGCGCTGGATTGCGGGGGCCGGGTATGCAGTGTGCGTGGATTTTCTGGATGAGAGGCAGGTCAGGCGCTGGAGTGATGAACGGAAAGCCGCTGCCCGCAGGCGAAATCTGGAACGCCGGGTAAACCGGATTGCGCCGCTGTTTGCGGAGGAACTTATCTCGCGGGAACTGACGGAACGCCCGGACTATTTTCGCGGAAAAACAGTCCGGTAATCGCCGGATACCTGGTCAGCAGGAGGCGGTGTAAGGTATAATGGCACTGGCGCTTGAGGCTTTTTGCCTCATGACGTGAAGGTGGTTTGTTGCCATGTTGTGAGGCAGAAAGAAGAAAGCCCCGTAGGAAGTTAATGTTATTAACCAACCACACGAGGCGATCTGCTTGACTAGACACCAACAGAATAGCCTCTTAGTTGCCGCAAGGCAAGGAGAAGAAGGCCTGTGTTAACACCAAGCTGTAATGTCCCCTTTGAACCATTCTAAAATGTCCCCAGACAATTCTCTGGGGGATTTTTCATGATCAAAGAGACTGTTACGATGAGTCATAAGGAACTCGACCGACTTCACATTATTCAGGAGTCACTTAATCGCCATATTACTCAGGAACAAGCTGCGGCACGCATTGGCATTTCTATTCGGCAGGTTAAACGTCTGGTGCAACGGTATAGAAATGAAGGGCCTTCTGGTCTAGTTTCCCGCCGACGTGGAAAGCGTCCCAATAATTCCTTTTCTACCGAATTCAGAGCAACAGTAATTTCACTCCTCAAAGGCCGCTACGCTGATTTTGGACCTACGCTTGCGTGCGAAAAATTGCGCGAGATACACGGCTTGTGTTTATCCATTGAAACTCTCAGGAAGTGGATGGTAGAGGAGGGCATATGGCGCGAACGTCGTCGTAAGTTTGCCCGAATTTATCAGCGCCGGATGCGGCGCCCATCCTACGGTGAACTCATCCAGATTGATGGCTCGCCTCATGACTGGTTTGAAGGTCGGGGCCCCAAATGCACACTGATAGTCTTTATCGATGATGCTACCAGCGCTCTGATGGCGCTACGATTCGCTCCTGCAGAAACAACCCGGGCTTACATGGAAACCCTCCGGGGTTACCTTAATGATCATGGCGTACCACTGGCTCTCTATTCTGACAGACACAGTATATTCAGAGTAAATAACCCGGAGCGGGAAGGAGAGTTGACTCAGTTCACACGTGCGATAAAGACACTGGGCATCGAGCCAATCCATGCCAACAGCCCGCAGGCAAAAGGGCGGGTAGAGCGTGCCAATCAGACACTGCAGGACAGGCTGGTCAAAGAAATGCGGCTTCAGGGTATCAGTGATATTGAAACAGCAAACGCATGGTTGCCGACCTTTATTGAAGCCTATAACAACCGGTTTGCTACGCCGCCTCGTATTGCTGATAACGCCCATCTTGATGTACACCATTCTGAAGAGGAACTGGGTTATATCTTCAGCCTCCAGGCGAAGCGCGTTCTCTCCAAAAATCTCACTTTCCAGTACAAAAGCAGTGCGTTTCAGATTCGCAGTGAAGGCCGGGGATATCGACTTCGGCATTCGGTTGTCACGGTATGCGAAAGCTTTAACGGTGAAATTAAGGTTCTGTATGATGGGAAAGCGTTGGGATGGGAAAAATATGTTGATGGCCCGGAGCCTATACCACTGGATGATGAAAAAAGTGTCCATGAACGTGTGGATAATGCCCGTTTTGATTTACGCTCAAAATTCTACGTAAAACCTAAAGCTGACCATCCTTGGCTCACGCGCCGCACGCAAAGTAATCAGCAAGTGAAGCCCCCTAAATTACCCAGAAAGAAGGCTGATCCCGATAAAATGGACTGAAACCAGGCGTTATTCAGTTGAGTGCATATCCAGTCATAGGATAGATTCTTACGTAGCGTTTCTGGCGTGCATTTTCGGGTGGTTTGTTACTGTTTTTAACGGGGACACGTCAGAAACGCGCTCAGGCCGTCTGAGCGGTACGCGTAATGCGGCGTTATGGTAAATAGCCTATGCTAATGTCCGCTAAGAGCGAGAAGCGGACATTGCAGACTGCCCAGTAGAAAAAGTGCTATCAGAATTATCTAAAGGAAGATCGTATTTACCATGTCTCATTCTAACTGTTTAATAAATTACAAAAATTAAAATTTCCATTTAATATCATCGCGTTAAGCAAGAGAATTAAACCTCTCATTTAATTTATGATTCTTATTTAATTCATGAGTTGGTGTAAAAATAGGTTGCCGCACTATAGAAAGACACATATTTAAACCCAGCAGGAAATCATATTTGAAAGTAATGTGTTTAAGGGGCTGCGTAACAAGAACAGCAAGTAAACACATAGTAATAACAGTTACCATTCCCATTTCGCAAGTGGCCATATCAGAGGTGAACTAATGCCTGCTGCAATTTTAAGAATTAAGGTTATCCTAATAATTCTTTTGTATGATTAAGATCATCGATAAATTTACTAAGGACTCATTAATGAAATTGCGACTCTGGAATCTATTACCCCATGATTACGCTCCTTTTTTTCGTATTCTTCACATCATTGTGGCATTTCTAATATTATCACAAATTATTAACTCTAATCTGACAGAGACCGAAGCAATTGGTGAACATAGTCTTGAAGGAGTTATAACCTGGATGCACATTATTTCAGGGTTAGGACTGATTATTTGTGGTTTTATTATGTTAAGTTGGATGCTTACTCAAAGAGGTTTTACTTATTATTTTTCATGGGTAGGGCTTGACTTTAGTGGTATTAAGCAAGATATAAAAACGTTGACTAGTTTCCGACTGCCCGATGCACATTCGGGAGGTATTGCCAGTACAATCCAAGGATTTGGAGTTCTAGCATTGCTAATTGTAGCACTTTCAGGTGGCCTATGGTTCTTGTTGAATACCATGCAGTCAAATCTGGCTGAAACAGTAATCCACTGGCATAAGTTCTTTACTACTTTCATTGAGGTCTATTTTTATGCACATGGTGCAATGGGAGTTTTGCATATTTTAATTGAAAAATATAAAAGCCGCTCAGTTAACCTAAGTGACTAATCTGTTGTGAGATAATATTACTTCAAGTTGAAGAAAACCCTAAAAATAAAATTTAGTTTACTAGAAGATGAAACAGCACTTGCAGAGACTTTTTAATTAAATTTAATAAAAACGAAAAAATATTCATGGCGAAATGATTGTTTAATTATCTATCATGGATAGAAATGTGAGTTAGTCGTCCTATTTTAGGAAGTTAATAATGACTAAAACAAAAGGGTTACCTCGTCCGCTGACGCACTACGCTTGGCTTTCCATTGCCACGGCTATTGCCACTATCGGACTCAAAGGTGTGGCGTGGAAAATGACCGGTTCGGTCGGTCTGCTATCTGATGCCATCGAATCCGTAGTTAACCTCGCAGGAGCCCTAATGGCGCTCTGGATGCTGACCTTGGCTGCGCTTCCGGCCGATGAGAACCATGCATATGGGCACGGCAAAGCCGAATATTTCTCGAGTGCTTTCGAAGGATTTCTGATCCTATTGGCGGCAGCCAGTATCGCCTATACCGCAGTTGAGCGGATGTTAACTCCACAGCCGCTTGAGGAGATTGGTCTCGGATTACTGGTTTCAACAGTCGCATCAATCCTTAATTTTGTGACGGCTCGCATTTTGTTAAGGGCTGGCAGGCAGCACAACTCTATCACTCTTGAGGCAGATGCTCATCACCTGCTGACCGATGTCTGGACGTCGGTCGGTGTCATTTTTGGTGTCGGACTGGTTTATCTGACCGGCTGGTTTTGGGTCGATCCGATCGTTGCATTGCTGGTCGCAGCCAACATCGTTTGGACTGGTTATCAGCTTATGAGTCGTTCAGCTGCAGGTCTGATGGACGTATCGCTACCCACGGAAGAACTCAAAAAAATCGAGTCACTGCTGGCAGGATATCGTGAACAGGGGCTTGATTTCCATGCACTACGTACACGCCAGGCTGGCGGGCGGGCGTTTATGACAATGCACATCCTAGTTCCTGGGCGATGGACTGTTCAATATGGGCACGACTGGGCCGAGCGTATAGAGAATGATATCCGCACCGCACTGCCTTTTATCCATATCACCACTCATGTGGAACCGTTGGAAGATCCCGCGTCAATGAACGACCAAACGCTCGACATTTCTGATCACTAAACTAACCACATGTCGCTGGTCGGGCAGGGTAACAAACCTCGCTCTACAAAAATTTCAGGTATTCTCTATAATTCTGAGGGTACTTGATGTGACCTGCGCCCAATTGTTGGGCACGCAATATTTTTAAAAAGTCCGCTTCTGGCACAAAGCGGACAGTGATCACCGTTCTTACGACTACTTTCTGACTTACTTCGTGACTTGCCCTAAGCATGTTGTAGTGCGATACTTGTAATGACATTTGTAATTACAAGGGGTGTAAGACATGGGTAGCATTAACCTACGTATTGACGATGAACTTAAAGCGCGTTCTTACGCCGCGCTTGAAAAAATGGGCGTAACTCCTTCTGAAGCGCTTCGTCTCATGCTCGAGTATATCGCTGACAATGAACGCTTGCCGTTCAAACAGACACTCCTGAGTGATGAAGATGCTGAACTTGTGGAGATAGTGAAAGAACGACTTCGTAATCCTAAGCCAGTACGTGTGACGCTGGATGAACTCTGATGGCGTATTTTCTGGATTTTGACGAGCGGGCACTAAAGGAATGGCGAAAGCTGGGCTCGACGGTACGTGAACAGTTGAAAAAGAAGCTGGTTGAAGTACTTGAGTCACCCCGGATTGAAGCAAACAAGCTCCGTGGTATGCCTGATTGTTACAAGATTAAGCTCCGGTCTTCAGGCTATCGCCTTGTATACCAGGTTATAGACGAGAAAGTTGTCGTTTTCGTGATTTCTGTTGGGAAAAGAGAACGCTCGGAAGTATATAGCGAGGCGGTCAAACGCATTCTCTGAACCAAAGCATGACATCTCTGTTTCGCACCGATGGTGACACTTCTGCTTTGCGTTGACAGGAGAAGAAGGCCATGAAACTGCCGCGAAACACCCTGCTCTGGTGTGTATTGATAGTGTGTCTCACACTGCTGATATTCACTTACCTGACCCGGAAATCGCTCTGCGAAATTCGCTACAGGGACACGAACAGGGAGGTGGCGGCTTTTATGGCTTACGAATCCGCTAAGTAGCTAACCCCGGCGGGGGAATCCCCCGCCATTCAGGAACTGATGATGTCTGACATGCCTGAAGCGCCTTTATGAAGGGGTTGCCGGTTCGCTGGCAGCCCCTTTTTCCACTTCTGGTGCGACCGCACGCATGAACAACCAGAAAGGAAGGTTCCCTCCAGGGGAACGGGGCAGGGCGGCAGCGCCTCCGGCGCGCCCGCTCTCTTCCCTTCATGTATTACCTCTGTATTACATATTAATGCTACTGTACGCATCCATTAGCATTAATATGGGAAGGTTATTTTTCCCTGTTCCGTGCTGAACGGATGCCTGCCTGATAATTCTTTTTCACACTTTCAATATCACTGAGCGTTGAAGCCTGGCAGGAATGTGCAGCAAGACGGTAGCGGGCGGCAATTTCATCAAGGATGGCAGGGGTGTTGTCTCTGCTGCGATGCTGGCGACCTTTCTGGCCAAAAATGCTGACGATGATGTCCTGACTGCCCGAACGTCCGAAAAGACGCATGCAAAGACGCTTTACAATCAGTGGAGTTAAATCCAGATCGATGTCGTCTGCGATTTCAAAAATAAAACTCAGCATCCGGTACGTTTTATAGCGTTTAACTGCTGCGCTGAGACGTGCAGCCCTCTGAGGGAATTCCCATGATTCATCGGAATAACGCTGCAGCTCTGCCTGGTAATCTCTGGCCAGATGTTCGAGGGTGTACTTAAAGTTGCGGTAAAAATAAGCGCGGGACTGTTCAGTCTGAGATTCTTCAGCCATTTATGGACCGTAGATTAATGCTAGTGTATGCGTACATTAGCATTAATAATTAAAGTCTTCAAACCTCCCTCGCCTCGCCGGAGATCTGAATGCGGAAGTGATGGCACTGCTCTCTCATGGCCTGAAACAGAAAAACGGGCAGGGCGATGGCCCCCTTCGGCTCCCGGCCAGCGCTGCTGTCCGGTCGTCGAGCCCCACTCCGCCAGGGCAGCTGCTGCGCACCCGCCAGGGCAGCTGCTGCGCACCCGCCAGTCTCCGCCGAATCCCTTCGGGGTTCGGGCTTCGCTAGGGTCTGATGGCGAAGGTCAACCCCTGGCTTGCTGCGACCGTGCCGGTCGCGCCGCCCTGACCGCGACGGTGTGACTGTCGCTTTAAGGCCGCCACGCCGTTCCGACGTGTCGGGTGTGTGCACCCTGTTCCCCCGGTGAGGCCATCGTCCCGTGTGTCCTCACGCGGAGGGCTGGTCGTAGCACCGTCGGGTCGTCATCCAAGGGGTGAAATGCACTCCGCCAAAACTTTTTGCGAGTATCCGCAAAAACTTTTGTCTGCGCCCCTTTCCTTCCTCCCTTCGCCGTTGCTCCTTTGCCCTTTGCCGCGAGAGAACTCACCAGGGAGATGGACAACCATCACCACAGGAGAAAACCAGGATGCACACACGAAACGTCAACGTCAAAACCGCCGCTCAAGAATCTTCCAGGAAGATGGGGGGCGAACTACCTCCGCTGAGAGGTCTGGCACTGCGCATTCAGTGGGGTAAAGCGCACGTGATGCGTGTTATCGACGCCGTGAAAGCGAAAAACGAGGCGCTGGATGTTGTTTTTGAGGCGATGCTTGAAGGCTACGGCGATTTTGCCAGTGGTAAGCATACCCCTCCGCATATGTTTTCAGACGTTCCGGAGCTGGTAAGTGCGTGGCATAGCGGATGGGCACAGGCCGCTGGCGTCGAGGAAACGTCGAATTGTGCCTGCTGCCAGAGCGGCAGCGGTGAACCCTGCCCGTATCACGATTAACGAACGGGCAGTGACTGCTGCCCCATGAACTGTCCCCGCGTCATTTTCGCAGGGAATAACCCGGACAACCCGAGGAGTACACCCTATGAACGTTAACACCCCTACCGGAACATGTGATTCAGACCTCACTCCGTCCCAGTTCACGGATCTGTTTTGCTGGGTCCTGGCTGCATCGGAAGGGGAGCCACAACCAGGTATTTTTACACCGCCAGCGAATGCCTCTGAGCTGACGTTAATTGATTACGAATGCCCGGATTATATCTCTGTCTGGGTAGTCGACGGGTGTCCGGTAGCAGCTGCAGCGCCGCTGGATAATTTCCATCGCGTTATTTCTTCATCTCTCACTAAATAATCAGGAGTAAATAATTATGGTCAGTTTCGCAAGCCGCTATCGTATGCCAACATCAATCCGTAAAGACCGCCCGCTGACGAATGACGAATTACAGCGCATTGTTCCGAGTGCGTTCTCTGAGGAAAAGCACGATTCTCGTTCAGAGCGTTATACGTATATTCCAACGATTGTCATTCTTGACCGATTACGTGATGAAGGTTTTCAGCCATATTATGCAACCCAGTCCCGTACGCGTGACCAGGATAAACGCGACTTTACAAAGCATATGCTCCGCCTGCGTCGTCATGACCAGATTAACGGAAAGGAAGTACCGGAAATTATTCTGCTGAATAGCCATGATGGTTCAAGTAGCTATAAAATGATCCCCGGTATGTTCCGTCAGGTTTGTAGTAATGGCCTGGTTGCATGGAAGGATTTTGGCGAAATTCGCGTGCCACACAAAGGAGATATTGTCGGGCAGGTTATCGAAGGTGCTTACACGGTGCTGGAAACATTTGACGCGGTCGATGAAAATATTGACCTGATGAAAAGCATTCAGCTTACTTTGCCTGAGCAGCGCCTTTTTGGCGCAACAGCCCTGGAACTTAAGTATGACGGAAAACCGGCACCAATAACGCCGGAGCAAATTATTAACCCCCGCCGTGTTCTCGATAAAGGGCAGGATTTATGGACAACATTTAACGTGGTGCAGGAAAATGTGATCCGTGGGGGGATTCGTGGCAGAACGCCAAAAGGGAAGATGACCAGAACGCGGGAAGTCTCCGGAATAGATGGTGACATCAAATTAAATCAGGTTCTCTGGAAAATGGCCGAAGAGTTTGCAAAACTCAAAGCCTGAGAAAAAGCCGCTCCTATGAGCGGTTTTTTATTTTATTAATTTTTGTTGATAACGATTTTTTCGGTTTTCCTCGCTGCTGACACTGAGGGGGGCTCTGATGATTGTTCCAGTATTGTTTTTCTGGCGAGCAGAATACGGTAGATGTTTTTTATTTCTGTAGCGTAGGCACGTCGTTTTTTTATCATCACATCACGTGGCCCTGTATTATACATTCCAACGCTGTCCCAGTTTTTCCCGTAGGACTGGAAGTTGTGCGCCAGAACCCACGCACCCGAGTAAACGCATATGCATGGATCTTTTAATAGTCGATCGCGGGTAATATTAAACTTTTTAAGTTTACTGTAATGATAACTGTTCACCTGCATCCCGCAGACATCTTCTGATCCATCGTTGTTTGATCCATTTACCGCAGACGCTTTAAGACGACTCTCTTTAATTGAAATTGCCATAAGCAGCAGCGGATCTATTTGATAGTCTCTCCCCGCCTGGTCAAAACACATCTGCGGTGCGGCGAATATCGATAGTGAGAACATCATCAACAGGATGGGGAATTTCGTTATTTTCATTTTATGGACCTTATGTCGATCATAAACCGGTATACGCTGCGCAATAAAAAATACTCCGCCAGATCATTTGAATCAAGATAATTCCCTACAAACGCGCGGAAGCGCTCTGAATCATGCATTCAGCCACGCTCTCAAATACCAGTTACAACCCGGGCACACTTATTTACTTGCCGCTCTTTGCTAACCCTTTAAAACATCACACCCCACGCAAGATTTCATCTTGCAGTTTTTCTCTTTGAATTCAGTGAAATAACTTATGCCATTATGCGGAAAGTTGGAATATGTGGGAAAAAGGTGTGTGGATTACCACACCTTGCAGTGCCTGATTACCACACCTTGCAGTGCCTGATTGCCACACCTTGCAGTGCCTGATTAGGCACTGTAAAGTGTGGGGATTGTGTGTATCCTGATAATAGAGTAGGTTAGTGATATGCAGTGCCTAATCCACACACCTGATGGTGCCTGATGCATACACATCACAGTGCCTAATCCACACACCTGATGGTGCCGGATGCACACACATCACAGTGCCGGATTAACACACACATTTAAATCAGAACAGTCTTTATATGAACGCATTCTTCAGGTTGAGGGTGAATTTACTCACATGAAAAATGGTCGACAGTGCCGTATCCGGCACTGCATGAAAAAATCAGGGAAATATTATGCCGCGCAAGAACATATACTTCAAAGATAAAATCGACAGGGAAATACAGGATATACTGGATATTGAACTTCAGAAGGGCGCAACCACCTCTGAAATGAACTATTCTTCAATAGTCAATGAACTTGTCCGGCTTGGTCTTATGGTTTATAAATCCAAAGAAGAGGGGTCAACCTTCGACCTTGATGGATTCCGCCGCGACCTGATAAAGAAAGTATCAGGCTCGCGGGAAGGTATTATGATTCTGACTGCACTGGTCTCTGAAATCTATGTTAACCTCAAGGGGCAACAGGCGGGAGTTTCACTTGATGACCTGATAAACAATAACATCAGCGCCATTAATATTGCTGAAGACGCAGCAGAGAAACAGCACTTCATTATCGATGATAAATAGCACGAGAGGCCGGACGACCCGGCCTCCGTCGATCACTGCGCGCCATCCTTATCCCACGGAAGCGCGCTTTTTTCTGCCTCATTAATTTTTTCTTTTAAGTAACTCTCAAATTCCATGCACAGCACTTTCAGGGCTTGAGCATCCTCATTCTGTTCAAGTACCCGCCCTGTAAAATATTTCAGTGTACTCATCAACCTCGTCAGCATTTCATCATTCAGACTGCGCCTGTGAACCCTGGCCATTGTGCGAATCTCTTCGGCAAGATTCCCCGGAATACGCATGCTATATCCTGTTGTCTTACCCGGAAGTAATATTCGCTCACCCTCACGCCACACCCAAAGATGCTCCGCAGGGGGACTATCCCTTTTATTTACCTCCCCGCAACGTGTATCCACATCAAGCAGGTTATACAGCCAGTCTTCAAACTTCACCGCCAGAGAAATCAGTCTCTCACCTTCCGCCGTTTTAATAACAGGAATATCCGGCTGATAATTCAGAGACAATAACAGGCGTGCAATAATTTCGTCATTAACACTTCTCTTTCCTGCTCTGGCACACACTCTCAGCTCCATCAGTAAATTATCCGGCGCCCGCAGTCGCCACTCAACAGCCTCACCCGGGCGGAACTTACGCGGCCTTCCCCGGCCACCCCACATTTTCTCTTTTACTTTCATTGCTATAGATCTCGCATTCAACACTCCAACAACCTGAATGACCAAGCCTACTCACTTATATATTCAGAAAAATCCTAAATATTTTAGATAATGTGACATGTGTCACAGTTTTTTTTTTTTAGAGTCATGGGACAATATCGCGTGCGTAAACAAGCACTTACGTACACTCATTTTGTTTACATCCGGAGAAACAAGCATGTCCACAAACGGTAATGCCCTTAATGTCATGAAGGGATGGGCGGTAGCGTCTTTATTTCGTAAAGCTCGCGAAAACCGACAGTTAAAAAAATTTATTAAAAACGGAGGGTTGATTTTAATTTCACTTATGGTCGCACACCCGGCTCTGGCCAGCGGAACTGATTTACTTGCATCACAAAACACAACCGTTAACTCAACCTTCGGTTCTGGCTCTTCCATTGTAAAATGGTTTTATATTGCCGAAATTATCATGGGCCTGTTTATTTACATCAAAGTACGCTCACCGATGGTCTTTGTCGGTATTGTTATGTGTATCATTTTCACCCGCGTCGCTTTCAGTATTGCGAGCTGACCATGAACGGGGAAGAGGATAAATACTACTTCCCGGAAACACTCAATCAGCAGGAACGCTATTTCGGTCTCCCTCTCGATGAACTGTTAATTGTCGCACCTTTAATTATCCTGGGTGTGCTGAACAATATGTCACTGGAGCTTTCTGTTATCGCGGGCCTGCTGTGGGCAACCATCAGATATCTGAAAAAAGGTCAGGGGTCATTCTGGCTGCTGAATTTCTGCTACTGGCATCTTCCCTCTTTTTTATTCAGGGTGACCTTCAGGCAGATACCTGATTCAAGTTTCCGGCACTGGAGAGCGTAATTACTATGAAGCTTAAAATTAAAGGTGAACGCGATAAACAACTCAGTTATGCGTTTATTGCGCTGGCCTCATTGCTTCTGCTGAGTGGGGTGGGAAATGTGCTGACCGGCTCTCTGGCGTGGCATTTTGCCACCACACAGAAAACCGTCACCACGCCCATGTCTTTTAATCAACCCTTCACCTCAGATGCTTCCGGCGCAGATGCCACCGGTATGACCATGTTCGCCTCTGCCTTTATATACTGGCGACTGAATGTCAGCCCGGAGAACGTCGACAATAACCAGAAAATGCTGCTCGGTTTCGTCCCCTCCGTCGAACGGGATGAACTGAAAAAAGCGCTCGATATTGAAGCTGAACGCATCAAAAAAGGGGGGATAACCACCCGCTTTGATACGAAAGAAATCCGTGTCATGGATGCGCCTGGTGTGGTCGAATTCAGCGGTACGCTGAAATCCTCCACAACAAACGGCGCCATCACCATTCCGCTTAAAGACCTGGAAAAAACATACCGACTGAAAATCCGTTACATCGACGGGCTGGTCACACTTCACCAGTTCGAAGAACTCCAGCCGGTCACCACCACAAACTGACAGGACTGCCCATGAAAAACGCAATTTCACCGGCAGCTGCTGCTGTGTTACTGGCAACGGGACTTTTTACCAGCGGCCTTCTGGCCGCTTCCGCTCCCGCCGCCATTCCGTTTGAGAACGACGCCGCCTTTAATGTCACGCTCAGCAACACCAACCCGACCAAAGTTGTTGTTAACGGAGAACTTATCACCAGCATCAGCGGCCCATCCGGTGCCTATGACCAGAGCCAGACCGATGACGGCGCCCTTATTCTGTCGCCACTTGTCGCTCAGAATTTTACTGTCTTTATCCAGACTGACCACGGGTCTTCCCTGAGCCTTAACGTCCGTCCTCAACCCGGAAACGGGAAAACGCTGCGCTTTACCCCGATGTCACCGCCACTGCGCAGGAATGACGATGCAAAAGCCTGGGAAGAGGGACAGAGCTACGAAAAAACGCTGGTCTCTCTGTCCCGTGCCATCGTTAACGGCCAGGTGCCTGATGACTATCAGGAATACCCGGTCAGCCGCATGACGGCATACCACCCGGGCGCAACCGTTCGTCTGACGCCGGAACGTCAGTTCGTGGGCAACCATCTGCGCATTGTGCGTTTTCGGATGAGCAATCCCGGCAATATCACACAGAGTCTGCGAGAGCGTGATTTCTGGCAGAAAGGGGTTCGCGCCGTCATGCTCTCACAGCATCAGCTTTATGCGGGCGGAGAAGGATATGCCTGGATTGTGTTTTCAGATGACGGAGAACCACGTTCATGAGTCTGAATGAAAACCTGAAAACCCGCCGCAAACAGATCGCCATCCTGGCGGCAGTAATTGCCTCCGGGGCCGCAATGGCCGGTGGCGTTGCCTGGTACGGGCATTATCAGGAACAGCAGAAAGCACCTCCGCCAGCTGCTGTGCCGAATATGACCGGCGTGGTGACTGCCACGTTTAATGAACAGGTGAACGATGCTGCACTGGCACAACAGCAGGCTAAAACTTCAGCGCTGGAGCAGAATTTCGCCACACTGTCACAACAGTTTGAACAGAACAAACTCGACACGAACGAGAAAATAGCCCGGAAGGACGCTGAAATTCAGCGCCTGACTGAGCAACTTAACCAAAGACCTGCCGGCAGTAACCCGCAGACACCACCTGCAGACCAGAACGGAACACCACTCCCGGGTCCCGTTGCCGCCGGCCAGTCCCGCCCCGCAGAATACTCCGTCACCCCGACAGGAGCACCACCCGCCAGTGGTGCAGTCAATATGGGGCAGGGCGCAGCTTTCTATCCGGGGGGCTCCGGGCAACGTATGACCGGGGGCCTTACCACCTCAAAATTTACCTACGAGAACCTTAAAAAGAAAACCACGAAACTGCCGTGGATACCTTCGGGGTCGTTCTCTGACGCCATTATGATTGAAGGTGCAGACGCCAACGCCAGCGTCACCGGTCAGCAGAATACCCGCCCCGTGACTATCCGGTTGCTGGGGAATATCCAGATGCCCAATAACAAGGAATACAGTGCTGATGGCTGTTTCGTTGTGGGGGAAATCTGGGGGGATATTTCCAGTGAGCGCGGTGAGGTCAGAACCCGGTCTATCAGTTGCGTGCTGAAGAACGGCAAACATATCGATATGGAGTTTGACGGACACGTCAGCTACCAGGGCAAAGGGGGCATCAGAGGGAAGCCGGTTATGCGTAACGGTATGATTGTCGGTTATGCCGGTGCCGCCGGGTTGCTCTCCGGTTTTGGTGAGGGGATTAAATCGGCCGCCACGCCATCGGTCGGCCTCGGGGCCACTGCCGATATCGGTGCCGGTGATGTGTTTAAACAGGGGCTGGGTGGCGGTGCGAGTAAAGCCGCTGACACCCTGAGCCAGTACTGGATAAAACGTGCTGAACAGTATCATCCGATTATTGATATCGGGGCCGGGAACCGCGTCACTGTGGTGTTCCAGAAAGGCTTCCGTCTTGAAACGCTGGAAGATGCTGAGGACGCGAAGGCGAAAGAAGAGCTGCAGAAAGCCGGTAACGCCGCACAGGGTTCTGTGACTCCGCAGCCTGTCAACCAGACCGCCACGCACAGCACCACATCGGTGGGCAACATCAACCCGGATGACGTTCTGCGCCAGGCCAGCCAGCTGCGGCTCGGTGACACAATAAACTGAGGTGGAAGATGGATACAAACCGAAGACTGCTGAACGATATTCGGGTGGACCTGCATATGTGGCAGGCTAACCATTATCCCCCACATCAACAGTGGGTTTACACCTTTTCATTGATATTCGCTTTTGCGAACGGCGGGGTATGGATGTATCTGGACATCACCTGGTGGCTTCAGTGTACAGCCAGCTTTGGGGGAATAATCTTATTTCTGTGCTTATTCAAGCGGCTTTTCGACAGTAAACCCCGGACATGGCCTGATGCTCTGGACAGGAAACTGGCCCGGTATAAACCGCTTGACCCTGTGGCATGGCGGGAGTTACAGGCCTCGGTTGTGGAGAACCGGGTACTTACACGTGAAGCTGTGGAACGCTGGTATGAAAAGGAAAAAGCAACTCAGGTGGAAAGGCTGTCTGGTAAATCATCCGTAACGGGTCGCTTTCAGTTCCTTCATAACCATCCCGACAGCAACCCCGGCAAGGAGAGGAACCAGTGACGTTAAATTCCGAATCCTCCTGCATCATGAAATGTGCTTCTGACCTTCGCCATGTGTTCATTCCTTTTATGGTCTACAGCACTGAACTGACTGTCTGGGCGGTACTGATACGTAAAGGGGTGGTGACGTATGAGTGGAGTAGCTGGCGTGTTGGTCTGCTTGTTGCGCTGTTCCTTCTTTTCTGTACAGCAGCCGTTACTTTCGGGGAACGAATCGAAGGGATTATTTTCACATCCCTGGGGGTTATAGCGCCCTGGCTGATACTGCTTTGCCGTTCTTTGATTTGGGCGTTTATTGATATGAGCATGGCGCGTATGAATGTCGACCTCTTTCTGGCTGGCACTATTTTAAGCGCAGTGGCCCAGGCTGTTTTTATATTAGTCCTGCACCAGAAAAATTAAATCAACCTTATCCGCCCCCATTCCTTACTGGTTCTGCCATAAATTAACCGGAGTTATCCCATGAAAAAACTGATGGGCGCTGCACTGCTGTGCAGCGCGCTGACCGGCTGTGCCGGCATGAATTCTGATTTCGACTGCAATAAAACTGCAACTGACCAGTGCCTGACGACCGGCGAGGCCAACAAACTCGCCGCTCAGGGCAAAAGCCTGGACGAACTTAACGCCGGTAAAACCGCAAAAAAGCCTGCGGGTGAAACCCTGCCGGCACTGCGTAACGTGGCACCTGTCGTGAATGCGTCACGTCCTGTATCAGTCGCAGCAACCGGAACCCCGGCTACTCCGCTCATCGCGCCACGTCCGCTGGCCACGGCACCGGCAGGCACCATGCTGGCGGGCGTGATACCTCGCGTGAGTCCGCGTCCCGTTGTTCCGGTCACCCCTGTTAATACGGCCGGACGCGTACAGGTCCAGCGTATCCCGGATGCGACCCAGCGTCTGTGGATTGCACCGTGGGTGGATACGGACGACAACTTCCATCAGCCTTCTGTGGTTGAGTTTGTGAAAAACAAATCCCACTGGGACGAAAGCTTCCGTGTTATCGGGGAGGGCGGGGAATGAGCAGTGTCCTGGACAGCCTGATGGGGCTGATTGAGAGCGGGCGGCGTAAGGACGGTGCCGCGACCGCGCGTGCCAACCTTGAACAGACCTGGGATTATCCCTCCCTGGTGGCCAGTCTGCCTTATCGCTATTACGATGAAAAAAATGAGCTTTTCATCAATACCGGTACTGCAGGATTTGTTCTGGAACTGGCGCCGTTGCCTGGCGCCAATGAGCAGGTGATGGCCGCGCTGGATGACATGTTGCGTAAAAAACTCCCGCGTAAAACACCGGTCACCGTTGTTCTGACTGCCAGTAAATGTGTGGGCGAGCGTATTGCGCGGGGTGTCAGTACCGATATGTGGAAAGGTCAGATGGCCGATCATCTGAATAAAATTACCCGTGCGTTCTGGGAGCGTTCGGCACTTCACGGACTGGCCAATGAGCGTGAGTACCCGCTCTATCTGCGAAACTACCGTATCTTTATCGTCTACGGTAAAGCGGTGAAACGGTTCTCCCAGCAGGTGATGGATGACCTGGTTCAGATACGCAACACCATTCGCGTTTCCCTGGGGGCGGCGCGGATAGATTCCGTTAACACCGATGTGAATGCCTTCCTGTCGGTCATGCGTGAGCTGATGAACTACCGTCATGAGCAGGTCATGATGTCGCCGGGTGATTATAACGAAGATGAGCTGCTCAACCGTCAGGTGGTCGATCCTGCCATTGACCTGAGTGTTCACCCGTCACATATCCGTATCGAATTACCGGAAAAAATCGAAACAGACGGGACACGACTTCCGGCTTCAGCCTGCCGGATTGTGAATATGCAACTGAGCAAAAATCCCCGCCGGTTCGCACTCTGGCAGGGAGCCGATAACCTGCAGAATCTCCGCTTTCCTGATCTCGGTATTCCGTGCCCGTTTATGATCACCTGGACCACTGAACTGGAGGAGCAGACCAGAAGCCAGAGTGAGGCCTTTCGCAAGGATACGGACCTGTCCAAAAAGGCCAGCTCAGCCTACGGGGCGCTTTTCCCCGGGACCAAAAAAGCGGCAGACGAATGGCGTAGAACCCGTGAACAACTGTCGACCAACGAAATCGCCCTCTGCCGGACCTACTTTAACCTGACGCTGTTCACGCCCGACAATAATACGGAGGCGCAGAAGTGTGAGCTGGCCGCCATTAACGTCTTCCGTAAGAACGAGCTGGAGATGGTTACGGTGCAGTACCAGCAGATGCGTAACTGGCTGGCCGGCTTCCCGTTCGTGATGCAGGAAGGGATGTGGGAAGATCTCAAAATGACGGGGGCCACCCTGCGGGGGAAATCCTGGAACGCCGTGAGCCTGATGCCTGTGGTGGCTGAGCGCCAGTTGTCGCATGTGGGCATGCCGTTGCCGACCTACCGCAACCAGGTGGCTTTCTTTGATATGTTCGGGGAAGAAAACGGCAGCACCAACTTTAACATCGCTGTCACGGGAACCTCGGGGGCCGGTAAGTCATTCCTGACGCAGGGTGTTCTCCGTGATGTCCTGAATGCAGGCGGTTTTGCCTGGGTCATCGATATGGGTGACAGTTACAAGAACTACTGTCACCAGGCTGGCGGGGTTTATCTCGACGGTTCGAAGCTTCGCTTTAACCCGTTTGCTAACGTGAAAGACATCAGGCACTCCGCTGAAGGTATTGTGCGTCTGCTGACGGTACTGGCGAGTCCGACCGAGCCGCTGGATGTTGTGTGTGAAGCGATTCTGCAGAAAGCGGTGATGGATGCGTGGGAGAAAAAAGGCTGTCAGGCGCGTATTGATGACGTTTTCAGTTTCCTGACCAGCGCTGATGTTAATCAGCGCTTTGCCGAAAAACCGACCATCACGGCGCGTCTGGCTGAACTGGCCATGCTGCTGGAAACCTACTGCACCTGGGGACCGGATGGCGAATACTTCAATGCGGACAACCCGACGCTGGATGGTGACACACGTTTTGCCGTTCTGGAGCTGCTGAGTCTGGAGAACAAACCGAAACTGCTCTCGTCCATTCTGTTTTCGCTCATCCTGGCGATTCAGGAAAAGATGTATCACAGCCCGCGTGACCTCAAAAAAGTCTGCATCATCGACGAGGCCTGGCGACTGCTCGGTGGCTCCAATCCACATGCAGCCCGCTTTATTGAAACCGGCTACCGTACTGTGCGCCGTCACCGTGGGGCGTTCATCACCATCACGCAGGGCATCAGGGACTTCAGCGCCAGTAAAGAAGCGGAAGCGGCCTGGAACAACAGTTCGACCAAAATCACCCTCCTGCAGGATGCGAAAGCCTTCAAACAGTACCTCTCCGACAATCCGGACCAGTTCTCGGACATGGAAAAAGAAGTTATCCGGGGTTTCCAGCCTGCACTGCAGACCGGTTACAGCTCGCTGCTTATCAGCGCCGGGGAGTACAGCTCGTTTCATCGCCTGTTTGTCGATCCTGTTACCCGCGCCATGTTCAGTTCCCGTGGGGAGGACTTCGCTTATATGCAGAACGCACAGAAAGCCGGTGCCACGGCAGATGAGGCCGCATATCTGCTGGCCGAGAAGAAGTTCGGTGACGAACTTCGTGAACTTGAAGAATGGGTAAAAGCCGCATGAGTGAACAGAATGAACAACCGTATGAGGCCGCCACTGTCCGCGCAGGTATAAAGCCGCGGGACTGGCTGAAAGCCCGGAGCGTGAAAATAGCCGCCTGTGTGCTGATTTCACAGTTGGTCATGACCGGAATAACGTGGGTATATATGAAATCCACGTCCCCGGACGTGGTGGTCTTCGACATGAAAGGCACCATCGACCTCTTTATGCAGCAGTCGGCACAGCTGCAGCTCGATGAAGGAAAAGCGAAAGTACTGACGGCCCGTTTCAACACGGCAATGTCTGACAGCCTGGCGGCGTGGCAAACCTCGCACAACGCCATCATTCTGGTGAAACCTGCGGTGGTCAGTCCGTTGCCGGATATCACACCCGATATTCGCCGCGACATTGCCCGGCGCACGCAGGAGGGGCAGTGAAGAAACGTCAGCCACTGATGGCATTACTGTTGCTGGCACTGTCAGCCGGCAGTGGTGCCAGAGATCTCGGTACCTGGGGGAACGTCTTTGAACCCGCAGAGCAGGACATGCTGGACTTTATTCAGACCCGACTGAAGGGGATGGAGCAAAGCGGGGAACTCGACCGGTTGCGGGAAGAAGCTACGGCGCGGGTGAAAAAAAATGCCGTTCGCCCGGCCCCGGTTGAGGGGCTGAGCCGGGCCGTGAAATACCGCAGCTTCCCCTGGGACCCGACATTTACCGTGAAAGAAACCATTACGGATATGCAGGGGAAAGTGATTGCCCGTAAAGGTGACACGATCAACCCGCTTGATAAGGTGCCCTTCGCCCAGGTGCTCTATTTCATCGATGGTGATGACCAGGCACAGGTGGAGTGGACCCGAAAGGAAATCGCCGGACAGACGAACAGCAAAGTTATCCTGGTGAACGGCAATATAAAGGAAACCAGTGATGCGCTTGATGAACGTATCTACTTCGACCAGGCAGGTATCCTGACCCGCAAGTTTGGCTTCTCACACATCCCCGCTCGGATATCCCGCGACGGTCGCATGCTGAACGTTGAGGAGATCCCCGTAAAAGGAGCAAAGAAATGACAGCCACAACGTTAGGTGATCTGTTCCCGGAAATGCGTCATGCGGTACCGGGACGGGAAAGAAAAAGCCATCCCACTCCAGAATCGCCGGGGAAACCCGCCCGTCATGTTACCCGTCAGGGAACGGCGGACCGGCTCAAAATGCTGTATCCCGAGATTGAATCCTGGAACCCTGTGCTGGTTACCCAGGCCTGGTTTAACTGGCTCAGGGAAAATCAGATGGCGCTGGTCGAACCGCAGGCGCGTGACGAACGCTTCCCGGACTATCTGGTCGGTCTGATAGTCAGGCATATGCAGGAGACGGAAGCATGGATTTAACGTCGTTCGGCTGCCTTTTATGGGCCCTGCTGGTCGGGCTGCACTGTCTGGCGTCGGGCGCACCGGGAAAAAGGATGCACAGGTATTCCGGTCAATGCGAAGACAGCGGGGCACTGCCCCCGCAGGAGGAAGATGAACAGCCGTCCCCCTTTACGCAGGTAACCGTCAGTGTGGATGCACAGCCGGGCATGTTAACGCGCGATCTGGTGTATTGCCTGGCGCGCGCGGCCGGCGCGTTGCGGACAAACGGACTGCCTGTGAGCACCGACGGATGCCACTATCACGGGGATTATGGTTACACCGGGGTCGCCGTCCCTCAGTATTCAGTGCACTGGCGTGTTCATGCCCGCCTGTGCACTGACCAGCAGGCTTTTTTTCCTGATAAGGACGGTCCGTCACTTCCGCCCTGGCTGGAAATGGCGGGGCGGTTGTCGCAGGGGAGTCTGGCCCGCCATATTTATGTGATCCTCCAGGGGACACCCCGCACCTCCTGCGACACACTGGCCTGGTTTCTGACTGAGGCGGCAGACGCGATTGCGGCGGGCGCGTCAGAGGGCAGCAATTTTGATGAGCACCGCTGTGGTTACGCGTTCCTGGTTATCCGGCCTGCCTCGTTCTGATGTTTCAACCGCCCAGGCACTCAGGCTCTCCGGTGCTCACTGCGTGGCGCTTCGCCTCAGCCGGGCTCCCCTCCCGGTATCTCTTAAAACCCTGACAAGGTAATGCCATGAAAAAAGACCCTGAAGGTGAAAAGGGCCGGAATGTTGCCATCTCGTCATTACGCCACGATGAAGGTTCAGCCAGACAGCTGGATGAGATCCTCAATGAAAATCCGCTCTACAAACCTTCTGCCGTAATGCGCGGCGGCATTCTTGCCCTGTATGAAATGACCCGGGAACAACGGCTGGCCATCATCATGAAAGCGGCCAGCAACGCCCGGAACCACTGATTTTTCCCCACGCCCGCCATCATCCCGGTGGCCCGGGCATATCCGGAGATACCCCATGACCCATTCAACAGCGGTCGGACCGGTGGCGGTGACCCGTGACCGTAACGGCTTCTGGACTCACCCTCGCTATTTTAAGCCTGCTGGCGATGAAGCCTCCCGGGCTGATTTCAATAACTGGCTGCGCCGGAACAATCTGGTCTGCGCACTTTGCTGGCTGGAGAACGACGCCCCTCCCCATGTCACTGACGCCTGGGAGCATGGCGCCTGCGACATCAGTGAGTGGCAGCCCTCCATGCCTGCCGGCGAGGGCTGGTTTACCGGCTCCATTCACGACACGGAAGACGGACCCGTCTGTGTCTGGCTGCGGGAGGCACCATGAAACGCGGTGTCTGGTTTGCCGCGCTGATTCTGGCGCTGACGGTATGGACGCCGGGGCAGGTATCTGCAGCCAGCAGTAATGCCGGGGAGGGGCGGTGGGTAAACCCCATCTCGGATGTCTGCTGGAAGTGCCTGTTCCCGATGTCGGTCGGGAGTATCAAACTGGCGTCCGGACCGCAGCCGGATACCAGCAACCCCTCCATTCCTATTCAGATGTGTTCATACGGTGTGCTGTACCGGATAGGGCTGGCAATTGGCTACTGGGAGCCCACAGCCATGACGGATGTGACCCGCGAGCCCGGGGTGATGGTCAACATGGGGGGATTTAAGATAGACCTCGGGCGGACGGGAACCGGCACCGCCGGTCAGAGCGATCGACCCGCTGCCGGCGCGTTCTACCATGTTCACTGGTATAAATACCCGCTGATTTCGTGGCTGAGCATCATGACCAGCACCGGTTGTTTTCAGGGGGGCGACATGGATATTGCCTACATGTCTGAAGTCGACCCGCTCTGGAATGACAGTACGCTGTCCATGATGATTAACCCGGAGGCCGCACTGTTTGGCAACCTGATTGCGCAGGCGGCCTGTGCGGCCGATGCGGTGGCCAGTACCGCTGGCGTACCGTTATCTCCCCTGTTCTGGTGTGCCGGCAGCCAGGGAAGCATGTATCCCTTTACGGGGTATACCAGCGGGGAGTTTTCGCCGCTGGAATCCTCACTGCTGGTCAGTGAGAGAATGGCCTTCAAGCTGCACCGGGAAGGTCTGGTGATGAATACGGTGGGGGCTGATTATGCCGTGTGTTATCAGTATCCCTCACCCATCGTGCCGAAAGAACGCTGGCGTTACCAGATGGTGAACATGTATCCCGAAACCAACAGCTGCCACGCTTTTGGTGCGAGTACCCAGACCTGGGGGACACCGCACAACGCGCCCCATTCAAAGAAAAATTTCGGTTATCTGCTCTGGCGCAAACGCAACTGCGTCTATACATGAGGTTCCTCCCATGAACAAGACTCTGTACCGGGTACTGCTTGCCAGTGCCCTGATGGCCTGTACGTCGCTGGTTTCAGCCAGTGAGCAGGCAGGTGTGTCCCCCCGGGATATGACGTGGATGAAACAGCAACAGCAGGCGATGGACGCGTTTAAACAGAATCTTCAGGGCCAGACCCTGTCTCTGCCGCCGGAACAACAGGCGCTGATAAACCGGATGCAGGGGGATGTGGCCCGACAGCAGGGAGAACGCCCGGGGGGCGAAAAAAAAATGTTCCCTGCCATCTACTTTGTCAGCCTGGGGCTGCCCCGGGAAGGTCTGTTACCGATGCTCCGGGACGCAAACCGTTACGGTATTCCCGCCACGCTCCGTGGACTGGTAAATAACGACCTGCGACAGACCGCCAGCGCGATGTTTGAACTGTCCAAAGAGGATAAAAACATTGGTGTTCAGATTGACCCGACGCTGTATTCCGAATTCCACATTACGACCATACCGGCTCTGGTGGTGACCTGCCCTGGCCATTTTGATGTGATTCGCGGCAGCCTTCCGCTGAAACAGGCTCTGGAAAGAGTGGCTGAAAACGGGGACTGTGCAGCAACAGCCAGACAACTGTTGAAGGAGGGAGAATGAAATCTCGTCTTGTCGGGGCGCTAATCCTGTTGCCCTCACTGGTGCTGGCAGATGCAACCAGTGATGCCTTTAATGCCGGAGCGGAATTTGGAAAAGGGAATAAGGGACAGGGGACCAGTAGCCTGAAAAATCCGGACGCGGTCACGGGCGATATTCCTGGTTATACCTCAAACCCGCCGGAAAGTGGTTATTACGGCGGCGTGAAAGGCGGTGACGGCGGGCTGGCAGAAAAAGGGCAAAACGCCCTGCAGGACAGCCAGGCCGGCCAGGCGATTATCGACTCCGGGATCAAAAACCCGCTACCGGCGATTGATCCTGAAGCCCCTTTTATTACGGCAGGCAAAAGTGCGGAGTCGAATGCGGGCAATATGATCAACGGGACAGGAAACCCGCAGCAGTGTCAGGAAACCACGGTCTCGAAATCCGTGTTCGACAAGTACACCTGTGAGCGGGATGTGTGGGTGGAACAGAGCTGTAACCGGACGGCAAAAATTGTGATTGAGGGGGACACATCCTGGGAAACTCAGACGCTGGAATACGAGCTGAGCCAGCTGCCCATGCAGGAAATAAACGGACGCAATATCGTCACCATCGTTCCGCAGGTTGGGGGCGAAATTATTCAGGCCACCTATTCATGGCAAAACCAGCATGGTAATAAGCCCCGGTTTTTTATGGATGTTTCCATTCTGGGGGCTGAAATTCCCTGGCACAATAAAGGTAACTTTCAGAATGTCAGCTTCAGCCCCGTACCGGCGACGCTGACCGCCGGTGTGCCCTTTACGTCGTCCCACCCCCATAAGCTCAGGGACGGCTCGGGCACGCAGTCATTTAAAACGCACGTACCGATGAGCATCAGGCTGGTTCTGAGGGTCAAAAAAAACAGCAGTGTGGCCAAAGTAGTGTGGACTGATTCGTGCGGCAATATGTCCGGCAGGGGAGCGACAGTCCCGGTTTCCAGCGTCTGCTCCGTTGCAGGCGGGTACCGCCCGGTCACGATTGATGGTGTCGTCCAGCAGGTCTGGAGCGACTGCTGGGAATACACAGACCAGTATCTGGTTCAGTCAGGATCAAAGGGCACCTGCGAGCCTCTGATGAAGAACCCGGCCTGCACGGTGACCGGCACACAGTGCCTGACGCAGAACGGCGCTTACTGTGAACACGAAAAAGTGAACTATGAATGTCAGCGGACGTTCACGTCTGGTGGCGTGATTTGCGGGGGGGAGTACTTCTGCAAAACGGGGGACTGCAGTGATACCGGCGGGGCCGGGGACAGCGGGTTTGATACGGCGGTGTCAAAACTGGCCGGGCTGGCATCAGCGGCGGATGACGTGAAAAACACCCAGAATGGTATGGATGTCCGCGCGTTCACCGGTCAGGCCACGAGCTGCCGGAAAGCGGTCGCAGGCTTCTCAAACTGCTGCAAGGATTCAGGCTGGGGGCAGGATTCGGGACTGGCGGCCTGCAACAGTGATGAGATGGCACTGGCGAAGGCGAAAGCGAAAAAAATCACCGTCAGTGTGGGAGAACGCTGTGACCGTTCGGTGCTGGGCGTCTGCCTTCAGAAAAGTAAGGTGTACTGCGTGTTCCAGGGAAAACTGGCGCGGATTATCCAGGAACAGGGGCGTCGTGACCAGCTACACGTAGGCTTTGGCAGTGGTAAAAATCCGGACTGCCGGGGGATCTCTGTCAGTGAGCTGCAGGGTATCAATTTCGACTTGATCAATTTCTCAGACTTCTATGAGGACCTGATGAACAACCAGAAAATCCCGGATACCGGGACGCAGGTCAAACTCATCAAGGACCGCATTGCCGCGCAGGTCAATCAGCAGAAAAGTCAGGGAGGCCAGAAATGAAGCCGTGTTTTTATGCGCTGGCGTTACTGGTCGTCAGTCTGTCCGCCACGGCTGAGGACATTGTGACGCCGGCTGACCCGTTTACCGGCTGGTTCTGGTACAACGAGCCGAAAACGCCGCCTGAGAAACCAAAAAAGACATCACCACCGCCCCCGCAGGCGGTTCCCGACCTCAGTAAACTGTCGGCGCAGGAGCAGGCTAAGGTCCTCCGGGGGTACACGATGGAGGCGCTGAACCGCGCCATCCTTTACCCCACTCGGGAGAATACTGCGACGTTCCTGCGCTGGCAGAAATTCTGGACGGACAGGGGGTCGATGTTCAGTCAGTCATTTGCGGCGGCGCAACTCAGCCACCCGGACCTGGATTACAACCTGGAATATCCACACTACAACAGCATGGCCCCGTTCGTGCAGACCCGTGACCAGCAGGCCCGGCAGAATGCAGTGGAACAGATAGCGCAGCGTTACGGCCTTTTCTACTTCTATCGCGGCAGTGACCCGATTGATATCCAGATGGCCGGCGTGGTGGCTGACTTTGCCAAAACCAACGGCATATCGCTGATCCCCGTTTCGGTGGACGGCCAGGTTGCCGCATCGTTGCCACAAAGCCGGCCTGATTCGGGACAGTCCCGCACCATGAGTATCACGCATTTCCCGGCACTGTTTCTGGTTGACCCGAAAGGTAAGACCTTCCGCGCGCTGTCTTACGGCTTCATGACACAGGATGAACTTTCCAAGCGATTCCTGAATGTGTCCACCGGTTTTAAACCCCAGTCTTAAGGATACTCCTGTGAATAAATTTGCCTTTGCGCGTGCCTCCCGGGCACTGCGCCGTGCCGTTTTCTTTTCCCTGGTGACGGCCCCCTCCCTGATGCTGTTTGTCCTGTTCATCATGCTGTCCTTCAACGAGTCGATTGCCGGTCGTTTTCTTTCAGAGGCGAGAACGCTTGTTGCGGATGCCCCGGAAGGAAAAGTGAATCTGCCCGCGTGTCAGGTTGTGCCGCTGCCTCCCGGGGAAAACGGGGCAGAAACGGTGAGACAGATAAATCCCCCCCCTCCGGTCATCTGCACCCGGGCGACTGTCCATGTGGATGCAATGGGCTGGCAGAAAGAGACGGACAGCGCCATTCGTTCCCTGTATCTGACGTCCGCCCTGCTGGGGCTGGTCATCTGGCTGCTCTTCAACGGGTTCCCTGGTGTTTCCATTCCCCATAACGTTTTCAGGAAAATGAAATCATGAAATCATGTGTTGTAAGGCTGGTTCCTCTTTTCTGGTGGGGCATGGTGGCGAAGTGCCTCAGTGAGTTAATTTCGGTGTCCGTGACGTTCACCCAGGGCCTGCTGCTGTGGGCCGGGTATCTGATGTGGGCAGTGGCGGCTGTTTTGCTGGCCATCACCGCCGTGCACGAATGCCGGCTGAAATGGCTCGCCAGACGAGCCCGGGAGGTGACGCATGGCCGGTAAATTCGCTGTTAGTCTGCTTCTTATGTTTCCTCTGCTGGCCGGCGCAGGTGTCCGTGATGAGCTGGCCGCGCTGGATGCCGCAAAAACGAACGTTCCGGCCGGGGTATCTGCCAGACCGCAATCCGCCGTATCACCACAAAGCCTGATGGCGTTACCCGATGGTCGTCAGGCAAATATGAAGGACTATGCGGTGGTGTTGTTTATGCAGGCTCACTGCCAGTACAGCGCAAAATTTGACCCACTGGTTAAAGGCTGGGCCGATCAGCATCAGATAAAAATCTATCCGTATACGCTCGATGGAGGCGGTGATACATCGTTTCCCACACCGCTGATCCCACGTAAGACCGATCCGGCGTCTCCGATAGCCGATGAAATTATCACTTTCTTTGGCAACGGTTTGCCGATTGCCACACCAACGGCGTTCATGGTGAACGTCAATACGCTCAAAGCCTACCCGCTGACCCAGGGGGTGATGGATATTCCCGCCCTTGAAAGCCGTATGGCCAGTCTCATTCAGGCTGACCTGGACAATGTTGACCCGAAAATGCTGCCCCCCATGCCGGCAAGCAGCCAGGTTACCCCTCAGTAAACCAACCGGACTACAAAATGACCTCACATTCGTATGCGTTATCGCGTACCGGGCGCGTCTGGCTTTTATCCAGCGTGACGTTGCCTGTGTCCGCAACATGCTCTGGCTTCCTTGTCGGCAGGCTGGCGGAGACGTTTTTAACAACGGAGCTGAAGCTACAGAAGCCCGGACCAAAGGAGAATGCTAATGATTAAGCCACTGGCGGTCGCCGCCGGCATTTTTTTCACCGGTCTGTCCGTGTCCCCGGCACAGGCCGACGTCAATGGCGACCTGAACGGATTTTTCGGCAGTCTGGGTTACAGCGGTAACGTCTCCCAGGCGCAGGCCTGGCAGGGACAGGCGGCCGGTTACTTTTCAGGTGGGTCAGTCTACCTGCGTAACCCGGTGAAAAATGTCCAGCTTATCTCGATGCAGCTCCCGTCCCTGAACGCCGGCTGTGGCGGCATTGATTCCTATCTGGGGGCCTTCAGTATGATCAGCGGCGAGGAAATCCAGCGCTTTGCCAAACAGATTATGAGTAACGCCCTCGGATATGCCTTTGACCTGGCACTGCAGACAATGGTGCCCGAGCTGAAGCAGGCCAAAGACTTCCTGCAGAAACTGGCCAGCGATGTGAACTCGATGAACATGAGTTCGTGTCAGGCGGCACAGGGCATCATCGGCGGGCTGTGGCCGGTGACGCAGGTATCCCAGCAAAAAATCTGTCAGGACATCGCCGGAGAAAACCACTTATTTGCTGACTGGGCTGCGTCGCGTCAGGGGTGTACTGTCGGGAAACAGGGCGACAATGTAACCAGCAAAGCCAGTGATGCTGAGAAAGACCAGGTACTGAAAAACAAAAATCTCATTTGGGATTCACTCAGTAAAAATGGGTTACTGGGTGGTGACAGGGCGCTGAAGGAGTTGGTTATGAGTACGGTCGGCTCCATCATTTTTAACAAGGACGGCGACGTCACTATCCTGACCCCGCTGGTAGATAACCGTGACCTTATCAAGGTGTTGATGCGCGGCGGGACGGCAAAGGTGTATGGATGCGATGAAGCCTCACTGTGCCTGGGGCCGGTGGTTGCTAATCTCAGTATCTCCGAGTCACATGCCCTTGTCACACTGGTCAAGAACCTGATGCTGTCCATGCAGAACAAGCTGGTTGATGACCGGCCGCTGACCGACCAGGAAAAAGGGTTTGTGAATACCACGTCGGTTCCGGTACTGAAATACCTGACCAATGCGCAAAGCATGGGAATGAGTGCCACCTATCTGTTGCAGGTGTCCGATTTCATCGCGCAGGACCTGATGATTCAGTATCTCCAGGAGCTGGTTAAACAGGCCAGCATGTCACTGGCCGGAAAGAACTTTCCGGAAGAAGCTGCTGCGAAGCTGCGTGACAATGTCATTCATGCCCAGGGGCTACTGGCTGATATGAAACTGCAGTCAGCCGCAGATCAGAATGCGCTGGATGGTATTGATCGCAATATGCAGTACCTGCAACAGCAGGTCTCCACCATCGTTTCGGGCTCATACCAGAGCAATTACCATTGGGGGGTGCACTGATGCTTGAGATTTACACCATATACGGCGGGGGAATGTGGAAAACAGCGCTGGATGCGATTGTCACCCTCATTGGCTCCAGTACCTTCAGTACACTTCTGCGTATGGCCAGCACCTTTGGGGTGCTGGCCGCCCTTGTCCTGTTTATCAAACAGCACAACCCGATGGTGTTTGTGCACTGGCTGGCTGTATTTATGATTATCAGCACGGTGCTGCTGGTACCCAAACGCTCTGTGCAGGTTATCGATATCTCTGACCCGGGCGCGGTCTGGAAAACCGATAATGTGCCGGTCGGGCTTGCCGGGATTGCCTCGCTGTCGACCAGTATCGGCTACAGGATGAGTTCGCTGTACGACTCCCTGATGGCCAGACCTGACTCGGTGACTTACAGCCGGACGGGGATGCTGTTTGGCTCGCAGATTGTGGCCGAAACCAGTGATTTCACCACGCAGAATCCTGAACTGGCACAGATGCTGCCGGATTATGTGGAAAACTGTGTGATAGGAGACATTCTGCTTAACGGCAAATATTCGATCAACGAATTGCTGAATTCCACTGACCCTCTGACGCTCATCACCAGCAACCCGAGTCCGTTACGCGGTATTTTTAAAATGACGTCCTCTTCACGGCAGTTTCTGACCTGCCAGCAGGCGGCAACGGAAATCAAAACCCTGGCCAATATTGAAGCGAACCTGGGGAGCGCCACCTTCACCTGGCTGACACAGAAGATATTTGGCAACAAGGTCAACGGGGCGACCCTGCTCGCGAATGCCATGGGAGACAGTTATGGTTACTTCTATGCCGGGGGGATGAGTGCGGCGCAAATCATGAAGAACAACATCACCAACACGGCAGTGCGCCAGGGGATAAAAGGATTTGCGGCACGGTCCTCGGATACAGCCAACCTGCTGAATCTTGCAACAGAAAACGCGGCGACCAAACAGCGTCTCAGTTGGGCATCCGGGACGGAACTGGCCACAAGGACGCTGCCGTTTGCGCAGTCACTGTTGATGCTGATCCTGGTGTGTCTGTTCCCGCTGATGATAGCGCTGGCAGCAACCAGCCACAGTCTCTTCGGCCTGACCACACTGAAGATCTATGTGGGTGGGTTCATCTATTTCCAGATGTGGCCCATCATGTTTGCGATCCTCAACTACGCCTCGAACTACTGGCTGCAGTCAAAGACCGGCGGGACACTTCTGGTCCTGGCCAACCGGGATATTGTGGCACTCCAGCATTCGGATGTGGCGAATCTGGCCGGTTATCTGTCGCTCTCAATACCGGTACTGTCGTATTACCTGACCCGGGGGGCCGCAGTCATAGGTTCCCAGGTGGCGGGCGGAATGCTCAGCTCGGCGGCGTTCACGGCAGCCGGCGTGTCATCAACCACGGCAGACGGGAACTGGTCGTTTAACAACATGTCGATGGACAATGTTAACCAGAACAAGATGGATACCAACCTGGTGCAACGTCAGGGCCAGCAGACCTGGCAGGCTGATAATGGTTCCTCGCAGACGATGACTGCCGGTGGTCACACGGTGATAGATGGTTCAGGGGCGATGTCAAACCTGCCGGTGAATATGCGGCTCAGCCAGCTGGCCAGCAGCGGGTTCCAGGAGTCCGCGCGGCAGTCGCAGGTTCAGGCGCAGACCGCGCTGGATGGCTATAACCACAGTGTCACCAGTGGCTGGTCACAGCTTTCGCAGGTGTCAAACCAGACCGGTACCAGCGACAGTCTGACGCAGGGCAGTGAGAACAGCCAGGTGGCTAACGCCACGCGTGGTGCCAGCATGATGATGTCGGCAGCGGAAAGCTACGCGAAAGCAAATAACATTTCCACCCAGGAAGCCTATAACAAGCTGATGGATATAAGTAATCAGGGTTCTGTATCTGCAGGTATTAAAGGTACTGCAGGGGGCGGCGTTAATTTAGGTGTCGTTAAATTAGGTGCTGAAGGAAGTGTTTCAGGCGACATAAGACATTCAACTGGCAGTTCTAGAGGGATTCAGAACTCAGACTCTCATTCACAAGATACGCGGCATGACCAGAACAGCCAGACTGTTAACGATTTCAGGCAGGGGATGGACATGGTTACCAGTAGCCGTGTGACGGACGGTTCAAGCCATGCGCAGAATGCGGCGACCAGTAATGTTCAGCAGTTTGCTGCCACGCTGAATGATGCGCAAAGCCAGTATCATCAGTACACAACCAGCTCCACCAACAGCAACGAATTCAGCCGGATGGCGACGCTGGCGCAAAACCAGAGTGCCAGTCTCGATACTAACTACACCCAGGAGTTTGTGGACTGGGCTGCGAATAAGTACGGTGATAAGGCTCAGGGCATTCTGACAAGTGCCCCAAGTGCGCGCGAAGCAGCGATGGAGTTCGTTAATGAACGTCTCAAACCTGAAATTATGGGGGATTACCATCAGGGGCGGTCTGACCTTCAAAGCGGGGCAGAGCATCCTGCCTTCAGTGGAGCCCATATCGTTCACACGCCATCGATGAGTAACGGTGATTCCGGAGGCCAGGTGACTGCAGGCGGACAGTACTCTCCGGCTAACACGCAGACCGCAGGACAGGGTCATGAAAGCCCGGGGGGCGGCTATGATGTGCAGCGCGATCGGGTGTATCCGTCAGAAATTCAGAGCAGTCAGGAGTATGAACAGTCTGGCTCGCGAATTTCACCCCGGAATTATACCGGGCAACCTGAACAACATTATGACCGGGAAGAGGGCAATAATCGCGGCTTTTCTGGTACTTCAGCCCCGTATTCTGGTTTGGGGTCAGATGTAACAGAAGCCCCGTATCAGGCTCAGGGTCATGCCAGTGAAAATGGCTCGTCAGGTGACATTCCTTCGCGGGGGGGCACTGTTATCAGAGGGGAGAATGTTACCGGAAATGATATGCAGAACGTTTACAGAGAGAATGAGATGAGATTACACGGTCAGTCCGGGCAGGGTTTTGGAGCGCAAAATGATTTACAGCGGCAGGTTGCGGGACAACGATCTGAAATTGAACGAAATATGAATAAATCTGCTGGCGAAATTGACAAAAAACAATCTACTGTTCAGGCATCCAGTGATATTCTGAAGGGAGAGAGCTTAATTGGTCAAAGTAGATTTAAACTTGGTCGTACTGAGGCTGAAATCGACCAATCAAGTAAATTAAACCCGTTTAATGATCTCCAACCTGATGAGTTACAGAAAAAAGTAGTTGAATTAAGGAAAAGAACAGGAGTGTAGGGTGAACAAAAAAATAAGTGCTTACTGTTGTTTCATACCAATCTGCATTTATGCGACTTATTCATTAAGCGAGCAACTGCTTTATGATGTGCAGTTCATGGCCAAAAGTATGGTCTTATCAATAATTCCCAGCTCGATATATTTGATATGCTTTTGGAAGTTACTAAGCGGTAATAAAGGTAGTGGCTTAAAAATCACCCTGCTTAGTAACATCCTGCTTACTCTGTTACTTACATCCTTAGTTTGTTTCGTGGGAAGCGATGCAGAAAGTGTACTAATAGCTGGGATTGTCGTTCATTCGCTCATAGCTTTCGGCTATGCGGGTGTAGTCCTTCGTCCAACCAGCAGATATAAGAATAATATCATTCTAAGGGATGAAGAGACTGGCAGGTTATATGTCAGCAGAGGTGGAATGGTTCAACCACTTGCTGATAATGACACCCAATACATACTCACGGAAGACATGAAAATAGTTAACTTTTCAGGTGGTGAAACGAGCTTTCAAAATAATGGTTTTAGCATTCCTCTAAATAGTTCCTCGAATGATGCTTTCGATCATGGGTTAGTTGTAAACCCTGCCTCGGGTATGCCAATGGCTGGAGGTATCTCAGGTTTGGATATACACGGGAACAGTTGGGGAACAAACTTCAATGAACCTTCAAATACGTATGACCCTAATCGTGGTTACTAAGTGAAATGGGAGTGATTGACTACCTTTCCCACGTTTAGTTACGGACTCCAATTATTTAAAACCTAAAATATTCATCTAATCTGCCGATAACAGTCCTGTTAGCGCTCCGCCGTTAGCAGGACATTTTTTTATGCAAAGGAAAATACATGAAATTAAAACAATATGCCGTTGTAACTTTAATTGCCTCCACCCTGGCACTGTCTGGTTGTGGCGCCATGTCCACCGCGGTGAAAAAGCGTAATCTCGAGGTTAAAACGCAGATGAGCGAAACCATCTGGCTGGAGCCTTCATCTGAAAAAACAGTTTACCTCCAGGTCCGCAATACCTCTGACAAAGACATGTCCGGCCTTCAGTCTCAAATAACCAACGAACTGGCAGCAAAAGGTTATCGTGTCACTAGTTCACCTGATGGTGCTTATTTCTGGATTCAGGCAAACGTACTGAAAGCTGAAAAGATGGACCTGCGTGAAGCACAGGGATTCCTGAAAACCGGTTATGAAGGGGCGGCAATGGGCGCTGCTCTGGGGGCTGGCATCACTGCCTACAATTCCAGCTCAGCAGGTGCGACCCTGGGTGTCGGGCTGGCCACTGGCCTGATTGGTATGGCCGCAGATGCGATGGTGGAAGATGTTAACTATACAATGGTGACTGATCTGCAAATCTCCGAACGCAGCAAAGCCAAAGTTACGACGGATAATATTGCTGCTCTGAAGCAGGGAACCTCCGGTATTAAGTTGCAGACGAGCACAGAAGAGGGAAACAGGGCAAAATATCAGACCCGCGTGGTATCCAACGCCAACAAAGTTAACCTCAAATTTGAAGAAGCAAAACCCGCTCTGGAAGCGCAGCTGGCCAAATCAATCGCCGGCATTATGTAAGGACCGTGGACGGTAAAATTCCGCCCTTATATTTAAGAGAAGGACTTAAAATGAAAAAAGCTGGAATTGTAGGTTTGTCATTAGTTGTAGCTTTACTCGCAGGGTGTTCATCATCTAAATCATCGCAGGAAGAGCCGGAAATGACCGCAGCACGACAATGCTCTGATCAGGTGCTAACTGCATCAAAAAATAAAACAGGCACAACGAAATTAACGTCTCTTATTAAAGATGAAGCGACTATTGTTCGGGTAGGTGATTCTTCTCAGGAAACTCACCTTATTAAAGGATTTCCTTACGTTGAATCCACCGCTCTTGATAATGGCACGCCTGGTTCAACCTGGCGTAGCTGCATGCAGGTGAAAGGCTTCAATGTTGGTCGGTAAAGCTGTTGTAACAACAACGAGTTAGATCCTCCACCAGAATCTACCGCCCTGACGATGAAATCCCTCATCTCAGGACGGTAATATTTCACCCATTCACATATGTAGTCTAGATAAGCTGAATCATCTTTGAAGAGGCAAAACCCGTTCTGGAAGCGCAGCTGGCCAAATCCATTGCCGGCATTATGTAACCCCTTTCAACTTCCCGTTGTCAGGAAATCTACCGCGCTGACGATGAGGTCTCTCATCTCAGGGCGGTTACTGTGAATATCCTCCTCATCCAGCTCATGAAGATAAACCGTCTGAATCAGCTGTGTCATCAGAATGTATCGCTCATCATCGATGTTAACAACGGGATTGATTTTGCTCATCCCGGGTAATGACTGACGCCACCGGACAAAAGGAATAATGACCCGGGTGTTGAGATCGATAAGTTGATCGGACTGAGCGATGACGAAATACGGGTATTCCGGATTATCCGGCCTTCTGAATACTGTTCCCTGATTCATTTAAACACTCTCAGTCCTGTACTGCTGCGGGGAATACTATGTTCAGCGGTGAACTGATTCATGGCATCAATAGCTGATTTATTCTCCTGTCGCCATCTGGCCTGACGTTCAGCACGGACCACGTGTTCAAGCGCAGAGTTAAGGGCAGCGGAAAGATTGATGTTAAGCATCTTCGCTTCGTCCACCAGGGCGGCATCCAGCGAAATGTTGGTGCTTCTTTTGCGCGACCGCATAGTCGTATTCATTGTTAAATCCTTTGCGCATCTTGTATGCGCATAAATATAGCGCATTTATGCTCCTGAGCGTAAGTGCCCGTGGTTATCCCTGTGATACTTCGCTTCCTCACATGACTGCACAGGTGCAGTCATGTTTGCGGCGAGCGCTGAATTATTAACAACCAAAGGTCAATCATCATGAACTCATACAACTCCCGGACTGCCTTGTCCGTTCTGTCTTACGTCTTAATCACAATTGTCTCGACAATCCTGCTCATGGAAATGTACGGCCCTGACATTATTAAGTATCAGTTGTCACACTCAATGTTCTTCTCATATCTGAATGCGTTGAAATACAGTGGGTTTCCTCAATGGGATGTACTTCTCCCACTGACGACTTTCCTGCTCTGCCTTACTGGTGGTTTGTTCTGCACCTGGTTCTGCGGATTTCTTCTTAAAGGCGGTGACGCAGTCTTATATGCGCTGCGGTGTCTTACTTCCGGTGCCCTTAAATCTCTGAGAACCCGGTTATCTGCCTGACAGATGAGGAATAACACAATGAAACCCTGTGTGAATGAGGGCTGTTCAGAAGAACTCTGGTCACTCATCCAGTTAGAAAGCGAGCTGGTCAGAGCAAAGGCTTTTCTGAGCGTCTTTGGCTCACTCCCCGAATATCACCGCATGGCGACCGTAGCCTACTGGGCTGGCTATGTGTTCACTTTCCGGGGCATGGAAGCCTGTGAACGACATACTGCGGGTTATGTTGATGTGGCCGCATCGGTCCGGTTTCTGGCCATGCTGGTCAATGAAAAAGACTGGCGGGCCGGATGCCTGCAGGCGGAGTATGAGCTGAGCCCGCCCGAATAACCCGGATATTTCCCTTCAGATCCTCTGTCGCTGTGACGGCGACAGCCTGTTTCCCCCCTTTTACCACACACTACGTCATCACTTCACCGGTGATGCGATGACTGCCGGACAAAAATCTATGAGCTTCGCAGGTAAAAATCTCACGCAGGGTGGGCAGATGACTGCCTACCGGTGGCGCATGTTCTTTCAGGTTAACAACTGGATAGGATTCTGGATCTTTATCCTTTTTGCGGTACTGGCCTCGGCCATCTTCTTCTGGCGTATACCCCAGGAGACCTTTGATAACGGTTCATTGTGGTGGTTTGCCAGCATTAACAGCAGTTTTATCGACCTCATGCCGGCAACGGGCACGCCGAAAATCTATGACGTCCATTACTGGTATGCCCCCACACAGACGCACATGGTTCTGAAAATGACGCTGCCGCAGATTTACGCCGATGCGTATATGAAAGCAATGGGCGATCAGGTGTTCAGTGAACTGCAGTGGGCAGTGCTGGCCAGTGGTACGTTCAGCCTGAGTGTGTTCGTGGCCATCGCCTGGTACATTGCCGGCATCGGGCGCAGGGAGAGCGAAGACCAGTACATTTCGGGTATGCAGCTGACAGAAAAACCAGCCGAGGTGAACCGGCTGCTGCGTAAAAACGGCGAGCTGTCCGACTTGCGCGTGGGCGAACTGCATATGGTCAGGATGGCTGAAGTGATGAACTTCCTGATCCACGGCACCATTGGTGTGGGCAAGTCGACACTGATCCGCTGGCTGCTGGACTTCATCCGGAAACGCGGTGACCGCGCCATTATCTATGACTCAGGCTGCACGTTTACCGAGACACACTATAACCCCGACACCGATTTTATTCTCAATGCCCACGATGAACGTTGTGCCAACTGGCATATGTGGGGGGAATGTGTGGATGCGGTGGATTATGACAACCTGTCAGCGAGTCTGATCCCCGTGGAAGGGGAGTCTGACCCCTTCTGGGTGTCCAGTTCGCGTACCATCTTTGCTGATCTCGCCATACGAATGTCTGCCGATCCGGACCGCAGCATTGAGAAGTTCCTTAAAACGTTGCTGTCACTCAGTATGAAAAGTCTGCGTGATTATCTGGCCAACACGCCGTCGGCCAACCTGGTCGAGGAAAAAATTGAGAAAACGGCCATCTCGATCCGCTCCGTGGTGACCAACTACGCCAAAGCACTGCGTTACCTGCAGGGACTGGATGACGGGACGAAGCCTCCGTTTACCATCCGGGAATGGATGACCCAGGAGCGCTATGACAACAGCTGGCTGTTTATTTCCACGCAGGCCCGGCACCGCAAAAGCGTCCGTCCCCTGATCTCCCTCTGGTTATCGCTGTCCACCCTGTATCTGCAGAGTATGGGGGAGAACAGTGACCGGCGGGTGTGGTTTATCTGTGACGAAATTCCCAGCCTGCAGCGTATCCCCGAGCTGGCCGAAACGATTGCAGAAGCCCGTAAATTCGGGGGCTGTTTTGTGCTGGGCATGCAGAACACGGCGCAGATGATCCATGTTTATGGTCGGGAACTGGCCAGAAGTATCTTTGACCTGATGAACACCCGCATGTATGGGCGTTCCCCGAGTGCGGAGATGGCCAAAGTGGTTGAGGATGAGCTGGGGCATCAGCGTAAACGAAAAATCCGCGAACAAAACAGTTACGGTCTGGACCAGGTTCGTGACGGGGTGTCGCTGGGCAAGGATGAGGTTAACGATCCGATTGTCGATTATGACCAGGTCATGCGTCTGCCGAACCTGAGCTTTTATGTTCGTTTGCCCGGTGAATACCCGGTTGTCCGCCTGAAGCTGAAATACCGGAAGGTGAAGAAGCATCACCCCGGCCTGATGGCGCGGAATATCCGCGATGTGCTGAGTCCGGAACTCGAGAAGGTGATTCAGGAAAATGAGCGTGCAGCCTCTGCTGCAGGGCTGACCTTCCCGACCGGGGACGAAGTGCTGGAAGGCGCAGGCTCTGGCACAGCAGCTGCCACTGCCACAGCGGGGACGGCTCCGCAGCCCGGGGTCGTGGAGGTGAAAAAGACCATACTGCCTGAACCTGTCCGGGCTCCGGAGTCAGATCGCCAGACGTCATCGGTCATCACCCCGCCAGTTGTTAGCAAAAGTGCAGTGAAGCCCTCTTACTCAGCAGAAAAGGATCATGCAGATATTCCCGTACCAGCCCCGGGCACTTTACCTGCATCCACCACTGTGGCAACGGTTTCACCGGAACCCTCTGTTCCGGCACCTGACGGACAGCATGTTGCATTACCGGCAGCACTGCGTGCACTCCGCCATCGCCATCCTGAGCCCGAACCGCCAACCACATCCGGCCTGAGTATGTTGCACAGGGCCCGCCAGCGCCCTGCTGTTACAGGTGCAGGTCCGCAGGAAGACGGGGGGGCAGGCGGTGAGTCCATGAACCTGGATATGCAGGTGACCGTCCGGCCAGACGGGGAACTGACCGTGACGACGGCCGGAAAACCGGTGTCACCGGACAGGCCGGATGAGGAACACCGGACGAACCGCCTGCTGGCCCGGGACGAAGAAAACATTCTCCGTCATCGCGATGCAGACGACCCGGGGTACGACGAGAACGATCACCATTACTACGACAGAGAGCCTGAACTATGATGTCAGTGGCCCCCATTGCGTCGGCAGCGGATGCTGCCGGCTATTACAGCAATTCCGATAACTATTATTTTCTCGGCAACCTGCAGAGCCTCTGGATGGGCGAAGGCGCGGATGCGCTGGGTCTGGACGGACAGGTCTGGGGCGCTGACCTGACGGCAGTGCTGGAAGGCCGTCTGCCGGACGGGTCACGTCTCGGTAAAGAGATTAATGGCAACCATGTTCATCGTCCCGGTCATGACCTGACCTTCTCGGCCCCCAAAAGTGTCTCCATCCTGGCACTCATCGGAGGGGATAAGGCAATGCTGGAAGCCCATAACCATGCTGTCCGTATTGCGGCAGGGTATGTGGAGAAACTGATTTCGGCCCGGGATACGAAAGACGGCGTCACCTCCATCGTGCACACCGGTAAAATGGTGGCCGCGGCCTTCACCCACGACACCTCGCGAAACCTTGATCCCCAGCTGCACACCCACCTTCTGGTGGCCAATATGACAGAGCAGGACGGGAAGTGGAAAGCGCTGGCCACCGACTACATCCACAATGCCGGTTTTATCGAAACGGTGATGAAAATGCAGGTCACGCTCGGAAAAATCTACCGCAGCGCACTGCGTGAGCGCGTGGAGGCGCTGGGCCATGAGGTGGAGGAAGTGGGCAAGCATGGCATGTGGGAGATAAAGGGCGTGCCGGAAGCGGTCCGGGAAGAGTTTTCATCGCGCGGCCGGGAGATTCAGGGGGCTATCGGCGCAGAAGCCACATTGCGCAGCCGCGATGTGGCGGCAAAAGACACCCGACGGGCGAAGGTTGATCCGTCCCGCCTGCGCCTGATGGAGCGGTGGCTCGGTCAGATGAAGGATAAAGGCTACGATTTAAAGGCCTATCAGGAAAGCGTGGTACCGCGCGAGGATACGATGCGGGACGGACGCCGGGAGCCGGAGCCGTCAGCGCCGGAGGTACCGGGAAGCGGGGCACCTGAACTACCTGAACATTCTGCCAAAGGGGAAGAGAAAACCGGTGTTCCTGCTGAACACAGCCAGGGATCTGCAGGCTCCCCGTCCCGGCAGCCTGATGCGCAGCAGACTCACAGTAGCCCGGTACAGGCGGCACCGGACGTCCCGTCCGTTCAGCGGTCAAAAGCCATGCCGTCCAGACAGGTGCCGGAACTGGCGCCGGAAGTGAAGGACGCCGTGAAAATGGCCATCTCGCAGCTGAGCGACAGCCGGACCCGCTTCACCTTCGGGGAGCTGATGCTGACGACCGCCGAACTGAGTGAACAGTTGCCGGACATGAATGTCATTCGCCAGGCCATCGACGCGTCCCTGAAGGACGGTATGCTTGTGCCGCTGGACAGCGAGAAAGGCGTGTTCACTTCCCGCATCCACCTGCTGGACGAACTCTCCATTCAGGCGCTGAGCCAGGACCACCTGAAATCCACGCAGGTGGTCAGCTTTACCCGACCACAGCAGTATGCGCCGCCGGCGCTGGCGGTCGTGGAGACTGACCCGCTGGTCCTGATGAATGCCCCGTCCGGCGTGGCTGGTATCCGGGATCTGACCACACAGCTGACCGGTATCTCCATGGCCAGCGGTCGCGACGTCCGGGTGCTGGCCAGTTCTGCCGAACGCGCCATTTCGCTGGCCAAATCCGATGACCTCCGGGAGCGGATCATCAGCCGGCAGCATGTGCTGAGCGGTGAATTCCAGCTGAAACCGCAGAGCACGCTGATTATTGAAGGGGCTGAACGTCTGGGGCTGAAGGAAACGCTGGTTCTGCTGGGCGAGGCCCGGGCGCAGGATGCGCAGCTGGTCTTTCTCGACAGCGCCGGTCGTCAGGCGAATGGCAACGCCATGTCGGTGCTGGAGTCTGCCGGCGTGACGCGCTCCCGCCGCACCGAACCGGCACCGGGGCTGGAGGCTGACGTGGTGAGTATTGCCAACAAACGTGACCGCTATGAGGCGCTGGCCACCCGATTCGCGGACCTGAGCGGCGGGGATGAAAACGTCACCGCCGTGGTGGTTGGTAAACGTGAACAGGCCCACCTCACCGGCCTGATACGGGATGCGCTGCAGAATGCCGGGCAGCTGGAGCGCAACGGCATCAGCATTGAGACCCGTTCCCCGGTGTGGCTCGACAGTAAGACCCGGCGTATGCCGGGCTCGTACCGTCCGGGCATGGTGCTCGAGAACCGCAGCGACGCGAAAGAACGCCATTCATTTGTTATCGACCGTGTCCATGAGGACACGCGCATACTGTCCCTGATTGACGGTGACGGCGTCCTGACCCGGATGAAAATCAGCGATGTCACCGCCGACTGGCGTCTCTTTAACCGTGAGACGCTGAACGTCGCCAGTGGGGAGCGGCTGATAGCCGTTGCCGGCGACCGGGAGCATGGGCTTAAGGCAAAAGACCGCCTCGGGGTCACTGGCATCAGTGAGAAGGGTATCCAGGTCACGCGCGGTACCGACACACTGACTCTCCCGAAAGACCGGCCCCTGTATGTCACGCATGCCTACGTCAGCGCCCCGGGGGGGCGTGATAACGACCGGGGCGTGGTCCTGGCAGCGCTCAACAGCCGGGATATTTCATCGCAGACCATGAACTCACTGGCACAGAGCGGGCATCGCGCGGAGGTGTTTACCGCCGAAGTGCAGGACCGGGCTGAAGCCCGCCTGCAGCGAATGAAGACTAACGTCTCCCCCGTGCAACTGGTGCGCAGCCTCAGTGGAAAAGAGGATGTGAGTGAGGCGGTCGGAAGCCTGCACGACGGCGTGCGGACCGATGCCAGCCTGGCCGTCTGGCGTGCGGTGAATGACCAGCGCAGCGTGGCGTTCAGCGAACTGGCGCTCACGGAGGCTGCAGGGAAATACCATCCTGACATTGAGCAGACAGAGCATGAAATTGCCGCAATGGTAAAGGCCGGGGAACTGCTGCGTGTGTCGGTCCGGGGGGAGCCACTGTTGATTGCCCGCTCAACGTGGGAGATGGAAAAAGCCATTCTGCGCACGGTGGATGAGGGTAAAAACACCCAGCTTCCGCTACTGGATCAGGTTCCCGATGTGGTGCTGAACGGGCTGACAGAGGGGCAGAAACAGTCCACCACCCTGGTGCTCGGTACCACGGACCAGTTTATCGGGATTCAGGGTTATGCCGGGGTGGGGAAAACCACGCAGATGAAGGCGGTGGTCGCGGCACTCGATACGCTGCCGTCAGATGTACGACCGCAGCTGACGGGACTTGCCCCGACACATCAGGCGGTGAAAGAGATGAGCGACGTTGGCGTCCGGGCGCAGACCATTAAATCCTTTATTGTGGAGTATGAACAGGCCACTGCAGGCGGTGAAAAACCTGACTACCGGGGCCAGGTGTTTCTCATCGATGAGTCCTCGATGGTGGGTAACCAGGACACGGCCGCCCTGTTTCAGGCCATTGCTGCCGGGGAGGGCCGCGCAGTCTCGATGGGGGATATTGACCAGTTTGAGTCAGTCGATTCCGGGGCACCGTTTAAGCTGATGCAGGAGCGCAGCCCGATGGATGTGGCCATCATGAAGCAAATCGTGCGTCAGAAGGATGTTCACCTGCGGGGGGCGGTGCATGACATTATCGATAACCGTATCGATGCGGCCCTGAATCGTATAGAAGCGCAGCCCGCTGACCGTGTGGCACGTGAGGCTGGCGTGCCGGTCCCGGCCAGTGCATTTCAGGAAACGGCCACGCCGGTGGGCGATATTGTGGCGGACTGGACAGGCCGGACCGTGGATGCGCGGGCGCGGACCCTTATCATCACGCAGCTGAACGCTGACCGCCGGGCGGTGAATGCCGGCATTCATGACACGCTGACCGCGCGGGGCGAGCTGGGGGGGCTGGCGGTCAGGGTGCCGGTGCTGGAGAAAATCACCCACACCCGCCATGAATTCAACCAGACGCAGGCCTGGCAGGCGGGAATGGTGGTGAAACGTGGCGACCGCTATCAGGATGTGCTGGCTGTAGACCGGCACGGCAGCACGGTCACCGTCCGTGATGAAGAGGGCAATATCGGGCTGTATTCACCGAAGGAGCTTATCACCGGCGATGTACAGTTGTTTCAGCGCGAGGAGAGGGAAGTCCGGGCCGGTGACCTGCTGAAATTTACGCTCACGGACCGCGAGCAGGGACAGACCGGTAACCAGCGTTATACCGTGGAGTCTGTCAGCGAATCAGGGGATATCCGCCTGACGTCAGAAAAAGGCCGCATCATCATTAACCCGAAGGCGGTCCGTGCTCAGCAGCATATCGACTATGGCTGGGCGGTGACGGGCTACGGCGCACAGGGGGCGAGCACGGATTACGTTATTTCACTGGAGGGTACGGACGCCGGGCGTAAGATGCTGGCCACTCGTCGGGCCTTCTATATTTCCGCATCGCGTGTGAAGGAGCATGTGCAGATTTATACCGACGGGAAAGCGGACTGGGTCCGGGCGGTGAAAGCCCCGGAACGTGATATCAAAACGGCCCATGATGCGCTGGCCCCGGAGACGCAGCGTAAACAGGCGAAAGCCATCTGGTCAATGGGGCAGCCCGTCAGTAAGACCGCCATCGGGCGGGCCTGGCTGCGGCATCAGGGAATGCAGGAGACGTCGCTGACGGCGAAAATTATCCCGGCGACGCGACGCTTCCCGGAGCCCGCACTGGCCCTGCCTGTTTACGACAACAACGGTAAAGGTGCCGGTCTGGCACTGGTCTCACTGGTTGCCAGCCCGGAGGGGAGACTGACGCAGGGTGACACCCGGATGGTGATGAGTGAGCGGGGGCGCGGGGCGCTGCTGCAGCGAAGCCGGTCGGGTCACACCCGTGTGGTCGGTGAACTGGCCGCCGCGCTCGACGCTGTCCGTACTCATCCGCAGGACGGTGTGGTGTGGCAGACCGGGGATGAATCCGTGGCGGCTCAGTTGCTCAAAATCAGTGGTGGCGAGCGTCGGGAGGTCGAAGAAAGCAGAGTGCAAATCATCAGCCAGAGAGACAGCGAAATTGCCCTGCCCGGGACGGACAATTTACGGAATGAAGAGAGCCCCCCGGTGGACATCAGTACGGTAAAAGAACAGGAAGCAGAGCGTCGTCACGCAGAAGAAAATCTGGCCATCAGCGCAGCAAAAGCAGGCAGCGAAACAGCGGAACAGATACCTGGCAGGATTGTTTTCCCCGCCGAAGAGGAATTGAATGTCAGAGCCTCTTTTAACGATATGCAGGGGCAACAGGGTGAGCCTGAACCGGACCAGAATACACTCAGAAGGATTGCGGGCGGAGAGGGAAACTCTGACAGTGATTTCGCAAGAATACGACGTACCGATAAGGAGCACGATGCGGGACGCGTTGCTGAGGTTTCCGGTGTCTCCCGTCAGGTGACTGAACTTGCCCGTAATGAGCGGGATATAGCACGGCAGACAGACACGCAGGAACGTGGCCGGATGCCGGAACACGAAGAACAGACCCTCAGCCGTACCATCCAGAAAGAACGTTAATCCAGCCTCTACCACAATGAAATCAGGCATATGCAAATGAAAAGCACAAGCAGAACAGTTTTAGCCTCACTAATAGTTACAACATTCATTATTTCTGGTCCGACAGCACGCGCAGCAACCCCTCAGCCGGTGTTCACACCGGCGCAGGAGGCCAGAATTGGCGAAGTGGCCGCAGACTACCTCGTCGCCCATCCGGAGGTACTGGTTAACGTCAGCCAGAAACTGCAGGAACAGCAGCAGGAAAGGCAGATGCAGGCCATGACGGCGGCTGTCGCTGAGCATCAGGGGGCATTGCTGGATGATAAAGGCACCCCGTCGTATGGTCCCGCTGATGCGCAGGTGACGGTCGTCGAATTCTTCGATTACCAGTGTATCTACTGTGCCCGACTGGCTCCGGTGCTCCAGAAAGTCATGGCGGCCAACCCGGACGTGCGTTTTGTGTTCAAGGCACTCCCGATATTTGAGACGCGCTGGCCGGAATCCGGGCGTGCAGCGAAAACCGGGCTGCAGATATGGTTGCAGAAAGGGGCTGAGGCCTGGCTTCACTATCACAACACACTGTATGCCACCGGCCATAACGAGGGCCGGCTGACGGATGACGATATCCGTGCGGCGGCAACCGCCGTGAATTTCGACGCCGGGCAGGCGGCTGATGTACAGGGCACGCTGGACGGAATTCAGACGCTGGCGCAGCAACTGGGCTTCAGCGGGACGCCTGCCCTGGTGGTACTTCCTTCTGCCGGGGCCCGTGCCGGCAGGGTGACCGTCATCCCCGGACTTACCCGCGCAGATACCCTGCAGAGGGCAATTAATACCGCCGCGGGTAATCCGAAACCGTAATCATCAGGCGCGGCCAGCCGGCCGCATGACACAGGCCAGGGACCGTGTCGCCCGGGGGCACAACGTTCCGGTCAGATAAGGAAAGAGCATGTCAGAAGACAACCGAGACAGTCAGAAAGAAAACGAAGAAGCCTGCACAATTTTAAAAAGAGCGCTAAGAAACCTGGTGGGGCAGGGCATTATCCGTTCACGTGATGACCTTATCCGCATTCTTTCGGAGGAAAACTTTGAAATCACAGACGTTACAGCGCAAAGCATTACGCTGTGTGCGCCTGACGAACCTGAAAACCGGGTCACGCTGGACGGCTGGCTGTTCTCCGCCGGGTTCTCCCTGAGCGTCCCTGCTGACCACCCGGAGCTGTGGACCGTGTCCGGGAATACCACATCCGCCGGCGAAGGAGAGCACCCGTGAATACAACCATTCTGTGGTTTATCCTCCCGCTGATGGTCATGCTGGCGCTATTTTTCCGCGTGTTAAAAGCGAACAGCCCTCAGTCTCCGTTCATCAGAACATTAAGGGAGGCGGGCATCCGGCCGGGAGAAACAGAGCATCTCATCGCCGGCGGCGTATTCCTGGCGCGTCAGGCACACCTGATGACGGACCGGGAAGTGAATTTTATTCAGGGACTGTTCCGCACTGTGGACATGAATCGCTGGTATCTGTGTCCTCAGGTGCGGGTGGCCGATATTGTGCAGATAGCCCCCCGCATCAGGGCTCGCAGCCGGGCGTGGTGGAAACTGTTCAGCCTGGTGTCCCGCTGGCACTGTGATGTGGTCATCGTGGACCGGCTGACATTCCGGATTGTGGCCGCGCTGGAGCTGGATGATGCCTCGCACCTGAAAAAAAGCCGTCGCCGGCGCGATATCCTGCTGAATGAGGTCATGCGCCAGGCCGGTATTCCGCTGCTGAGAAGCCGTGACAGTCAGGCGCTGCAGACAATGACCGCTGAATTTCTTGCCTTACAGAGTACCGGCGACTGCCCGCGCAGCTGAGTTAGTGACCGCCCCGGTCACGTACCAGTAATGAGACTGACAGCCTTTTCCCGCCAGAAATCGCTGTCAGGTGGCCCCGGTGCGTTCCTGCCCGAGCCGGCCTTTGCGCCCTGGCGCTTCCTCAGTCAGACCAGAGGTCTGACCTTGCGGCGAGCGCTGCGATGTTTTCTCTTTCCCGTCTGTCCCTTTTCTTTGCTGTCGATCCTGCGGTATCCCACCATGATCCGGGATCATTTCGTATGGCAAATTCAGGTGTGAGAAGGTAGAATGTCAGCGTCTTCAGGTGTCTTGTGGTGGGGCAGTCTGTTGATTCAGTTTAGTTTTGTGACCTGAACCAAATTATTTTGGACGGCTTTGTGGTGAGGCTGGAAGGTGGCAGAACGTTATTCGGAAGAAATGCGGACTTCCGGAAGCAGGAACATGGACGGGAGCGTGTCCGGAAAGACGCTCAGGAGCAGGTGACGGGGAGTTCCCGGAGCCTGAATGCACAAACCCCCCGAAATCTGCTACGAACTTGGCGGAACGTCAGATATCAGGGGGTCCAAAAGCAGGCGCGTTGCCTGTGAAGGATTATAACGCATGCACCATAGAAAACAACACCCGGCCGCCATAAGAACAGGCCGGCGTGAATGAAATACTGATCCCCCGCGCCGACAGGCGTGCCCGTGGCCTTCATTCCACGGCCTGTAAATGCCCGGCCCCGGTCTATATCCGGCCGTCGCACTACAAACCTTTAAGCCGGGAGCACGGTCGTGCCCTGCGTAACCTGATGAGCCGGGATAAAACCACCGGTCAGTGGGTGGTGCGCCGCCGGGTTTCTGCCGATCCCGTCTTTGTGTTCCTGCGTAATACTGCCGGCCGTCGGCGGGCATTCCGTCCGGAGCGCCGGCAACTGCTGGATGCGCTGTTCATCCTTTTCATCAACAAAGTCGATCTGGCCACCAGTGTGGTGACCATCAATGTCTCTGCCCTGGCGGCCGCGCTCAGCCCGCGGGATGCGGATGACCACATCATTGCGGAGCAGGCTGTGACAACGTCACGCGTTTCGCGCCTGATCCACGAGCTGGAGCGCTTTGGGGTGGTCGAATGCCCGCCGGCGGAATGGGACTGCGTGAACGGCTGCCGTTTTCCGAAACACGTCATTATCACTGACGCAGGCTGGCAGCTGACCGGGGTGAACATGGACAGGCTGCGCGCGGAGCAGGAGATGCGTCTTCAGGCCATCGACGATGGCCAGCTGAAGCCCGGCGAAACCCTGTCCCTGAAAGCCGCCCGTCGCCGCTGGTACGAACGCTGCCGGCATCAGACCCTTCTCAGCCGCCGGACCCGGGCCATCGAAGGTAAAATGCGTCAGAAACTGTCTGACCTGCCTTTTGATGAACGCAAGCGCCAGGTGTCAGAGCAGCTCTGGTGCAGTCTGAAGGGCCGGACGCAGCACCTGACGCCCCGCCAGTTTGAGAAAATGGTCTGGTCACAGCTGTACCAGCTGGAACTGGTCGACCTGGCCATTCCGGGCGCTTCCCCGCCGCACTGACCCCTTTTCTGGTTTATCCGCCTGACGGCGGAGGCCTTCTCACGTCCCGACATTATCCCTGCCTGTTTTCTGAACACCAGCCCCGTGAATGTATCCCTTTTCCTGCAACAGCCTGCGTGATTTCCCGTAGGGGATGCCATACCGGCCCGTTTATCCACATATATCCGCAAACAGGGAAAAAGGATTACCTGCAACTGACATTCAGATACCTGCAAAATATTCAGGGTTTCACCCTTTACTTATATTCACAAAAGATACCTCCTGTTCACTGCATAACTTCTGTGGATAACGGGGAAAATCGATAATGCCTTCGCATGCAGCGGCCCCAGGCCGCGCGCTCAGAAAAAAGACAAAGGTACCTCCCGTCGCCTGGCGACGGGCCCCGGTGGCGCAGAAACCCACCCCGGAGCACACCCCTTACCCTGCCAGACCGACGCTGCCCCGGCCCGAAGGGCCGGAACACCCTCGCTTCTGAAGGGATGTTGTAACTAGAATTCAGTGTCGCGGTGGGTGGTGCCGCTTGCAGTTTTTAGTACACGCCCGTAAGCGGGCCTCACGGCCCACAAACGCGGAGATACGCCCCGACTGCGGCCATGCCTTGTCGTGACCACTCCGACGGCGCAAACCGGCTACAGAGTGGCTTTTAGTGGGTTTGGCTTTGCAGGGAAGGTGGTGGGCAAGGCAGAAACTATCAATCCGTAACGGCTGCGCCGGTCACGACGCCTCCCACCGACTGCTCTCAGTGTGACTCCTGCTGGCGTCTCCATGCCGCTACGCGGCATAATGAGCATGCGCCGTAATTTTGAACAGATTCGCAGTGGAGAAAACAGGATGGACTATTCAGAAGCGTTCCTGCGCCAGCATGAAGAAATGTGCCAGGTCGTGGGCAGCATCGTTTTTTCACTTGTGGAGGCAGGACACGATTCCACCAGTGGAAATATCGTCACTGTGCTGCGAAATGAGATTGCCGAAACCGGCAAATGGGCGCCGGACCAGGTGCTTTATCTGCAACTGGCCATTGATTTGCTGGAGCAGGGACGCAGAATTCCGGGGCCACGCTGACGCCCCGTAAACGGTGGCTCTCTCACCAGAGTTGCATCAGGATGAGCAGAACCAGCAGATGGCCGGCATAGGCGATGTAGAAAAAATGCCGGGGCATAAAGCGCGGGCAGCCCTCCGGGCACAGCTGAATGCTCAGGTAAATGGCCATAATGGGGAAAACCAGTGTGGGGAGGGTGGCGAACAGCAGCGTGTCTGCCGGCAGACTCAGCAGGTGTGATACCCCGTTCAGACAGCACAGTGACAGCCCGGACACGATAACCCCCGTGCGCTGCACGGCAGACGTCTGCCCGCCCGTTGCTATGACCATGCCGGTGGCCAGAACCATACCCGCCAGGCCATAACTGGCCGGGCTCAGCGGCCAGACCAGGACGACCAGCAGCAGTACGCCAGCCATCAGCCCTTTTTTTCCGTACCTGTACTGTAGGGCAAGCAGTTGCGTGACACCTGCGAACACGAAAAGAATGTTCAGTGCCCACCACGGATGGTGATGCGCAAAAGCCAGGCTGAATACAGGCTGGGTTATGACGGCCCATCTCCACAGACGGTTTGCCCTCACCTGGAGCCGTTCCGGTGTGCGCTGCACGTTCATCGCCCAGATAAGCGTGAACAGGGGGAAGGCCATCCGGCCAGCCGCATACAAAAGCAGGTTGCCGGGCGTCAGGAACAGGGTGTTGATGTGGTCGGCCAGCATGGCGATCAGTGCCAGCACTTTGACCATATCCAGGGCAGCAGGACTGATCTGCCCTGGTGTCTGAAGGGGTCGAAGAAGGCTGGGAACCGTGTGACTCATTCGGTGTATTCTCCTGACGGCACGCCATCAGCAGCCAGTCCTGAACATGATGCCAGAAAGCCCTGCCTGTCTGTGACGTCACGCGAACCTTTAATTTTTCCAGAATTATGCGTGCCGCAAACTCTGATTTATCCCGCAGCACACGCATGGCGCCTACCACATCCTTATTCTGAACACAAAGACTTAAAATATGAAAATCGTTCATAACCCTTCCCTCCTGACCCTTTAATTATCGGCACAGGAAGGAATAAATTTAGAGTAAATTCAATTTATTCAGTATGTTACCATGAATATCAATGGTCAGTTGTCGTATCAATATTATGTCCATGGCAAATCCCCGCCACCGTTACTGAGGGTATATTCTTCTTGGAGTCAGTTTGGATATCGAAAATTATTGTACGTTAAGGTCGTTTTTTGTACTACCAGGCTGCGGTAAGGGAGATTGACCACGTAGACAGGCAGCTGTGAGCGAAGAGCGGAAGTGAGAATTTGTCATGATTACCCTGATGCGGGACTAACATTGGCCTCTGATAATCAATGGAGAGCAGGTCAGGGTGACCAGTTCCATCTGAAAGAGATCGAAATTCACTGGCGTGAAGTGCTGCGCCTGGCAACCTCGATAAAGCAGGGAACCGTGACGAGCCAGCTACCCCAAGCAAAACGGACTTGCCAAAGCACTGAGGAAAATTGGCCGTATTGAACGAACGCTGTATATGCTCGACAGGTTCCGCGATCCGGCACTTCGTCGGCGGGTCCAGGCGGGACTGAATAAAGGAGAAGCCCGTAACGCGCTGGCGCGCGCGGTATTCCTTCTCCGTCTGGGTGAAATCAAGGATCGTAAACCGGAAAATCAGAGCTACCGCGCCAGCGGACTGACGCTGCTGACGGCAGCTATCTCGTTGTGGAATACCGTCTATATGGAAAGAGCGGTCGATGCCCTGAAGCGTAAAGGGATGAAGATCAACGAGCAACTGCTATCGCATTTGTCCCCGCTAGGCTAGGAACATGTTAAGTGAGAGAACCTCTACAAGTAAGGTTATTAATTGAATGATTTAAAGGGTCCGGCGCCACGGTCATCTCGGTGACGTCTGTCCGGAGACCTTTGAATAGGCCTCGTCACGAGGCCAAAATTATTCAACGGTTGTGAGGGTTGTCCACACCGGAATACCTATTCATACATAAACATCAATAGTATTTTCGAGGTTCTTATCTTCCCTTTTACCTGACTGAGTCTGCGTTTCCTTGTCCTGCTTCTCAGCCTGCTGTTTTAGTAACTGTTGTAATTGAGCAGACAAACTTTGAATTTGCTTTTGTATGATAGCCACCATCTCTTTCTTCTGATCTGTTGTCATACCATCTTCTGACGACACCTTACCAAGTTTTTCTGTAAGTGACTGTATCTTCTTTAAAATTTGTGATATCTGAGATGATTCACTATTAGCTGAACTGTTAGAACTTTTTATACTTGTATTAGTTTGTATTGATATAGACATAGAACCTCCATGGTAAATATATAGGTGTATCGGCATATACGCAGATATACTTTAGAATTCTTATGATTTATTTTTTCATTTTTTTCAGGCTGTTATATAGACTGGCTTGTTGCGGTTCAGTTTAACGTATTACCAGACATGATTTTGAACGCGCTGGACAGCGTGGTGAGTGAATATCTTTTGGCTGAAGGCCGGAAAGTACATACTCTTTTTGTGTTTACACAATTTGTAGTTACGATAATCCATCCTCACGGCTGTTCCCTGGGCACGGTCATACCTAACCTATTTAGATTAAGTATTAAAAGATCAATTTCTTACAGTACTTTTAAGGGACAACTTCAAATCTCTGAATATATCATTATCAGTATTTCAGTTAATAATACCTTCAAATAAAAAAAACGGCCCGGTGACATCCCCTGGACCGCTTCAATACACTGTCTGATGTTATATATTCACCAGTTCGCAAATATCATACCAGTTTAAGGTTTAGATAGCTATGTTGCGTTATCATTACGCAATGTAACATAAGTGTTTCGGGTGCTGCTAATCGTTATTCTTTGGGACTAAATACTACGCTATACTGGGCAGGGAAATACAAGAGTTATCGGGGAAATTGCTGGGTAATTGATGAAAAAGAAGACCATTCCTCACGGGGGAAGAATGGTCGAATATTTGTGTCCTGGTTCTGTGTACGTCAGGGTTCCAGTAGGATAGCGTCTATTATCATGAACAAAACGACAAATAAGGGGGTTAATTTGCCTCATTTTTGTTAAGTAATTGTCTATATGAATTTTTACTCTGTTTCTATCCGTAAAATGGTCAGTGACAGACATCAGACAATCATATCCTTTTATATCACTGACGTTACAGACTGGACTTGATATCATCTAAATCTTTCGGATTGCTACGATAGGAAAATGCAAGCACATTTGAGAATGATACTGGTTTGGTAAACCACCGCTTGGAATCCGATATGAAGGCATCCAGCCAGGAGTTGACGCCCTCGACACGGCTTGCAGATCAATAACTTCATCAGTCAGGGTGGCTCTGGTTTCCGATATAATACAAACCAGCGAGGCATAACGGCGAACATCCGTGAATTTTGCCAGGTCCCGGCTACTCATTTTCCTGCCTTCGCGTGCGAGTTTCAGGAGCCGGTTCTGATGCACGGAAAGCGTAATACCGTCAGGCAGTGCCAGCGACTCTATCGCATTTAACCTGTCGATATGTTGCAGGACATTTTTGCCGTTTATTTTTCCCGGAGGCTGAAGCAACCAGGCCAGTCGTGAAGGTTGTTCACCCTCAGATACCAGCAGGCGGTCCAGTGCCGCTTTTTGCCCCGGTTCAAGCTGCTCGGTCAGCGCAGAAAAAACCGCTCTGTCAGCAAGCGTTGTTGCTTCAGCAAGGGTTCGTTCGATCACCTCAACAGAGGGGAAAATAATCTTATTACTGTGGAGCCAGGAGAGCATTTCTTCCGCAAGTAAAAAACCTCTGTCTGTCCGCATGGCGTGGGGATAAAGGTGGCGAATACAGTTTTTTTGCAGCGCCCGGCTGAAGGGAGATAATTCAAGGTAGCGGTAGAGTTCAGCCAGATGTTCCCAGCGGGTGACCTCTCTTGATGCATACTCTGCCCACAGATCAGGCTGAAGTTTCAAATGAGCCGCAAGCCGGGAAACAACCCCGTAGTGAGGGGACTCATTATTGTCGGGTGGAAATCCTGGTCCTCGCAAATAACAAAGTAAAACAGCAAAACCCAGGCGGTTAGCTGGCCTGCGATGTTTATTAATAAGCGCGAGGTCATGTTCGTTCAAAAAGCACATGCGCGTCAGAAGAACGTCATCATCCGGCACAACCAACAAGCGTTCTTTTTCTTCACTACTGAGTATTTGTCTCCGTGGCATAAATGCCTCCCCTGCATATAGTTCATTTAAGTTATCACTTTGCACTGACCGAAATCGGTCGGTTTCGTACACCACTTACAGCACATGTCCGAAACTTAGTGAAATTAATTTCGGACACACGTTATAATTCGGACATCCATTTCGTACGGAAAGTTTCCCATGTCACGTGTTTTTGCCTACTGCAGGGTCTCAACTCTGGAACAGACCACAGAAAACCAGCGTCGTGAAATTGAAGCGGCGGGTTTTGCCATCAGATCCCAACGACTTATTGAGGAGCATATCAGTGGCTCGGTTGCTGCCAGCGAACGCCCCGGATTTATCCGGTTGCTAGATCGCATGGAAAATGGGGATGTACTGATTGTCACCAAACTTGACCGTCTGGGTCGTAATGCGATGGATATCCGAAAAACAGTAGAGCAACTGGCGGCTTTAGATATTCGCGTTCATTGTCTCGCACTCGGAGGCGTTGACTTGACCAGTCCGGCCGGAAAAATGACTATGCAGGTAATTTCTGCTGTAGCGGAGTTTGAGCGGGATTTGCTGCTTGAGCGAACGTATTCAGGTATTGCGAGGGCAAAAGCGGCTGGAAAACGCTTCGGTCGCCCCCCCATCCTGAGCGAGGAACAAAAGCAAACAGTGACAGAGCGCCTAAATGCTGGCATCAGTATCAGTGCTATTGCCCGGGAATTTAATACCACCCGCCAGACTATCCTTCGGGTAAAGGCTGGATTGCTGCAAGAGTGAGCGGCTGGGAAGATTATAAAAAAAATCAAATGGTTATTATGAAATAAAACAGCCTGCTGGGTTCTTTTCCCCCTATTTTTTATAAAAGAGTAGACAAAAGAGGTTCGCGATATTAATCTACCAACTAGATGGTTGGTGCTGATTACACCAGCTATACCTTTTATCAAGAAATTACAGGAGCCATTATGTCTACTACCGTTAAACCTTCTGCAGACGCAGCTGCGATCCACAATACCCGTGAAGCAGTTCGCAGCCAGCCTGGCCTGGGTAACCTGACTTTCCAGATGAAAGCCCGTTCCAGCGGCGGATTAACCGTTCGCACAGAGACCGGCGCCACAATCCAGAACGGCGTTATCGATACCAGCCGTGTGGGGAAATTTTCTAATATCGGTGATGAACCCGCAGGTTTACTCGGCACCGATACCGGCATGAGCCCGACTGAATACATCATGCAGGCGCTGGCTGGCTGTTATACCGCCACCCTTACCATGATGGCTGCTGAAAAAGGGATCGACCTGGACGGTATCGAGCTGGATCTTAATTTCGATATCAACCTCAACGGCTTCCTTGGGCTGGACAGCAACGTGCGTAAAGGTGCGAAATCTATTCGCGTCGATGTTCACCTTACGAGCAAGACCGCCAGTCGCGAGGAGTTAGAAGCGCTGGTCAGCGAAATGCAAAAGAATTCGCCAATCCACGATACTCTGGCTAATCCGGTTGAAATGATTACACGCCTGGCGTGATGTCAGAGATGTAATGCTGCCATTCAGAATGCAGGATGGCAGTGACGTTCAGCTCTGCACGATACTGAGTCAGTGATACAACTTGCTACGGAAAAATAGCAACAATATAATCTATCAACTAGTAGATTATATGGAGTAATTATGACAACCATGACACGGGAACGGCTGCTCAGCGAAGCAGAACACCTGATGCGCGAAAAAGGGTATTCAGCATTCAGCTATGCTGATTTATCAAAAATAGTGGGTATCACCAAGGCCAGTATTCATCACCATTTCCCGACCAAAGATATTCTGGGTGAGCAGGTGGTAATACAGGCGTTCTCTGATACACAACGCGTATTTGAGCAGATAGAGGCGACTGAGAAAAGCGCGGAGAGAAGAATTGCGGCTTACATCGATATCTTCGCGCAAAGCCATAAAGCTTCGCTACTGCCACTGTGTTGTGCGTTGTCAGCAGAGACCGCCAATCTGCCTCAGGCAATTACTGTACAGACATCACTTTATTTCGATATGCAAATCGAGTGGCTCACAAAAGTCGTCAGGGCGGGCATGGAGTCAGGTGAGTTTTCATCCCATGCCGAACCATCAGATATTGCTTTGATGATCATTAATGTCTGTGAAGGCTCAAGCGTAGTGGCGCATGCAACGGCCAGACCCGAAGTCTTCGCCAACAGCCTTAAGTATATAAAACTGCTTCTTAATACCCCTCATTCAGGAGAATGACACTATGCTGGACTGGAACAACTATCGCTCAGAGTTAATGCAACGTTTAGGCGAGTTGGGCAAACTGACCCCCGAGACCATGAAAGGCGTGGTTGCCCTGGGCAACGCAGGTAACAAAACTGACCTTTTGGGCGCAAAAGTGCGTGAACTCATTGCCCTGGCGTGCGCAGTCACAACCCGCTGCGACGGCTGTATTGCTTTTCACGCCGACGCCGCTGTGAAAGCCGGTGCAACCGACGCTGAAATTGCTGAAGCGCTGGGCGTGGCGATTAACCTCAACGCTGGCGCGGCGGTCATTTATTCAGCCCGCACTCTGGATGCCGTCGGTCAGGCACGCGGTTAAGCATTAATAAATTCCACGTTAAAAGGGCATTACTGCCCTTTTTTTATGTCCGCAATAGCCTGAGCATATACCGATGCAGGTTTCACACCCGGTATGCGTTTAACTAATTGCCCTTCATGAAATATCAGCACAGACGGCAGCCCCCAGATCTCGTATTTGGTTGTCAGCACCGGCGCCTGATCTACATTGACTTTCCCCACCTGAATATCTCTATCGAGCCGGTCTGCAAACTGACTGAACATTTCTTCGCTGGCCTGACAGGGCGGACACCAGGGTGCAGAGAAACGTACCACCGATATTCCGTTGTACTGCTCTATCTGGCGGAAATTATCTTCGTTATAAGCTGTTAATGTACGCATGGTGATGACCTCGCAAAATGAGTGACAATTCAGAAATGGCTGCGTTATGACAAAAAAATACAACACAGCCATTGACCTACCTACTAGATGGTTGGTATATTGCCACCCATCAGATGTTTATGCAACTCCAGTGCGCGACGTCCAGTCGATGATACTGCCGGGCTGTGCAAATCCCTGCCGGGATACTCCTTTTTGTTTTTTGTGAGGTATACGATGAGTAAGCTTTTCACCCCCTACAATCTGTCTGGCCTGGCGTTAAAAAACCGTGTAGTCATGGCACCGATGACCCGCACCCGCACCATGAATGACGTGCCGGATGAGGTCGTGGCTTTGTACTATGCACAGCGTGCTTCTGCTGGCCTGCTCATCACCGAAGGGATGCCGGTTTCAGAAGAAGGCCGGGGTTACCTTTATACCCCTGGTATCTACAACGACGAACACGTCCAGGGCTGGCGTAAGGTGACACAAGCGGTTCACGCCAAAGGTGGCCGTATTTTCGCGCAGCTCTGGCACGTCGGCCGTATGTCTCACGTCTCTCTTCAGCCAGGCCACATAGCGCCGGTTTCAGCGGGCACCGTTCAGGCGGTCAATACCACCGTTTTTGCGCTGACCGAATCCGGAGAACCGGGCCCGGTTGTACCAAGCCAGCCACGCGCGCTGGAAACGCATGAAGTTAAACGCATCACTGCAGACTTCGTGCACTCCGCACGCCTGGCGATGGAAGCCGGCTTTGACGGCGTGGAAATCATGGCGGCAAACGGATTCATCTTTGACCAGTTCCTCAGTAGCGAACTGAACACCCGCACCGACGAATACGGCGGCTCGGTGGAAAATCGTCAGCGTTTCCTGCTGGAGACCATTGACGCCGTGGCGGAAGCCGTGGGTAACAGCCACGTTGCCGTGCGCCTGTCACCGTTCGGCCGCATTTATGACCTCGCGCCGTATGAAGGTGAAGAGCAAACCTGGTCAGCCATCACCGACGCGCTCGGTCAGCGGGAACTGGCCTACGTACACCTTTACTATCAGCCGGTGTACACCAAAGCGCCACTTCCGGAAGGCTTCCGCCGCCGTTTTCGCAACACGTTTAAAGGCACCATCATCGCTGCCGGCGGTTTTACCCGTGATATCGCAGAGCAGGCTCTGGAAGATGATGAGCTGGATCTGGTGGCATTTGGTGTGCCCTACATCGCTAACCCGGATCTGGTTGAAAGAATGCAAAACGGCTGGCCACTGGCAGAAAGTGACCGCGCCACCTACTACGGCGTCAGTGGTTCCCCGGAAAAAGGCTATACCGATTACCCGGTCTGGCAGGCGCAATAAATCCCATACGGTCGCGGTTCTCTGATAAGTGAGATCCGACCGCCCAACGTCTTTGAGGAATCATTATGCAAACGCTGAAACCCACCCTTACCATCGATATCTGGTCAGATTTGGTCTGCCCGTGGTGCTGGATTGCTAAAAAAAGATTTGAACAGGGTCTGAATCGCTTTGAATTTCGCGACCAGGTGGTGATCCGCCATCACAGCTACCGTCTGGCCGGTGGTACTCCCGCGATGCCTTTTAAGGATGCCATCGTTAAAAAGCTGGGCAGTCAGCATTCAGCGGAGCTGATGATGAATCAGGTGGGCACCGCCGGTAAATCTGAAGGTCTGATCTACAACTTCGACGGCATGATGTTTGGTGATACAGAAGATGCACACACCCTGCTGGTTGCCGCGCGTAAGGCCGGAATTGCGGACGCGGTGGAAGAACGTTTTTATCATGGCAGTATCACCGAAGGTCGCTCTCTCTTTGACCGTCAGCAGCTCGTTGCCATGGCCGTAGAAGCCGGTATGCCGAAAGCTGACGCTGAAGCCGCCCTGGAAAATGACGATTTTCGCGCCACCGTTTCCGACGATGAAGCCCACGCACAGTCTATTGGCCTCAGCGGCGTTCCGGTTTTTGTGATGAACGAAAAATATGCCATCAGCGGGGCTCAGGCAGCAGATAACTTTTTGAATGCCCTGCGTCAGGTCTGGGATGAACAGCAAACCGAATTTTCAGCCACTGCGGGTCAGACCTGCGGAACGGATGGCTGCAGTATTTAATCCGTCAACCGCCGGCAGTTTCACGCTGCCGGCAACGTCTTACCCACCAGTAATGGAGTCAGAAAATGAACACTTTTTTCAAAGGTAAAAAACTGCTCGTCGTCGGCGGTACCAGCGGCATGGGCCTGGCCGTGGCACGCATGGTACTGGAAGCGGGCGGCAGTGTCGTGCTGACCGGGAATAAAAAAGACAAAGCCGAAGCGGTGCAAAAAGAACTGAGCCCTCTGGGACCGGTTGCGGTCATCGCGGCGAACCTGATGACCGAAGAAGGTATGGAAACTATCCGTCAGGAAATTAATGCTCACCATCGCGATATCAGCCTGATGGTGAATGCCGCCGGTATCTTCATGCCCAAAGGATTTACCGAGCACAGCTTTGCCGATTATGACATGTATCTTTCGCTGAACCGAGCCACGTTCTTTATTACACAGGATGTCGTGAAGAACATGCTCGCCGCGAAGCTCGAAGGGTCTATCGTCAACGTCGGTTCGATTGGTGCTCAGGCTGCACTGGGTGACTCGCCGGCCTCGGCCTATTCAATGGCAAAAGCGGGTCTGCATGCCCTGACGCGTAATCTGGCGATTGAGCTGGCCAGCGCGGGTATTCGTGTCAACGCGGTGTCTCCCGGGATTGTTCATACGCCGATATACGAAGGCTTCATGGACAAAGCGGATATCGCAGATGCTATGAAGTCGCTGAACGATTTCCACCCGCTGGGACGCGTCGGAACTGCCGAAGATGTGGCAAACACTATTCTCTTCCTGTTGTCTGACAAAACCTCATGGGTGACGGGCGCTATCTGGGATGTCGATGCGGGCATCATGGCGGTCAGACGATAACCCCGTGACGCTGGCATAAGCCGCCCCTTAAGGGCGGCATTTTTTTGTCGCCAGACATGTCATCAGCAGGCTTCACTAAGAATATTCACGACCTGTTCATCCGTGCCTTTTGTGTTCCCGGCACAGGGTGTTATGCCGGGTTCTGACGACATCCTGACAGGACAAAACGGCCAGAGAGAAAGGAGTTATACACGATGAGGAGCCGGTAACGGAGAGTGATTCCCCTTTAAATAATCCGTGGATCACCATCGCAAACTGTACGGCACCAAAAAGTAACAGCGCACCTGCCCCGGTATCGAGATGGATATAGGCGACAGAGAAGAGCACTGCGTACACCATGAGGTAAAATTCGCTCAGCGGACGCCACAGCGATAATGTAGTTTTTGCGTGATAAAACAAGAAAGGTGACAGGACGAGTGCACCACTGGCCAGCCTGAGGCTGCTGAATGAAAGGGGATCAATGTGGCCTCCCTGCAGGGCCAGACGGCACAGAATAGAGTTTGCAGCAAACGCCAGCATTGCCAGGGATATTTTAAGAATGAGCGCGCAATTGGCCATTCAGTGAGACCTCATAAAATTCTTGTAAACTACCATCTAGTTGGTAGCATAGCGTAAGTGATCACCGAACAGGAAGCAATAATCAGCTTTCAAACTGGAAGGTGAGGACAGGCATTCGGAATGAATTCTGTTTCACATCCCCAGTAGAGGAAGGAAAACGCGTAATGCCAGATGCAGAGCAGAAGATTATTTTTCCCTGCGATCAAACATATGAAATCAGTTTAAGACCTGGAATATCCTATGAAAAAACTAAAATTTACGTTCAAAAATGCGGCTGGTGAAGAACTGGCCGGATTGCTTGAACTTCCTGAAAATCCTAAAGCGTTTGCGCTGTTAGCTCATTGTTTTACGTGTGGCAAAGACCTCAAAGGCGCGGCGCGTATTGCGCGGAAACTGACAGAGAATGCTATCGCCGTTCTCCGGTTTGATTTTACTGGTCTGGGAAACAGCGAAGGGGATTTTTCCAACACCAACTTCTCATCCAATATTTCGGACCTGCTTTGCGCGGTAGATTATCTCCGCCGACAGTACGAAGCGCCTTCTTTGCTCATCGGCCATAGCCTGGGGGGATCGGCCATTCTGTCTATTGCCGGCGAAGTTCCTGAGGCAAAGGCCGTTGTCACCATAGGATCACCCGGAGAACTGACACACGTAAAACGTCTTTTTAAGGATGATGTTGAAAACATTAACCAGCATGGAGCCTATCCCGTTGAGCTGGCCGGGCGGGTATTTACCTTAAAGAAACAGATGCTGGACAATATTCAGGAACACAAAATCGCTCATAAGGTGTTCGCCATGAACAAGCCTCTGCTTATTTTTCATGCGACTGAAGATGATACTGTGTTAATTGAGCAGGCCGAAAAAATATTCAAAGCAGCAAAGCATCCCAAGAGTTTCATTTCGTTGGGTAAGGCGGATCACCTTCTGACTCATGCTCAGGATGCTGAATACGTTGCCGATATCATTATATCGTGGAGCGAATGTTACCTATAAACAGAGTAAATGCGTTCAAACTCGTAGCGCAGAGGGCGATTTTCTGCAGAGATCGGACGCTGTTTATGCTGGACTGATTTTGCGATAAAGGCTTAGGCCGATGCATACAGGCGGGGCTGAATAAGGGTGAGGCCCTTGGGCGAGCATCCTTCATGCACCGGCTGAATGAAATCAGGGATCTGGGGGTGGGAGGATCAGCGTTACCACGCCACCGGCGCTGACACTACATACGGCGGCGATAACACTCTGGAATACGGTTTATATAGAAAGAACCATTGAGCCGCTTAAGCAAAAAGGAGTCCCTGTTAATGAACTGCTGGTCTCTCATCCTTCTCCACTGCTGTACAAAATATAGTCTTAGCGTGGGATAATTTCCGTTTTCCAAGCGGACCCCGTAAACGTAGCAATATACCGGAGGCAACAGATTCATTGCCTCCGGATGTCCCACTCTCAGTTACTCATTACGCCCTTTCATTTTCGTTAAAATGGCAAGCATTAGAGCGAATGTATTCCCGTTTTTCTGTGGCTTAGGCCATCACTCAGTTCTGAATATCCAGCCTGACCAGTGCCAGCAACAGCTGACTCAGCGCGCCATAGAAACCAAAGTCATCATAGCGGCGGCATTTGGCGGTGAATTCCGGTAACCAGCGTAACAGCCCCGCCAGCGTTTCTCTGCGCAGCGCATCAATACGCTGGCGGCTAAGCCCGGACTCTCCCAGAGAAAAATGCAGATGACTCAGCAGTTCGATAAAAATTGCCAGATGATCGGCTGACTCGCTAAACGTTTCGCTTACCTGCATGCCAGCATCGGCTAACAATCGTTTAATGACCCCGTAATTCGGCCCTCCTTCAAGATGGGCCGACGCATAGGGTAACGCCGCGTGTTTTTCCGTCATCAGAAAAAGGCTACAAAAATCAGCCGCCAGTTCGAGGGTTGCGTCCTCACGCACCTGAAGCGCAGCAATTTTCTCCTCCAGCTGAAGGACTTCCGCTTCAAGCGACGGTTCACCTTTTAGCACCGCGAACCACTCAGCCATTTCGCTGGACTGCAAAAGTGCCAGGCTGTCATCGTCACGTTCCCGGGAAAACAACTGCGCCAGCCAGGCGTAAACGCAGGCCATCTGTTCTGTTGTCAGGGAAGAGTGTTTTATCATGACGATACCTTCTCCGCCGGAACATATTCGCACTGCGCCACCATTTTTATCGGGCCGCTGAACGCCGTCACGTTATCCACCTTGCCGGTATATTTCTCAATTTCCACCAGCGTGGTATGAGCGCTGGTCGCCTGTGCCAGTTGAGACGTGCCGATATCGATTGTTAATACGTTCGGATTGCCGTATTTACACAGCGCCCCAGTTTCTCCGCCGTTATCAGGGTCGTACCAGGCACCTTCATGAATACGCGCCACGCCTGGCGAGTAGAGATCGGAGACAACCGCCCCGGCCAGTACTTGTCCACGTGCGTTAAAGACACGGACAATATCACCGTTGCGAATCCCCCTGACGCTGGCATCCTGAGGGTTGATAAACACCGGCTCTTTACCGCTTACCGCATAATGCTTACGCAGCGCTTCAGATTCACAAAGCTGCGAGTGCAGACGGAAATCAGGGTGAACAGATTGCAGATGCAGTGGCCAACGCTGCGACCCGGGTCCACCATGTGAGCGTTCGATTTTCTCAAACCACATCGGATGCCCCTGGCAGTCGTCATACTGCATACCGGCAATGGTTTTCGAGAAAATTTCGATCAATCCGCTCGGCGTGCCCAGCGGCTCAAGATCGGGGTCGTCGCGGAATGCCTGATGACGTACAAACATCTGCGGATGTTCGAATTCAACGTACTCTTGCTGATTCCAGAAAACGTCAAAAGCGGGGAGATGAACGCCGCGCCCTTTCCCCTGCTGGCTTCCTTCCTGCCAGATCCGTTTCAGCCAACCCATCTCATCCAGCCCTTCGGTAAAGGCTTCTTCACGATTAAAGCGGCGGCAGAGATCGCGGAAAATATCGAAATCATTACGTGCTTCAAATTGCGGCTGCACCAACTGTTTCATGGCGATAATGCCGCGGTTGGAGTGGTTGCCATACTGGTCAAGATCGTTACGCTCAAACTGGGTCGTCGCGGGCAATACGATGTCAGCGAATCGACAGGTCGAGGTCCACTGATTATCGATGGCGATAACGGTTTCCAGCTTACGCCAGCCCTCAATAATACGATTGATCTGCTGGTGACGATGGAAAGGGTTGGTCCCAGCAAAAACGCACATCTTCAACGGCGGCAACTTAACGGTTTTGCCGTTCCAGTTAATTTGTTTACCCGGCTCAAGAATCGCATCGATAAAACGCGCGATCGGGATGGTGCTGCTGTACCCCTTATAATCAGTGCTGTCATGCACAGGAGGTACGGTGGTGGAGCCAGAAAAACCGCTCAGGATAATCCCTTTGCGGCTTGGCGTGCCCGCGCCGTTGTAGTGCCAGCCAAAGCCGAAGCCACCGCCGGGTAAGCCGATTTGTCCAAGCATTGAGGCCAGCACCACGATCATCCACGCCCACTGTTCCCCGTGCTGCATACGCTGGACGCACCAGCCGGCAATAATCTGCGTTCTTCCGCCCGCCATTTGCCGCGCCAGTTCACGAATCGTATCGGCATCAATCCCGCATATTTTTTGCGCCCACTGGGCATCTTTAGGCTGTCCGTCACTTTCCCCCAGCAGATATGGCAGAAACTGCTCAAACCCAACGCAGTAGTTATCGAGAAAATGCTTATCGTAGAGCTTCTCGGTATAAAGTGTGTGCGCCAGCGCCAGCTGTAGCGGCACATCGGCCTGCGGATTCACAGCGACGTGTTTAACCTTGTCGCGGCCCAGGTAGTCGTGCGTCGAGGTGATGACCGGATCAACGCTGATAACCGAGATCTCGCCGCGCGCCACTTTTTCTTTCAGTTGTTCGTAGTATTCATAAACATCATGATCCGGGCACCACCAGTTCGCCTGCTGGTTTTTAATCAGGTCGGAACCCCACAGCACAATCGTTTTGCTGTTTTTCAGCACCAGCGGCCATGAGGTCTGCTGTTCATATACCTCCATTGACCCGACCACGCGCGGCAGAATCAACTGGGCTGCACCAGTGGAATAGTCGCCCCCGGTACTTACGCTGTTGCCGTGCAGCGCAATGGCGCGCGCCAGCATCCCCGAGGCGTTATGGAACATGCCGGTTGATTGCCAACCGCTGGCCGTCAGCAGCGCGCTCGGGCCATAGGTCTTCTGAATTCGCTCCAGCTCCTGATAGAAGAAGTCCAGCGCTTCATCCCACGAAACGCGCACAAAGCGGTTATCTCCACGCTGCGTGGTATCGCTCTGATGGCGTTTACGCAACCAGTCGACGCGGACCATTGGATAGCGAATACGCGCCCCACCATGCACGTGATCCGGCAGTCCGGCGATCATTTTTGACGGGTACTTGTCACGCTCAAACGGTTTGGCTTCAATAAAACGCCCATCAACCACGGTGGCGCGGATTGCCCCCCAGTGAGATCCGGTCAGGATCCCCTCTTTGACGCCAGTTCCCTGCACCTCTGCGGCGTTGGCGCTGCGCGGTGTGAGCAGCGAAGGTCCTAACATACCAGCGACGGTCAAGCCGCCCAACTGCAGTAGAAAACGACGGCGAGATGCCTGAAAGAGATCGTTATTTTTCATTGCTTTCTCCCTTATCGCCATGCGGCTTGTCCGTGGTGTCAGAGGCATTCATCTGCAGATATTTCAGTAAGGTACGTTCTTCACGTTTATCCAGACTGGTAAATCCAATCATGCCGTTCAACGTGCCAATCCAGCCGTTGGCGTCAAAGTGTTCTTTCTCAGGTGCGCCGTGGCACTGGTTACAGGTTCCGTTATAGAGCGAGTCGGCATAAGCCCAGATTGGCTTAATGTCGTTAACCATATCGCCCTTCTGCATCCAGGCGGTGGCCTGCAGCTTGCTCCACTGCGTATTCGTTTCCGCGACGGTCGTTTGCTCCAGGGTTTTCACGTGCTGCTGAATGTCGCCACGAATGGAGGCCACAAAAATGCGTTTACCCGGCAATTGCGCCAGCACGCGCTGACGCCCGTTACTCTCTGTCCAGCCCACAATCTCAATTTGCAGCCAGTCGCCGTCACGCTTTAACACTTTTACTTCAGAAGCAGGCAGCAGTGAGCCCGCAGGTTCTTTATCCCCTTTGGCGGCATAAATAGGTTTGATGTCCAGGGAATAGAGCGTATCGCCATCGTCGTTTGCGTTGGCGCGTAACTGGTCAAACTGCTTGCGGAAACCGCTGCTCATATCGGGAAGCTGATGCGCAATACCTTTATGGCAGTCAATACAGGATTGATTGTCCTTGGCCGCAATCTTCATCTGACGCGCAGCTTCAGGGTGCTGTTTCGCGTGATCCATCGCATCATAGTTATGACAGGAACGACAGGTCGCGGAGTTGTTCTCTTTCATTCGCGCCCATTCGCGCTCCGCCAGCTCGGCACGTTTGGCTTCGAATTTCTCAGGAGTATCAATAGAGTGGGCAACAAAGGTCTGGTAAATATCGTTGCTGGCCTCCAGCTTACGTTTCACCATGCCAGGGATATCGGATGGAATGTGGCAATCATGACACTCTGCGCGCACCCCGGAGGCATTCTGAAAATGCGCAGACTGTTTATATTCTTCATAAACCGGCTGCATGCTGTGGCAGCTCACGCAAAATTCGGTTGAACTGGTTAATTTAATGCCAACGTGCGGTAAGACGATCAGCGCGATACCGACCACCATCCCGATGACGACCAGCGCCAACACTGACCAACGTGCGCTCGGTCTGAGCAGCGCCCTCCATAGTTTCCGCATAATAGCCCCTGTAAATATATTGTTTAGTTACAGAGGATCTTATTTCGCAAATGTGAACGGCAACACTGGTCAGGATGAATGGCTTGCGGCACAATGTGAACAGATATGAACAGAAAGAGACAACAACCAGGATGTCGCATCACATTGTCATTGTTGAGGATGAACCCGTTACCCAGGCACGATTACAGGCTTATTTTGAACAGGAAGGTTATCACGTCTCGGTCACAGCCAGCGGAGCCGGCCTGCGTGAAATCATGTCACAACACTCTGTCGATCTTATTCTGTTAGATATCAATCTCCCGGATGAAAATGGCTTAATGCTGACCCGCGCCCTGCGTGAACGCTCAACGGTGGGGATCATCCTGGTAACGGGTCGTAGTGACCAAATTGACCGTATCGTTGGCCTGGAAATGGGGGCTGATGATTATGTCACCAAGCCGCTGGAGCTACGTGAACTGGTGGTGAGAGTGAAAAATTTACTCTGGCGTATCGACCTTGCCCGCGAGGCGCGACCGGAGGCCAAAGACAACTGCTATCAGTTTGCCGGGTATTGTTTGAACGTCTCCCGTCATACTCTGGAACTGGGCGACGAGGCAATCAAACTCACCCGCGCCGAGTATGAAATGCTGGTCGCGTTTGTCACCAATCCGGGGGAAATTCTCAGTCGCGAACGTTTACTGCGCATGCTTTCGGCACGACGGGTAGACAATCCGGACTTACGCACCGTGGACGTACTGATCCGCCGTTTACGCCACAAGCTGCGGGCTGATTTACTGGTGACACAGCACGGGGAAGGCTATTTTTTAGCGGCCGACGTGTACTGATACAGATAAACAGGACGGAATCCGCCGGGTGACAACGAGCACTTTACATGCTGGCTGTCGGCATTTTTCGGGGTGAGCACCAGGATCGGGGGACTGATATTTTCCGGCACCGGTTGTCCTTGTAATACTCTGATAGCCTGCTGAATCGCCAGTTCACCTTGCCAGACCATTTGATCGCTGGCAGCCATAATGATTCTTTCGCGTTTAAGCCCGCGATACACCTGATGCGACAGATAAAAAGAGACGACAGTTAACGGCGCGCCCTGATTGCGCTTCTCCCCCATCGCCGCTTCAGCAGCAATTGCCGTACCGGCCACCACGTCGACATCCGGGTGACGCTCAAGCATCTCCTGCAGCAGGTTACGCTGTATTTCAATATCATTATCGCCCAACGCCACATCCACGATGCGCACCTGACTGCCAGCAATCGCCTGACGGAATCCGGCCACCATCTCACGACTGCCCCCGGCGTCATCAGGTCCTGGCAATAATAAGACCTTTAGCGGTTTGCCCGCGCTCCACTTAACCAAATAGCGGCCAGGCTGATAACCCATCTGGAACCACGGAACCCCAACCCGGGCTTTTACCGTTGCGTCATGGATAACATTCACCACCTCGATAACCGGCAGCGTGCCAACCTGCGCCTGCAAATCCGGAAAAGTCGTCGTGCTGCTGCCCAACAAAATGGCATCCGCGCCCCATTGCTGGCATTGAGCGATTTGTGATTTTTGCGTGTCGAACTGGCGATACCCTCCCGCCTCGAGCACCTTCAGGCTTACGCCGTATTTTTTCGCCGCCTCCAGCATGCCGTAATTCACGGAAAGCCAGTAGGAATCCTTCAGGCTGGGATACAGCGCGCACAGTTTCCAGACTTTGTTTGCAGTAACGTCCGTTAGCGGCTCCGGCACTGCCTGCTGAGTATCCTGCCAGCGCAGCAGTGCGGACCCGGTCGCGTGACCTAAGCCGGGAAAAAGTGTGATAAGCAGGAAAACCAATACGCGCATGATAGCCTCAACATTGATAAGGCTTTATCCTAGTTGCTTTCCTCTTTTGGACTCAACCTTTTTAATCTGTGGCGACCCGACAGTGAATTTATCTCTGACCAAACGACTGTGGATAGGCTTCGGGCTGATGGCGGCACTGACCCTCATTAGTACGCTGGTTGGCTGGTATAACCTGCGTTTTGTCAGCCAGGTTGAGCAGGCCAATACCCAGGCGCTGATCCCGACCATGGACATGGCGCGCCAGCTCAGCGAAGCCAGCGCCTGGGAACTGTTTTCCGCGCAGAATCTGACCACCGCAGATAATGAAAATATGTGGCTGGCTCAGGGGCGTATGTTAACCGCCCAAAGCCTGAAAATAACCGCTTTACTGAAAACCCTGCGCGAGCAGGGCTTTGACACGTCGGCCATTGAACAACAGGAAAAAGAGATCGCCCAGTCGTTAAGCCATCAGGGGGAGTTGGTTGGCGAACGTCTGAAACTGCGCGATCGGCAGCAACAGCTCAGCCAACATATTGTTGAGGCTACCGCCGACGTTGCCGAAATGGCGCGCGGTCAGGCCAGTAATGCCGCCACCTCGGCGGGCGCTACGCAGGCAAGCATTTATGATTTGATTGAGAGCCATCAGGGACAGGCGGCAGAACACGCTCTCGACAGGCTTATCGATATCGATCTGGAATATTATAACCAGATGAATGAACTGCGCCTGAGCGCGCTACGCGTGCAGCAAATGGTGATGAATCTGGGGAATAACCAGGCGCAGAATAACCTTGCAGCGCTGGAAACCCAGCTTAATGCCGCCGTCAGAGTGCTTCACCGCCGACAAATACGCATTGAAGATCCGCTGGTACGCACTCAGGTTGCCGGCGCTGTAAATTCGATAAGCCGTTATGTCGATCTGCTGGCCCTGTATCGTCAGGATAATGACATCACCACCCGCTTACAGATCTTATCGCAGAACAATATCGAGCAATTTACCCGTTTCAGTAGCGAAGTCAGTCAGTTGGTAGAAATCATTGGCCAACGCAATCAGACCGGGCTGGCGCATCTCAAACAGGCCAGCCAGCGCGGGCAAACGCTGCTGCTGCTGTTAGGTGCGGTGTCATTGTGCTTGTTAATTCTCATTCTTTGGCGCGTAGTTTACCGCTCGGTCACGCGCCCGTTGGCGCAGCAAACCCAGGCGTTACAGCGTCTGCTTGAAGGTGATATTGACTCCCCATTTCCGGAAACCGCGGGCGTTCGCGAACTGGATACCATCGGGCGGTTAATGGACGCCTTTCGCGGCAGCGTTCACGCCCTTAATAGCCATCGCGAACATCTGGCCGCTCAGGTAAAAGCTCGCACCGCCGAACTGCGTTCTATGGTGTCTGAACACCGGCAGGCGCGGGCAGAAGCCGAAAAAGCCAACCAGGCAAAATCGGCGTTTCTTGCCGCCATGAGCCATGAAATACGCACCCCGCTGTATGGGATCCTCGGCACTGCGCAGTTGCTCTCAGACAATCCCGCTCTGGCGCAGCATCAGGAGAATCTGCGCGCAATCACCGACTCTGGCGAGTCTCTGCTGACCATCCTCAACGATATCCTGGACTATTCCGCCATCGAAGCGGGCGGAAAAAATGTGGCGATCGGCGATGAACCTTTTGAGCCCAGACCCTTGCTGGAAAGTACGCTTCAGCTCATGCATGGTCGCGTTGTGGGTCGCCCGGTCGTGCTGGTTACGGATTTTGCCGACGATGTCCCCGACTCCCTACGCGGCGATCCGCGCCGCATTCGGCAAATCATAACTAACCTATTAAACAACGCGCTGCGCTTTACCGATCGCGGACACATCACCCTGCGTAGCCGATGTAAAGATCAGGACTGGTATATTGAGGTTGAGGACACGGGATGCGGGATTGACCCTGTCCATCAGCGCGATATTTTTCAGCCGTTTGTTCAGGTTAGCGGTAAACGTGGGGGGACCGGGCTTGGACTCACTATCAGTGCCAGCCTTGCGCAGGCGATGCAGGGAGAACTGAGCGTCACCAGTACGCCGGGAGTCGGAAGCTGCTTTCGTCTGCGTCTGCCATTACGGGCTGGCGCGATGCCGGTAGCTAAATCCGTTCCACGTGCCATATCGTTACAGGGTTTACGCTTACTGCTAATCGAGGATACCCCCCTCACGCAGCGCATCAGTACAGAAATGCTCACCCTCAATGGCGCCCAGGTCACCGCTGCCGACAGTGCGGCTGCGGCGCTCACCATACTGCAGCAAGACGCCCAGTATAATGCCGCGCTGGTTGATTTTGATCTTCCGGATATCGACGGCATCACGCTGGCGCAACAGTTAACCCACGAGTTTCCGACGTTAAAGCTAATAGGCTTTAGCGCACACGTCATCGACGAAACGCTAAGCCAAAGAACCAGCACCCTGTTTCTCGGCGTTATTCAAAAACCGGTTCCCCGGGATGAACTTAGTCGGCTCATTACCCATTATCTCCACGGTAACGCCCCTCTCCCGGTTGCATTAGAAAATGACAACCAACGGTTAGATACCCAGCAATTAGCCGGGGATATCCAGCTAATGGGATGGCAAAAGGTGCACGAATGGTTAGCGCTCTTTAAGCAACACACCCTTCCTGTATTAGATGAGATTGACGCAGCGCGCGCAGCATGTGAGTACGAGAAGATAAAACGTCTGGCACATCAGCTAAAAAGCAGCTGCGCCAGCATGGGGATGCGTTCTGCCAGCAGGATGTGCGCAGCGCTTGAACAGCAGCCGCTAGCTGATTTTTCACTCAGAGAGGAAGTACAACTAAGTCTTACAGAAGTGGAAATGTGGTTGGCAAAAGAAAATTTGTCGCGATTAGCCGAAGCTGAACATCAGAAGTGACGTTGAACGGGTCCGCTTGGAAAAAGGAAATTATCCTACGTTAAGCGTTTTAAGCTAACGGGTGATTTCGTTCCATTGAGCGCGAACCCCTGACTGTAAGGGATGTACGAAATGATCCGGCTGTCCGTTAATGGTTTTGCTTACTTTCGGACATGTTGTCTACATGCTGTACGTAATCGTTCGGTTTCGGACGTTTAAGTCACATGCACGTTAACTGTCGGTATTCATCGCCTCACTAGTACTACTCTGCTAGTTCATCATGTTCTTCGAGAGCATATTCAAAATCGGCAACAAGCAAGAAATTTTCTATCCTATAAGCCTGATTTAACTTAATTCGTTGGTATCTTTCGTTCAATAATCGCCATGCTGTTTTCCGTAGTACCATCGGTACGGATTCATCTTTTAAAGTACGCATGAGCACAGAACAGGTTGTCAGAAAAGCAGCGTCCTTACGTTTTCGGTAATACGCATCAGTCGAACAAACCGCAATGATCTCGATTGATTCAGGGTGATGACAGATAGCATTAACCGTAGTTTGTTCATGTATCTGTGCCTTGAGTTCAGCCTGAATTTTTGATTGATGATACATAGCCTTGAGATAGCTAAACATGATTTCCCCATCGAACAGTAAGTCGTGTCAATTCCTAGAGTTAACACATTTCTGATCATGACTCACACGTTACGTTCAGTCGGTAGCCATCTGTGCAAAAAATGCGCTTAGCGTAGGATAATTTCCTTTTTCCAAGCGGACCCCTATATGACCAGTACGAGTTGCATGCTCTAATGTTTCAGATGCCAGTATATGTGCGGCTTCAGCAAACATCCCAGGCCAACCCTTACTCAGCATAGACAGTCCTTTAAGGACTCTTATCTGAATCTCCCTCATACTCGCACCATCACGTGCAACAGGTAAGAAAAAGTCTTCCAGTAGGTCTTTGATCTGAAGTGGCGCAACATGTACTGAAGGATATATCACTTCAGTTTCATCTATTTTATTCTGCGCGTAAGCGGAGAGTATTCGAACACCTCTGCCAATGACATCAATCGCAGTACCGGGATCGTTTACTGCGGGCGAAAGGGCCCTGCAGGCTATTTCGGCCATGACGCTGAGACAGAATCGGGGATCCTGAGCAAATGAACGCACATCCGAGACAATGATCGTTTCAAGTAAATCGGTACAGATTGATGACTCCTGACCAGAACTCAGGTACAAAACTGGCATCGATGGATGTATGAAACTGCCTGGCTGCGCCACAAGATATACATGACGAGGATCATTGCTCAGCAGACTGCCGAGCTTGACCATGTCAATATATTCAACATAGCCAATTTTCTCCGGATATACGGCAACAGTTCCTTTTGGTTGTTCATTGTTCTCAAGCCATGGATATCCGCCAAGACATGGACTTTTTGCTCTCGCAATAAATGTCTCGATCGCCGCCTGTTCTACTTTTGCTGTTGTCTCACCTACCCTGCCCAGAGAGGTCAAATGCTGTATCCAGCGAAGCAATGTGATGATTATTAAGGCAATGACAACCAGTGTTACAATGAATAAAATGACTCTACCCCTTTCTCCGTAGGCTCCCATATTGAGGGCAATAATCCCTACCAGGCTGAAGAGAAAAGAACCGATAAAAGTGGCCAGTACATTTTGTGTGGTTACGTCTTCTACAACTAAACGCGTGGCTCTGGGCGTCACATTAGTAGTGGCTGAACCGTAAGCGGTGACCATGATACTCAGTGAAAATGTGGTCACCGCCAGCATACTCGATGCCAGTATGTTCAGAATATTATCAACTGCTTCCGCACCAACCTTCACTGATACTGACTCTGGGATCATTGATCTAAAAAGAATAGATAAAAGGGCCGTTATTATTGCTACCATTGCAAATAACGTTGCCCTGAACCATAGCTTTTTAAGTGTCTGCCTGAGAATCCATTGCCAGCGTAAAATCATTCAGCATATCCTTGTATTAAGTTCGGGAAAATAAATGCCGCCCGGCAGGACGGCATTTTTGTATTAACGAACGAGGTGCAGGAAGTGCAGGTGTTTTTCGTACTGGTCCAGTATGTCATTAATCAGCTGTTCCTGATTCCAGCCCATCACATCATAGTTTTGACCGCCTTCTTTCAGATAGACCTCAGCGCGATAATATCGATGTTGCTCAACCTGCTGCTCGTCATTGTCCATTGCAGCCATGGCGAAAGCCGGTGAGTTATAGCCACGAAGTCTCACTTCATAAATAAAGTTCAGCTCATTGCCCAAATCGACTTCAAGCCGAATTCGTTCGTCATCAGTATCACTTATATGGCTTATCGTTCCCTGTTTATTCAGTTCTTCCTGAACCAGCGTCATGGCGGGCTGGATAACGTCGCCCATAAAGCGTTTCACAAGAGAGCGCTTTGGCAGATAAGCGATATTGCGCAAGCGTCTCTGCCATGGAATCGGGTTACGCGCTGCAGTCGGAGCAATAGTCGCCATGCTCAGGCTTTCACGCTTGGTCAAATCCCGACGCAGGGCTTTTAATAATCCGTATATGGATATCAGTAAAATCACTGAGAAAGGTAATGCGCTCGCTATTGTCACGGTTTGCAGCGCGCTCAGTCCCCCCGCAATCAGCAGTGCGATTGCCACAATCCCTATGAGCGAGGCCCAGAAAATTCGCTGCCATACAGGCGTGTTAGCGACGCCACCCGATGCCAGCGTATCAACAACCATTGCCCCGGAGTCAGCCGAGGTGACAAAGAAGACAATGACCATCGCCATTGCAATAAATGACAGCACGGAAGAAAACGGGAAATGCTCCAGGAAATTAAACAGGGCCAGCGCGACATCCTGCTGAACGGTATTGGCGAGATCAGCCGCCCCCTGGTGCATAATGAGATAGATTGCGCTGTTACCAAACACCGTCATCCACATGAGCGTGAAGCCGGCGGGAACAAACAGCACGCCGGTGACAAACTCGCGAATGGTTCGACCGCGCGAGACTCTTGCGATGAACATCCCCACAAACGGCGACCATGAAAGCCACCATCCCCAGTACAGTAATGTCCAGCCCCCCAGCCAGTTGCTCGACTTAGGTTCATACGCATAAAGGTTAAAAGTTTTACTCACCAGTTCAGAAAGATAACCGCCCGTATTTTCCACAAATGACTTCAGCAGAAGCACGGTTGGTCCCAGACACAGGACCAGCGCCAGCAGCAGCACTGCCAGGCCCAGGTTGAGCTCAGACAGTATACGTATTCCCTTGTCCAGGCCGGACACCACCGAAATCGTCGCTAAACCAGTGATGACAACGATTAGAATCACCTGCACCGTTTCATTAATAGGCACCCCGAAAAGATGATTCAAACCAGCATTCACCTGCAAAACACCGTACCCCAGCGATGTCGCAACGCCAAAGACGGTGCCAATAACGGCGAAAATATCAACCGCATGGCCTACAGGTCCGTATATGCGCTCGCCAATAATGGGATAAAGTGCGGAACGCAGCGTTAAAGGCAGACCGTGACGGTAACTGAAAAAGGCCAGGATCAGTGCCACAATGGCATAGATTGCCCATGCGTGCAGGCCCCAGTGGAAGAACGTCAGGCGCATTGCTTCCTTCGCTGCCGCAACGGTCTCTGGAGTGCCGACAGGAGGTGAAAGATAATGCATCACAGGTTCAGCAACGCCAAAGAACATCAGGCCGATCCCCATCCCTGCCGAGAAAAGCATCGCAAACCAGGAGTGATAGCTAAAATCAGGCTGCGCATGGTCCGGACCCAGTTTGATATCACCGTAGCGTGAGAGTCCCAGGAACGAGACACTCAGTAGAATCAGGGCCACTGCAAGGATGTAGAACCAGCTGGCATTCGTGAAGATTTGTTGCTGAAGTAGTTTAAAATTTTTGTCGGCGACATCCGGGAATACAGCGGCAAAGGCGACAAGAAGGAAAATTAACAAAGCAGATGTAAAGAATACCGCTTTGTTAATCTGGCTTTTAGACTTCTTTTGGATTGTATCATTTTCACTCATAATCATTTATTCCATTAATTAAAATCCGCACTGTATAGAGGGTACTACATCTCAAAGATTAGCAAACTTCAACTTACGATGCGGCGTCAATCGGAATGCAGAGTGCAAGAGTGGCCATACAGATATCCTGTTGATAGTCTGCCAGCCGTCTTCTGGAGCATTTGATTTGCATAAATTGCATCAGATCTGGGGATTCACTTTGATTAGAGCAATATTGAGAATGACTTACTAACGTCTGATGTTGCGTAAAGCGGGCTTTAAGGATGGTCGCAATGTCAGAGGTAAGGACAGACGTTCAGGATGCAAATAATCAGTGCCGGTTCGTCGCTGATTTTCCTTCAGGCTGACTTGTCCAAAACGAGTAACAATCGCCGGTGATGCTGCCAACTTACTGATTTAGTGTATGATGGTGTTTTTGAGGTGCTCCAGTGGCTTCTGTTTCTATCAGCTGTCCCTCCTGTTCAGCTACTGACGGGGTGGTGCGTAACGGCAAAAGCACTGCCGGACATCAGCGCTATCTCTGCTCTCACTGCCGTAAAACATGGCAACTGCAGTTCACTTACACCGCTTCTCAACCCGGTACGCACCAGAAAATCATTGATATGGCCATGAATGGCGTTGGATGCCGGGCAACCGCCCGCATTATGGGCGTTGGCCTCAACACGATTTTCCGCCATTTAAAAAACTCAGGCCGCAGTCGGTAACCTCGCGCATACAGCCGGGCAGTGACGTCATCGTCTGCGCGGAAATGGACGAACAGTGGGGATACGTCGGGGCTAAATCGCGCCAGCGCTGGCTGTTTTACGCGTATGACAGGCTCCGGAAGACGGTTGTTGCGCACGTATTCGGTGAACGCACTATGGCGACGCTGGGGCGTCTTATGAGCCTGCTGTCACCCTTTGACGTGGTGATATGGATGACGGATGGCTGGCCGCTGTATGAATCCCGCCTGAAGGGAAAGCTGCACGTAATCAGCAAGCGATATACGCAGCGAATTGAGCGGCATAACCTGAATCTGAGACAGCACCTGGCACGGCTGGGACGGAAGTCGCTGTCGTTCTCAAAATCGGTGGAGCTGCATGACAAAGTCATCGGGCATTATCTGGGGTCCGTTTGGAAAACGGAAAATATCCTACGTTAAGCCTGTTTTTTGTACAAACTACTATCCATTGAGCGTAATGAGCGGTATTTACCCTGTCCCAGCTTGAGATTTGTTCGCCAGACGTAATCCCCACTCAGATTTATGTGCTCCCATCCCAACGGGGACAGATGAGCAATAAGCTGTTCATTTACCTGAATCCCTTTTCGCTTCAGAGCATCAAGGGCTCTTTCTATATATATCGTATTCCACAGTGAGATCGCCGCAGTCAGCAATGTCAGCCCACTGGCCCGGTAGCTCTGGTTTTCCAGTCCACGGTCTCTGATTTCCCCCAGTCGGTGCATAAAGACTGCTCGAACAAGGGCATTGCGGGCCTCACCTTTATTCAACCCTGCCTGTACTCGTCGACGTAGGGAAGGATCCCGGAACCAGTCCAGCATAAACAATGACCTTTCGATGCGGCCAATCTCCCTCAGAGCCTTTGCCAGACCATTCTGTTTCGGATAGCTGGCCAGCTTTTTCATCATCAGTGATGCTGTTACCGTTCCCTGCTTTATAGGGGTCAGTTTGGAGATCGGAAATTTTTGTACGCTAAGCACATTATTTAACCAATTCGGATACGTAAGTGATTGATTTATCGTCAGTGGCTATCGCTTTTAGGTTGTCGCTCTTGCTGTATCGCATTTAGGTTATCCGATTAAGACAAAATCCCCTGAAAACGCTGTATAGCGCGGGAGTACACCCTATTGCTACAGGTAAGCCTGTTCAAAAAACAGGCTTACCGTACAATAATTCTCTATATCCAAACTGACCCCATATAGTAAAGGTTATGCAGCCAGCATATCGACAACCCACCGGCAGATATTTCTGGAAGATCCGGGCAACTCTAATCTCAGCCAGCAAAACGCTAAGCACCACAGTCCATGCGCCAGAGGTACAATCACCGGCAGGATATTTCCACGAGCCGATTAACATATGATGGGGGTATCAGCGATCCAGCCGCAGGGGGGCGGGGTGCATTCTCCCGGCGATATACAGCTTAGAATAAGCAGTTAGAGTATAGGGTCTCTTTAGTCGGCTATTTCCGTAAAGTCAGGAACAGCAAGGGATAGCGAGGAGATCGAGGACATTTAGTATATAGGTGAGCATCTGAATAGTGGTTGACACTATGAGCAATGCGTATAGAATTATTTTATGCAGTAGCACCTACTGAACGTATAAACGTTTACGCATAAGGAGGACTGAGATGACAACATTTAAAGATATGACACCAATGCAGCGCATCGCAGCTCTGCGTAAAACAGGTGTAATTCTATTCCCAAAACTCTCTAAAGACGAAAAGAGAGCGGTGCTGTATGTCGAAAACGAACCAGCAGTATCAGCACAGAGAAATGAATATAAGTTAGCCGTCTACTGATCGGTTGGTGGGAGTAAAACCTCGTCAACCGGTACACTCATCTTAGTAACTTCACCTTTCTGCCCAAAATTAAAAGTCACATCACCTTTCATGCTTGTCATGTACCGTTCAACAATGTCCGGGGCTGGCTCACACACAGAAAGAATATCGCGACCCATAACCAGCCCTAACATCGCACTGTACGTGATAGACGCTGGGATCATGAAACCTTTAAGTGATGCGCAATGAATATCACGTTGTACAAACTGTAGCTCAACCTCAGTGGCAAGTAATTTCCCAGAAAAAAGCCCGCCAAATATCCCGTTGCTGGAAACAGCAATAACAAACTTTTCAGGGGAATATTTGGACTTATGATAAATATCTTCCCAAGACCAGCCACCATACCCATCCTTTTGTGCTGAGGTATCAGGCCAAGACTCAGCTCTACTAAAATGCTGCACAGTACACACTTCAAAGCGAAGAGAGGGAAG